>NZ_JAUSZN010000001.1:1293500-1939000 GCF_030817595.1 Neobacillus niacini
TTCTGACGATGACAACGGGCTTTCATGGTATCCCATATATTATGTAAGCGAGTATTAGTCATATGATGTGTACCTGATGCTTTATTTCGTTCCTTCAACAAATCAATTGCAAAGCAGCCACAACTCTTTGTGGTTCCTCTTAATAAACTTGTATAATGTACTGTTGATGTGGTACCACAATCACAAACGCACTTCCAATAACCATCTTCTTTAGCATTTTCCAACACAAGCAATCTTTCGAAACGTCTTCCTGTTAGATTTTGGCTTTTCATACATTTTCCACATGAGTGGGAACCTCTTTTTTGTAGTATAGTTCCCCTTACTAATCGAATGTTGCCACATTCACATCTACATTCCCACATGGTTCTGTAACTATTTTTCTCGTGTATTTTAACTGACTTTATAACTGTTAACTTACCAAATTGTTGTCCAATGGATATGTCTACTTGTAAACACCCGTTACAGGTTTTAGTTTTTCCAGATGTCAAAGAAGAACCATCGACTACTTTTTGTTTACCACAATCACACATACAATTCCACTTCGTACGAAACTTCCCATCACCTATGGGAACTCTTACAGCATTTAGTACAGTTAATTTACCGAACCGTTCCCCTGTAATATCACGTAATTTTCTCATTTCCGTTTATTCTCCATCACGATTTCACCTAGAAATATATTAAGTTGCCTACTATTCTACTATATCAAATAGAGGGAATTTGTAAATCATGGTAAAATCAAAAGATAAAAAATTCGATCATTTTTGTATCATTACATACGTTGAATACTGTAGATATTCATACTACATATAACTGCCACGTTAGTCGAATAAGGAATTCCTGGACTTAATCTTAGTCAATTAATTCAACAAAAAAGGGGGTCAATCCTTCTGGATCAACGCACCCGTAAGATCAATAAGATTATAGTTATGACCCCTCAAACCCTCTTAGCCAATACAGCCTCCAATAATAGCTCCTCCGATTACTCCTAAGAGAATGATTGGTAAATAGGCTTTTGTAATAAGTGCGTCTGGGAGGCTAATTAACAATCCTATCAATACTCCTTTTGTCCAACCATCCATAGGAAGAACAGTTACTGATATCAAGAAACCAATCGTAAAACGATTTATAAAAGAACCAATAATAGCAGTACGTTTATCTTCGAATTTCATCGGAAGCATTATTATTACAGATATTAAACCAAATATTAGACCAGATATAATTCCTAAGAAAATACTGCCCATGGTATTAAATTTCCTTTCTGTAACTAACTCATCAATTGATAGGATTCTTTTAAAAGAATTAAAAACTCTTTAGTTAGTTCGTCTACACTATGAAATCTAAAGTTATTGTGAAATCTGTTTTTGGAAACTTGTTCAATCTTCGTTATCTTCTGGTGTTCAATTTGATGGTTTGTTACTAAATTAAATTCTAACCATTTCTTTTTTGGATGAACTCCTCCAAAGGAAGATTTATTTAAAAGATGTATAGAAGTCTTTTTAAACTCAATTTCAAACGGTCCTATTTCTTTCAATGAATCGAGTATTTTTGAATATATTTCATAAACATTAGATGCCTTATTTGAGAATAATTCATCTTCTGACATTTGGCCCTCACCTACACTTTCACCTTAACATATTAAATTATATTACCTTTATTTTGCTTCTTTTTACTTCATTTTACCATCAACATTATTCCACTAACCTGCACCTTTAGTTCAACAAGATTAAAGCTGTATTGTCAAATCCTGTCTGTAATTAAATGGAAAATTTGTGAATCTGGAGAAAAAACTCTTTTCAACTTCGGTTTTAATCGATACAATTCCTATTAATGAGGTAGGGATAGTAGATGTTTCAGGAATGTCTTTGTATGAAAAATTACCAAGTGATTTTTTGATTCAATTTTATTATGAAGTGCAAAAAATGATTTCAAAAGGTTTAGTTTCTAAAAATATGTATTATGAATTAGGACTTATAATTGCAGCTGCGTCAAGAAGAGGGATACTATTGGATAAGCCAAAAGATTTTAAACAGCACATTGTCCACGAACTATTAATGGAATTCCACCGTGATTGATAAATAGTTATCGTAAGAGGTCTTCCATCTAACAAACAAAAAAGCCACTGATAAAAGTCAGTGGTTTCTTAAACTAAAGCACCCGTTCGTAATATGAGGTTAGCCAGATTTTTCTGGTTGACCTTTTTGTTTATGGTCTTATTATTACGGTAGTCGGGGTAGAACGTCGCACCCGTGGAACTCGATTCCGTCAGCTAAACTGTTCACCCCCTACTTGTATAAACATGTTTCAGGCTGGTTGGGACCATGATCCCGTTTAACAAGCGAACCTATGACATTACAAGGAGCATTAGGGGTTACCGACTAATTTGAATTTCTAGGAGGAGGAGAAAATTAATGAATCCAGTGATTGGTCTGGATGTATCAAAAGGAGAAAGTCAGGTTCAAGCGTTTTTAAATAAAGGTAAACCATATCGTAAGAGTTTTGGTATTACTCACGATCTTAAAGGATTAGGAAGTCTATTAGAGTTCCTTCAAGATGTTGAAAAGGCTGCTGGTGGTCATCAACCTTCGGTTGTTTTAGAATCAACTGGTTATTATCTTATTCCCGTTATTCAGTTTCTAGAGGAACAAAATTATGTTTATATTATCGTCAATCCTCTTATCTCTCATAGAGCCAAAAGCTCAAGCCTTCGAAAAGTAAAAACCGATGCAATTGATGCTTATCACCTTTGTGAACTGTTTTATAAAGAGGAATTAGAGCCTTACAAGAAGCGTGGTGTCCAACTATTAAACCTTCGTAATCTGACAAGACAACAAGAGAGTATTGCGGAAATATCAGCTAAAACAAAGATACAGCTGCATTCTTTAATTGATCAGGTTTTTCCTTAGTATCGAGGGGTGTTTGGAAGCCTATATTCGAAAGTATCTTTGCTTACTTTACTAGAATTCCCTACTTCTAAAGCTGTATTAAGTGTGAGTGAAAAAAAGTTAACGGATAAAATAGCTTCATTATGTATGAGTCGTTCGGAGTCATGGGCAAAGGAAAAGGCACAGAAGTTAAGAGAAGCAGCCCTTCGTGATCCTTTTCAAAACAATCTCTACGATAGTCATATTTTTAACCTTGAAATCTTGGTTAAGATTGTTCTTCAATACCAAGAGCATTTATCCAATATTGCCGATGAAACAGATGCCCTCGCTAGTGAAATTGAAGAATATGAGATCCTTCAATCTATCCCTGGAGTTGGAGAAAAAATCGCTGCCACGATTATTTCTGAAATCGGAGAGATAGATCGGTTTAATGATGCCAAGAAGTTAGTTGCATTCGCTGGAATAGATCCTAGTGTGTACTCTTCTGGAAAGTTTACTGCATCGGTAAACCGAATAACCAAACGTGGTTCGTGTAGGCTTCGCCACGCCTTGTATATGGCTGTTCAAAGTGGAATTCGGGATTCTCGTAAAAAGAAAACAACTGATGAGATCATTCCACGCAATAGAAGACTACGAGAGTTTTACGATAAGAAACGAGAAGAAGGAAAACCATTTAGAGTAGCCATCATTGCTTGTGTAAATAAACTCATACATTGGATATATGCCTTACTAAAAAGCAGAACAACTTTCCAAGATATAGCTTAAAACCTATATCTAACTAAATACAACAAAACCTTCCAATTAGATTAGAGTAGATCGGAAGGTTATTTGGCATGGACTTTTTTAGTATATCATGAGTCTAATAAACTTTTTATTGAAAAGTATTGACAAACTATTAGCTGGTTTAGTTGATAAACCATTTTTCCCGCGGTATAGGGAAGTATTCACCAGCCACAAGTTCTGGAGGTACGGCTTCTTCGATTCGTAAAAGGTCGTCTGAACTTAAATTCAGTTCAAGTGCACCGAAGGAATCCTGAAGTTGTGATCTCTTTCTTGCTCCAACCAATGGGATAACATCTTCACCCCGAGATAGAACCCATGCGATAGCAAGCTGCGCAACAGTTACTTGCCTTTCTTTAGCAATTGTACGCAATGCCTCAACAAGGGCTAAATTCTTTTGGAGATTTTCGCTAGTAAACCGTGGAGCCTTCCGACGCTTATCATCCGTACCTAACTCTCGATCTTTTGACCATGTACCGCTCAACAACCCTCTAGAGAGAACACCGTAAGCTGAAAGCGAAATGCCTAATCCCCGTAAAGTGGGCAAAATATTTGATTCGATGCTCCGATTAAATAGTGAGTATTCCATTTGTAGCCAACTAATAGAATGTACAGCGTGTGCACGCCGAATTGTATCCACTCCTACTTCAGAAAGACCAATGTAACGTACATATCCCTTCTTTACCAAATCGGCAATTGCACCAACCGTTTCTTCAATTGGTATGTTTGGATCGATGCAGGCTGTGCCTGGTTGATAAAGATCGATGTATTCAACACCTAGTCGAAGTAGTGTATCCTCAAGGAAATTCTTTACTGTATGAGGGTGGTTATTACTCTTTCGATGACTCTTGCCCTGAGAATGTAGCTTGCCATCGAATTTTACTGAAATGAATGCATTTTCCCGTTGGACTCCTTGAAATGCTTCACGTAGAAGTAATTCATTGTGTCCATCGCCATAGAAATCCCCTGTATCGAAGAGTGTAATGCCTTCCTCCATTGCCGCGTGGATTGTTGCAATGCTTTCCCTTCGGTCAGCATTACCATATAGCCATGACATCCCCATACAACCGAGACCAATCTCTGAAACTAGTGGACCGTTATGACCAATTCCACGCTTTTTCATTGGTATATTCCCCCTATCATCTTCAATTAAAAATATATGTGAATTTCCCCCACCGTATTCTAAGTAAACCAATCTGTAACCAGTTTCGTTCCGAAACCCTATTCCACCCTTGCATTTTTCTTAATAATTCTTTCTTTACTAAAATCAAAATTCCTTTATTTTATGATACTTATTGTTAGCTAAACTGCACCTTTAGCACAACAAAAAAAGAGACCGCGGCAGCGATCCCACCTTAAACTCTTGCACCCGTTAGTTCAATAATTATAATATATCTCACTTATTCTTTTTGTTATAGTTCCAACTCTTTTGTATTTTCCGAATATAAATAATTTGACCGATATGATATGCATTATGTGTCGTTACACTCCCTAATACTTCCCACCAATTAGTATCGGAGAACCCTTGAACATCACTTTCTAGTTGTTCTTTCGTTAATATTTCTTGCCAATGTAAAAGAACTTCTAAAAGTTGTTTTTAAAGTTCATAGATCTTTATACCTCGTTTGCCACGTTTCATTCCAATAAAGCAAATGCTGTACAATTTCGGCAATACTATTACTTTCTTCACCCACCTTCCAAAAAGCTTCTACCTCTGTCAAATTTTTAACAGATTCTGAAAATGGTATGTACCAACTTTGCTCGTTTGTATTAGCTAACAACTGGTCAGACAAAACATCTTTTGGGTGAAACATACCTCATACACGCCTACTTAAGGATTATCAGAATTTATATGCTACTTTATCTATTTATAATCATTCTCTTTCATATGGTTATTCCCCTCTTTTATTAACTCTTTCCTCACTTCAATAAGAAAAAGCGATCCTTCGTATTGAAGAATCGCACCTGGTAGTTTAATAATAACCACAATTTTTTCTTTTTTAAAGATTACATTTACAAAGGTCTACTCTCCCACCATGCGAGCAACAAACAGGCAGTGATTTACAGGCTAATTCAAAAACCTTACCCACATACCTGTTGATTGCTCTTTTTTACTTATAACGAATTAAACGCAGCCTATTATGGTCTACCTGCTTCTACAAATTTCTTAGCCATTTGTTTAGGATCTTTATGAACAGTTGTCATATGATCGCCGTCTCCTTCAATGTAACGGAAGAAGCCAAGGCGGCTGGATTGAGCTGGATGCCAAGCGTAATTCTCCGTATGAGGAAGAACGTTGTCTTCTGTCAGATACAAGTAGCTCTTAGGAATTTCCAAGGTGTAGAATTTTTTCAAATCAAGCTTTTGCAGCAATGGAGCAGCCGGTTCAGGTGTAATTTTGCTGTACATGGATTGCGCTTCTTTCAGGCTGGCTGTATTGGCGAAGCCGTCACGGAACAATGGGAATGGAAGCATGATTCTGCCTTCCTCATCTACCAGATGAGCCAATGCTTCTTGAATAGCTGGCGGGAATTGGTCAACCAGATTCTGTCCATCTGCTGGAACAAAAGCGTCAAAGAATACTAGACGGCTAATCCGGTCAGGGATCTGCTCGCTGACTTTGGCAATTACTGTACCTCCGAAGCTGTGGCCAAGCAGCACGATATTTTTCAAGTCTTTTTTCACGATGTAATCAACAACAGAATTTGTAATTTGTTCGTGTGTAACGTTTTTCACATTTTTCAAATCTCCGTGACCAGGGTATTCAGGAACGTACACCGTATGTCCTTGTTTCTTCAGCTCAGCTGCAGTTTCTGCAAAGTAGCTAGCATCGGCCCATGCGCCATGAACGAGTACGAATGTTAGTTTTTCCTCGTTTTTGTCAACATCGCCTTGTGCCGTTACAACTGTAGGTGAGTCGGCTGCTTTCGCAGTGAATTGATTGTTTAGCTGAAGACCAAGCAGTACTACAACAGCTAATCCAAGTGCGGCGTATTTTTTATATTTGTACATATAAGATTCCTCCAATTATATTACTCATATTTTATCGTGCGTGAAAGGGAACTAAATCATGTATGGGTAATCTTACCATTTAACACTCTCCTATAAATATTATAAAAATAATATTTTGTACGATTATTCCGGTCGTGAACCAATTATATAGTGCACTATTTAATCTTGTCAAACCTAATTTATTTCTATAAACAGTCAAAACTGCTAATTCAGTGGAAATTTGCAGCATTGCGAGGCATAAGGCGAATTGCTATCATTAGTTATAAGTTTAATCAAATAATCATAAAGATTTTTCACTCAACAGGTTCTGTATTACACCAGAGGAGCCAATTTAAATAGAATAACTTTGAGAAGAAGGCACTTTAATTCAAGTGTTTCTTTTAGTTTGAGGTTTTAAGTTGTTTACCTCCTCAGTAATGGGTCCATACCCGAATAAAAGTTGGTATAGAGGGTAATATATAGCCTTGAAGAAGTTGATAGAATTGCCTACGGCAATGCACTTCGATTCTATCGCAATTTCTTTTTATGGCTAAATAAGTACAATATTCTTCAATCTTACGTCCTATCCCCTTACTTCTAATGTTTTTATCAACTGCAAAGTAACTTATCCTTGCGAAATCTCCTTTTACAGCTAATTGAGGTATAAAATGAACCGAAATTAAAGCTATAACACTCTGATCTTCTTCAAACACTAATAACACCTCATTCGGATCCATTAGAAGTATTTCAACTTTTTCCTTTATAAAAGGTTTAGTATCTGGATAGTCCAACTGGTTTAATAACAAAGAAATTTGCTTCCAATCGTCAACTTTCGCTTTTCTTATCCCCATTCATTCCACTCCCCAATATTATCAACTCATTTATACCTATAAGAAGCTTGTCTTTTTTATTCAACTAAACTCCAGTTAGTTCAATAACGGAAAGGAAAAAGAGACTGCCGAAAAACAGTCCCTTTGTTAAAAAAGTAAAGCCCCCGTTAGTTCAACAAGGATATAACTTATATTTCAATTTGTTTAATTATTTTAGCTGGATTACCGCCAACTACAACGTTATCTGGCACATTTTTAGTGATTACTGCACCTGCTGCAATAACAACATTATTACCTATCGTAACTCCTGGATTTATTACTGCACTTCCACCAATCCATACATTATTCCCGAAAGTAATTGGTTTTCCATATTCTTTACCTGAATTACGTTCAGTTGGATGAAGTGGATGCGTAGCTGTATAGATTTGTACATTGGGTCCAAGCAAACAATTATCACCAAAACGCACTTCACAAACATCTAATATATTACAGTCAAAGTTTGCAAAAAAGTTTTCACCTACATATGTGTTATATCCATAATCAAATCTTATATTGGGTTCCATATATACGTTCTCACCAGTTGAACCGAGTAATTCCTTTAACAACTTAGTACCTTTATCTCCTTCGGTTTCTAAAGTTTGATTATATATTCTAACCTTGTGTCTTGCTTCCTCACGTTCCTTTAATAATATTGGGTCAGCAGGATTGTACATCTCTCCAGCCAACATTTTCTCTTTTTCAGTTTTCATTTTAATGACCTACTTTCAAATATGTTTGATTATCTAAAAAACACTAGAAAACAGTATAAAAAAGATTTAGTTCTATCCTCATTTTTAAATATAACAGAATATTCAGAGGCATGTTTTCAATATTTTTGGTTAAGGACATTTAAATTCTTTGGCGTTGAAATCGGTTACAAAAATAAAAAAAAAACGCACTAAACTCCCTCTATATAGAAAGGAAAATCTCACGATTTCTCTTGTTTTCTCCAAATTTCGTAGTAGTTTGTTTTAGAATCCATTTGAAGATTGGAATTATAGTGTACTAAAGGGTAATTTTGGGGACAAAGTGAAAAAGAAACTTATAGTTAACCAAACCAACCTTATCCAAAAGTTGGATAACTAGCTAAAGTATGGTTGCACTGGTGGATATCCACATTTCTCATGGAGGTCAACCCTCCCATATCTCACAGAGTCTTTGCTCCAAAATTCCTTCGTCCAACCTTTCCATGAGGTGGATGTCAGTCATGCTGCCCGACAGGGTCCTTGCCCGTATTTTAGTTGAGTTACTGACTAATCCGTGCTTCAAATGTCTAAAACAATAAAACTACTACTTAATGAATTTCACTAAAAGAAATTTAAGCTGCAATCTGTAATTCCGCCATATGAGGAATGTCCCTTAACATACGTTCTTCACTAAATTCACACTGCTTTTTACCGATGGTAAACAGAATACGTATGAGCTTATTACATATTGCAATTAACGATTGCATTTTCTTCAAAGGTTTATCTTGGCGTTTTGTATAATACTCGTGTAATGCTTTAAAAGCAGTATTTTTAGCGACTAAAGGCATCGCTACTCGAAAAAGGAGTGCTCTTAAAGTCTTCCTTCCTCTCTTTGTAATTTTAGTCTGTCCTTTGTGCTTTCCAGATGTATTTTCCTTTAGGCTAAGCCCAGCTGATTTTATAATCTGCCTTGGGGGGTGTAATTACCTAGGTCTCCTACCTCCGAATAAAAGCCTGCAATCGTATCTTTGCCTATTCCCTTAATAGCCAACATTTGTTCAACACCTGGAATTTGTTCAAGAAGTCTATCTATGTTAGATTCCAGTTCTTCGAACTTTTCCTTTATAAGTTCATATTTGTCTATTAACGTGCTTAGCTCTAATTTAGCCATATCCGAACCTTCACGAATGCCGATAGAGTCGGTGGCAACCTGCTTTAGTTCTTTTATTTTACTGAGTCCCACTGCACGTTTAACAGCTTTTCGAAGATGTACTAATATTTCTTGTTCCGAAAAGTTGACTAACTCATATGGCAATAAATTTAGTTTTAATAATTGGATTGCCGACTTACCTTCCCAAGCTTTAAATACCGTAAGGAATTCTGGAAAGTAGCGGTCTATCTAATTATGGATTTACCCCTGAACTGCTTGAAGATCAACAGCTAAGAGATCACGTATTTTTCGAGCCACTCGGAGTTCTGCATAAACTCCTTGCGGAATGTTCGGCTCAGCATATCTCCCGTCTTTGACCAACTGTGCAATAACTCTTACATCCTTTACATCATTTTTAGTTGGAGAATTATCATCCAGTTCTTTACTCTTCTTTACATGCATTGGATTTACGACCACAAACTTAATATGATGATCCCTAAGGAAGTGAGCTAAATTAAGCCAATAGTGACCTGTCGGCTCCATTCCTACGATCACTTTTTTCATTTTATTTTGATCCATTAACGTTTTAATCCACTCTAAAAAACTATTAAAGCTAGATCTTGTATTTTCAAAGTAAAACGGTGCTGAAAATTCTAAACCTCTAAAGTCTTGGCCTCTTGCCACATCCTTGTATTTAGCGATATTAACACCTATAATTAATGTTTGAGAAGTAATTTGAGCAATCTTTTCATTTTGGTTATAATTCATTTAAATAGCCTCCTGGTAGTTATATTTTTGTCCTTTTTGCCTCCAAGCTTTGGACACTCATATCTTACCAAGGGGCTTTTTTATATTCAAACCTCATATTTCTTCATTACAGGAATGCTGCCCGTTAGCACAAGAAGAACTTCAACAAAAAGTGCATTATTCCTTTTTGGATTAATGCGCACGTTGGTTAACAAGCACCTTCTCTGCTATTGCATGTAATCCCAACGTACTGTTACTTCTCATACAATTTTCTTCAATCAATCTCTGTTAAATAACAAAGGCTTGAGTTACTACATACATTATTAAAAAAATGGAGTTGATCTTCGTGGCTAGATGGATTGACGTCTCAACATCAAAACACCGATTAAGATTGTATGAAGGAAACAGACTGATAAAATCCTATCCCATAGCTACTGGAAAAATATTAACTGCGACACCGTTTGGCACCTACACCATAATAAATAAGCAGCTAAATCCTCCTAGACATGTTTTTGGGGCTTTATGGATGGGATTATCAAGACCTCATTATGGAATTCATGGTACAAACAATCCATCATCCATAGGTAAAAGCGTTTCCCACGGTTGTATTAGAATGTCTAATCATGATGTTTTAGAATTATCATCTCGAGTTCCGATTGGTACTAGGGTCATCATTCATAAATAATTCTGTTAATCTCACCTCTAAACTGCATTGTTTGTGTCTTACGACAACAGCCCAGTTCTTCTTATTAAGCTAACCTGGTTCTTATATACAGAATCAGCAACAAAACCTTCGAATGGTGCACCTTTTATCTTTGTTTATATGTATCCATAGATAAGCGATTAAGGTATTGTCTTGGAGCCTCTAGGTGTATTTGGAAATTAAAAAATGGTGTGTATATTGGAGTATGTTTTTTGAAGGTAGAAAAAGCAAAATATGCAAGTTGTGCATAAAAACTTGCATATTCTTGGTTTATTACTTTTTATTAGTTACTGTGTTAAAGCACCTGTTACTTGAACAAGCATATACGCTTTTATTCCATAATAAGGTCGTACTGTTCATTAATTCGTATATAAAAAATGTGTATACGGAATATGACATTTTCTTTGATTTAAGGTTAGGAATTTAATTTTTATTTTTACATGAAATCTTAACCTTGTAATAAAAGTGTCCAAAACTTTTTTCTCTCAACATATTTGGATTCATAATACGGATAAATATTTATTTATATTATTAGGAAACATATCATAAGGATTTCATTTCAAATTAATGGAGGTGTCTCTTATGCAAAGTGAAAATAACATTAAACTAACGTCTGCTGAAATTTCACAGCTATGGTTTGCCTACATGAATGATAGCCTGTCAATTTGTGTACTTACATACTTTTTGGAAAAAGCAGAGGATCCTGAGATTCGTCCTGTAGTAGAATTTGCACTTGAGTTAGCACACGCACACGTAAAAAAAATTAAATTAATCTTTAACAGTGAGAAATTTCCCATTCCATACGGATTTAAAGATGAAGATGTCGATATTACAGCTCCACGATTATTTTCGGATCCTTACTTTCTTTATTATCTTCAACAATGGAGTTCAATAGGGTTAGAAGCTTATGGCATCTCGTTGTCTTTAGCAACGCGTTCTGATGTATTTCAATATTTTTCAGAATGTATTGATGATTCGAAGAATCTTCTCAAAAAAACAGGAAATGTTTTACTATCTAAAGGTCTCTATATACGAGCACCATATGTTACGACTCCTGAAAAGGTTGATTTTATTCGAAAACAAAACTTCTTAGCTGGTTGGTTTGGAGAACGTAGATCACTTACTACGTTAGAAATAACGAATCTTTATGCTAATCTTCAAAGAAATGTGTTAGCTATGACAACATTCATCGGCTTCAGTCAAGTGGCAAAGTCAAAAGAAGTGGGTCGTTTTATGGCAAGAGGAAAAGAAATCGCTTCAAAGCATATTGAAATTTATAGTTCCGTTTTAAATGAAAATGAGCTTCCTGCTTCTGTGCCTTGGGATAACCAAGTATTAGACTCAACCGTTTCCCCTTTTTCCGATAAACTAATGATGTTTCATGTAAATGCACTAGCCGCGGGCGCCATAGGATATTACGGAACAAGCTTGTCAACAAGTTCTAGACGTGATTTATCTACAAATTACCTCCGAATCTTAGGGGAAGTTCTAAAATATACAGAAGACGCTGCAAACATAATGATCGATTATGGTTGGATGGAACAACCACCAAAAGTAGTGGACCATGATAAATTAGCTAATACTTAGAGAGAAATAAAATGAAGAAAACAAATCAACTTGAAAGCGTCCTTTGGAGTATTGCATTACCAGGACTTTCTCAAGTCTTAAACGGAAAGTTTCTAAAAGGATTACTTTTCATTTCTTTAGAATTTTTAATTAACATTCAATCAAATTTTAACGAAGTAATCATTTTAAGCTTTCATGGTCATATCCAATCAGCCATTGATAGAACGAATTATCAATGGCTGATGTTTTACCCTTGTCTATACATGTTTTCCATGTGGGATGCTTATAAAGACGCTGGCGGTGGAAAAGAATCTTTTTCGTTTTTGCCGTTTGTGTTTTCTGCTTATTTTATAACAGTTGGTCTAATCTTTTCCCCGACATTGAGGATAATGGGAATACTCTTCGGACCGGTTTGGTCGCAAATGTTATTTTTAATTATTGGGTTATTTATTAGTACATTTTTTAAAACCATCTTTCAAAAAACCATCAGATTCAATACAATCTGATGGTTTTCTAATTTAATGTTCCTTTAGTTCATCCTCCACTAACGCACCCGTTACTTGAATAAGGTACTAGCCTAATTCTTTTAGTCTAAGTTGTCTTACAAGTTCTTTAAATGGAGTAGCATAAGAATCCTCATATTTCTTAATATGTTGTATTAACTTAGACCAATTACTTTCGAGGAGTGGATGTATCTGGGTGGTACCAGCAAGACTATAAAGTTCAATTAAGAAGTAAAGGGTCTCCCATAATAAAAAGTCATTATCTAATTTTAATAAAACCTCAATGACATTTGGAATGTAGTTAAACGCTTCTTCGGGAGACATTCCCTTTGTAATTGATTCGAATGAATTGCTAAAATACCACTCATCCTTGTCTAATTTATCTTCCCATTCCTCATATATTTCTAATAGCCTATCGTCCATTGTAATCACGTCCCAAAATGTGCAATTTTATATGTATATTTTATCATTTCTTCTTCCACTAATCTGCCCGTTAGTGCAACAAGATGGGTAGTAAAAAAGGACCAACGCATCTACGTTGACCCCTTTTTGTTATTCTTTTCTTATTTTTAACATTGAATTAGCATTTGTTTGAAATTCATATGGTACATTCACTTCTTCAACTGTACAGCTATTGTCAGCCAGATAACTTATTAATTTATCTAAATGCTCATATCTTTTTCCCTCTAAATCAACTAAAGGGAAAATACGAACTTCCTCTTTCGTAACCCTCAATAATTCATTTAGTACTTCGATGTGAAATTGATAATCTAATCTATCTGCATACATAAATAGAAAATGTGCAGAGAGAAGAAGATCAAATTCTGCATTCTTAAAAGGCAAAGAAGGTAAAGTGACAGGGACGTATCTTTCATTGGATTCCCTCATATCGTTAGCACAAGCTTGTAGGGCACTTAAACGATGTTTTCTAAGACCTTCTATATCATTGAAATAATCCCATTTATAATTGTTTTGGGCTTTTTGCATATGTTCCATCGCGTGTTCAATATCCTGGAGACCTTTATTTTTTAGGTCTTCACCCAATGGTAATACGCAATATCGCAAGCTGTTACATCTAAACCCAATTTGTTACCAACAGCAGTAAATGAACAAGCTCCTGCTGGACAATCGAGTATTTTCTTTCCTTGCAGTTCTTCCTCTGAAAGCGAGAACATATCAAAATACTCTTCAAAGGTCCTCCCAATAAAAACAATTCGTTCTAAATCTAACTTTATACTCTGCTCAACTCTGCTCAACTAAACTCACCTCTTCTAAAAGATTACATTCATATTATCATATTGTATTGGTAATGCTAACCTTTTTTACTTATCTTATTACACTAAACTCCCGTAGCTCAAAGCGAAAAAGCTGCCATAATGACAGCTCTAGTCTTTAACTCAAGCACCCGTTTGTTTAAGTACATTCCTTCACATTCTCTTATTGGCAAATGAAGAATTTCCCCTATTGTATTTCAGTAACTTCTGAACAAACTTCATTTTCCAAAGTCCGAACCCTATCAAAGCACCCAACAAATTAAGGATGAAATCATCTATATCAAAACTTCCTCTTCTTGTAACTAATTGTATGACTTCAATAACGAATAACAATATAATCATTGTAATTGATAATCCACTTGCTTTGTTTAATCTTTTTATAAAGTAAGGCAGATAAATACCCATTGGTAAAAACATAATTAAATTTCCAGCGAGGTTTTTTATAGGTATATCCATATTCATACTTCCGTTAAAAATTGCATTTGTGTATGTACTTATCGTTTTAAATGGAATTAAATTCGAAGAACTCTTGATATATTCTATCAATGTCATATCTGCCCATATATAACCTCTTGTACCTAAGAATAATAGAACTACCAATGCGAATAAATAAAACACTAAACTTAAACTAAAAACAATCTTAATTATTTTTTTCATTTTCTCCTCCTTTGTTCTTTCTTTGTATGCAGCTGTAAAAAAAACAATAGCAGATATTCTATATATTAGACGATCAATAATATTGTTTGGTTTTTTATTTTATTAAATTAACCTGCTTACGTTAGCACAAAAAGCAAAAAAGACCGCCGCAGAGATCCACTCTTTAACTCTTGCACCCGACAGTTTAAGTACAATATTTAACAAACTTTCTTTTTGACTAAGAGAAAATTTATTAAAAAAGAGACTCCCAAAAACATTGGGAGTCCAAACAGTACTAATCTATTTAATAGGGGGTCAAATAGTGATTCCAATTATATTGGGTTTATGAAATATAAAATAGAGAAAATATTACCAAAGTTACCCAATAATTAAAGGGGAATTTGGACTAGGATTAAATAAACTTAGTCCTATATTAAGAAAGTGAGTAGATCATGAGCATATTAAATTGGTTTAGCCAATATGACAACTTATATCACCTAGTCGAGAAGAAGGGAGCCTTTTTACCTTGCGGTTAATTGTACTCCTCCCCCCTCACAGAACCGTGCTTGCGCTATTAACGCACACGGCTCCTCCTAGTCATCATTTACAAAATATAGCTAATTTCTTTTCTTAAGTCGTATATATTAACCTTAACTCTTGCGTAAGGTAATGGATATTTATTAAGAAAGAGTCTGAATTTATCCCAAGTAAATGATTTCCTTTGACTTCTTCTATTGAGCCATTTAAACAGTAAGTACCCGATTTTGTCTCTGAATTTGTTTACACTTTGGGTATTATCTGTGATCCAAATAGTAGTTGTAATAACCTACTAGTGAGCGTTTAAATCTATCCATAATCATATGAATGTTTTTATTTCTGTTAATTTTCAACCATTCTTTAGTTTCTTTTAGTTTAGCTTGGACTTTCTTCCTGCTTGTTCTCCGTTTTACTCGAAATTTCCCTTGTTTACTCCTACCGCAATAGTGTGTAAATCCAAGGAAATCAAAAGTTTCCGGTTTACTTCTTCCCTGTTGATTTGCATTTTGCTCCGCAAACCGCCAAAAAGGGTATGATTTTGGTTTTATCCTCAGCTATTTCTAAATTAAATTTCTTTAATCTCAACTTTAATGAATGGAAGAATTGCTCGGCTTCACATTTATATTGAAAACAACAAACAAAATCGTCTGCATATCTCACTATGTACGCTTGTCCCTTGCACCGTTTCCTAACCCTTTTCTCAAACCATAGGTCAAGGACATAATGGAGGTATACATTGGCTAATATCGGAGATATTACTCCACCTTGCGGTTTGCCTTTGTCTGTTTTATATTTCTTACCTTCTTCCATGTATCCACCTTTAAGGAATCTACCAATGATTCTTAGTAGGTTAGGGTCAGTGATTCGCAGTTTTAAGAAATCCATCATCCATGTGTGGTCAACGTTGTCAAAGAATCCTTTAATATCTACATCTACTACATAATTTATTTTTTTCTTTTCAATATAGTGGTTAAGTATTTTCAAAGCATCGTGGCAGTTACGATTTGGACGGAATCCAAATGAACAGTCTAGAAAATCATTTTCATAGATGGTATTTAGTATTTTCGTAATGCCTCTTTGAACAATCTTATCTTCATGTTCCGGAATCCCCAATGGTCTTTTCTTGTTTGAATTGAGCTTTGGAATATACATTCTCCTTACTGGAACAGGACGATAACTTTTGCTTTTAAGCCTATTTACTAAATTCTCTATGTTTTCTTTTAGATTTTCACTGTATTGCTCTTTAGTTGTACCATTAACCCCAGTTGCCTTCTTGTTAGGTAGCTCCTGGTGACATTGAAATAGTGATTGCTCATTTAATAAATGTACAAGAGATGTAAATTTCATTTTAGGATTTGATTTTGCTAATTCAGCTATCCTTAGTAGTTTTGTTTCCATTTATTATCCCTACCTCTGTGTGTAGTAAATGTGTCCCTAGTAAGGGTGATAACTGGTAGCTAGCCTTTCCTCCGTCGGCATTACCCAACTTCATTGGTACTATGCTGCTATCCGACTCCCTACATCGGCATTTAGTTTCCTTGCTTGTTATCGCTTGTACACCATACTCTTCTAAAAAAAGAAAAGACCGGTAGGGTCTCCCGAGTTGCCGTATCATATCAATGTATAACGTGCCAAGGTCTCTGACTCCAGAGAGGTTTTATCTTTCTGGCCTTTAACGAACGGTAAAATGTAGCTTTTTGCTGTGCTTAAGGCATCAGCCCTCTCGATTTACCAACATTATGGAGCTCAATCCCTTCAACCATTTGGCTTTCGGCCCGCCATCTAACTGTCTACGCTTAAAGACTAAAGTTACCTTTAGCCCTCCAAGACTCACTACGAGCGAATGGCTAGTTCTTACTCGACGGGAATCCCACCCGCTATATGATACGACCTATGCTCGGCCGCACAAGCACACGTTAGTTGAAGAAGACTGGTCTCTATTTTTGATTTTTATTAGCTATTTGAAAAGAATAAATTTGAATTGACAAAATTTAACGACAACAGAACTACTATAAGTAACATAAAAACATCTGTTTCAGTAGGGTTTGGAAGTACAAATGCAATGATATTAAAAACAACATATGAAACTATAATTGTAATTATAAAAACAAAGGTATTCTCCACATTCTTTTATTCCTCCTTCTAAAATCTAGGTATAGTGTGAGTATTCATCTGCTTTTTCCCTTATTCCTTCTTCAACTAACCTGCATCTTTAGTACAGTAAGCAACAAAGATCATTGCTGCGATCCTCATCTTTAACTCTTACCCCCGTTTGTTGAAGAAGTACTTTATGTCACAATAGGCTGCTATTCTGCCCTATTAGTTGAACAAATATAAAATATTTAAAAACAAACGTTTATACTGATTCAAATATCCAATCATGGATTACTAGAAAACATAATATACCATATGTCATTTAACTGGCATAAATAATTAAAAGGAGGTGAAATATAGATATGCCTTTAGCATTACAAGCATTTACAACCCCTGCAAATACACTCGTAATTGCGGACACTGCTGCACCTCCTGGGACTCTACCAACACCAGCAGTTTTTACACCACCATCATTAATTTCTCCGGCTATCGATGGGGGTCTGGCTTATATTTGGTCACCGAACTCTGCATCTGGACAAGTTGTTACCTTCCGAAGTACTTTTGTTGTTGGTGGTCTACCAATTCTTAATGTCGCTTTACCAGTTAGTGCTTTTTATGCTTTCGCAGCAAATGGGACCGCAACAATAACAGCTACCCTAGAAGTCGTAAATTTATTAGGAATTGTTGTCTTAAGTATCCCATTATTCACTGAATCTAATGGAGGAAATCCTCAGAATGTTGCGACGGCTTCTGGAGATGCATTACTTGGAGTGGGTGTTTTGGTTGGCAATACTGTACGTATTGTCGTCGATGCAACAGTAACCGCACCAGAAGAAGTTGGATATGGTACAAACCCCGGAAGATATCTTGGTGAAATTATTGTTCGCGAAATTATCTAGCTATCATAAATTGATAAAACAAAATCTCATTAAAGGATTAGCAGCCTATTGAAAGATAGGCTGCTCAGATTGTCGAGAAAGGTATCTTTCTCGGCAATTTTTATTTTTCTGGCCTGCCCAAAGGCCTGTTGATTTCCGCTCCAGTTGCTTCGCTTTCCGCGGGCGTGCCGGGGAGCCTCCTCAGCGCTTAAGCGCCTGCGGGGTCTCCCCAGCCCCGTACTCCCGCAGGAGTCTTCGCACCTTCCGCTCCAATCAACAGGGGGAATGAACCTGGAGATTGCCACACACTTTTTCAAACCTGGCTAAGTGCGTGGCAATCTTTTTCATGTTTTGGCATGCTGCGGTAAGTAACACTTGCTCACTCGCATTTTGCAATCCCCGTAACCTACAATAGCGAAGCCCATGCAGTTCTTTTGAATCTGCGAAGCTTCGCTCTACTTTTTCTTTTCTAAATTTATATAGTATTTTACCTGACTTTGAAAGTCTGTTAAGTCGAACCTTTTCCTTATGTTCCTCCCAAACATGTCTGGTAACTACTTTTGTTTTATTTTGAGATTTTGTACACTCAGGCAGGAGTGGGCAGTTAGTACACTTTTTAGGATCTGACTTATATTCCCGATAACCTTCTCTTGTAGTTGTACGATATTGTAACTCCTGACCATTTGGACAAACATACAAATCTCTATCTTTGTCATATGTAAACTTCCATTTAGGAAATAACCCTTTTGTTGATTGATATCTTCTGTGAGCGATAACTCCAAAAATATTGCGTTCATTAAGTCCTTTACAAATCGGATTTGTCAGGTAACCCGAATCAAGTGCCACAGCTTCTACTTTAAATCCAAAACGTTCGACCTGACGGTCTAACCGTGAAAGATAGGGGACAGAATCGTGAACATTTCCTGGTGTAACATACGCATCAGTTATGATGTTGAACTTCATGTCGGTAGTTCGATGATCAAGATAACAGAACATCTCCTGTTTATTCTCTCGTGACATAAACCCGCATTCAGGATCAGTTGTGCTCAGTCGTATTTCCTTTTTCTCGGTCACCTCCTCCTTTTCCTTTAAAGGCTTTTTTCCATGATCTCTCCTGTCTTCCTCAATAGCTTTGTTTAAATCTTCTACATATTCACGTGTTTCAACTTCCACTTCAACTCTAGAGAATTTATGTTTGTTTGCATTCGCTTTAAGGTGTGTGGAATCGGAAAATAAAACTCTTCCTCCAACCATCTTGTGGTTAATTGCTTTGAAGACAATCTCATCAAAAATTTCCTGAAATATATTTGTATCTTTAAAACGGGTTCGCCGATTCCAACTAATGGTGGAATGATGGGGAACTGTATCGTTTAGCTTTAATCCTAAGAACCATCGATAGGCCACATTCGTCTGAATTTCACGCTCTAATTGTCGTTCAGAACGAATGCCATAAAAATATCCGATAAACATCATCTTAAAGAGCTGTATAGGGTCCGAAGGACGCCCGTTATTTTCTGAATAAAAAGGACGGACCTTCTCACCAATAAAAGAAAAATCAATATACTTGTCCACCTTCCTTAATAGGTGATCTTGCGGTACTAAATCATCAATAAAAACAAATTCAGCTTCGTTTTGTATTTCTCTTTTTGGCTTATACATTCTATCCACCGTCCTGTTATTTATATGTATATTATAGCATATTAACGCGGTGAATCATTAAAGTAATTACAAAAAATAATAGCTGTCGAGATTTTCTCGACAGCCTGAGCAGCCTATTGAAAGATAGGCTGCTTTTTCATCTATTTCACTTTAGTGTTCTTTTGATTATTGTTGTATACATCGGTCAAAAACGCATAAATGAGTCATTTCTCTTCTTCAATTACCCTGCTTCGATAGCTTAAGTACAAACTTTTACATTCTTTCTTCTGCGAAAAGGAAAAAGACGACCTCCTTCTTGAAGTATCGCACCCTTTAGTTTAAGTGTAATTGTTCACAATGTTACTTTATTATAGAATAAACACAAGTGTCTGTTAGTTTTTTACCATCAGCGGATAAATCATCATTTCTTAAAGTACCTTCTAATACAAACCCAAGTTTTTCTGGGATAGCACGACTTTTAAGGTTTGTTGATTCACACCTTATTCCAATTCTTCTAAATTTAATATCATTTAATCCGAAATTAACCAATTCTTTTACAGCTTCTGTCATATATCCATTACCTCTATACTTTGTATTAATCCAGTACCCAATTTCACATTTTGGAATGTCCCAGTCAATCCCATGTAGGCTCGTAGTTCCAATAAAGTCAGTGCCACCTTTATCAAAGATAAGAAAACGAAAACTTTCTCTCTTTAAAAAATTTATATGAGCATTCCTTAACATTATCTCTGTTTCTTCAACAGTGGGAGGTTCCTGGAAAAGTGACAACCACGATTTTAATTCATAAAAGGAATCTCCAATTGCTTGGTGCACAATTTCTCCGTCACCAGCTTGTAGTGGTGCTCGAAGCATTAGCCTTTCTGTTTCTAATATTAAAGGTACATCTAACAACAATGGGTTCATTTGATTTTCCCTCTCTCTGAACTTTTAAAATTAATAATGAAAAGCAGATAGCAATTTTCTCATTATACCCCCATTTTTTTGAATATTCATATTATTCTACCACAAAAGTCCCTATAAAATATACTTCCTGTTGAACTAAACTGCATCGTTAGTACAATATCTTCAACAAAATAAATAAAAGACTTCTCCTTCTTAAAGGAAAGCCCCCGTTACTTTAAGTGAAACACTTCACAATTTTAAGAAAAGGTAGTAGTTACCACATCAAAATTCCTTTCATAAATAAAGAAATATTTATTATTGTCTATTTGAACTAGCTCTTCAGCACAAAGAAAATTAGCTTCCTAGATAGATCCTTTTTATCCATCAGATTCTGCTCCTTCCCTACTACATACGAAGGAAATGACTGGTTAAACTAAAGAAGACAAAGTAAATAGAAGGGGGGAAAAAGCTGTGATACGGAAATTTATGGCCTTTTTCCTATTTGCCTGCCTTCTTTTCGCCGGCGGTATTCAGACAGACGGCCAACCGCCTTCCGACCCTGTCCAGATGGGAATGGAAGAAGGATATTATGAAGGAATCCGTTCGGGGCTTGAAGACCGGCATAATTTCAGGATCTCCCGTGCTTGGCAGCAGATGCCGCGCTCCCAGCTGAGCTTAGACAACAAGAAGGAGATAGCTCGGCCCCTCATAAAAATAGGACTTCTCCGGCAGGTGTACCTCTTTTTTTCCTCTGGGGAGAAATTCTACGCCTACCTTCATGCCCATCCGGAAATGAATGCGGTACAGGCGGCCCAGCGAATACTCGGGCAGAGGTTTGTGAGGGCGTACGAAAAAAGCTTCCAGAAAGGTTATGAGAAATCACTCACTGCTCCACCCGAAAAGGCGGCAAGCTACGCGGCCTTATTGAAGGCGAAAAAAAGATAAGGGGGAAAACAAAAAGGGCAACCTCAAGGATGCCCTTTAACCTGCTCTGTTAGTTGCACTAAAAAACGAAGGCCAAAGGAACCTGTGAACACCTTCTTCAAGTATTCTGCACCGATAGCTCCATAACAAAACTAGACCGCCGCAGCGATCCCATCTAAACCTCTTGCCCCGTTAGTTGAATAAGCTAACTAATTCAATTTCATTTTTAACCCTTCGTGTGTTGATTTAAAACCTAATCGCTCATAAAAACGTAATGCATCGACTCTTTGTTTATCAGTAGTAAGTTGAATTAAATGACAACCACGTTCGTTTGCACGTTGAATTGCCCATTTTATCAGTTCGGTTCCTACTCCCTTGCCACGGACAGATGAGCTTGTTCGGACCCCTTCAATAGTAGCTCTCCAACCACCTTGGTGTGTAATATACGGAGTAAATGTTATTTGTTGTACACCAATCACTTCATTACCTTGATAAGCTACTACCAACTCGTTATTAGGGTCAGAAGTGATAGCATGAAATGCTTTTGTGTAACTTTCTGGAAGTGGTTGTTCATAACGCTCACGCTTCCTTCCTAATTCATCATCCGCAAGCATTTCAACAATTCTAACCAAATCTTGTTCAGTAGCAATTCTAAACTTGATTTCTTTTTCCAATAAAATTCCCTCCTTGATGAACGAACAGTTTATAACTAAATACTACCTCATTAAACACTCTAAGTTGATAGTTATTTCTTTATGAAATATCATAAGTATTTCTTATGTATTTTAATGGATTATATGTACTCTTCTTTTACTATTCTGCTTCGTTAGTACGATAAGAAAAGCTGCCTCATTGACAGCTTTGATGTTCAACTCTTGCACCCAGTTAGACTAATAAGTCTCTAATTTGTTTTTTATCCTTAATTTTACATAACCCCCCGTGGTAACAAATCACTTTTTCAATATCAAGGTCTAAAAATTTCTCAAGAGAGTCAATTGCAGTTTTCAAATCCAATGTCGTTTGTGGTATGGGTTTCCGTAAAACACCATCTACTACTACCATAGCATCACCTGCAACAAGAGTTTTGCTTTGCTTTAAATAGAGACTAATATGACCAGGAGTGTGCCCTGGTGTAAAAATAATTTGAATACCACCACAATATGAAAGTTCTTCACCGTCTTCTAATGTTTTATCTACCTTTGATTTCGGAGGATTCTTATATAAAAATTGTATTTGTTCTGGTAATGATGACCATTGTTCTTTACTCATTCGATTCGGGTCTGTTTTAATAAGAGGTATCGTTCCCTCAATATATGGTTTGTCGAAAATATGTGCATACACATCTATATGGTTATTGGATTGGTTTAGTATTTCTGGGAGGGAACCTATGTGGTCTAAATCCTGATGAGTTATAATTACGGCTTTCAATTTATCAAAGGAGACTCCGACTTCACTCATTGCAAGGTGTATTTGTTCCATTTGTCCTGGCATACCAGTATCAACTAAAACAGCCATTTCATCATCCCATATCAATGTTGGGTTTAATCCGAAACCTTGAATATTTAATTCTAAGATTGCCAATCCTTTATCGATTCTCATTTAATCTCCCCCAAATTATAAGTAAGTTTTTTCTGAGAAATTACTCAGGATTAATTTACCATCAAGAGAGGATATTTTCAACACATAAATTTATAATTATATCACAAATAAAATTATTTGTCAATATTTATTTTCTGAAAATTTCACCATTACATTTACATTTAGTTAATGTCTTATTGTGCTAAACTGCTTCTTTAGTTCAATAAGAAAAAGCCACCGAAATGGCAGCTGGTTCTTAAAGGGAAGCATCCAGTAGTTGAACAAGATGTACAAAATATCCTCGTATTACGGCATTGGTGTTCTTCATCTTACAGGTATAATTTCAATATCGTACTCCCATTCCCATTGCATAATTTTCTCCACCTGTTTAATATCTTTATCTTAATTTTTGTGGCTAAATTTACTTTGTAATTTTCAACCAGAGCTATATAATTAAGGTATTAAAAGAGAGGAGAATATAAATGAAACATGTTGCTCTCCATCAATGGCATAAAGAACATACTAAACGAATAGCAGATTTTCATAAGCACCACGATATGAAAATACAACGTGGTGAAAATGGAAACGGTTTGTTGGCTAAATGGGAAACATTTTTTTATTACAATGTCATCTCCCCTCTTAAAAAATAAAATACTTATTAATTGAACTGTCTTCATAGTACAGTTCATTTTTTTCGCAATATGAGTCAAAAATCGCATTAAACGTTTTTTCTTCTTCAACTAAACTGCTTTATTAGTAGAATAAAAAGGCTGCCGCAGCAGCCTTTCCTCCTCAACTCAAGCACGTGTAGTTTTACAAACTAATTCTGAATAAGCTGTCGAAACAGCTTATCTTATTGATTTAAGCACTGGTTAAAGGACCTATCCTTCAAACACTTTTTTCTATTTTTTAGTCCTCTAATTTGTTCCATACCTTTTAGCTGCTCTAGTACGAGCACGCTCAGCTTCGACCTCACGATTCCGTGGCTCGGTACTCGTTACCAGTGTGTTTAATAGTTCTCTAGAAACCATTGCAATCTCATTGACTGCACGAATAAACGCCTCCTCATTCGCCTTTGAGGGCTGGTTATAACCCGTTATCTTTCTGACGTACTGAAGAGATGCTGCATGAATCTCTTCTTCGGTAGCTGGTGGGTCGAAATTAAATAATGTTCGAATGTTTCGGCACATAACTTACTCTATCTCCTTTTTGTTTTCATTATTGTTGGTTTTGAAAAAAGATTGATTAAATTTAAGGAATATAAAAATTCATCTTTTCGAACAAAAATTGATCAAAAAAATGGCTCTTTTCTATTTTTAGAATTACCATTGATGGAAAATTCCACTTCATATCTAACACCTACTTTTAAATAAATGCTAAGGTATTATTCTCCATGTTTTTAACAATACCTTCTTTATCTGCCCCGTTACTTCAATAAGCTATCCTATCTTTTTCTTTAATAAATCAATAATGTAAAATAATTGGGTTATTATAAATGACCCCAATAAAACAACAATTGTTCCCACAAGAATCCCAATTTCACTAAATATATCTCCAATTAATAACAGTGTTGTAATAGTTAGGACCACAGTTACCAAAATCGCAAGGAAAAAAATACTAACGTAACGTGCCATTTGTTTCCCCCTAAACCATTATTAACTAAAGATATTCTATAGAAGTATATGTATTCCTTGTAAAACTAACTGCCCCGTAAGGTGGATATGATTTGTATCTTACGAGCGATCTTCATTAGTTATGATTACTTTATCGTCAAAATAAAAAGAGCCCAAAAAGGACTCTAAAAGTTAAAATCATCATCAGTCAATTAAATCAAAGTTTTCATTTTTAGGGGTATATTCATTGTTGTAATAATATTTGAAGCGCACTTTCATTTTTTCCCTTAACCAATGATTAATTAAATTCCGTATTTTCCAGTCGATTTCCCCTAAATCTAATGCAGCCTTGTTATACTGTATATCAGAGTCACCATGTCTTGATAATATACCGGCTCCTTGTTCCGAATTAACGTAATGGGTAAAGTCCCCCAATAAAAAGTAATCGATATATGTTCTTAGCCCCTCAGGAATATTACCTTGAAATTCTCTTTTATATATTTTTTCTTATTTTGGTATTCCTAAATCAAACATAATGTTTTCATATATTTTATACGTATTAATTAAAAAATAAAGTACATCTAATGTCGAGAGAACAAGAGACAATAGCGTATTTCTGACCAACTTGTCTTCTTTTGCTAGAATCAAACTGTCTCTTATATAACTTTGCTCAGCCCTTTCTTTAACCACAAGTTCTGTGTTGAAAGGATTGACTAGTTCTTCATACTCGGCAATTTGAAGATCATTTTTTCTGTAAGATTATGTTAGATTTCGTTATTAAAGTAAAGCACCTGTTTGTTTAAGTACATTACTTCACATTTTCTTCTTTGCGTTTTTTCGGTTTTCTTTCGGTTTTCTCATTAGTACCAATAATGCTATAACAAAACAAATCATTAGAATTATATTTAAGCTCCAACCGAAACTATCAATATACTGCATTACCCTTCCTCCTCAGATATGTTTTGTTCACTTTAGCATGATTAATGTGCTAGTTGGTTGATTTCTACAAAAGAAGATAAAACGTTACAATTTTTTCTATCAAGATCCGGTGGCTGGAATTCCCATAATAAAACACCACCCTTCCCCTATAACAAAATGTAGAGAAAGGACGGTGCTTGGCTTTCATTATTTATTTTCGTCAAGGTAAGTTAAAGTAGCAACACCAATGTTTTAGCTGCAATTAGCATTCCTTATTGAAGGAATGCACCCATTAGTTTACGTATATTTTTTCACAATCTGATAATTATTTCTCATGTTTAATTTCCTTTTTCGGATTATAACTAATAATTCATCAAAAAAAAACCGACTTAATGATATTATCCCCTTTAAGTAGACAGTGTAAAAAAACCACAATAGTTATTGTCGGTGGTACACTTATACTTGGAGGGGATTTTTCAATGGCTAAAAAGGGACAAGAATTTAAGAGTTATACTGATGAATTTAAGATACAAGCAGTTATGAAGTATATCAATGGAAATAAAAGTTATGCGGTTTTAGCTGAAGAACTTGGCATTAAAAATTGTACTCAACTTAAAGTTTGGGTTAGGAAGTGGAAAGATGGGGAACAGTTTGATACAAGAGTTGGAGCTACTAATCCATTCAAAGGTAGGCCACGAACCATATTTAAATCCGTCGAAGAAGAAAGAGATTATTTGAAAGCGCAGGTGGATTATTTAAAAAAGCAGTATCCAAATCTGGTAAAGGAGGAGAGGAAATCACTCAACAAATCAAATATGAGATCATTGATGAATTAAAAGATACCCATCGTATTACCTGGTTGTTAGAGATCGCTTATGTTAAGCCAGCTAGTTACTATAAGTGGAGGGCTACTCAGAAAGATAGAGCAGAAAGAGCCAAACAAGATCAGGATATAAGAGAACACATGATGGGGATTCATTTACTTCATCCTGAATTTGGATACCCTCGTATGACCACTTGGTTAAATGAAAACGATTATTCAATTAATCATAAAAAGGTATACCGTCTTATGAAGGAAATGGAAATTCAAGCTATCATACGCAAAAAGAGGAAACGACATGGACACACACCTTCTGTGATACAACCTAATCGTCTTAATAGAAAATTCGAGGCATTAGCTCCTAATCAAAAGATGGTTACGGATATTACATACGTTTCGGATGGTAAGCAATTTTATTATTTATCGGTCATTCAAGACTTGTTTAATAATGAAGTTGTAGCATGGGAGTTATCAAGAAGAAATGATCTTGAACTTGTCTTAAATACTGTTTCTCAATGGACAAGCAAAAAAGACGTAGCTGAAGCCGTTGTACATTCAGATCAAGGCTTTCAGTATACGTCTAAGCTATACAACAAACGACTAGAAGAATACGGCGTAAAGGGCAGCCACTCTCGCAAAGGAAACTGCCTGGATAACGCCTGCATCGAATCCTTCTTTTCGCACCTTAAAACAGAGAAGTTGTATATAGAACAGTGTAAAACAGAAGATGAGATTAGACAAGCAATCGAAGATTACATCTACCACTATAATTACAAACGTTTTCAGAAGAAACTAAACCAACGCGCGCCAGTTGAATACCGACACGCGTTAGTCGCATAGTTTTTTTAAGCTGTCTACTTGACAGGGGTAAGACCATAATGTCGGTTTTCAAATTGATTTTTATTTTGTTTGTGAAATTGCATTAACAAGTTGGGTCAGTAATTCGTTGATTGGAGCAACTGGACGACCAAGAATTTTCTTAAAATCATTGCTTTCAACTTCTAGTGAACCGTTCCGAATGCCTTCTTGAATTCGTACTACTATCGGAATCACAAAATCAGGTAAACCTAAGCCTTTCATGATCTCTGCATATTTTTCGTAACTAACTTGTTGTACAGGTACTTCTTTACCCAATACATTACCAAGAGCAGATACCAATTCTTCTTGAGTTAAAAGTGGACCAGAAAGTTCATATACTGTATTTTCGTGACCACTTCCAACAAGAACTGCTGCCGCTGCATCTGCGTAATCTTGTTGCAGTGCCCAGCCTACCTTACCTTCTCCGGCAGATGTTACCCAAGGAGCTCCTGCCATAGCTCCTTGAATGCTTCCAATTTCATTTTCCAAATACCAATTGTTACGCAAGAAAGAATATGGGATACCTGTCTTAATGATGGCTGCTTCTGTCGCAACATGAGGAGGAGCCATTATATTTTTGCTTTCTGTTGCGTTTGCTAAACTTGTGTAAACAATAAATTTTACCCCTGCATGATCAGCTGCTTGGACAGCATTAGTATGTTGACGAATTCTCGTTTCATTGTCACCATCCGCAGATATAATTAATAAGCGGTCAATCCCTTTAAAAGCATTTTCTAATGTTTCCGGATGATCAAAATCTCCATGACGAACTTCTACCCCTCGACTACGAAGTCCTTCAGTTTTCTCTGGGTTTCTAACACTTACTGCCAACTCTCTTGCAGGTATAGATTTCAATAATGATTCTACAACCTTTGAACCTAATTTCCCTGTTGCTCCTGTAACTAATATTTTCATTTTGTCTTCCTCCAATTCAGATTTACCTGTAACAATATCGATTACATGTAATAATTTTAATTACATGTAATCTATTTGTCAACATGTATGCAAAATGCTATTTATTATTTCTTTCGTAATTTGGTATAATAAACTTGTAATCAAATTAATTACATGATGAAGAAATAAAATCAATAACGGAAAAGTTACTAGGGGTGGTGAAGAACATGTCCATTAGCAGCCGATTTTCTGTCGGAATTCATATATTGACTCTAATTGAATTTAATAAAGAAGGAGTAACATCTTCTGAATTTTTAGCTTCAAGTGTTAACACGAACCCAGCCGTGATAAGAAAACTAATGGGAATGTTAAAAAAAGCTGGTTTGATAGAGGTACATCCAGGTATTGCAGGGGCTAAACTCGCAAAGGAATTATCTGATATTACACTGTTCGATGTTTATAAGGCAGTGAATGTTGTACAGGAGAAAGAATTGTTTAGTATACATGAAAGTCCACATCCTGATTGTCCCGTAGGCAGAAACATCCAGAATACAATTGAACCTTTATTCACAGCAGCTCAATTGTCAATGGAAAAGGTATTAAGAAATGTTACTTTAGAAGATGTTGTGAAGGATATTGCTACTAAAGAAAATATCTGTTAAAAGAGGCTTTCCCATAAGGTATCTGACTCCCTATGGGAGAGCCTCTACTCTGTTCTTCAACTAAGCTGCTTCGTTAGTTCAAAACCAAAAAGGCTGTCGTAACAACCGCTCCTTAAGTTGAATACTATCCCAATAGATTGGAGAGATAGTATATAAAAACATAAAGTCCCAACGAACCCATACTAAAAGTTATTACTGTAATTGATAAATAAGGGTTGTAGCCCTTTTGTTTTCTAGTACGCATTAAATAATAAATAGATAATACCAAACTAAATATAAATGTACCGAGCCATAAATTATTTAATAATGAAGCGCCAAAGAAAGCAAGAAAACTTACTAAGTAGGAAATATTGATCAAAAGCAAAAATATTAAAATAACTTTTCCCAAAATGTATCCCCCTCCTTCCTCTTTCATATCCAAATTTTAACATAAAGTTCTTCCTTCTTGAAGTTAATTGCCACTTTAGCTCTACAAGAAAAAAGATCGCCGCAGCGATCACTTCTTTAACTCTTGCTACGGTTAGCTTAAGTACACTTCTTCACAATATTTCGAAATGCCACATAATTGTATCTGTGAAATAAATTATCTAAATATTTATCCTTTTTTATTTGCACGAACGTTCATTCGTGTATAATTAAGATATTCTAATAAAAGGAGGAATTTTGATGAATTCTATTGATTTAATTATTTTAAACTTTAATGAAATAAGGAGAAGAAGCATTAAAGTCTGGACATCTATTCCTGATGATAAACTCCATTGGAAGCCAGATGGTGAGGCAATGAATTGCCTGGAAATGGTTAGACATGTACTAGAAAGTGAACATTACTATCACTTAGCAATTAAAAATAGAGGGAGTTTGTCCGTTTTCAATTCTCCTTTCGAAAATCGTCCATTTACCTCAGTAAATGCCGAATTGGAATATGCAGAACCTTATAGAAAAGCGTTCATAGATACAATCAAGTCATTTTCTGAAGAAGACTTAGAAAATATAAAGATTGACCGCTCTGATTCAGGTTACATAAGAGATTTAGGCGACATGTTATTACGTGTTGGCTATCATGAATCTATTCATACGGGTCAGTTATTGGATTATTTAAGAACAGCAGGTGTTCCAAGAGTCCGTATCTGGGATTAATCCACTCCGATGGTGCTAACACAATAGTGATGCACCTTTTTTATTTCACAGATTAGTTCTGAATCACTGTTCATGTTTGCCCCATTTCTTGTTTTGAATCTTCAGTCGGATAAGCTCTCGAGTAATAACTATATCTACATTAGTCGCAATTTGGTTCAAATATAACTTAAAGGGAGATTATTTTTCCCCTTCTTTCTTAAACTATCCTGCACGTTACTTCAAGAAGAAAGTGCGTTCCTTCGCTATCGAAGCATCGCACCCTATAGTTTAAGTACATAATTTCACAAACTTAATTTTCATAAAAAAGGGTGCAGTAACACCCCTTAACAAATCGGAAGATGATTCAAAAAAATTGGTAAAGCAATGTATAATCGATACTTCGAAAAATGCTACATATATTGCTTTATTCTTTTTCTGCCGTAAAAATGATCTAAAATATCTACACGATTTTGATTAGCCGGTTACCTGATCTATGCAACGCTCCAAGAATTGCTTGTATCTTATTTTTCATTTTAATTCTTAATAAAAAACTCTATTATTCGGTTACTTTTTCATTTCCCTTTAATTTATCCAATATTTTTAGTAATCCAACAAAACTTCTAATTGTAAATAATGTAAAATTCACACTACCAAAAGTATGGAATGGTGTCCATTTTTTCCATTTAAATAACCCTGTATTCTTTTCCATGTACCATTGACCAATACTCATGGGTACACTAAATATTAAACTTTTCAATAGTATTTTCCAAAATTTATCGTTGTAAGTTATCTTAACCCAGATAACACTTAAAATTGGAAAAAATAATATGTCATAAATAATATTCGTTTTAAAAATTTTTGGAAAAGGACGAACTGGATATTCAACTCTTTTTGTTCCAACCACATAAGCATCAATAAGAGTAGCTATTACTCCTTTTGAGAAAAAAATTACGAGATTTTCTCTCATTTTTGATCCTTTAAATAAAAATGGCAAAGAAATAACACATAAAGATGTAAGTAAATTTAACAGTTTTTTCTCCATAATAAACATCCTTCCAAAGGAATTAGGATTGACTATATTAAAATTTCCTATTCTAATAAATATTATCCTTTGAAATATTCAATAAATTTTCTGCAAGTGATTATTGAAAATGGGTTAATTATTAAAAAATGCCAATCGAAACCCCATTCTTTCTTCAACTGTCCTGCTCGTTGGCTCAATAATCTCAACAAAAAAGAGCGTTAATTTCTTTGTGGATCAAAGCACCCGGTTGTTCAACAAGTGACTCTGGAAAAGTTTTTTTATTCTATTCGTCATTCTTTCAGCTTCTTTATAAAATAATAATTCCACAATAAGCTGAGGTACAATAAGGGATGCACTAAAGCTGAATATATTAAATTCCAACCATTATAGTAAAAATGATCTGTATGAACTGCTCTCGATTCATATAAAACAGCCATACCAGAACACAAAATTATATAGAAACTCTTTCTCAAAAATGTTTGATGAAAGGGATAAAAATTAAGAAAGATTATATTCACAACTGGAAAGATTCCAAAAGTAACTCCTAACATCTCCCAGTTTTACAAATTGGGGATCAAAGTATCCATATAATCCATATTTTACATCCAAGAATATATCAAATAATAAGTGTAATCCTATTGCAAATAAGGATGTTACATACATTTCTACGTTCAAAAGTCTCTTTGGCATAAAGTAAACAATCATATTAAATATTTAATAGTCAGGATCATAAGTAACATAGTACGCTTCCGTCCTTCTACATACTTAATTGATATTATGTTTTCCATAAACATCTATAGTATTTATGAAAAGCTAAATTGTTTAAAGACTCTGATGTAAGTCCTCTCCTTCTGCCATGTTAGTTCAACAAGCCGCAGCGATCTCTCTCCTTAACTCTTGCTACCGGTTACTTTAAGTACAATCCTTCACAAATAAGCATTTATTACTTCCCATTTGGAAATTGATTATAAAGCAAAACCTATTTTTATTAAAATCATTTATTATGGGTAAAAATAAGCAAATAAAAATAGGGGAGGTAGAATCATGACTTCGGGTAAAGTTCCAATCACATCATCAGAATTAGCAAATTTATGGATGGCTTTTCAAGAAAAAACAATGATCATTAGAATATTGGAGCATTTTATAGAACATGCAGATAATCATGCAAAACAATTATTACAAACTCATTATGACAGTGCTTCTAAAGCAATTGATATCATTACAGAAATTTTCCAGCAAGAAGGTGCAGTAGTACCTGCTGGTTTTACTGAAAATGATGTACATAAAGGAGCTCCCAAGTTGTTTGATTTCCTGTACGATATCATGTATTTACATATGATGACTAAAGTGGAAATGAGTCTATTTTCTCTTTTTTGTGGTATGTCCTATAGGAAAGATATTAATGAATTTTTTATCAATTTGACAGCAGAGTCCCAAGCGATTAACAACCAAACAACTCAATTCCTTTTAGAAAAAGGGGTTTTGGTTCGCCCAGCTTTTGTATCAATGCCTAAAGAGGTGCATTTTGTAAAGGATAATAATTATAGGAGTTCTTTTAATTGGTTCGGTGAAACGAGATCTCTAAATACCATTGAAGTTTCTCTTATTCATCATGCCATTGAAACAAACCTTGTAGGGATGCAATTAATGATCGGATTTGCTCAAGTTGCTAAAAATAAAGAGGTGCAAAACTATCTTGTCAAAGGAATGAAATTATCAAAAAAGATCGAAATCGATTTAGGTGAATTTTTGAGACAAAGTTTTATTGAACCCCCAGCTACTCATGCGGGTAAAGCAACTGATTCAAAAATTGCACCATTTTCCGATAAATTGATGATGTACAACACAGGTTTGTTAACTTCATTTGGGCTCGGAAGTAATGCATTAGGAGGTGCATTTAGTTTACGTAATGACTTGCCAGCAAAAATGGCTCTTCTTGCAAAAGATATTTTCACTTTTGCTCAAGATGGAGGAAAGATTATGATCGAAAATGGCTGGATGGAAGAACCTCCGCAAATTGAGGATCGAAATAAACTAACTAAATAGTCTTTTATAGAAAAGAAGAGACAAATAAGATGGTATATAAGAATGATGTTTTTCGTTTCTTTTTTAAACTTATTCGCCTTTTTTTAACATTGTTATGGAAAGAGGCGATTTTTTTTTTGTTAAATTTCATAAATTTCTTATTTAACTAAACTGCCCGTTAGTGAAAAAAGCGACTGCTACTTTTGAACAATCTCCCCATTAATACAATCTCTATTGTCCTAATCGTCTCTTTTGTCTTTATCTGGCGGTTTAATAAATACATTTTCACCTGTTCAAACCCTTCTGGTTGCCAGTTTTCTTCATCGTATTTTTCTTTTTCAAAAATGTTTCGTAAAAAGGCAATTGCCTGTTCCCAAGATGGGAAAACCTGAAATGAATAAGGTGGTTGACCGATATCATTCCAAACTGCCCAACTTTTATTTGGCAGCTCCGTTGCATTCCATTGGGCATCTTCTGGAATTCGGAAAACAAAAAACGTGTTTTCAGTTGCCGACTTCCAATCTGGAAACCCCATTTTCGAAGCAAATTCATTATATTTTTTAAAGAATAAAGTCCTGAATATTTTGATTAAAAACATATGAACCTCCTCTCTTTTTTTAAAAATTATCACTGCACCTTGTTGAACTAAACTGCCCCTGTTAGCACAAGAAACGATTATCCTTGTTGAACAATCGCACCCGGTACAATGTTTCACATTTTTTTTGGAATAAGGAATAAGATAACGAGTCCTAATTAAAGCTAGATTATTTTTTCTCTTAAATTCTCTAAAAAAATCCTTCTGAAACTGATATTAAAATAAACTAGACTTTGTGTTGTTTAATTTATTTTTAAACTCTTCCAGTACCTTTTTTCTTTCCTGATAACTTTCATCATCTCCTTCTTCCCATAGAGCAAGATCTGCACCTTTTTCAATTAGCTGGATCGCCTTTTTTTTAACCGAAGAGGTTAAGGCCCTATGCCTCATTTGAAGACCTGCAAGAGAAATGAACAGAATTGATTCATCTGCCAGTTTATCTTCTTCATCATCGTAATCGGAAAATTCTTCCTGCCACGATTTAATAATAATTTTTGTAGCTTTTCTTGGACTTACCCCTTCATCCATCAGTTCATTCCATTCATCTTGAATATCGCAAGATAAATCATCTTCCCATAAGTCAGTACCCCAAGCTCCCATCCTTTTTCCTCCATTCTTAATGATTCTACAGTTCTATGCTGTCTTTTTAAACAAAGTCAGAATCTCGTCTTCCTTTGATTATATTTTAAAACAATTTGCTTGGAAATCTCTATTCCTATTTAGAACACATCTTTAATTAACCCTCAGTTAGTAGAATAAAAAAAGAGCTGCCGCAGCAGCCAAATATTGTTTAACTCAAGCACCCGTTAGTTTAAGTGTAATCTTTCACAAATTCCTTTACCACCCCTTGCGATTACATAAAGAAGTAATATGTGCAAGATGATGTCGACCGTGCCAAGCGTAGATTCCTATATTTTTACCTACTGAAACTTCACCTGAATCTGGGTGAATAAATGTCTTTTCCATATCAGCAGGACTTAGACTTCTCAAAAGGTTTGTCCAGCGTTTGTGCAAGGCTTCAAGCAGTGATAGTGAAATATCAATTGGTAATTTATAATCACAAAGTTCCGCCCATTTCGTTTCGTTGTATGGCTTAATTACAGGTTTTTCTTCCGTAAGAGCCAATTTAAAGCGAACATAGGCATTCATATGACTATCCGCAAGGTGATGTATTACTTGGCTAACGGTCCACCCTCCTAAACGATAAGGTTTATCAAGCTGTTCATTATCTAAGTTCTCCACAGCATCTCGTAATAATCTTGGTAAATCTTCAATTTCATTTATCCAATCTTTTGTAACACTGTCAGTAATCTCACCATCGAATTGAAATTTTCCAATTGGATATTTTATATCCATTTATATTCCTCCTATAAAATCCCGTGTAATTTTTTGACTAACTAATTGAATTTTCTAAAGTATGTAATTCGACATCATTTTCATTAAATCCTTTACACCTATGGGTTATTCACCTAAACTGCCACGTTAACTTATAAGAACTTCAACAATTAAGTGCCTTTATCCTTATTGGATAAAAGCACTTAATTGTTGAATATTTAATATCCTGCCTCCTGAAGTAATTCACTAAGTCCTTCCTCTGAGACCACCCGTATTCCATTCCTTTTAAGTAAGGCGGTTGTGACACCATTACCAGGTATTTTCTTACCCTGAAACTCACCGTTATAAATCATAGAACTTCCACAGGAGGGGCTAAACTCCTTTAGTACGACTGCGGTAGTATGGTACTCTTGAGCTTTTCTCAGAGTAATATAGGCTCCCGTTATATATAAATCAGTAACATCTCTACCTGATTTTTCTATTACCTTGGCTTTACCATCCAAGACATCTTCTCCGTCACCACCTATTATCTCAGCAGGTTCTCGCGGAGTTGAAAAACCCCCAAGTAATTCAGGGCAAACAGTTATTGCCTTTTTCTGATCTATCATTTGACTTATCTTATTGTTTAAACAATGAGTACCGTTATATCTTACCTCTAACCCCGCTAAACAAGAACTTACTAATATCATTTTTATCACCTCAATCTAATTGTACCTCATTTCCTTCTTGTACTAACCTGCACGTTACTTCAAGAAGAAAGTGCGTTCCTTCGCTATCGAAGCATCGCGCCCGTTACTTTAAGTACATTTCTTCACAATTTCTTTGAAAGGAACAAGAAAATATCGATGTTACTGCTGCTCATAACCCCTTACTATTTGAATAGTTGAAATATTCTTTACTGATCATTCTAAAAATGATAAAATTTTTAAAAAAAGGGGGGGAAATGGCTAGACACAAAGAATTTGATGAAGCCGAGGTTTTACGAAAAGCAATGGTGCTTTTTTGGCGAAATGGATATGAAAAAACGTCTATGCAAGATTTAGTAGACTATGCACATACACCGTAGAAGTATTTATGACACATTTGGTGATAAACAGACGTTGTTTCTACGAGCTCTACAACTCTTCGAAGAAATAACCGAAAAAAGTATGGAACAACAAATTAAACCTATTAATTCAGTCCAGTTAGCGATAAGAAGAATATTTGAAATGGTGGTTTTTTCGGATAAGAAAAACCCCCAGGATGTTTAATTGTAAATACATCTGTAGAATTAACCTAACATGACCAAGAAGTTGCTGACAGGATTAGTAAAAGCTTTAGTAAGACAGAATCATTTATATACGAACTACTATTGCAGGGGCAAATAAGTGAAGAAATATCCGATCAACTTGATATAGAAAAATTATCTGAACTTATCCATAATTCACTTTTTGGGGTTAGCCAAAACAACTAAAGATAAAGAGAAACTTCAAAACATCATTGATTCGACTTTAGCGGTATTAGATTAACTTTTTTAGAATGAACGTTCTAGTACAATCTTATTTATTTTTAATATGGAGGGTGAAAAGAATGAATCAGTTAGAGTTTTTGAAGAAAATGGCAAAGGGCGAAATACCAGGTTCGCCGGCTGCAGAGGTAATCGGTTTTCACATAACAGATGTTGAGGAAGGGAAGGTTGTGGTCGAAATGGATGCCACAGAAAGATTACACAATCCGATGGGTACACTACATGGAGGGATTTTATGTGACATATCCGATGCCGCTATGGGCTATGCATTTGTAACTACATTAGCTGAGGACGAACTTTTTACGACGATCGAAATTAAATTAAATTTCCTAAAACCTATTTTTAAATCTAGACTTCGAGCTGAGGGAAAATTAATAAAAAAAGGTTCAACAATCGGATTGCTGGAGTGTCATGTATATGATGAAAAACAAAGTCTTGTGGCACATTCTACAAGTACATGTATGATTTTGAAGGGTCATTCTGCCGGAAAAAGATTGAAAATAGAATAATATAACTAATCTCTTGTTAAAAGAAAGTCCATTCAAAGTAAGGTCCATAAAGTTTTAGCTATCATTTAGCTTGTAGTACGATGTAAAGTTCATTTTTATCAATTTTAATAAGGTAAGGTGGGAACAAATGCCTTCTATTCTAACGGCTCCTTCCAAAATGGAAAGCACGGTGCAATTACAAGAGAATAAACTCATTTTAATATGGAGTGTCACCACTTTGCTTGTTGTAATGAATACAACCATGTTTAATGTTGCATTACCCTTTATACTTAAAGACTTATCCTTAAGCTCATCCTTGGGCTCATGGCTGGTATCAGGTTATTCCATCATGTTTGCCATTTCAACGTTAACTTTTGGTCGCCTATCTGATTTTGTTCCCCTCTCAAGACTTCTACTCCATGGAATTTGCCTATTAGGAATATCATCAGTCATCGGTTTCTTTACAACTAATTTTTTTATCCTATTAGGAGTTAGAATTCTTCAAGCAGCTGGAGCAGGAGCCGTTATGGGATTAAGTATGATCATGGCTGGGCGGTATATCCCTCTATCAAGGCGTGGAAAAGCGATGGCGATTATTGCTTCAGCTGCCTCTTTGGCATTTGGGTTAGGTCCTGTACTAGGGGGAGTGATTACTCAATACTTAGGATGGAATTATCTTTTCGTTGTCACTATTTTTTCTGTCCTGTCTATTCCTTTCTTCCTAAAGTTATTGCCTAATGAGGTGATTAAAAAAGGACATTTCGATTTATTCGGTGCTATTCTTACGGGGCTTAGTGTAACAGGTCTGTTACTTTTTCTATCTACATTTTCGTATGGGATACTATTAGGAACAGTCGTTCTTTTTGCGGTATGGTGGAAATATCTTAATAAGACGGAAGAACCGTTTATTCCGCTAATCCTACTTAGAAATAAGCAATATACAAAGCTCCTTCTTATTAATTGTTTTGCTTTTTTCATTAACTTTTCACTTCTGTTTTTAATGCCTATTATTCTCACAACTGTATTCGGAAAAGAACCAGCAGAGCTAGGACTGATGATTTTTCCAGGTGCCATTATCGCCATGGTTGCTGGCATATATATAGGAAGATTCATTGACCGTTTTGGGAATGCACCCTTAATTATTTTTGGACAGTTATTGTTATTAAGTGCCTCAATCTTATTTGCATGGTTCTCTTCTGCAAATCCCTATTTTATCCTTTTCATTTATATGTTTGCTAGCGTTGGCTTTACGGCAATTTCTTCGAGTATTTCGAACGAGATAACAAGGATCTTACCCATCAATCAAATTGGTTCGGGGATAGGAATCGTCCAATTAATGCAATTTTTCGGTGCGGGTCTCGGAGTGACTATTTCTGGATTACTCATAACCATTCAAGAAGGTTTATCTTTGGAAATGGTTTATCGAAATGTTTTTATTTGCTTCTCGATTATTAACATTATGACTGGTTTCATATACGGCTTCTATCTTCGTAGAGCTAGGTTAAAGGAGCAAAGTTAAATCTTCATCGATTGAATAGAAATAGGACTTCCATAATAGGTTTCCAGCACTCTTTCAAGAGTGCTGTTTTATTTCCAAAGAAGGTCAATAAAATAATTTTTTCAGTTGTGAGTCATCTCATAATTGAACTTCCCCGTTTGCGAAATAAATAAAAAGCTACCCTATTGGTAGCTGGAACTATAAAAGGAAAGCACCTTATAGTTTACAAGAGTTCTTCCACGTACTAAAAATTTAGATTAGAAGGTTACAATAACTTTGCCTTGTGAGTGTCCAGTAGAAACTTTTATTAATGCTGTGTTAATGTCATTAAAATTATAAATTGAATCAATAGAGGGCGTGATATTTTCTTTTTCAACAAGGTTAGTGATTTTTTGTAATTGACTGCCATTGGCTTGTACGAATAAAAAGTGATATTCATTTTTATGTTTACGTGCTAAAGAATCTACACGAGCACCAACTAAACCAAACAATAGTTTTTTCCACACTGGAAAATTATTTTCAACCGCAAAGCGATAATTAGGTACGGCTTTTAATGATACTAATTTCCCATTAGGCTTTAAAATACCAAGTTCTGCTTTTATCTCTTTTGCTCCCAAGGTGTCAATAACATAATCTATATCAGATAAAATGTTGGCATAGTTTTCCTCATGGTAATTTATGAATTTATCAGCGCCAATCGACAGTGTACGGGATCTACCTCTTTCACTGCCGCTTGTTATAACATATAACCCCATTGATTTGGCGATGGGGATTGCCATAGCACCAAAGCCGCCGGTTCCTCCAGGGATAAATAGCTTTTTGTTAGGCTGAGCATTGAGTACGTCATTTAATGCTTGATAAGCAGTCAAAGCAGTGAGAGGAACAGCGGCTGCTTCAATAAAGGATAGATTTTTAGGCATTATGGATATAGCATCTTCATTGACGACCGCATATTCAGCAAAAGCTCCAATTTGATTAACTGGCAACCTCGTATAAATGTGGTCACCAAAGTGGAAGTTCTTAACATCTTTTCCAACAGCCTCAATAACTCCAGATAGTTCATTTCCTAAAGTTAATGGTAAATCATAATCAGAAATCATTCGAATACTTCCATTTAAAATAAGGATATCTAATGGATTAACACCTGCTGCTTTTACTTTAACGAGTACCTCCCGGCTATTAAATTCTGGTATTTTAACATCATTCAATTCCACTTGAACTTCTTTTGTATATTTCTGCATTTGAGCAGCTCTCATTTTTTCATCCTCTTCCTTTACAATTTTTTGGTGCTATTTCATTGAAATGCAATCTCTAGCGTTGAATGTAAGTGACTCAAAACAAAAACCAGTGCTTGAATGGGTATATGCCCAAGAATGCATCTACCGCTGCAAATACACCTAATTCACGCGTCAAGCACTGATTTTCAGGTTGAGCCAAAAATGCGGCACAAACTTTTCTTATATTAATTATCGAGACAGCTGTTTCCCATAATTTCTAATTTAGATCAAAGAATGGCGTACAATTTTTCAGTTGTACGCCATTCTTCACCTTATAAGCTATACTTACCCCTCTTGAGATTTTAATTCTTTCATCGTAGGATAATCCGTATAACCCATGCTTCCGTTACCACCAAAGAATGTTGTACGGTCAGCTTCATTCAAAGGAAACCCTTTTTTGAGACGTTCTACTAAATCCGGATTAGCTAATGACCATACACCAACTGGTACCATATCTGCAACGCCATTATCAATATCTACACTAATATTTTCTAGAGCTCGACCAGCTCGATTGACTAATAATGGATTGGACCAAACTGAACGAATTTCATGGAGCAGTGTTTCGTTTCCTACATGCATAACATGAAGGTAAGCCAAATTGAATTGAGCTAATTCTTTTACAAGATGGAGATAAACTTCAGGACCTTGTTCACCTTCTTCAATTCCACCAAGAGGTACCCCTGGTGAGATACGAAAGCCCGTTCTTTCTGCTCCAATTTCTTCAACGATTGCTTTCGTGATTTCGATAGCAAAGCGAGCACGATTCTCTATTGATCCGCCGTATTTATCCGTTCGTTTATTAGAATTTTCACCGATGAATTGATGAATTAGATAACCATTTGCCCCATGAATTTCAACACCATCAGCTCCTGCTTCAATAGCTGCAGATGCTGCTTTTCGGAAGTCTGCAATTGTCGTTTGAATATCTTCTTCACTTAACTCGCGGGGAACGGGTATTTCCTGCATCCCTTTAGCAGTAAACATTTCTACTCCAGGTGCGATCGCAGATGGTGCAACTGCTTGACGATGATGTGGTGTATTGTCAGGGTGCGACATACGACCGACATGCATTAATTGGATATACATAAATCCACCTGCTTCATGCACAGCATCCGTAACCTTTTTCCACCCTTCAATATGCCTTTCAGTATAGATGCCAGGTGACCATAGGTAACCTTGTCCATCATCAGAAGGTTGTGTACCTTCACTAATAATTAATCCCATTGATGCTCTTTGAGCATAATAAAGGGAACTTAGTTCTCCTGGTGTACCATCTTCTTGCGCCCTACTACGTGTCATTGGTGCCATCGCTAAACGATGAGGTAATGCCAAATTTCCAATTCTCATTTTGCTCCACAATTTATCCATTTTTGTATACTCCTCTTCAAATTATTTTACCCGTTGTATACGGGTGTACCTTTTGTTTGAAATCTTGGACAAATCACTGTATTAGTAATTTGTATTAGGAGAGTTGTGGGTATATCGCAGATACACCACCAGCAAAAACTCTTTGGATATTTCGGCTCACGTCATCAGCAACAATTTCAAAGCTGTCGGATTCTAATCCATCAACAGCAATTTTTGCGATATCCTCAGGGTTGGATTTGGGAACTTCTAAGCTCGATGTCATGTCTGTCTCCATGAAGCCTACATGTAATCCAGCTACTCTTACATTTTGAGGATATAGATTTAAACGTAGGTCGTTTGTCAATGCCCACTCTGCGGCCTTTGCAGCTGTATAAGCGCCAACAGTTCCCGAACTGACCCAAGATAATGCGGAAAGAATATTCAGAATCGTTCCTCCCCCATTATTTGCTAAAATCGGTGCGAAAGTTCGAACCATGGAAAGTGTGCCAAAGAAATGCGTATTAAACTCCAAATGTATTTTATCGAGATCACCGTCAATCAAAGAAGCACCTGTAGACGATCCTGCATTGTTGATCAAAAGCGTAAGATCCTTAGCGACCATAGCGGCTGCAGCTACCTCTTGAGGGTTGGTAATATCAAGCTTCACAGGAATTACACCGGGAATGTCAATGGACTCCGGATTTCTTGCACCGGCATAAACCTTAGCCCCTCTGGATAGAAGTTCAAGTGCTAAATGGCGTCCAAAACCTCGGTTCGCGCCGGTTACAAATACGACTTGTTCAGAAATTTTCATTTTTATGTACTCCTTTTAATATTTATTTTGATACAACAAAATGTCTTACTCTTCAAAACTAGCAAGTAATGATTTCCTTAAGGTGAAGTTTTGGTCATAGGCAAGTCTTGCTATATGGGAATGGTCATTCTAAAAAGCACAAAGAAATGATCCCTTCATTGAGAAATTTTTAAGTAAGGCAAGAATCATATATGAGAACGATCATTCTAAAAAACACAAAAGAAAAATCCCTTCATGGAGAGATCTTAAGCAAGGCAAGAATCATATATGAGAACAATCATTCTAAAAAATACATAAGCAATGATATCTTCATAGGAGAAAGCTTTACTACAGTTCAGACTTTCTCTTATAGGAACTATTTATCTAAAAGTTTTATCGATAAATTGGCTATACGGTGTAATTTTTCTTTGGGGATGGAGGTTCTTGTCATTACCCTTAACCCAACACACACAGTATGCAGATGTTCCGCCAGTTCCCCGGCATCATACTCTGAAGTAAATTCTCCCTCCTCTTGCCCCCACAGAATAATATCTTTGAGTAGCTGCTCTGATAGTGTGAACGATTCAGTGGACTTTGAATCCACATCAGCATCGCGCATTGCCAATTCCACCGCCGAATTCACCATTAAACAGCCTGAAGGAGAGTTCTCTTCACCATATATCATGAAACTAAAAATAAACTGAAGAGCCTCCGCTGCATTCTTGGAGCGTTTAACTTCTCCCGTAAGCTCAGCACTGACTTTATCGCGAAATCGATCCATAGCTTTCAAAAACAGCGTATGTTTGTCGCCAAACGTATCATACAAACTTCTGCGATGGATTCCCATATGCTCGACCAGATCGGTCATGGATGTCTTCTCATAACCTTGTTCCCAAAAGAGCTTCATCGCCTTGTCTAATACTACGTTCTCTTCGAATTCTTTACTTCTTGCCATTCTATTTTCCTCCTTCCATAGTCACTATAACATATTGAGAACGAACGATAAAGAAAACAAACTCATAATAATTATTCCAAATATTATCAAATGTAGTGAAACTACCTAAAGCTCAAATAAGGAAACTCCACAATATCTTCTACATTTTATCTGTCAGCATAACCAAAATCCCTTGATCATATGATCCCAAGAATCTTACCAAAGACTGATTTTTAAGGAGAACATACTTTTGTGAAATAAAAAAACTGTTTTTTTTGTGTAATTTAAGAAATTTGATTTTTGTGATTTAGAAGGGAGGGCATTTTTTTATTGGTATCAAAATCAAAACCCGACTCGTCGTTTGAATTTACATAAACAGCACCACAAATTGGCACACAGGATATAAGTAAGAAAGTAGTCATATTTCTATCACCTAAACATTTTTAGGAGTATTATTCCCATTACTTATTCAACTAAACTGCACCTTTAGTTCAACAAGATTAAAGCTGTATTGTCAAACCTGTCTGTAATTAAATGAAAAATTTGTGAATCTGGAGAAAAAACTCTTTTCAATTTCGGTTTTAATTGATACAATTCCCATTAATAAGGTAGGAATAGTAGGTGTTTCGGAAATGTCTTTGTATGAAAAATTACCAAGTGATTTTTTGATTCAATTTTATTATGAAGTGCAAAAAATGATTTCAAAAGGTTTAGTTTCTAAAAATATGTATTATGAATTAGGACTTATAATTGCAGCTGCGTCAAGAAGAGGGATACTATTGGATAAGCCAAAAGATTTTAAACAGCACATTGTCCACGAAGTATTAATGGAATTAAGTAACTAGAATTCCGCCGTGATTGAATAAATAGTTAATCGTAAGAAGTCTTTCATTAAACAAACAAAAAAGCCGCTGATAAAAATCAGTGGCTTTCTTCAACTAAAGCTACCCATTACTTTAAGTACAACTTTTCACAATCTTTGATATATAATACGAAAATTTCAAATTAAAAGTGTTCTTTATTGTATAAATGAAACCTTTTGAGGTATCTCTCCACTTTCCTTGTAATCATTAAATATATGAATTATAATACGTAGAGCCAAATGATCAAATTTAATATCTTTAGAGCGATAAAAGGCATTTTTACATTCTTTTATTATCTTTATTCTTCCATCTTTAATTGCATTAACATAACTTCCTTCTTCAAGCCCATTCTTCTCAATAGAAATCAATCCATCATACAGAAGGCAATCACCTTTATTATATGGTGCATTCCAGTTCTCACCTGAATACTCATATACTAAACATCCATCAATTACTTCTTTATATCTACCATAGCCCGTATAGCCTAAACCCATTTATATCACCTCAATCATAGAATTTTAATTCTTAATATACTACTAATGAGCATTAATCCTCGATCTTTTTGTAAAACCATATTTTATTGGAACATTTAATATGTCTAATTACAGCAAATGCATATTTCTGTTATGAATCTTATTGAACAAACCTTCCCATTTGTTGAATAAGAAAAAGGCGATGCCTTCTTTAAGCATCGCCCCCGTTAGTTGAAAAAGAAATTTTATCATCAAGTTCGAATTTCATTTAAATGATCAAAACTCTTCTTTTAAAATAGAGTACATTTTTACATCTCGATGTTTTCCTTTCACATATATACACTTTCTAATTATCCCTTCAAAAGACATTCCTGCTTTTTCCATTACTCGTGCTGAACCGATATTTTCTACATCACACCTTGCTTGAATACGAACTAATTCCATTTCTTCAAAACCGAATTTTATTATTTCCTTTGCTACTTCAGTAGTTAAACCTTTTCCCCAATAGTCTTTAGAAATAACATATCCGATTTCAGCAGTTTTATGATTTGGGTGCCACCAAACAAAATCGATAGTACCGATAAATTTTCCATTTTCCTTGTATTCAATTCCCCACGGTGAAACCTGCTTGTTTTCATATTTGTTCAATACAAATTCAACAAAATCTTTTGTATCAGATATTGTTTCGTGAGTATTCCAAGTTACATACTTAGATACTTCTTCATCTGAACCGTATAGATGCATATCTTCAATATCTTCTAAAGTGACTTTTCTAAGAATAAGACGTTCTGTTTCTAATATTGGTAGATCACCATATATTTTCTCAACCTTCATTTAATCCCCTCCACTATTTACTTGCTGAGAAACACTACTTCTATAAAGAGGTTGTCTAGTCCTCTTTCTCCTTGTTGAACTAAACTGCCCCTTTAGTTTAAAAAGAAAAGGTGATTACCTTTGTTCAGTAATCACCCCTGTCATACCTATTCAATATAGTTTATTTTATTTTCCTTACACCATTCAATCACAATTTGTTTAAAACAATCGTCACGGTATGAATACCATTGTTCTTCCATTTCAAAATCAATTAATTTGTCCTTAAACCTTCTAAAGGCACCCTTACCCCTAATTGCCCTTAATAAGGATTCCTGCTTCCACTGATCACTGACTGTTAAGCAAAAGTTTTCCATTATTCCATATTCATTCACTTCATATTTAGTTGGCAACTCTATATAATTTTCAAAGTTTTCAACCACATCGATAGCAATGATTCTATTTTCTTGTTCCCATTCAGGTAAATGTTCAAATGGTTTTTCGTCTTCCACAGCTCTTAAGTCCTCCGATGCCACTAACACTATTTCCCCCGTTTTAATATTCAGCAATGATCGTGATTCTTCAAACTGTATTTCCATTTCCTCAATTATATCTTTAAGTTTGACTTGTATATTCACTATTAGCTCACCTTTTATATTTTTTTCTAACGCTCCCGTTACTTTAAGTACACTTTTTCACAAATTACCTTGTTTACGATTTTATTCAAATATTTCTTTTTCGTTCTCCATTATTCTAGAAAGTTTCATTTTGACACGAGGAACACCATCTATTTGAAAATATTCATTTAATACTTGGTCAACCTCACTTATTTCCGTTCCGAGTATCTTAGGAGAAAATTGCTCAACATAAATGTCACCATAACCTTTAACACAGTCCGTCATTGTATCCAGTGCTATTAAACTTAAAGGTCTTCCTTTGTTTAGCCAAGATTTCATTCTTTCCCAGGTTGGAAAGCATACGGATGCCAGCCTTCCCCAATTATCGTTAAAAATCGTGCAAGTTGACTCAATCCAATCAAGTATATTGCTCGAACGGAAACGGTATAGGCAGGTAAAAGCCGCTATTGGCAATTCTTTTTCACTTACCAATTTTAATTTCTCAAATATATTATTTAATCCCTCTTCGGCTGGCAAACTACTGGCTGTTGCCCAAGAAATTGGGTAAAGAAATTCTGCGTCATAATTCTCCCAAAGTTCCCTTACCCATCCGGAAGCAGAAGTACCCAAAACATCAGCTACAATTTCCAACATTCGTGATTTTACTTCGTAATTTTCCGTTTCATAAAACCTAGATTTTACAGAACTCAAGGTCTTTTGGGTATCGTGCTTTTTAAGGGCATTTATTACATCGTCCTCAAGAAACCATCTGGTTATTGAAAAATCTAATAAAGACTCCAAATCATTTCGAACGGCTCGTAATGTTGGTGCTTTATCTTTTTTAGTTACAAATACATCTTCTTCTGGTTGACAAGCCTCTCCGTCTTCTTCATATAAATCATCGTGCAATAAAAATTTTTTTGGAGAGTGAAGAACTGCTAGATTGTACCATTCAATAGGTCGTAATGAATATTTTAATAGCCGTTCGTGACATTGATTGCATAATTTATAAGGCTGATTAGGATCATCCGACTTTTCTACAACATTAATCTCGTTTCTTTTACAGGCTTCACATAAATCATTTATCATATTTAATACTCACACCTCATTTTGATTATCCTACATTATTCTATTCACATTAACTTTTTTCCTTTATTTCAATAAACTGCTTCGTTAGTACAACAAAGAAGATCGCCGCAGCGACCTCCATCTTTATCTATTGCCCTCGTTTTTTAAAATTTTCACAAACTTATTTACTCTATATTTCTTCTCGGTTAATTTCTTCAATAATTTCCTTTGTCCCATCTTTTTCAACCGTCATAACTTCTACATCCTTAATTGGGCTAATTACATACCAAAACCTATTGTCACCATCAACATTAATAATTGTTGCTGGTTCATCGCCAGCGAATACTTCAACGATTGAATTGTCACTGATTGAACCAGAATAAATAAAAGGTGCTTGATTCATTGAAGACCATTTAACAGGGGAATCCAATTCTGCTCCTCTTGTTTGCTTCCATTCCCATTGATTATTTTCTTTCGCAAAGTAAGCTATAAATATCTGTTCACCTTGATTATTATGCTCTTTGAACACCGCAATCGCATCGTCTTCGTGAACGGCATTCAACTCTGTATGGATAAGCGAATACGAGTAATTTTTTTCGTCAGTGTGCATTTCAGTCATTTTTTGTTGAAAAAACTCTTCATATTTTTGTTCTTTTGAACATCCGCCTAAAAAAACTATACATAATAAAAATCCAATAATTATATGTTTTTTCAATTTCTTCCTCCTTTATCAAAGGACTCATTTGGAATCACATTTTATCTAAATTGTAACATTTTTCTATTAAGCTAAAATGCTTTCTTGCACTAACCTGCTTCGTTAGCTTAATAAGAAAAAGCTGCCTCAATGACAGCTCTTGTCTTACATCTTGCCTCCGTTAGTTGAACAAGCATACGGATATTAGTCAGATTGAGGTAACATTTTAATAAAATATTTTGGGGATTCCGTAAACCCTTGCCGCATATAAAACCAATGTGCATCTTTTCTTCTTGAATGGCAATGCACTTCGATTCTATCGCAATTTCTTTTTATAGCTAAACCAGTACAATATTCTTCAATCTTACGCCCTATCCCCTTACTTCTAATGTTTTTATCAACTGCAAAGTAACTTATCCTTGCGAAATCTCCTTTTACAGCTAATTGAGGTATAAAATGAACCGAAATTAAAGCTATAACACTCTGATCTTCTTCAAACACTAATAACACCTCATTCGGATCCATTAGAAGTATTTCAACTTTTTCCTTTATAAAAGGTTTAGTATCTGGATAGTCCAACTGGTTTAATAACAAAGAAATTTGCTTCCAATCGTCAACTTTCGCTTTTCTTATCCCCATTCATTCCACTCCCCAATATTATCAACTCATTTACAACAAGAAATTTCCGTTGAACAAGTACAATATTGTCTTTTTACGGTTAACTGTCTAAACATTTTAAAATAATAATAAATTTTGGTGGTCTATGTTTGGTTGGATTTATACTCACATAATCAATACTCATATTTTATAATTCTATTTAATTTAGGATGTTTTTAATGCTAATCGTTTATACTAAATGGTATTTTAAATCCTCAAGGCAAGGTAATAAGGAGGTAAGGATTCTATATTCTATTCCTCCTAAACAGAAACAAAACCTTTCTATTCTGGGTGATTAGTGTGGAATCCTTCTTGAACTAAACTGCCCCATTTAATTTACAACCTTCACCGCGGTCACATCTTCGAATACAATGCGCTCATATTCGCCAGGCTCTACCTCTAGGTGTAGCTCATGCGTAATAGGATCAACGCGATGTATACGCCCGGTATATTCCGTTGTAAAGCCATCAGACCAGACAGTTACCCTTACCGCGTGTTTATACTCCTGAGCGTACTTAATGCGCAGGTCGAACTCCTCCATCTGATACTCGTCTAAAATCGGTTTAGCTTCCTGCTTCATAAAGTGCCATAAGTCACGCTGCATTTTTACTTGCTCCGGCATAAAGAAAGCCCCTTGCCACTTAATTTTACCGCGATCACGTATTGCCATATCGAATCACTCCTTCGTTTTAATACTACTATCATATACGAACAAATGTTCCGTATGTATACAACAATAAAAAGGACCCATTAAGGTCCTAAAAATAATCTTATTCACCTAAAGCTACCCGTAAGTTGAACAAGAAAAATTACTCTAAATACTCAGCACTTAGACTTGGATTTAAATACCTTGCCATTCCAGTTTTCAGCTTTTTCAATCCAAGTTTTCGATAAAATCCTTCATTACCAGTTGTTGATATTAAATGTATACAAGAAACATTACTTAGCTTATCAAGGAAAAACTCCATAATTTTTTTAGCTATTCCTTGCCTTTGGAAATCTCGATGAACCACTATATCATAAATTGCTGCATTAAAAACGCCATCTGTAATCCCTCTACCAATCCCAATAATTCTTCCATTGACCTTAACTAAAGCAACGACATTACTTGCTTCGAATACTTGGCTAATTATCTCGTTTGTATGTTTAGTCCACCCAACAGAAGCATAAACTTCCTTCATTTCATCGAGATTTGCATTGGCGAAATCACTATGAATTTCTATTTCCATATATACTCCCCCCTATAAATCGCATATCTAAGTTTTTTTAAAATTTTACCATATTTTTAGTGTTTCTTATTCAACTGACCTGCCCTTTAGTTCAATAACAAAAAAATGACCGCCGCAGCGATCATCATCTTGAGCAATAAGAAATGATACTAACGTTACTTTTTCCTACCAATGTAAAGCAAGTGGCTTGAAATCCCCAGAATATATGGGTCTGTTGCTTTTTCTTTTATTAAAATAATGATTTTTTTTACTTCCTGTTCACCTTTTCTTCCCCAATAATTCCAATTATCATTGTTTAAGATAGCACCTGGATTGGACCCTATTAAGTCTAATGTTTCAAATCCTTGAGATTCCATAAAAGGATTAATGTCCTCAATATTAAAATAATACGCACCTGTAAAACGTCCCTCATCTGCGTGGTTAAAGCATCCCGTTTGAGAGAACTGAATTATGGTGTCTAAGTTATCGTTGGGTCTCCAATTCTCAGGAAATAAGAGAGATGTCAGTATGTGTCTTATTCTAGGCATAAAAGCAACAAAAACCAAACCTCCCTTTTTTGTAACTCTTCTTAATTCTTTTACTGCCATAATACGGTCATTTTCTTGCTGTAAATGGTACATAGGACCAAGCATTAATGATGAGTCAAACTGTTCATCTTTTATCATATTAAGTTCTCTGGCATCAGCTGCATAAAAACCTTCAAATTGTCCTTCTAAATCAAGTTCTTTTGCTTTATCTCTACCAATCTCAACTAATCTTGGTGTTAAATCGGTCAGTGTCACCTTATAACCATCTTTAGCAAGTTCCATTGAATATTTTCCTGGTCCAGCCCCATTATCAAGGATGGACCCTGTTTGGGGCATATATTTCTTTATATAATGCCAATTTACTTGGAATTCAATCGGTTCACGTTCAAGTCTTCCCCACTCATCAAATTGATTGTAATAGTTAATTATCTCACTCATAATTTTCACCTGTATTCCATTTTTTTCTTTTTAATTCGGTAAAAAATCTTTAAATCCTTCTTCAAGTAACCTGCTTCGTTACTTTAAGTACAATACTTCACAATCTTTTTTTAAAATACAAATCATAATGATTACGTTTTATGTTGACAGAAAATTTAAAGCATAGTATATTCATAAAAGTATAAAAAGGAACCATTACGATTTACATCAAATATAAGGCTCCTTTTTAAATAATTTACGAAAGGTGATAAATATGAGGACAGTTCTTTAAATCTTTTTTTCTATCCAAGTCTTTTACATACTTATGAATTCATTGGCTAGTAATATCCACGTATATTCTGTGCTAATTCATTTCTGGATTCTTGTATTATTAAAACAATAAACTGATAGAATTTGTCAGCTGGTATTTCTTATTTGCAAAAAAAAAAAAACATAAGTCGTAATCGTTATTATTTTATTCAAAAAGGAAAAGGAGAGTTTTTATTTATGAAAAAAGACCTTATAAAATCAATAGTTGCGTTTTCCTTATTAGGTACAATGTTGGCAGGGTGCCAAGAAAAGGTAGATACACCTGTTAAAAATACTTCTTCTGATTCCGAATCTACTGAAAGTACCGCGCATTCCCATAATCATAGCCATGTACATAGTCACGATGATGAAAAAAAGCAAGAGATATATTCAGGGATATTCCAAGATGACGAAGTTGAAGATAGAGAATTATCAGATTGGGAAGGCGATTGGCAATCAGTCTATCCTTCTTTATTAGATGGAAGTTTAGATGAGGTCTTACATGAAAAAGTCGAAACAATCAAAGATAAAACCTTTCAAGAGTACAAAGAATATTATAAAGTCGGATATGAAACTGACATTGAACGAATCGTTATAAAAGATAATACTATCACTTTTTATAAAAATGGAGAAGGAAAAACAGGAGAATATAAGTATCATGGATACGAAATTTTAACTTATGAATCTGGAAATAGAGGAGTTCGTTATCTTTTTGATTTAGTTGGAGAAGTAAATGGGGTGCCAAAACATGTTCAATTCAGTGATCATATTATTTATCCAACAAAATCCGAACATTACCATATTTATTTTGGGGATGAAGAGCATGACACTCTTTTAAATGAATTAGAGAATTGGCCAACTTATTATCCTTCTAATTTAAGTGGGAAAGAAATCGCAGAAGAAATGAATGCACATTAATTCGGCTGAACCCATTTAGTTACACTTACCCATTTAATAGAATAGAAAAGGACAAGAGTCACTTTACTCTTGTCCTTCAATAAAATTATCTCCGTTTTTTAAGAGAAATAACTAAAGATAACAACCCTGCAATTAAAGCAGCAATAGAAACATACAGTGGAGCATTCGATGAACTTGTGGTTTCTTTTACTGCTTCTTCAGTAGCTTGTTCTGTTTTTGGTGCTTGTTTTGATTCAGTAGTTCCATGGTGATCATCTGAGCCATCAGCGGGTTTTGGATCTACAGTAGTGACTGACGCTGGCTTTTCTGAATCTGGTGCCCCAATCCACTCAACAACACTTCCGTCCTGATAGGTTTGGTATGCCTTGAAAACAATTTCAGTTGCGTCGTCCGCTACTTTTCCTTGCATATTAAAAAGTCCGAACTCTGTTGGTGATAATCCTTCATTTTCTGCTGTCCAAGTTACAGTTGTAATTTTTCCTGAAGAATCTTTTTCTATTTCATATTTCCAACCTGGCTTTGGTTCAAATCGGCTAATATTAACTCCTGATGGAAATTCAACTTTAACCTGTGTAGTGGGTACTGTTTCATTCTCGGATGGCACCCTTACGGTAAACATTTCATAACTTCCTTGTGTTATTTCCTTCGGTAGTACCGTTACATGTGCACTTGCAATTCCTGTAAAAAGTGAAAATGCTACAAACATGACTGAGAATGAGATCATAAACTTTTTCATTAATAAAATCTTCCCTTCAACAAATGATATAGTGATTATCTTTTTTTCTTTCCTGTGAACAATAGTAGTACAATTCCAAAGATAACAACCAAAGTAACAGCTATTATTACTAACATTGTGGATGAAGAATTATTATCAGTCTCTTCTACTGTATCACTAGCGTTTTGTTGTTTTGCACTATTTTGTTCTGCTTGATTGGTTTGGCTGTTTTCCTCTTTATACTGTTTTTAGGTTCATAATTGCAATCATTACTTTTTTTACATACCACTTATTTATACAGATAGGTAAGGGTTTGACATTATCGCTCCCTTTTCCCCCTGTTCACACCGTACGTGAGACTTTCACCTCATACGGCGTTCCAACTAATCCAATTTATTCGTTCTATGTATTAAGCAGACGAGTGCTGTTTTTCCAAAATTAAATTATTTCATTTAGACATTTTAATCGTAACTTATTTACTTTTTCTTTCTGTTTACTTGTAAGCTTTAAAGATTGTAAAAGAGTTTCAATTTTACCTTTATCTTTAAGATGAATTAATTGATGAATTGCTTTATGAACAATAATCAGGTTTGAATAACTATCATCTTTCGACAGGTAATAAGGACTTATATGATGACAATGCCATTCATTAATTCCTAACTCTTCTACTAATATGGCACATTTTCCATATTGGGCAATAAACTTACTGATTCTGTTGTCATTGTATTCAATAGTTCGATTTGGAATGTAGTTTCTCATGATGTAAGAAAGCATGCTTTTGTCGATAGTCTTTAAGCTATTATGAATCTTTGCTCTACCTTCGGCAGTAAAGTTACATATCACTTGCGAGAACCCAAGTGTCTTTTTCCATCGTTGTGCATGGATGGGGACAAAAACCATTTTTTGTATCATAAACAGTTTTGTCTTATATCCCTTGTATCTTTTCTGTAAGGTTTTAGTCATCTCATGGAAACTTGCCTCGGTTCTAATGTTCCTTAATTGATTATATAACGTTTTGCGTAGATGAGCGTTTAACTCATTCAGATTGATAGTGATGTTTGTAGCGACTGAGTAATAGTTTTGGATTCCCATGACGACAGTATTGAAATTCCAGACTGCCTGAATGCAAGGCTTTTTCTTGATTACTTTTATAGCTTCCTTAATCTTTTGGAAGGCGTTTAGTTTAGCCTTCTTCGACATATCGGACCTTGCCACATAGCCAAATCTTGTTTTTCCTTTTCTAACAGCTTTTATTGAAAAGCCAAGAAACTCGGAAGAGTTTTTCTTTAGGTTGATGATTTTTGATTTCTCTTCGCTTGTTTCCAGGTGTATTCTATTTTTCAAGAAATCTCTCACTGCGTAATTCATTCTTATCGCCTGTGACCTTGTTCTGCACATAATTTTAAAATCGTCCGCATAGCGGACGATAAAGCACTCTTTCAAAGCTGTCTTCTTCAAATGCTGATACTTACTGCCATTGGTGGAGTAGGTATATCTGCTTTCAAACGTTTCCCACTGGTCGCTAATCCACCAGTCCAATTCGTTTAAGACAATGTTGGATAATAAAGGTGATAGAATACCCCCTTGCGGAGTACCTTTTGTTGGAATACCTTCTCCTTCAATCTCTGCTTTTAATAGTCTAGATATAATAGAAAGAAGTAATTTATCCCTTATGCCCAATGACCACATTTGTTTTAAAAGCTTACTATGATTCACGTTATCAAAGAAGCCTTTGATATCTACATCGACACAATGGTAGAGTCCAGATTGATTAATAAGAAATTCCAGCCTAGCTTTGGCATGATGAGTGCTGCGGTTCGGTCTAAATCCATAACTATGTTTATGGAATTTTGCTTCACAAATAGGCTCTAATATTTGAAGTATGCATTATTGAAAGATTCTATCCCAAATCGTTGGAATACCTAAAGGTCCTGTTTTACCGTATCCTTTAGGAATGAGAACACGCCTAACTGATTGTGGTCTGTACCATTTGAACATGGTTTGAACCCTTGCTATTACATCTTCCACTGTTAGATGCTGAATATCTTTGATTGTTAATTTATCTGTTCCAGCAGTTTTGCTACCTGTGTTTCTTTTTATGTTTCGGTAGGCAAGTCGTATATTATCTTTAGAACTCATTAAATCTGTTAAGTCATAGAAGCGATGACCACTGACACTTTGAAAATATAGTTTGTCAAAACAATCTTGCATACTATAATATTCACTGTGTCTCAGTTTCTTCCGTTTCAATAAGTTGGTGACTCCTTTCGGAGTTAAACCTCTTTTAGTCTCACAAGAACCTTATTAATCGATAAAGAACTGCCTTACTTGGTTGAATAAATCTATATTAGTCTAGTGGTTATCCCTCCATGTGGGTTAAACATTTCATTGGTACTATGCCACCACTTTCACTGATATTAAGGCAAGTTATACAATAACTATTATCATTATTGTTTTCCTTGCCAACGTTTCATAAGAAGTAAGTCCTCCACGTTACCAGTTTACAACGTTGAATTATATCTATTATAGAATGAACTTAGGTGCTTCCTTTAAGCCTGTTAGCATTCATACGCCCGCAACGTATCATGGATTTTCATATTAGTTATTTTTACTCACCCACATCTAACCTCACAATTTGGTGATATACACATTTCTATGTATCGCAGTTTTAGACCCGTACATTCAGTAGTTTGTCAGCTTAACCATTACTTTTAGGTTTATTCGCATTCTCACCATATTCAAACAACTCAAGCGCCATGAATTACACCACTCCATCGAGTAGGCTTTCGTCAGCCGAACTGGTACGGTAATTTCTCACGCCTTTTCGCCGAGCTTATAACACTATCATTCTTACTAAATCCAGTGCTATTCGACTAAGAGAGAACCCTTCAGGGCGTTACCCCATCTTTTGATCCTTCGATATAATCCTTCAGTTCCGACAGGAACTGTCTGACCTTTACCTGAGTATTGTGACCAATCCCAATTTAAGTCAGAAACATTTCGCACAAGTAATGCATCGTTAGCTGAATAAGCGAAGGGATCACCACTGCAATCCCTGTTCTTGAAGTCTTGCACCTGTTTTTTGAGCAATAGATTGTATTATATTTCTTTTTCCATCAGTACATTTGTAGTTTGATAACCTAATTTATCATATAATCCTCTTGCAACTTTGTTATGACCAAATACGTGTAGACCTATTTTTTTCATTCCAAGTTTCTTCCCAACATTCTCTATTTGTTTCATTGCTTCCTTGCCATATCCAAATCCTTGGTATTCTTCCAATATATTAATATCATAAATATATCCTCTATTTTCAGATAACTGTGCTAGCAATATAACTCCAATGGTCTTGGCTTCATCTAGAATAGTGTATAAGAAATTACTCTCAGTCTTCTCACCATTTGGCAAAAGCCTTTTATATTCCTCTTCCGCTTTACTTATTGATTCTTCCTGATTCCAATTTCCTGCTAAAACTTTTTCTTCGCATATGATTTAATCGCTGAAGAAATATATTTTTGATATTCATCGGAATTCATTAAAACTAATTTAATCATTGTTTTTTCTCCCCCTTATACTTTAACTTCTATAAAATAGCAATCGATTCATTCTTTTCACTTAACTTCTCCGTTGGCAGAACTAAAAAATGGACCGCCGTAGCGGTCCAACTCTTAAACGCAGGGACAAATATTTAATTAGAAATTTTCTTCACATTAAATAATGGAATAAAAACTACTTTATCTCCATCTTTAACATAAAAAAATGTACTTTGTTGATATAAGAAAGTATATTTTCCTTTAGTTCCATCCATCCACTCAATTTCAATAAGTTGTCCTGAAATTAGTGAGTCCACAACTTTCACCCCGACTATTTATGTAGTTATTTTGTTTTATAATCTATTTCTATAAAGCCAACCGAAATACCTTCTTCAATTAACCTGCCCGTTAGTTGAACAAGCAAAAAGATTACCGCTACAATCTCATCCCTAACAAACGTTACCCGTTCGTATTATAAATACCTTCCAACAACCACCTAATTTCTGTAAACCATTTTCATAGTATCATTGGAAAGAGGTAATTTTATGTTTATCAACCCAATGTTACTCCATAAAACAGATGAACCATTTAATCATGACGATTATGTATCAGAACTGAAAATGGATGGGTTCAGACTCATCTATTCTTATATAGAAGAGAAAAAGCTTTATACACGCCATCATACCGATATTACCACCCGTTTTCCTGAACTTTTGAACCTGGATATACCAAAAGGAACAGTACTTGATGGCGAGGTTGTCATTACAGATTCATCAGGGAGACCAGATTTTGAAGCCGTCATGAGTCGGTTTTCAGTGTTTAATTCGGAAAAGGTGAAACACCTAGCAAAGCATGAGCTAGTATCATTCGTAGCTTTTGACGTGCAGTACCATAACGGCGAGAAGGTAACCCACCTGCCACTTTATGAACGGAAAGAAATCCTCGATGAGGTCATACCAGTTAATACCTCCATTCTATCTAAAGTAATGTGCTTGAAGGCAGCGGTATTGCCCTCTTTGAACTCATTAAGGAGCAAAACCTTGAAGGGATTGTTTTGAAAAAGAAGGAAAGCACATATGAAATTGGTAAACGGTCATACTCCTGGCTTAAGGTGATTAATTATCAATATACAAATGTGTTTGTAAACGGGTACCGGAAAGGAGACTTCGGCTGGCTGCTATCTTATGAGGATGGTAGGTATGCAGGAATCATGGAACTTGGGGTTCCAAAAGAAGAAAAAAATAGAGTCTACAGGATGGATAAAAGAGACCAGAATGCTAAGTTTGTCTTCATTGAACCAGTTTCATGCTATGTTAAGTACAGAAATATAACGAAGGCTGGTCTTCTTCGACTCCCTTCCTACGTTTCTTTAAATGCATAAAAGCCCTTTTATGTAGGGCTTTTATCATTCTTCTCCATTCCATTTATTATGTTGCTTTAATAACCTCTTAAAAATGTTGTATAAATGGGCATGTCTACGACTTATTGGGGTTATATAGTTCCTTATTATGCACAGTAGAGATGAAAGTTTTGCCATCAGATGATGCTACTATGTTTTTTGAGGGTACGTAAATGAATATTGTTTGTAATCTATTTAATCATGTTACAGGTAAATCTCTTATTTTCTGTGTAAGAAAACCTCCCATGTATTGCGACACTATGGATAATTATTGATATATTCATAGTGTCATAATTTTACAAAGGAGGATCACAACATGGGAAAGTGGTATCGTAAGCCGATTGCTTTCGCGATAAGCTTAGTATTGGCGGGAAGCTTATATTCTACTTCGGCAGTTGCAGCACAAAATGCATCAGATTCTGTTAAAAAAGGAAGTTTTACGGAGCAGATTGAAGAAGCTACAATATTTGAACTGCAGCAAGCAATGCAAAAGGGGGATTTAACCTCTGAGGAACTGGTTAAATTTTATCTGGACCGAATCGAGCAATACGATGACAGCATTAATTCTATCATCACAATTGACGAAGACGTCCTTGAAGAAGCCCAGCAGCTTGACAAGGAAAGGAAAGCGGGCAAAGTCCGCGGGGAATTGCATGGTATACCTGTTATTTTAAAAGACAATTATGATACATATGATATGCCCACTACAGCCGGATCGCTGTCGCTTGAAGGATCGGTTCCACCGGACGATGCCTATCAAACGAAGAGATTAAGAGAAGAAGGGGCTATTATTTTAGGGAAAGCTAATCTTCATGAATTTGCCTTTGGATACTTGACCATTAGTTCACTTGGTGGACAAACCTATAATCCGTATGATCTAACAAGGTATCCTGGCGGTTCTAGCGGTGGTACCGCAGCAGCGGTTGCTTCAAACTTTGCTACTGTTGGATTGGGTACAGATACCGGTGGTTCAATCCGTGTTCCTGCTTCTTTTAACAATCTAGTTGGAATACGGCCAACAATGGGACTGGCCAGCCGTGATGGCATTATTCCTCTTGCCCTTACCCAAGACACGGGTGGGCCAATTGCACGGACCGTCGAAGATGCGGCTATAGTCCTCGATGCGATTGCTGGCTATGATCCAGCCGACCCTGTTACCGCTGCAAGTAAAGGGTACATTCCTAAAACCTATACACATTACCTTAAGAAAAATGGACTTAAGAATGCACGTATAGGAGTCGTTCGAGCCTTGTTTGGAAATGACCCGCAAATTAATAAAGCAATGGATCAGGCCATACAGGATATGGAGGAGTTGGGAGCCGATGTAGTTGAGGTGACTGTTCCGAATCTCAATAAAATTCTCTCCTATCCAAGCCTTAGTTCGTTTGAATTTAAATTCCACCTCAACGATTATTTAGCTTCCTTGGGATCAAATTCACCTGTCAAATCCCTTACAGAAATTATTGCTAGCGGAAAGTACGATCCTAGCATTGAAAACAGCTTGAAAGCAAGAAATAGCAAGGAATCCTTAGAAAATGATCCTGTATACCAGGATATCATTACGAATCGTCCGAAGCTGACAAAAGAAAGCCTTAATGCAACCTTAAATGAAAATGAATTGGATGCGCTTGTCTATCCGACTTTAAATGCTTTGCCAGCTGTGGTAGGAACAAATCAGGGGTCTGGAAGTGCACCAATGTTAAGCCCGTTCTCCGGTTTCCCGGCCCTTTCCGTTCCGGTAGGTTTCAGTGATAGTGGCCTTCCAATCGGTATGGAGCTTCTTGGAAGAGAATTTGCAGAACCTACTTTAATTAAAATCGCTTATTCTTACCAGGAAGGTACCCACCACCGAAAAGCACCAGTACTAAGATAATTTAGAAATAACCAACGAACTTCAGACACAAAGTTTGGGAGACAAATGGTAGGGAAAAGGCAGCGCGTTTTACCCTAGATTTAAATTAATATGCGAGTATTGCATGAAATAATAAGCTTCCTTCAAACGAAGGGAGCTTTTTTTCTTTATACAGGAGATGTTTTTGGCACGGCTAATGAGTGCGAGTAACAATAAGGATGCAGCCGTTTTTTATGTATGGGACCAGATTTAATACTATTATTTATCCAATAAGTTATTATTATTGTCTTTAATAGAATATCAATTTACCAAAAGTGCATTTCACCTTCGTGAAGAATGAATCTCTCCATAAAACATCAATATCAGGATGAAAATCACAAACATTCGCTTGCCGAGATGATTTTTTCCGGTAGTAAATACTTGTCCATATTATCAGCTCGGTCTAAAGGGGAGACAACATAATAGCCACCAGAAAAACACTTCATTTATAACACCCCTTTTAGGCTCGTTTTCAATTGCAATAACAACGCCTAAGCGATCCTTCCTTATTAAAGAATGGCACCCGTTAGTGTAAGTACATTTCTTCACAAAGTGCCCTTTTCTATATGTCGACTATCTTAATCTTTCCAATAAAAAGAGCATTGATGTCGATTCAATGCTCTTTTTCTTAGTTATCGTTATTAACACAAAGCTGTACAGCTATCTCTTGTACCCGTTCTATGGTTACTCCATCTCTGAATTCCACCGCTAAAGGATGTTCGGTTGGTTCGAGTTCAATGAAAGGTCGAATGCCATCTGGTCGAGGATGGACCAATGTTTTTAAGTTTACTGTGTCAGGATAACAAGGTAAATCAGTAGATAGCCATCCAAACATTGGTTCCAATACTTCTTGTTTATCCCAGTGTTCTTTTATTTTGTTAAAATTTGCTTCACTTAATGAAACCCATACACCCCATATTAGATGTTCTTCGGTCCCAATTATAGGAATCTCAATACATCCACGAATAAAGAAATGTTCGTTATCCATAATGCATAAATCGTCATCTAGCTCAAACCTATCCTCTCGCTCTTTAGGTGCAGCATCATAGTAATAGACGGGAGCTGTGTTTCCGTAACTTGTGGGCAGTTCTTCGTGATATTTGCCGCAACAACTGCAAGTGTATCCGTTGATTATAGTCATTCTGTTCCTCCATTATTTAATTTCCCTTTGAATCTATTAACTCCCTTATTCATAATTTGTTATGTAAACACTTAATCCTTCTTGCACTAAACTTCCCCGTTACTGCAATAAGAAAAGGGATACCCTCCGCCCGTCTTTAACTCTGGCACCCATTAGTTGAATAACAAATTATGGATATTAATAAAATTCTGGTGTTTTATTAAAAGCATTTTCAAGTTCATTTAAATCGTATCCCATTTTTTTAAATCGATTTATTTTCTCATCTCTTGTTAGATATAAAAGGCTTTTTGGTTTCGTTAAATCTGGTAATAACATTTTGTCGTAATATTCTTCGTCTACATTTTCATTCCAGGGTCTGATTCCAATAATAGCTTCTGATAGGTTTCTTAATGATTCGTCAGGAAAGGTACTCTGTGTTATACGACGTTTATATTTCTTCGGTTGCCCTTTAACTACTTCTTCCACGTTTACACGAACTTCTGTGCTTCCGATTATCTTCCAGTTGTTATTATCTAAAGAATTAGGAGATATAGGCAAAACTGAAACTATATTCGTACTAATTATTGAATTAATGTCTTTGATTTCATTTGAATTCATATTAAATAAACAACAAGTTGGAAAACCATCGTTATCCTTGATTATTTGTCCAAAACTAAAAGAACCATTGCTTAATGGAACATAAAATATATCACCAACAGCCCATTTTTGTTTTTTCGGTCTTTTAAAATTCCTTACTAACTCGATTACCTCGATTATATCTGTATTACTGATTTCAATATCAATCAATTCATTAATCAAAATCGCTGCTTCAACTATCACTTCACCTTTTTTTGAAGCTATAAAAATCCCGTTTGTTTCATATTCAATTTTTAACTTCTTTATAGACGACTCCATTTTGTCTTTTAATTTTTTCCTAACGTACTTCGCTGCTTCTTGGCTAGTTTCAAATCCGAAAAATTCTGGTAGGTCTTCATTAATAAAAAAATCACTTGAACTAGCATCAGGAAAATACATTGTTAATACCCCGATTTTTACTTCCAAATAAAAAAGTCCTTTCTATTCTAAGTCATTATTATTCATATACGCTTTGTTTTATTGATAATCCTTCTTCAAGTAACCTGCCCCGTTACTTCAATAAGTAAAGCTGCCATAGCAGCTAGAGCTTCGACCCTTGAAAGTTTTCATTCAATAATTTTCAAGTTCAGCTTTCAAATCATTAAGAAATACATCAATATTTACAACTGCTGTATCATCATCAGTTGGGAATATTGATGGTTTTATTCCATCTTTCTTCATTCCAGTAAGCCATTTATCAATAAAATAATTCAAGTCAATCAGTTTAGCCTTGCATCCTATCCATTCATTTTTAACAAAGAATTCAGCAAACTCTTTTTTAGGATAAAATGGAATAAGCATTTTACCTTCCTCATCTTGTGCTGTTGCCCAACCATCATTATACAAACCCCAAACCTCTTCAGAATCTACAACTTTTTTTATGAAATACTCGTATCTAATATTGGGTGGTTGTTTGATTACTGCTTCCAACTCTTTTTTATTCATTAAACAACATTCCTTATCTGATTAAAAATATCATTTTCTATTATTTTATCACTACTCCTTGTTCAACTCCCTCAGTTTGATACGAATATCTCTTGAATGCTCACTTATTCGCAGGATTTCATAACCCTTGTAATTGGATTTACGGGTAATTAAAATGAGTTCAGATCATCTTGGCTTCGTGAAGGCATAGTTAAATAAAGGAGTCAGCTACCACTCCATATTTTACCATATAATGCACATCTCCACGCCGCCCCTGGAGGCTTTCCCTCCCATGTCTCAACGGGTCAATTGCCCTTTCATTCCTTCGTCATACCTATCCAAGGGGTGGAGGCCAGTTATGCTAAACTGATGGGTCACAGTGCCCTTTTGTTGAAGAAACCTGGTACTCCGTGCATATTTGAAATCCTACGAATAAGACAACATTCAAAATTTACGATAACTATTTAACTATAAGACTTTTAGTCATACTGCTCCTATGCTGCTAATGGGATTGTTTCTTGTAATTTATTTGCACAGTAAGATTCGTTTCGCTTAGCTATACCTACAGAAATCCTTGCTAATTTACCGACCAACTTCATGATAGACTTCATTTTCTTCATCTTCTTGACCTTCACATTATATGCATGGATAGCTTTAAACTCAGGGTTATTCATCACAAGGCTCATGGTTGCTAGGTAGAGGAAACGCCGTAGTCTAGACCTCCCTCGTTTTGAGAGGACAATCTGCCCTTTCCATTTTCCTGAGCTTGCTTCAGCTAAATGGAGTCCTGCATGGCGTAATAGAGAATTCCCATGAGAAAACCCACTTAAATCTCCAGCCTCTCCTAAAATGCCAGCTAATGAAATTTCACTTATACCTTTAATCATAAGCAGCTTTCTTGCAAATGGTATTTTATTGAGAACTTCTTTAACTTGTTGTTCAACTCTTTCGAGTTGTTTTATAGCGAGGTCATACTCCTCCAGTAATTGTTCTAAATGGAACTTATAAGCGTCCAATGCTTGTCCAGTTCCAATCGAGGATTTTGCTAGATTGATTAGTAATTGAGCCTTTTTGGGTCCTGGTTGTCGCTGCATTATAGACTTCCATCCCCTCATGACATCTAGAGGCTCAAAGGAAGCTATTTCATTAGGAGTAGGAAATAATCGGAGGGTTGCGATTGCCCCTTTACAAGTAACATCTTTAAATACTTGTCTAAGTTCTGGAAACACAATATCTACCCATCTATGGATCTGATTGGTAGAGCTTACGAGACGTTTAACAATCACGTCACGATTAGAAATTAAAACTCTGAGTTTCTCAAAGGATTCAGATGAAGGGCGAACAAAGGAATAATAGCCGTTTTTCACCATATCAGCGATAACGAGTGCATCTTTTTTATCACTCTTTGACTGAGTGTTATCACGATTCTCCTTGTTTCTCTTTACTAGATGGGGATTGACTGTTACTACCTCAATTTTTTGTTTAACAAGCCATTTAGATAGGTTTTTCCAGTAATGGCCAGTGGGTTCCATACCTACTATTGTGGAATCTAGGTTTTTTAGTTTCTTTAACTTTTCAATCCAATTTTTCAGTTTAACAAACCCCTCTTCATTATTTACAAATGTAAGGGGATCTCCCACTACAATTCCACGGAAGTTTACAGCTCGAGCAACGTGAAATTGTTGAGCAATGTCTACACCAACAATAAGATGTGTATCGGAAATTCTTTCTATTAGTTGATTTTGTTTGTCTTGCATTTTAAAATTCATAGTAGGGCTTCCTCCTTAAGAGTTGAGTTAGAGTGGTGTCTATACTCATATCTTACTGAGGGGCCTTATTTTTTTCAAACCTGATAATTAACGATCTACAGGAATGCTAAACTGCCTCGTTACTTCAATATCAACGTGTTTATTTCTATATTCAAGGCAATAATTCCTCTGACACATCCCTTAAGGAGGAATTGAATTTGCAAATAGCAAAAGTCTGGGAACTTTATGAATCGCATAAGAGGATTGAAGGATTCTCTCCACAGACATTAAAAGCGTATAGACTCCATTCTAAGTTACTCATCCATCACTTTAATGATGTAAGTATTGGATCAGTATCAACCGATCAGTTGAAAGGATACCTAGCAAAATCCAGTGAACACTTAAAGCCATCAAGTTTAGCTCATCGGATTCGATTTATTAAATCACTATTTCGTTGGTCACACGAGGAAGGGCATATTCAAAAAAATCCAGCTGCAAAAATTAAAGAACCTAAACAAGGAAAACGGATTCCGAAATTTTTAACGGAGAGAGAAATTGAACATTTGAGGGAAGCGTGTTTTACTCCAATGGAAAAAGCATTATTTGAATTTATGTTTTCAACAGGTTGTAGAATAGTGAAATTGTTTCTCTTAATAAAAATAGTATTAATTGGTCAAATCGCTCTGCAATTGTTCTTGGAAAGGGGAATAAGGAAAGGGAGGTTTACTTTAATATACGGTGTGAAATCTGGCTCAAGCGATATTTAGATCTTCGCCAAGATAATGACCCAGCTATTTTTGTTACGGAACGACACCCGCACCGAATGAGTATTGGTCAAATGAGGTACATCATAAAGCGAATATCAAGCCGTGCAGGGATCAACAAAGAAATACATCCCCACCAACTACGCCACAGCTATGCCACCCACCTATTGAACAACGGTGCTCCTATCGATGTTATTCAAAGTTTACTAGGGCATGAAAAAAGCGAAACCACTAGGATTTATGCTCAGTTAAGTGGCAGCCTTAGAGGAGAATTTTATAGAAAATATTTTTAGTGATGAATGGCAAAAGGCATCGGACAATTCCGCTGCCTTTTTACTCTTGCACCTTTTAGTTTAAGTACACTACTTCACAAACATCAGTATTCTAAAAATAAATAAATCATTGCATTTATACCAAGCCATGATGGTTATTGATCCTATATCTTTAATTCCTAGCTTTATGATTGATTAGAACCACTTCAATAGAATCATTGTTAATCCGACGTGCAGCTTATTTGTCTATTCAAATACTTGGCGAAGCTCGATCTGTCCTTCTCCAAGACCATGCGGATCTGGCGCACGCATCGCCCACTCGATGGCTTCCTCGCGAGATTTCACATCTATGAACCAGTATCCTGCAATCAACTCATTGACTTCGGAGAAAGGACCCTCTGTTATGGTCGGCGGTTCTCCCGGAACAGGGTAAGAAATACGAATGCCGTTGGAGCTTGGATGGAGTCCACCAACTGATACCAGAACTCCTGCTTTCTTCAGTTCTTCATTGTATTTTTTCATCGCAGCAAACATCTTCTCCATCTGCTCCTTTGGCATTGTCCCTGCTTCAGAATCCTTCGGAGCCTTGACAACCATCATAAATTTCATTAGTCACTCCTCCTTTGTACTTGCTTGGTTATAGTTTCTGCTGAAAATAGTAATTCGAATAAAAGTTCTTACCTTTTTATGTTATTCAACATCTGAACAGAGAATCCTTCTTCAACTAAATGCTCCGTTACTTTGATTGTAATACTTCACATTTTTTTTAGTCCCCTCCCATCTGTTATGCGTTGTATGCGAAGAAAATAGATCCAGTCAGATAATTTACTTCTTTGTAATGATTGTAGTGAAAACTTAAAACAACGATGACAAGCATTGGAGCATAAATATGAAAAAATAGAAAATCAACTTTTAATCGAAGGAGGTTTTTATCATGGGTATTTTAGCGATAATCATCTGTAAATTAAAAGGTCACGTTTATGAAGAAACAAATCAGAGACCCGATGGATGGGGATATATTGCAACTTGGTTTATATGTAACCGATGTGGTCATGAAAATGTAGTCACTATCCGAGAGGATGAAGTTTAATTTCAGTCATCAAGTAACGGTTTCTACTACGGAAAAAGGACAGGTTGGTAGTTTAATCTGTCCTTCTGTTTTTTCATCCTTTCTTCAATTTACCTAACTTTTTATAACCATAGAAATTTTCCAACAAATGATAAATCCATAATTGGTTAAACTAAGAAAAAAGAAAAATAGGAGGTGTGCAACCCATGAGAAAACAAGAGTTTTTAAAAAACGCAATAAGCAATATGGATAGAGACGTGGAATACGAATATTCTAATAAAGGTACTGACAAGGAAGCTAATAATTGTGTTAAAGAAACTGATCCTACTAATTTGAGCAATGGCGATACTGCTGGAAGGTTTAATTAACTAACCACTTTCCTTTAACAAACGAAACAACTTTTTAGTGGAAACAAGAATCAAGGGTTGCGGCAGCAACCCCTTGACCAAATGAACCACCGGTTACTTTTAAGAAGAAATTAAGCCGAAGAGAATATAAAGTAAATCCTAAACCTATAAAAACAATAAAAAATCTCATTACCCAAGGTAATTTTGGAGGAGGAAAAAAAGCAATAATACCAACCATTAAGAACAAAAACCCTGCAAAAGAACTATACAAAATCTCCAATAAATCCCCCTCCTATTATTTCTTGTATGGCTATTACCATTAAAAAATTTCACTATTGAAGACCTGCTCGGCTAGATGAACACAAGCCTATAAAAACAAAGGTTCAGTGAAAAAGTAAGACCGCCGCATTTTAATTAAATATATTTTCTCATCTATGCTACATACTGTTGCTTGTACAGTGACACCACACCAGTCTCTATTATGTATTCTTCATTAAACTGAAAGTACTTTTAAGGTCCATGCTAATACAAACAATTAGAAATTACAGAAAAGAAATTAAACATTCAAAGTTCTTCACCAACATGTTCTATGATAAACTTAAGTTAACAAAATATTCCAAATTATAATACTGGTCAATATGCTGAAATCCATAAACCTACTTTTTTAGAGGGAGGATTGAAAAATTGAGGTGGTTAATTGCATTTCCATTTATTCTTATCGGTTCTATTTTAGCGGCAACAACAGTTGAGGATATAAGCTATTTAGGCAATATAACTATTAAGATAATAGGGTTTGGGATTTTAGCGATTACGGCTTCATTCCTAAGAAATAAGCAAGGACATACAAACGCCTTAATCAATAACCGATATAAATGAAACATCAAAAAGAGTGTCGGTTTTGAAAACCAATGCTCTTTTTGATGTTTCATATACAGGGAATCCTATCTTCCACTGCCCCGTTAGAGCCTAATATCTTTCAGAAAAATAAACAATTCTTTGTATAACTGAATTAACATCCTCGTTGTCCTTAATTACAAATAAATGATCTGCTTCACCCTCAATTGGGTCAACTACATCTCCTCTTAATGATTCAGTCTGTTGCCTAACAAGCACTTCCTCAAAATTTGAAAATGCACCCCTAAATATATTCGTATTTCTTTGACTTTTAAGAACTCGTCCTTGCAGAACATCATCAGGTATATCAAAGTAAACCAAGATTCGGACAAATTCATCAGGAGTAAACAACTCTTCTAGCAAATACACTCTTCCCTTTCGACTTCGATTTGAGTTGCATATAATAAAGTGTAAATCAGTATGTTCTTTGGCATAATCTACAATCATCTTTGAGACGGAATGCTTAAGAGTATTGGGTCCTTGCTTTGGTTGTAAGTTCTTATAAAATTTACTAATAAATTCAGCGTGGTTATCCTGATCCATAACAAAAGAGTTATTTAACTGTTTTTCTAACGCATTTGCAAATGTAGTCTTTCCAGAATGGGTTTTACCCACTGTAATAATTACTAACCTTTTCATAGCTTCAACTCCTTCAACCTAATTCTAGTAATAACCTATCTTGCTTTCTTCTACTAACCTTCCGTTAGCAGAATAAAAACAGCCGCCAAATGGCAGCTGAATTATGTTTAATTAATGCACTCCATTAGTTGAAGTAATTCTCAATACTTCTTTGATTTGTTACAACTAGTAATTTCTCGCTGTATATTCCAAGCTTATTAAAAAAATTAGGTTTGCCAACTTCTTCAAAATGTCTATTCCATTTAAACATTTTAAAGAAAATATTTATTGTAGGATTGTAATTTGATTTTTCTAATCCAAGTTTTTGTAATACAAACCTCTTTATTATGCGATAAGTTCTTATTGAATATTTTGTATCTAGATAAATAATCAATTCAGCATTTTGAAAACTACTAGCCATCCAATCCTCATTATGAACTCCTTCAATAATCCACGTTTCAGAATGAGTAATAGAATACAAATATTTTTCTCTTTCTTCTTCTGTTCTTCTTATATCTCCAGATTTATTCCTTTTCCAAACAACATTATCTAATTCATAAAATGGGATATTTAACTTTGTCGATAAGTTTTTTGCTAACGTTGTTTTTCCACTTCCAACAGAACCAATAATATGTATTTTTTTAGGTTTATTATTTTTCAAATTAGACCACCCACATCAATTAATACATTTAAATACTTATTCTATATTGATGTAGATGTCTCCTCTTTTTCCCACTACTAAATATCCCAGATGACACAGCAAGAAAAGACAACTCCAGCGATCTCATCCACTTAGTTCCTTCCAAGTTTCTTTTATTAACTGTTCTGTTTTTTCTCAAATATAAATATTAATCCTTAGATAATTAGTCCACATTTAATAATCTTATCAAATCAACTATTAGCTGGTTTAGCTGAAGCGTGGTGATTTTCGATATTTTGTAGATTGTTCAAAAGAATATGCAAGTTTAACTAACGTTCCTTTACTAAAGTCACCGCCAACAAAAGCTCAATCTTCCATCTTTGTACGACATTAATGAAGTATTACATAGTACCGAAAAAGCTGAAAATAATAACAGCGAGGTGATGTTTTTATCTATAAAGTGAAGAATGAACAAGGCATAACTCTAAATAAGGAGATAAAGTAATGGAAAATATCGCAAATATTGTACATATAGGTGAATTAATAGCTGTCTCTAAGGTTTTTGAACTAAACCCTTTTCGAATGATATCATTAATCGAAGATGGATTATTGGAAGTATTCGAAACGAAAGAAGCTTTTTTAGCAAAGTACGGAATAAAGGAAACTTATAAAGAATTAGAAGATTGGTGTGAGTTAAACAATGGGAAGGTTTTTACTAAACCTAAGGTTGGCAGTGAATATAATAGCAGTCAATGACGAAGATCTTTCAACAATACTATTAGTGTAATGTATATATCCTGTTAATACCTTCATATAGCCGTCGTCCTATACCGTTAGCTTTACCGCCAATTTATACAAAATCCTCTTATCTAGAACTAAACAATAAACGGAATAATTCCGGCTAAATTCGGAGATACCCATATTTTCTTAAAAATAAGGCTATGTTGGATCCTGATGTTGATCTTTACGATAAGAAAACCGCCTCGTTGAAAAGGCGGCTTATTGAGCTATCATACCCGTTAGTTGAGTCCCTTTAATTTGTTTTTGCATTGATTTTCATTAAAGTTCATGCATCAGAAGTCCTATCGAGTTAAGGCATCTTGCTGCCTGCCGCGATGCGGTTAGTCGGTACAGATGTGTCCCGACAATTACTTCCTCGTTCCTTGTTTCCGCGACCGAGGGTCGCCGAGACCCGGAGTGTGAATGCGGTGTTTATATGGTGCATCCGACTTCTTCGAGATACTTTCACACTGCTTTTCTGTTTCTATTTTTACTCTAGCAATGTACATTTCAGTTAAGTCTTTATTTAAACGTCACTTATTTATTACCGAGTTGTTCCGCCAAACCGATTAGAAGTCCTTCAATTCCACGAATGTAGCAGAGCCGATACGAGTCCTCGTACTGAACCACTTCGCCAACGAGCTGAGCACCATACTTAGTGAGTCTGGATACCATTTCGTCAATGTCTTCAACGGTGAACATGACGCGTAGATAACCGAGGGCATTTACAGGAGCAGTTCGGTGATCTGATATAGTAGGTGGGGTGAGAAATCGCGAAAGCTCAAGTCGGCTGTGGCCATCTGGGGTAACCATCATAGCAATCTCTACACTCTGTGAACCCAGCCCGGTTACGCGACCAGCCCATTCACCTTCGACAGTAGCTCGCCCTTCCAGCTTCAAGCCAATCTCCTCGAAGAAAGAGATTGCGTCATCAAGGGATTCTACAACGATGCCAACATTGTCCATTCTTAGTAATTTGTTTTTTACCATAGTTTTATCTCCTTATGTGTACAAATTTATTACCTGATCATCTTTATATTTATTCTATCAAGAATTACTAATTCCTTCCAAACGATTAACATCTTGTCACAGCATGGGTTTTGCAATGCGAGCCGAAGCTATAAAAACCTTAACATAAAGAAGAAGAGCCCTATTCTTATTATAGAATCGAGCCCCTTTTTGAATAGGCTAATCTTTATAAAACTATGTTACATTCGTTCTGCTGTAACTTTCTTATTAACATGAAGGGTTTGATTTTTTTCCTTTGCTTCGGAAACCCATTTATCAAGTGATAAATAAATAATACCGGCACCGATACAACCTATTCCTAGAACGGTAAATAGAACCTGACCCAGATGATCATCCAGTAAAAAACCAGCAAAAATGGGACCAACTGCACTGCCAACGATCCACTGAAGACTTGCAGCCCCCATATAGGTACCACGTAAATGTTCTGGTGCAATATTTGCTACAAATGTCATTTGTACTGGGGATAAGAGCATTTCCCCTAGTGTGTAGATTCCATAGATAATGATAAGAACTAGAAGAATACTCCAATAGGAAAACTGGAGTTTTGTAAAAAAGATTGGCAGCCATCCTACTGCAAGCAGCCCAAAACCAAATAAAACCGAACCAAATAGCATGACTTTTCCAAGCTTGCGCTTACTTGCCCATCTCGATATTGCAAATTGGAAGAAAACGACCAACGCTCCGTTAAAAGCCATTAAATAAGGATATGGATTTTGGGCATCGGAAAGTGCAGGCAATTGTTGATCAAAATGCAGTGGAAGCATCCCTTCCGTTTGTGAGAATCCCATCGAAATCACAATTCCCGTCATAATATAGAAGAATAGAATTTTATCTTTGACGAGCACTGTAAAAATAGAAGGCAGTTTCTCCGCTTTATCAAGATTTTTCATTTCCTTTTTTCGTTCACTTTTCGGCAGTGTTTCGGAAAGTAAGAGAGCTAAAAAAAGAGAATAAACAAAAACGGATGAAGCAGCAATGATAAAAATAACTGATTTTGATAAAAACACAACGGATGCCCCAAGCAGTGGCCCGATTGCCGCTCCAATATTGTGTCCCATTCGCAGTAAACCATATGCTTCCGTTCTTCCCTCCTCATCCGTCACATCCGCGACCATGGCTGATGCCGCAGGATGAAAAAGAGAATTAAACAGACCAAAAAAACTCGATATTATTAAGAAAGGATAGAAGCCATCAAAAAAAATAAAACCAAGCATAACCAGCCCATTTCCAACCATTGAAACAATCATAATGGGCTTCCTTCCATATTGATCCGCAAGCTTTCCACCTATTAACGAACCAAGCACTCCGGCAATTGGCCCCATTGCCATAACAACACCAACTTGCCAAAAATGATCCACCTTATCACTCATATATAAGGCGAAAAAAGGCATTAACATCATCATCGCAATACCATTAATCGATTCCCCAATAAAACGAATCCAAATATTACGATCCATCTTTCGATAAGCCTGTAAAGTCATTTTCAATTTTTTTCCTCATTTCTCACTGACATCCATTTTGTCAGACTTATTTTTTCAACGGATTAGAAAAGCACAAATAGCCGTGAGCAAGTTAAACCTGCCCACAGCCTTTTGATTAAATGAAAGAATGGGTAAGGAAAACTTATGGTTGATTCGTCGTTTTGTAGTTAACACAGGGCACACTGCTCCCGGTAGACATAAATACATATGTGATGGAACGAACTTCTACTATACAATTAACTATAAAACGTAAACCATTAAGCATTCCTTACGCCTCCTCTTCCTGAAACTTTTTAAATAATCTTAATTATCCATTCAAATTATAATTTATTATTTACGAGAATGTAAAGAAATTCCTTTTAGCAAATAAAGACCTTTAGGTAAGTCTTTAGGCAACCCCGCTGTTCTACTATGCTCTCGTTACTAGGTTATTTCAATTAAAGACAATGTTAAAGTTGTGAATGTCTATAATATCCCTTTACTAGATCCATGAAATTTTTGGCTGGTGTTGAGACATAATGATGTTCAAGCAAAATGACTCCTAAAGAAGATGTCATATTGACATTGCTTATTGGTGCCGAGTAAAGACTTTTCCCCCCGTAGACATCAAAAACAGATTTTGGCACAAGCGTTACCCCTGTTCCACCCTTCACCAATTCCATCAATATATACATATCAGAGCATTCCGCAATATTTTTTAGTTGAAGCTTTTGCCTAGTAAATGCTTCAAGAATTGTATTATATATACCCAACCCCTCTGTACTAGGAAAAATAAGGGGCATATGCGCAACCTCTTCTAAGGATATATTGTGGACTTCCGTATTACTGACGAAAATAAAAGGCTCATTAATAAGATGATGGTAAACCAAACCTCGATGTTCAAGCGGGAGACGTACAAATGCCATTTCAATAGCTCTAGTTTTTACCATTTCTGCTAAATAAAATGAATCATTTTGGACAATTTTTAACGATACATGGGGATAGGTTTTGTGGAAGGATTGGAGCATTTCTGAAAATCCCGAAACGGATAAGGTATTTATTCCTATATTGAGTGCGCCCTTTTTTCCCTCCTCCGTATCTTGAATTTCATTTTTTATTTCTTCAAAACTATTGACGAGATGTAAAGCGCGTTGATAGAGTAGCGTTCCCTTATCGGTTAACTCCATACTCTTCCCATTTCTCTCGATTAATTTAACACCTAATTCATCCTCCAATTGTTTCAACTGTATGCTTAGAGGTGGCTGTGACAAATGAAGCCGATTAGCAGCGGCAGTTATATTCTTTTCTTCAGCTATTGCTATGAAATACCGTAATTGTTTAATGTCCATGAATTTCTCCTTCTATTTAAAAAAAATATGGTTTTTATATAAATTATATATTTCTAATATACCGCTTGTCCATGATACGATAACGAACGAACTAGAAAGGAGAATGACATGGAACGTCTATTTAAATTAACGCAACATGGTACGACAATTGCAAAAGAATTTTCTGCGGGTTTTATTTCTTATATAACCGTGGTCTACATTATTATTGTCAATGCTACGATTTTGGCTGCAGCTGGTATTCCCTTGGAGGCTGGAATCATTGCAACCATATTAACTAGTTTCCTAGGATGTTTAATTATTGGCTTTTGGAGTAATACCCCTATACTCCTCATTCCAGGTATGGGGCTCAATGCGATGTTCACTTATACAATCGTTCAATCAGGGGGATTTACTTGGCAGGAGGCGTTGGCGATGGTTTTCGTTACAGGGCTGATTTTCATTGTGATTGCCTTTACACCCATTGCAAAAGTGATTACGTCCTCGATTCCTAATTCCTTAAAGGAAGCCATAACCATTGGAATCGGAATTCTATTGATATTAATTGGGTTTGACAATGCTGGTATTATTACGGATTCTGAGCACACCCTGCTTGCAATCGGAGATTTAAGCAGTCCCCAAGCTATCACTACATTTATTGGTTTGATCATTACGGTTTTATTATTTGTTAAAAATATACCGGGAAACCTTCTTCTAAGTATTTTAATTACATCGTTGCTATCGATTTGGTTTGGAGGAGCTACCTTCGAAGGGATTTCTCTTACCATTCCATCTTTACAAGAATACATTGGCGTTTTTGGACAATTATCGTGGGCACAAGCAGGGAACTTGGTCTTCTGGCTGACTTCCATCTCTTTTGCAATGGTGATTGTCTTTGAAAATATTGGTTTGATTCATGGGCATAGCAAGTTGTTAAATCGCTATGAGGGTAATAAGAAGTCACTACAGGCTACAGCTATTTCGGTATTATCTTCAGGAATACTTGGAACGAGTCCCACTGTAGCATCCGTGGAATCAGCAGCTGGAATAACAGCCGGCGGAAGAACAGGGTTAACCAGCATCGTGACAGGGCTATTCTTTCTTGTTTCGATATTGTTCATACCAGTTATTAAAATTGTTCCGGCAAGTGCGGTTTCGCCAATTCTGATATTAATAGGGGTTCTTATGTTGCAAAACATTGTTCATATTTCAATAGATGATCTAACAGAGAGCTTACCAGCACTTCTAATTATTGTATTAATTCCTTTAACCTATAGCATTGCAGATGGTATGGCAATCGGCTTTGTTCTATATCCATTGTTGAAGCTTTTAATGGGGAAAGGGAGGGAAGTTCACCCTGCACTTTATTTGATTGCCCTTCTGTTTTTTAGCAATTTTGTTATTCAATACGCATTTTAAGTATAACCATAAAGTGTTTGTACGGAATACATTAGACTCTCGTTGAATTGTTGATAAAAAAATGATTAAAAGGTGTCATTTCAAACCAATCAATTTCCAACTGATTTGTAATTTTCCGAGACCATTACCTAAATTTAATATCACTTTAATAACTATTAGTCTTTAAGTGGAGGTTCTAATTTTGTATGAATATAAATTTGTTGAAATAAAACTTAGTAGATGGAACAATGAACCGAAAGAAAATTATCATGAAATCATTGCCAACCATGCGAAGGATGGTTGGAGATTCGTTCAATTATTTGCCCCTGTTACATCTGGAAACGGTTCATCTTCATTTTTTGAGATTATTTTTGAAAGATTCCTTAATAAATGAACGGGCATTGATCGAAGTTCAATAAGGATACCAAATATAAACGGTATCCTTATTATCTTTTATAATAGATTTCATCAAAAAAGCATTTTCCTAATCTGTGGATTCCTCTAGATGAAATTATGGCTGATTGACTATTGATAAACTCAGCAGACTCTCCTCGATTTTTACTCCAAATAATATTTGAAACTATTTGGATTCCTTGTTGTCAGATTCCACTTCCTTTCTTTTTTCTAAAAAAATCTTTCATATAAAAAAATTGCATACTTCTATTCAGTAATATTAACTTAGTCAAGGTGGAACAATAGGTAAAGCTATATTCTTGAAAAGGAGTAAAAAATGAAAAAACAAAACATCTTATTTAACCTTGATGATACATTATCATACTGTAATAGATATTTTAACCTAGTTATAGACGAATTCGCTGACCAAATGATGGCCTGGTTTGACTCGATTACAGAGGATGCTATAAAACAGAAGCAGCTTCAACTTGATGTTGCGGCGATTAGTGAGCACGGTCTAAAATCAGATCGGTTTCCCGAGTCATTTGTTGGTACTTATCAATACTATTGCGACTTAGCTGGGCGGGAAAAGAAAAAGGATGAAATCCAATATTTAAGAGAGTTGGGTTATAAGGTATTCGATATACCTGTTGAACCTATTCCACACATGAATGAAACGCTACAACGTTTAAAAGAAGAGGGACATGAATTGTATTTGCACACAGGAGGAGATGAGGCGAATCAACGCAGAAAAATTACCCAGTTAGAATTGACTACATTTTTTGAACATCGGATTTTTATTTCGGAACATAAAGATACAACAGCTCTATCTGATATTTTAAAAACGATTAAAGCGGACCCTGATGTAACATGGATGGTTGGAAATTCATTAAGAACTGATATTGTCCCAGCACTGGAATTGGATATCCATGCTATCTACATTCCAGCAGAAAATGAATGGCAATATAACATGGTTGAAGTTAACGTTGATCATAACAGTGTTTTTTTAACTGTAGATTCACTTCAAGAAGTTCCTGAAGTAATTGCTAAACGTATCCAAAATCAAATAATGTAGTGGATAAAAAAATCCCAACTTGGTTTTTGCAACAGTTTGGGGAAGATACTTTTATAACAATGACACAAATGGAGGGACACAAAGTGGATAAACATATTAAAAAGCTTCAGGAACAAACGGAACACAAAGAAATAGTAAAATATACGCAGCATGTACTCGAAGCTATTGATATATTAGTGGATGAGCATCGACGGATAGTATCTTAAACTCACTCGCTGGGATTAAACCAAATGGAGATAAGGAACATACTTTTTACAGAAGTATGCATGATGTAAAACGAATCCTTATCGTTGAATTAGAAAAAACCATTGAGGATTTTAAACATATTGGTGACAAACATTATGTGAGAAATTATCCAGATGGCGTAAAACAATAAAAAGCAAATGGGAAAGATTTACCCTGCTTTCCCATTTTGTCTATTACCAAGCGGATTAAGTTTAACAAGAAAGAGGAATTAGAAAACTTTACTCGATTTATTTCATTAGAAAATAGGAAACAACCGAAATTAATAAATTCGGTAAGCCTATTAATAATATAGAATTAGTTAGTGAAAATCTTTGATTTCTATCCTCTTTTGATTCAGATTGTAGATTTCTCCCCAATCGATCCCCATCCAAGAACGCCCCAGATAACAAGGCACTTACTATCAGTGAAATTATTGCGATAGCCCCAGTTATTTTATACAACAAAGTGAAATCGCTTGAAATGAATGAAATTATAAGAGCAACCACCACGATACTAAGTCCTATAATTAATTTCTTCATAAATTACACATCCCTATGGTAAGTTACTTTAATTTCCCATTAGTATATTATTTATATGATTTTCAGAATTTAATAAACACAATAATCCTCCAAAAATTTCTTAAACTGACAAAAGCACTCGTTTGTTTGTGAATCGAATATATTAACCATTTAATTGGTAATAATAATATTAATTAGATAAAGGTGGGATTCTTTTGATTTTAACAAATCCTATAAGTGCGTCAGAGGTAGGAACACTTTGGCTTACATACCAAGAAAAAACTCTTATTATGAGAATATTAGAATATTTCATCAAAAAAGCCGATGACGACGAGGCGAGGAATATATTGGGAGGCTTGTGGCAAGAGTTACATTATTACGTATTAGAAATTGAGAAAATATTTAAACAACAAGGTGTGGCTATTCCCGCTGGATTTAAAAAAGAAGATGTAAATTTAGAAGCTCCCAAGTTATTCGATAATGGATTCGATATTATGTTCCTGCGAATATTAAAAGAAGTAAGCATGGGTATGTACACCATTAATATGAATATGGCATATAACGATGATGTGATGCAAATATATGAGGGACTTACCACTGTTACCCATAAAATTTATAAGTTAGCCACTCTTTTTTTACTACAAAAAGGAATTCTAACACTTCCTCCAAAAGTTACAATGCCAAAAACCACTGAATTTATTGAAAGCAAAAAATATATGAGTGGATTTAACCCATTTAATTCTAAACGGGCTATAAACGACATTGAGCTAGGGTTTCTTCATCATGGAATAGAGTCAAATAATATAGGAATGCAACTAATGTCAGGTTTTGCTCAATGTGCACAGAACAAAGAAGTTAGAAAATATTTTGAAAAAGGGAAAGAACTTGCAAAAAAACAAATTAAAATATTTCAAGGAATTCTTTTGGATAATGATATACAGATTTCTGCCACTTCTGGAAGTACGGTAACTACATCCACAACTGCCCCGTTTTCAGACAAGCTGATGATGCATTGTGTTACATACTTAAATGGGTTTTGTATAGTTGGAAATAGTTTTGGGACATTTTTTACATTAAGAAATGATATTTCCTTAAAAATTACGTTATTAGCCAAAGATATTTATTTCTATGGTCAAGAAGGAATTGAAATAATGATAAAACACGGATGGTTTGAGGAACCCCCTCAAACAGAAGACCGAAATAAACTAATAAACAACAATTGAATAAGTTGTCATTTTCATAAAAAAAGTAAGCACATACTTGGTGCTTACTTTTTTTATGAAGAAGCCTCTTCATATTAATGGAATCACAGTAGGGTCTTCTTACCATCAGCTTTGTTTAAAAATCTTTGTGTAAGAATTTTGAATGTGTAAATAAGCCTACTCAAAGAGTAAGCTTAACCTCTATAAACACTGTCACATGTTCCAGGTTTTGGTTCATAAAAACAATGTTCTTTAAATGCACCAGTATGAGGTTGATCGTACCATGTAGGAGGACACCCTGGCGCCGTTGGATTAAAATACCAAAGAGCAAATTTCGCAGGATGATCTCTCCAACCATTTATATTTTGTTGTGCTAATCTTCTTTCAGAAGTTCTTGATCTTTGATAAAATACATTCCCTTTTTGCACTGCTTCAAAAGAAAAATTTCCTCCTTGTATTTGAAATATTACATCATGAACAGTGGGTACACCTTTGAAATCTAAGCATTGTGCTACAACACGATTTATTATTACATTTCCTACATATAACATGCCTTGCTTTCCTTCGCCTTCAGCTTCTGCTCTCATCATTCTTGCCATTTCATCTACTTCATGAGTTCTAGCCCTTACTCTAGGCATTTTATCACCTCCCCAAATATAGTATGAAAAAAATGCTGCATTCATGTTATTTTTGATTATATACACCTTTCTTGAACAAACAAAAAACCACCCGGGGCATGGCAGGTGGTCTTCTGTCAATATTATAAAACTTTTATGGAGTAAACCCTGTTCTACTTATATACAAACAAATTAAGCCGTCACTGTTGTCGCGTATTTTTCTTCCAATGTCTTCTTTAAGAATGAAGCAACTTCGAGCATACCGTATTTTCCAGCTTTTGCTTCTGCATCAGAATTATAGTTCGTGTTTGTATTTATATCGTAAGTAAAAATTTCGCCGTCAGCATTTCTAATAAATTCAATGCCGGCAACTTGAATATCATTACCTGCTAAAACTTTTTGATATTTTTCTAAAATTTCGTCCTCAAAACCTTCGATGATTTGAAACTTAGGCTTCTCTTCTACTTCTTCTCCTACCGGACAGAATAAATCGCCAATTTGGCATGCGTCCGCTGGGCACAGTTCAAAACCTTCTGAAGTATCAACCCTAACGGCATAAACAAAGTTGCCTCCTACAAACTCACAACGAGTGATGTAGCTTTCAGGAGATTGAATGTATTCCTGAATAAGGGTAATGCCATCGACTGGTTCTTCGAAAGCAGGTCCTTCTACATAAGCCTTTAAAGCTTCTAAACTATGGAATAATTGAACACCTAAACCTTTACCGGCACGGTTATGCTTCGTAATAAACGGCTGTCCGGCAAAGCTTTTAGCTGCATTAATAATGTTTTGTTTTCCAACTGCTGCAATCGTTTTTGGAGTCTTAACACCATACTTGTTTAACTCTAAGTATTGTAAAACCTTGCTAACTTCAAGCTTTAGAGCGCTTGTCCCATTTAACACCGTACGGCCATGTGCTTCAAGCCAGGCTAATACTTGTGCAGAAAATTCAGCTGCAAAACGATGATCACGTGTATGAGAAGAAGCACTCATACGGCTATAGAAAATTCCTTCTGGTGGTTCTGTTGATAAATCTACCGTTCCTTCGTCTAAATGCCATTCTTCATAAGGAACTCCAAGTTCCTCTAACCTATTTGTTAAATGGACAGTCCACTCACTATTTTCATGTATCACATATACCTTGCTCATTACTATGACCCCTTTTCTAGTTCTTTATTAAACTACGTTTTTGTTCAACTAACGGCATAACCTGCTTTGCAAAGCGTTCCATTTCTTCTAGTTGAGGTGAAAATTGTAATAACAATAAATCTAAGCCAGCTTCTTCATATTGTAAAATTCGATTGGCAATTTGTTCTGGTGTTCCTACTAAGTTTGGTCTGAGACCGCGATTAGATACGGAATAATCTTGTAATTGGATTTGTTGCTCTAAGTGTGATTTGGTAGTGAAATCTTTAAAGCCAGCATAACCGCTAGAATCTTTCACCGTTGTGATTTTTTCAAGTTCAGCTAGTGCCTCTTCTTCTGTATCACGACAAATAACATAAGCAGCCATTCCGAAAGAACTAAATGGCGCATTGCCAGTTTGTGCTCGGCGTGCCTTCATATCGGTTATTTTTCGGTCGATCTCTTCAACGGTACCACCGTGCATCACATACGCATCACATTTTTCTGCAATCGTTTGCTTGCCTTTTTCACTTTCCCCGCCTGCATAAAGAATTGGGTTTGGTCTTTGAAGCGGTTTCGGTGCAAGCTTCGTGTCCTTTAAGTCGTAAAACTGGCCAGTGTAATTGAAGGTTTCTTCTGTCCATAATCCTTTTAGGACATCAATAAACTCCTCGGTACGAGCATAACGCTCATCATGTTCTGTAAAAATACCGCCATATTGACGCGCTTCTTCTGCCCACCAAGCCGAAACCACGTTTAGCGTAAAACGTCCGTTACTGATTTGATCAATATTTGCTGCCATTTTGGCTGCTACCGCAGGATTATGAAACCCAGGACGAATCGCGGTCATAATCTCAATTTTTTCCGTGACCGCTGCCAGTGCGGCGGCTGTGGACCAAGCTTCAAGAGAATCATGCTCCGGTCCTTTAATATCATTTAAATATAATTCAGCGATTAACGTAGTAGAGTAACCCCATTTTTCAGCGGATTGAGTGACCTTTTTAGCATATTCAAAGGTTGGCGGCATATTTTCATCATCCACATTTCGTAACCAGCCTCCAAAAATCGGTAACCAAAAACCATATTTCATTACTATTACCTCTCTTTTTAATAATCTAGTTTTCCCATTAGCTAAGTTGGATTTATGTATAAATTAAAAAAACTCTCCTCCAAAGAAGAGAGTTTGATAACCCTCTTCTCATCTTTCAAGCCATATGCTTGATGGAATTAGCACAGTATTCATAAGAACCTGCTGCCGAGGTTTCAAAGGGCCAGTCCCTCCACCTCTCTGGATAAGAAGAAAAATAGTATTTAACTTTTAATTTAATAAAGTGATAATAGTTTAAATTCAGCAAATTGTCAATCAAATATTTCTATACACTAAATAATTTAAAGTACTCTCTTCTATTTTTGTATTAGTGTGTGAGGTAATCTGGCCTCTCTGATCTTTTTATTCCTTTTTCAACACGTTTATTTATTACTTAACTCCAAATTGTTCCCTTACTAGTGCCGCTTCTTCGCTCGGGCTCAAGATTCCATACGCCTTTCCAACTGAGCCATTTTTCATTTTCCAAATAGAGTTATGTTCCGCTACAATATTACCAAAATCGTTATTCAACCAATCAGTCACTATAGTAAGCATATCAATATTTTGATTAAATGCAGGATTCTCCTGAAGGACTTCATTTCCTACAAATAAAAACACTCACAAGCTTGACGTATCAGCATTTGTGAGTGTTTATTTGTTTAAAAATTTCAACAGGTACCTACTTCACTATATCCTCGTTTTCCAAATCCTTTGGTAATCAAAATAAAATTAATGTACGGCTGATGGGCGCTCAATCGCTTTATCTGATTCACCGGCATTTTTACGAGCAGCTTCTTTGTCTTGTGCCATTTCTTCGACTGATTTAACCTTCAATCGTGCAGCCCCTTTATAATCCTTCGTTGGGATTAGTGATGATTGGATGGATAAGTTCTCTTTCGCTTTTTCAATTGCTTCTGTGTACTGCGGAAGCCATTGTTCCCCCGCAACCAACATTTCATCAACAAGCTGCCAAATTTCTTTCGGATTACACACAGCTCCAACAAGTGGATCCATCATCATTGCTTGACGTAGTAAGAAGTCTTTTCCTGTTACTGCAGCTTCTACAGATAGTCTTTGGACGGAGATGCTCACATTACATACAGCCGCAGGTCCAAGTGGTAAATCGCCGATATGGGGCATGTTGATACCATTGCGGTCTACATATCCAGGAGCCTCAATAATCGCGTCATTTGGAAGATTTGAAATCACACCATTGTTTACCACATTGAAATGACCTCTGTATACACGGCCGGTTTCTAGTGCTTCAATAATGTAAGATCCATGTTCTTCGCCACGATTTTCTTGATTGTATTCCATGGCTGGTTCTTTTAACCAATTTGGGAAATCAGTTTTGAACCAGTTTCTGCCTTCTGTACAGACCCGTAAATATCCACCTGTTTCACCATTTATCCATGTACCAAGATCAATCCACTCATTTATCTCCTCAGGTCGTTTCCGGTACCACGGGACGTATTCACTTAAATGACCGTTTGATTCCGTACTGTAGTAGCCAAATCGTCTTAGCATATCGATTCTGACTTTCTCGGTTACTGAAAACTCTGGATGATTCTCAAACGCTTCCAGCAGTTTCCCTGTGAGATCTTCACCTTTATGTTTGATGCTTACGTACCAAGTTTGGTGATTAATTCCTGCACAAATGATATCGATCTCTTCCTTTTTTAATCCAAATGCTTTGGCAATTTGTCTGTGTCCGCCTTGCACCCCGTGACAAAGACCAATCGTTCTTACACCGCCATATTTGTTACAAGCCCATGTTAACATCGCCATTGGATTCGCATAATTTAAAAGTAATGCGTCAGGTTCTGCAACTTCACGAATATCTTTGCAAATATTTAACATTTCAGGAATCCCACGTTGCCCGTACATAATACCGCCCGCACAAAGTGTGTCCCCTACACACTGATCAATCCCATATTTAAGTGGAATATCGACATCATGTTGAAAGGCTTCTAGACCGCCGATTCGTACGACGGAAAATATGTATCTAGCATCTCTTAAAGCCTCTCTACGATTTTGAGTCGCTTGAATCTTAATATCTAACCCATTTTCATCAATATCTCGTTGGCATAGCTCTGTAACCATATCTAGATTTTGAGCACTAATATCCGTAAACGCCACTTCAATATTTTTGAATTCTGCTACAGCTAGAAGGTCTCGTAGTAGCCCCCTTGTAAACCCGATACTGCCAGCGCCAATAAAAGCAATTTTAAAAGTCATATTAGCATTCTCCTTTACTATTTTATATATTAATCCTATCACCATAGGGTAGAAAACGTTTCCAAGTTTATAACCTTTCTAGTAAAAAAATGTATAAAATCATAACCTTTTTAAATAAAGAATCTGACTGCTGACTGTGATTATCTACTAAATTTCACTATATCTTGACTGACAGACTTTCTGTATTCAATAGGTGTCATATTTGTGTGTTTTTTAAAGAGATTACTGAAATATTGACGACTGTTAATACCCACATAAAAAGATATTTCAATCACTGGAATATCAGTATCCGCTAATAACATTTTTGCTTTTCCATTCTTAGTGAAGTCAGATATTCCATAATCGTAAATCCTGTCTGTTTTTTAAAAATTCGGTGAAGGTATCCAGGATGAATATTTACCGTGTCTCCAATATCCTTCACTTGGATATTACAGTCATAGTTATGATGAAGATACTCAATTGTCTGTTTTACATAAACATTTGCCTGTTGGTGATCCCTTTCATTCTTCCTTTCCTCAATGACCATTCTTGAAATTTGAATGAGAAGTTGTGCTAAATGGAGTTGAATCACTATTTCTTTGTCCTTTTCCTTCTTATCCAATTCGAGAACTAAATTTTTTAAAGTATAGTAGATATCATTAGGATCCTTCAATACAGCATAGGGACGACCTAGTAAAAGAAATTCAGCTAAATTACTGTTTTCGTTAGCTAAGTCCTTTATTGATGGGAAGCAGCCTTCTTTTGGAATAAAGGAAAATTCTACGTTTAACATCCGGCAGGGAGACTCTTTTTCTACGATTAATCGGTGAGAAACATTGGAATCTAGTAAAATAAAGTCACCCTTTTTCATCGAAATTGATTCATCAAGCGTATCAACGATACATCTGCCATCAATTACATACATAATTTCTACTTCTTTATGAGCATGAAATGGCATATTATAACTTTCCCACTGCTTAAAATAATAGGCAAAAACTTTAGGCTGATAATGGTTGGTTACTAATTCACCTTGGTATAAACTAATATAGTTCAAAACAACCTCCGAATATTTTCTAGTTTCCGTCTAACAGGAATACTTAACTATTTTCCAGAACCCATCGTAATTCCTTTTACAAAATGTTTTTGCATGAAAAGGAATAAAATTAATATTGGAAGCGAAGAAAGAATAATACCTGCAAAACCTACATTAAAATTCGTTTCAAATGCACTAAACAAGGTCGATTGCATAACAGTGAGGGTTTTCATGCTGTTGTCCGATAAAAAGAGCTGTGGCAATAGGTAATCATTCCAAATTTGTAACGATAAAATAATCGTTAGTGCAGCTGCAACTGGCTTTAACATTGGTAATACAATTATCCAAAACGTGCGCATAATGGAACACCCATCGATAAAAGCGGCTTCTTCAATTTCCTTTGGTATTGTTTTCATAAATCCTGCCATGACAAAAATAGCAAACGGAAGACTAGTACCAACATATAGAAATATGACGCCAAAAAGGTTGTTAATGAATCCTAAATTGCTGCCAAGCACAAACATCGGAACAAAAATGACTTGATATGGAATCATGATTCCTGCAATAAAGAACATATATGTCCCATTAAAAAATGTATTACCACCTCTTACGATTGAATACGCCGCCATTCCGCTTAGTAAAATAAGGAGTAAAACAGCACTTGCTGTGATGAAAAATGTATTTCCAAAGCTTTGGAAAAAATTCAGTGCTTCAAACGCCTGAGTAAAGTTCACCAATTCTAGCTTTTCGGGTAAAGAAAAAGGAGAGGAACCAATGATCTCTTGTGGCGACTTAAATGCGTAAAGGAAAACCACTAAAAATGGGAGTAAATAAAATATTACGATAACTGTCACGATACTTTGGATAAGGAATGTTCCCTTGGTGTACTTTTTACTCATGTTATAATTCAACCTCCCTCTTACGCAGCACCTTTAATTGAATGAAAGCAAATATTAGTAAAACAAGAAGAAAGACTACACTCATCGCAGACGCATAACTTGACTGTTGGGACATGAAGGCAGTGTCATAGATGTGCATGATAGTCGATTTAGATGAATCCCCTGGACCTCCACCTGTTGAGGCGACTATTAATTCATACACTTTTAAACTTCCTGTCGCAATCCCAATGGTACATATTGTTATCGATGGCCCTAGCATAGGGATTGTAATATGAAAAAACTTTTGCCACCAATTCCCGCCATCCACTGTACATGCTTCATAAATGTCTTTAGGAACTGCTTGAAGTCCGGCTAAGTAAATGAGCATCCAATAGCCAATCCATTGCCAGTTGTTGGCAACAAGGAGTCCTGTTAAGACAGTATCAGGGCTTGAGAAAAAATTGAAATTGATACTAAGGCCAAATATGTCATTGATACTAGGTAAGATCGTTCCGTACATTTTTGTCCAGATTTGACCGACTAGAATTGGGCTTAATAAAACGGGAGCAAAAATAATCGTCCGATAGAAATTTTTTGCCTTTATGCTGCTATCTAGCATGACAGCAAAAAAGAAAGCTGCAATGTTTTGAATGATTGTATTAAATATCATAAATAGTCCAGTGAATTTAAAAGATTGAATGAACATTTCGTCCTTAGAAATTTCGATATAATTAGTGAATCCAATCCAATTTTTTTCTAAGCTAATTCCATCCCAATCTGTAAAAGAATTATAAATTCCCATTATAAGTGGGATAATCATGGCCACAATAAAAAAAACCAAAGGGGGCAACAGCAATAGAAAGTATTGAATATCCCTTGCGTTCACCCTTTTCTTTTTGTGTACAATAGAAGTTGGTTTACTCGAAATCGTGATACTCATCGGTTGAGTATTCTTTCCTTCTAGTCTCATAAACAACACCCCATCACAATAAAAGTAGAGAGGAGAACAATTTCGTTCTCCTTTTTCTTAACCAGTCTTTTATTTGGTAGAAAATTTCACTTTCGATTTGAAATCGTCTGATGCTTTTAGTGCTTTATCCAATGTTTTATTTCCTAATAGCCATTCTGCAATATAATTTCCACTTTGTTCTTGATATGGCCAAGGAATTTGTACGTTACCGAGGTTTGCATCAGCTGCACCAATGCTTTTATAAGTGTTGATATCTTCTACATATGGAGCTTGAACAGCGGAAACCACATCAGGTATTAAGCTTTCTGTTTGGACAATGTCAATGTACTTTTTCGCCATATCCTTATTTGTAGCAAATACTTCTAAAACTTGTTTCACTTCTTTTGGATGCTTAGTTGTCGCACTTGCAGAGAAAGTGTGGTCGGGTTGCATGATGATTTTTGTATTCTTTTCATCCGTTGCTGGGGTCGGGAAAAATCCAATTTCAAGGTCTGGATTGTTTTTCAACACTTGTGCAGTCGACCACGTTCCGATAATCCACATTGCAGTTTCCTCTTTTGCAAACATTTCAGCTGCCCCTGTGAAATCTAGGCCAAATGGATCTTTGTTTGAATATTTGTATATTTCTTCAAAATGTTCAAACACTGTTTTGAATTCTGGTGAAGTTGCAAATGATACCTTCCCTTTTTGTAAATCATTTCCCCAAGTTGGATTTTTTGAATACACCTCAATGGTTGCAAACTGGTTGAATGAGTTTCCAATCTGGTAATCCTTGAAATGAGAAGTAAATGGTGTAATGCCCTTACTTTTTAATGTTTCAGCTACTGCCATTAACTCATCCCATGTTTTTGGAATTTCAATGTTGTTTTCTGTAAAAATTCTTTTGTTGTAGAATACTCCTTGGAAATTCGATGTATAGGGAACTGCATAATCCTTTCCATCTATCTGCAAGGCTTTTCTGATATCTTCAGGAAATTCACTCATAAATTCCTCTGTAGAAAGGTCCATTAAATGTTCAGTGTATTTCGGATGATCTCCACCTTTAATCATGATAATATCTGGTAATTGTTTCCCGGCAATTCTAGTTTGCATAACTGAACTAAAATCGGTGTCCCAGTTTATGTATTCAAATTCAAGCTTTACATTTGGCAACTCTTTTTCAACGGTTTCTTTAATCATTTTTTCAGTTTCTTTTGTATTCGTGTTATTCCAATCCAAAACCTTTAAGGTGACTTTTCCGTCTTTTGATGTACCTGAAGAGCTTGAACTACAAGCAACAAGGAGTGACACAATGATTGAAATAATCATGATCAAGTGTACCCATTTAAAAAAACCTTTTTTCATTTTTTAATTTCCCCCTTTTATAATTCATTTGCTAACACATCATTAGAAACAGAAAGAACCTTATTAACTAATATAGATATCTACTAGTGAGAACTTGTCTAAGAAGAAAAATAATAGAATATCATTATCATTTGAGTAAGTAACGGGATGGTAAAACGCTTACATTTTAAGAAATTCTAACCTGTAAAATAATACTTTATATTCTTAATTTGTAACTTGTAAGTATCTTGACAGAAAAAATCTTGTTGTTTACCTTTTAATCTCTTAGCCTAAACATATAGCTAAGGATTTAAAACAACTGTTATGTAGGCATTCCCCCTTATTAAACAATGGTTATACTAATGTGTTCAGAAAAATCAGATTAATCTAACTAGGTTTATTATATAGTCACTTTACATAGCAGTACAATACAGAATCCTAACCTATTACTTTAAATCAGGTATAAAATCCTAACCTTTACTATTTAATCAAGCCTGTTAAGGGATGATGGTTTCTTGATTTAATCCCCACTTTTTGGTGGCCATTTCTCACAACAAAAAGAGGATTACATTTTATTGCAACCCTCAAACGTTATGAATGTTTTACTTCACTAACTTCTCATAAAAATTCAATCTTTGCTGCGCATTCTCTTTTATGATTATATCGACATCACTGTCGACGAAGGGTTCTACATTTTCTCCTTTAATTACTTTCATGGCGGTTTCTACGCTTAAATAGCCCATATCATAAGGGTTTTGGGCAATGGTACCAGGGAGGGTTTCGTCGGCAATTAACTTAAGCATCTCGGTCAGACCATCTGGCCCAATGACTGGTATTAAAAGCCCCTGTTTCTCAAGCTCCTTGATTACCGATAACGCAATCGTGTCATGTGAGGTCACCACTCCATTAATATCAGGATGTTCACGCAAAACCCTTGAAATCGCCTTTTTAATTGCTTTGGGATCATCCGATACACCTGTTTTGGTATATGCTACTTCAATTCCCGCATTTTGTAATGCAATGGTCGCCCCGTCGACCCGCTCTCTAAACACCGAGAAAGATATATCACCACCGATAATTGCCACCTTATCACCTGGCTGCAGCTGGGAGGCTAAAAAGGCCCCTGCCTTTTGACCTAAGTCGTTATTATCGGTTCCAATATAAGCCTTTTTGTTTTTAATGGTAAGGTCTGTATCTACTAACAATATGGGTATATCCGTTAAGGTTTCTAATGTCGGCCCAACAGATGAACTGTACGGTGCCGTTATGATAACATCGGGCTTTTCCTTGTATATCTTACTTAATAATTCCATCTGTTTTTTTGGTGTTGCATCACTTGGTTGCACTACTTTTCCATTGATTCCAAAGTCTTTAAATCCTTTTTCGATGCCTGCCTTCATAATTTTCCAGTATTCTGAGTCCGCAACTTTTAAAACTACGACCACAGTCGGCTTTTTATCAGCAAAAGATACGGACATAAAACCAAGAACCATGACTGAAATGACAGCAGGGATAACTAAAATAAATTTCCCTTTCTTTACCACGGCGTCCTCCCCCCTCTCTTTTGTGATAAAGAATCTACCTAATCGGTGGTTAAGCTGGGAATGAGCTGAAATTGAACAGAGAAGGTTGTCCCATTTTCACCCGTTTCGATTTCAATTTGGGCATCATGTCTTTTGGCTACACTGTAACAAATAGCTAACCCCAAACCTGTTCCTGTTTCTTTTGTCGTAAAGAAAGGCGTCCCTAATTTTGATAATACCTCTGGGTTGATACCCTGCCCTTGATCTTTTATTTGCAGAACCACTGTCTCATCGTCTTGAAAGGTTTTAATGGTTAAAATTCCATTAGAAGTCATGGCATCTAATCCATTTAAGGCAATATTTAAGATGAGCTGGCGGATTTCTTTTTCGTCCAGGGAGATGTCAGGACATTCTCCTAAGTCCAGCTTAAGCTGTTTATTTGAACGGAACGCTTCTGCTTGAATCAGAGGAGATAAAGCTTCAATAATAGCATTCAAGTTCTGTTTCTTTTTGACACTGATTTTATTTTTAGCTAGATTCAAAAATTCTGTGATAATTGAGTTTGCTCTGTTCAATTCCTCAAGCATTAAATCAATGAAATCAGTAGATAAATTGTCCGCTCTGTTCCTAGATAATTGTAAAAATCCTTGAACGGTTGTCATCGGGTTTCTGATTTCATGGGCAATACCTGCGGCCATTTCGCCGATTAAATTTAATCGGTCCAACCGATACATTTCGTTCTCAAGATGGACCCTTTCTGTAATATCATTCAATACTACGAGGGTACATGGTTCGGAATCAATATCAATCATCTCCGTGGACAATAACCCTGAGCGGACTTCCCCGTCTTTCGTTTCATATCTGATTTTCTTATTTCGAATCTTATTATTTAAATCAATTGGCTTTCCTGTTGACTCATCAATAAAATTATTCCGATTAATTTTTTGATGTATCAATTCGTTACTCCTATAACCAGTGAATTTTGTCCAACTGGCATTGATATCAATAAATGTCTGATCCTTCTGTAATAAAATCGCCTTTAATAAGGGGCTGGAATCAAAGATTTTTCGAAACCTTTCTTGAGAACGGAACAGATGGTCAGCCATTCTTTTTCGTTCTTCAATTTCCTTTTGCAGTTTCTGGTTTGACTTGGTCAACTCAAGCGTCCGCGCTTCGACGACATGTTCCAAATTATGAAATCGTTGTTTTTTAACTTTTTCTATTTCTTTTCTTTCCGTAACATCCCGCACCGTACAAACAAAAATCTGTTCATCCTCAATAATGGTGGATGCAATTAATAGATCACCATAGAAACAGCTTTTATCCTTCCGACTGGCAACAACTTCGATGATCTTTCCTACGGACTGTCTAATCGTAGAAATAAATGAGACGGGTGAATGACATAACACTTCATTCTCCCATTTGGGAAAAAGCTTTAAAACGTGTTTTTCCAGCAATTCCTTGGCCTGATAGCCGAACATGCTAGTGACGGCAGGATTTACGGAAAGAATACAACCTTGATTATCAAACGTGACAATGGTATCGGTTATTGTTTCACTAACGGCTTTCGATAATGCCTCAGTCCGTCGTAAATTCAGTGTGGTTCTATCCAGCCTTTTGTTAACCTTATTCAGCTCTAGTAAATGTCCTAAATCTGTTTGAATAATCGTTTCTTGATGATTTTGATGGATTTTGACAAACTGTTCAATTTTCTTTTTCAATGTTTCGGGCTGAAAGGGTTTAAAAATATAATCAATCGCACCTACAGAGTACCCTTGATGTACATGTTCGATTTCTTGACTAATCGCTGTAATAAAAATAATCGGGATATTTTTCGTTTTTTCTCTCGCCTTTATAAGTTTGGCAGTATCAAATCCATTCAGTCCCGGCATTTGAACATCTAGTAAAATCACCGCAAAATCATGTTGAAGCATGCATTTTAACGCTTCTTTTCCTGAATGTGCGCTAATTAGATTGTAGTTTGGTGAATTGAGCACCGCCTCTAATGCTAAAAGGTTTTCTGGATGATCATCCACCATTAAAATATTCACCTTTTGAGAAGGCGTTTTATTTAACTTTTTGATAGAGCCTTTCGGGTCCATCAAATTCTCCGTAACAGTCTTCATAACGTGTAAATTTAACCCCCTCTCTTTTTCCTAAACCAAGAAAACCTGACGTACTTAGGCTTTCATATATTAATTGATGAACATCATTTTGAAGGTTCTTATTAAAATAGATGAGAACATTTCGGCATATAATCATATCAAACTCGTTAAAAGAATGATCGGATACTACATTATGCTGGGCAAAAATCATATTCTTCTGAAGAAATGGGTGGAAACAAACCTTATCGTCAATGGCTTTATAATATTCAGAAAAGGCCCGTTTCCCTCCTGCTTCAATATAGTTTTTAGTATAGAGCTTCATTTCTTCTAACGGAAAGGTACCTTGTTTTGCTTTTTCGAGAATATTCTTATTTATATCAGTTGCATAGATTCTTGTTTTATCGTAGATGCCCTCTTCATGAAGGAGTATCGCCATTGAATACACTTCCTCACCGGAAGAACAGCCGACATGCCAAATTTTAATCGAAGGATACTCCTTTATTAAAGGAATCACCTTTGTCCGGATACTCTTAAAAAAGGATGGATCCCGAAACATCTCCGTCACATTAATGGAAAAATCGGACAGAAACGTTGCCATCACACTAGGTTCGCGAAGGATTTTTTCCTGCAGCGCGGATATACTTGAAAGTCTCTCAATGTGAACGCGATGGTTAATTCTCCTTTGGATAAAAGGAAAGGCATAGTTTCTGAAATCATACCCATAATATCGAAAGATTGCCTCAAGTAATAAATCGATTTCAATTCTCTCGACCTCTTCAGTCTGAACTAGACTACTAGTTTCATGAAATTTAACATGTGCGATTTTCTAGCCCTCCTTCGTAAACAGCCATACTTGCATTAACGAGAACAACTGTTCTAAGTTGATTGGCTTGCTAATATAGTCGGTAGCTCCAGCCTGCAGACATTCTTCTCTGCTGTGTTTCATCGCCTTTGCTGTAAGGGCGATGATCGGTATCGTTTCAAATATATTTATCCTACGAATATGTTGGATGGCTTCAAACCCATCCATTTCTGGCATCATAATATCCATTAATATCAGGTCCGTATTCGGATGCTCCTGTAAAACCTGCAGCGCTTCCCTGCCGTTTTCTGCAACCAAGATCTCCATATCATAATTCTCTAACGCAATCGTTAATGCATATACATTACGAATATCATCATCGACGATAAGGATCTTCTTGTTTTTCAGAATCGATTTCCCATGTTTGAGCATTGAACCTTCCTTTAAAACTTGATCATCATTGTTTACTAAATAGTTAGCTTCCATACTGACCGCGGCTTCCGTCCGAGCCGTAGAGATATTTACGATGTTGTTATTCATTTGACGATTCGGCAAATATAACGTAAATGTGCTTCCATTCCTAATCTCACTTGTAACTTCTATAAACCCGCCCAATAACTGAGCAAGTTCCCTGCAAATTGAAAGACCTAATCCCGTACCGCCATATTTCCTGCTTGTCGTCCCATCTGCTTGTTTGAAAGCATCAAATATACTCTCTTGTTTTTCTTCCTCAATTCCAATACCCGTATCAATCACAGAAAAAGCAAACATTCGTTCAAGTCGCTGTTCATCTCCTTTGTTGCCGGTGATGTTTTTCATCACACTGTTGATTTGTAAGGAGACACTGCCACTTTCCGTAAATTTAAACGCATTGGCTAGAAGATTTTTTACTATCTGCTGCAGTCGTTGCTCGTCCGTAATGATCGTCATTGGTAATGCTTTGTCCAATTCGATTGAAAAATGAACTTTCTTCTTGTTCGCAATGGGTGAGAATTGACGGTAGATGATATCTCTCAACTGATTCAATTCTACTTCTTTTGATATCACATCTAGTTTACCAGACTCTACTTTAGCCAAATCTAATATATCATTGATTAAATTCAATAAATCATTTCCGGATGAGTAAATCGTTTTAATGTATTCCTGCTGTTTATATGTCAAATTCCCTTCTCCATTTTCAGAGAGGATTTGTGCTAGAATGAGCAAACTATTTAGAGGTGTTCTTAGTTCATGTGACATATTTGCTAGAAACTCAGTTTTATATTTAGAACTAAGCTCCAGCTGCTGTGCTTTTTCTTCAAGCGCCGCACTAACCTCTTGTATTTCGAAGTTGTGTTGTTTAGACGCTTCGTACTGTTCCTCTAGTTTCTCATTTGTCGTCCTTAGCTCTTCTTGCTGCATCTGGAGTTCCTCTGATTGGGCCTGCAGTTCTTCTGTCAAAGCTTGTGACTCTTGCAATAATTGCTCTACCTTCATGTGGTTAATAATACTATTAATCTTAATCCCTAAATTGTTATTCACTTTTTCAAGCAGCTTTATTTGTATCGGGGATAACGTCTCAAAAGAAGCAATTTCAATCACCGCAAGAACATCTTCTTCAAATAATACGGGTAGTACCATAATCGTTCTAGGAGAAGCTTCTCCCAGACCTGAACCGATTTTTAGATAATCTTCGGGAACTTCATTTAAATGGATGGGGCGCTTTAAAAGTGCACATTGCCCAATTAATCCCTCTCCTAAACGAAATTGCTTTCGTTCTTCCGTACCCAAAGAGGCATAGGAAGACATTCTTGTTAAATACTGGTCACTTTTGTTAACTTCCTTTAAATAGAAGACTCCGTAGCTCGCTCCCACCATAGGTACTAGCTTTGTGATGAGCATATCCGCTAACATCTGTACATTTTCTACTTCCGGATACAGTGTGGCAATTTTAGCAATTTGTCTATTCAGCCAGCTCAACTCTTCTGCATCTTCTTTTACTTGTTTCTCGTTTCTACTATGTTCCTCAAGTGCTTTGGCCATTTTATTAAAGGCTACCGCGATTTCACTCAGTTCCCCTTTCGAGGAGATCTCAATTCGTGGTAATGTATCAAAATCACTAGCCGCTGCCTGTTTCATCACGTCTGTTACCTTGTTAAGGTTGTTGCTGGTGCTTTTTATGATCCATATGGCAAAACTTATTCCAATGATTAAGCCGATTACAAGGTATATGTAAATATTTTCAACAGCCCAATTATAGGTATCTTTGGAACGTAACAATTCATTCTTCAACCCTTGTTCTTGTAAGCCATGAAGTAGCTCTGCCATTTGAACCATCCTCTGACTGGTTCGTTCCATATCAGTCAAAAAGGCAGAAGAAAGTTTAGCATTAGGATTGATTTTTCTTTCCATCAATGCTTGCTCGCCCATATTTCGATAAGATTCATGCAAGCTTTTAAATTTACTAATGAGTTCTTGAGATTTCTCTTGGGCGTCCCTTTTCTCCAGTGATTCAATCGCAATTTGTAAACTTGAATTTGAATTTTTCCATGCATTCGTCAAATCCATATTGAGTGCTGCTTCACGATTGTTTAACAAGGCATTTAACACATTTGATGATAAGGACGTTTCATCTTTGATCGTGGAAGCAATTTCAATTCTTTCATTTAACTCATTAATCACCACATTCATCTTAACCGTTGATTGTTCTAGCATGTTCATTAAGATCATCACAATAATCGTAATAAACAAAAGTAATGACCCTATGCTCGTATAGAGCTTCGTACGAAATCTCATAATGCCTCCCACTAGTAGAATTATATTGTTCCATTCCTAAATAACATAGACTAGTAAAAATTTTCTCATTTTTAATCATACTTTATAATCCTTACTATCGTCCATATGATATTTTAGTAAGTTATGAAGTCACCTTAAAGTAACCACCCATGAGTGCAAACATACATTTTAAATACAACAACTGCTTCTAAAACAAAAAAACTCACAATAGTATTTGTGAGCAATTAACATTATCTTATCACTATTCACCTGACTTTGTAATTTCTTAAAAATTCAAGATAAAAATAACAGCTGTTGCCGCAACACGAATTAATACTTGTCTTTACCTTATCATAGGTTTTTCAACCTCCGTATATTTTAGCATTTCTTGTCCGCCAAATTCAGAAATAATAACCGCTTTCATTTAGGAGTTCCTCTCTTTCTTTACTTCAGATAAATCACTTATTACCATGGAGTTCCTATTAAAACGAATATGAGCCAAGCAAGTCCTGGTCCAAGAGCAATGAAAAGACCTGCGATCATCAAGAGCTTTCTAAAGAATAAACGTTCATTCACACCTTGTACGTTTGCCATAATAAGTGCGCCGTTTGTAGAGAATGGGCTAATGTCAACAACACTAGCCGCAACCGCAAGAGCAGATACAACCCCGATTGATGACATAGTAGGATCTTGCAAGATAGGTGCTGAGAGCGGGATAACAGCAGCTAAGAAGCCTGTTGTCGAAGCGAAGGCTGAGACAATCCCTCCTACATAGGAAGCCATTAGGGATGCCATTACAGGATTACCAATAGCGGCAATTTGATTAGTCATAAACTCCATTGTTCCTACCTTTTCCATAACACCAACATATGTCATGATTCCGCAAACCATTAGCATGACGCCCCAAGGCATTTGTTTGATGATATCCCCTTGGTCTTTAGGGGCCATTAATGCCAATACAAGGCCAATCATCAATGCCCCAAAGCCCATATTCATTTTGAACGCCAGAGCCAATGTAATTAGGAGTCCGATTCCGGACAATGTGGCAATTTTATACCAAGTTGCACCATGATCATTCGTTTTGATTACTGCAGAATTTCCGCCTTCAACCGCAGCAGCTACTTCCAATACAGACCTGTTATTGTGGTGTTTAAGCAATCGAAGTCCTCCGAATGCGAGGAACACAACCACAGAAATCAATACGTAGAAAATAAAGCAGTTGATAAAAAGCATGATTGGTGAATGAGGAATCTTTTCAGATTCCATGATACCGTTTACAACTAAACCGAAGATATTTAATGGTGAGAAGGATCCGGCATACATTCCGGTAGAAATTAACGTACCCATCAAGATTGGATTAATTTTGTGCTGAAACGCTAAGCGTAAAGCGATTGGGAATAAAATTGGGCCAACTGCAACAGTAGAGGCTCCTACTGCAGACAGGAGTGCACTCAGGAAGAACAAGACCCATGGAAGCAGACCAACGTTTCCTTTTACTAACTTAAGTCCACCTGAAATGATCAGGTCGAGTGTTCCGTTTTTCAGGGCAATTGCGAATAGATAGGTAACCCCTGCAAGAAGAATAAACATATCTACTGGGAAAGCTGCGTAAAGGTCATCTATGGATAACCCACTAACATATGTACCGACGATAAATGCAGCAACAATGCCCAATACTCCCATGTTAACTGATATAACCGATCCGATGATGAACATCGATAATAGAACAATAAGAGTAATAATTTCTAAACTCATAGATTTCGCCTCCTAATTTAATTATGTAATTGTGTATTTTGTTTATCTTTTAAAGGTATGATTTTTATAAAAAATGATAAAGCGCTTACAACCAGTTGGAAAAATATTTCCCTATCATTTGGTAGAATTTAAGCTCTTAGGAAAAAGATCTATACCATTCTATCATTTATTTATTCTAATGTGGATTGTATACAAGATGTCCCTTATGGAAATAGGGTTAAATATCGAAAAAAAACGTTTGCTTAACTAAGAAAAAATCAATTAAATCCCTATCAATCCCCCAAACTTTATTTGAAGTTTATAAATATTCTGTCTATTACTAATATATTATTCATCTCGTTTACTGTCAACAGTCTACATTAAAAAATAGACTTAAGAGCTTAGTAATAATTTCATTTATTTTTTGCCAGGTTATACCTTCCAATTGCTAAAAACCCTCATCACCCGTTTTCTGGGAAGCAATTAGAACTAGTGGATATCCAATAACTAATAAAGATAGAATAAGAGAAATAATTCCATGCCAATGAAAATGTATCCAAAAATAGCCCCCGAAGGAACCAATTAGGCTTGATCCTAGGTAGTAAAATAGAAGATATAGAGAAGACGCCTGTGCTCTGTTTAGGGTGGCATGTTCACCAACCCAGGAACTCGCTATGGAATGGCTGGCAAAAAAACCGAACGTAAAAATAGAAATCCCCGCAATTTTCCCAATTAATGAGGGAACAAGAGAGATAAGCGCGCCTGCCAACATAATAGCCATTGATAGCTTCAAAATAGTGGAATAACCATACTCATCTGCCTTTTTCCCCATATAAACTGAACTGTAAGTCCCGCAGATATAAACGATGAAGATAAAACCTACATGTGTTTGGCTCAACGCATAGGGAGGCTCTACCAGCAAGAATCCAATATAGTTATATAATGTTACAAAACTCCCCATTAGTAAAAATGATAGCAATAATAACGAGATTAATTGTTTATTATTCAGATGTATCTTATAAGCCAGACAGACAGATTTTAAGTCCGGTTTATTTTTTGCCGTATATTGAGATTTAGGCAGAGCAATTAAAAATATAACACTGAAAATCAGGGCTAATCCCCCTACAGCTATTAAAGCAATTCTCCAAGTAAACATATCAGACAACACACCAATTAATATTCTTCCTGCCATCCCTCCTATCGTTGTTCCACTAATATAAAGCCCCATGATTCTGCCAATGCCTTTTGGATGAAATTCTTCCCCGATGTATGCCATGGCTATCGATGGGACACCAGCTATAAAAATTCCCAGTAAAGCGCGAAATACCAGCAGTGTGTTAAAGTTCGGACTTAATGCTGTTAGCAATGCAAGAAAAGAAGTAAAGAACATGGAAAGCACCATAATCTTCTTTTTTCCTATCACATCTGATATGGCTGCCGCAACCAGCATAGAAATAGCCAACAAACCAGTCGACAAAGACACAGTTAAACTAGCCAGTGGCGCCGAAACACCAAATTCTTTAGCAAAGACCGGCAGCAATGGCTGAGTTGTATAAAGAATGGAAAAAGTAACAAACCCTCCTAAAAACAGCGAAAGGCTTGCCCGAGTATATTCTTTTGAGCCTTTGAAAATGTAACCCACAAGCCCCTCCCCTTCCTTATAAGAGTAAAACGCTTTATCTAGTATTTGGCACAGTTCCCAATTCACTCTGATGGTTATACAAAACTTTTTCAGTAACTGCAGCTCCCACCTGTTCAGTATTTGACATACCTCCCATATCAGGTGTCAAAAAAATCCCTTCCACCATCACCTGTTCCATCGCATACAGGACTCGCTTTCCCCAATCCTCATGACCGAAAAAGTCTAACATTTGGCTTGCCGACCAAATTGCAGCCAACGGGTTTGCTATCCCCTTCCCGGCGATATCTGGAGCAGATCCATGGATCGGTTCGAACATGGATGGGTATTCACGTTCCGGATTAATGTTTGCTCCCGCTGCCAGCCCCAAACCTCCGGCAATCGCTGCCCCTAAATCAGTGAGGATATCCCCGAAAAGATTAGAGGTGACCACTACTTCAAATCGCCATGGCTGCTTGATAAAGAACATGGCAGCAGCATCAACTAGATAGGAATGTGTTTCCACATCAGGATAATCTTTTGCCACTTCTTCAAACACTTGATCCCAGAACACCATTGAATAATTTAAAGCATTGCCCTTACTAATGCTTGTCAGTGATCTGCCCTGTTTCCTTGCTTCTACAAAGGCGTAACGTATAATCCGTTCCGTCCCTACCCTAGAAAAAATTCCGGTTTGCAAAACCACTTCATGGGGCTGACCTTTATACAGCCAATCTCCTGCACCAGCATATTCGCCCTCGCTATTTTCACGAATGACTAACATATCAATTTGCTCCCTCTTAAGACCATTGAGAGGGCATGGAGCGCCTTCTAATAATGTAATCGGGCGGAGATTAACATACTGATTGAAGCCTTTCCGTATCTTTAATAACAAATCCCATAATGAAATATGATCTGGAACACCTGGAGCTCCCACTGCCCCTAGATAAATGGCATCGAAGGAACGCAGCTGGTTTAAGCCGTCATATGGCATCATTATTCCATGTTCCAAGTAATACTCACAGCCCCATGGAAAGTGAGTAAGGTCAAATTCAAACTTTCCGTCCAGTTCAGCTGCTTTGTTTAAAACTTTTATTCCCTCGTTGATCACCTCCGGTCCGATCCCATCTCCGGCAATAACTGCAATTTTATATACTTTTTTCAATCTGTCGCACTCCTTTCCTATTTAACATTAATTTACGTATAGCTGATAGATATTATCGAAGAATGATGGCAATCCACTATTACTTATCTAAAATTTACCGGATAGTAAATGTCCTGCATTTGGTACCTCTGTTGGAAGGTTTAATTCCTTGAGAATTTTAAAAACTGTTGCAACTCCGGCAGACAAGACTGGAATTCCCAAGCGGTCTTGAACAGCCTGAATAGCTGGAAGAGAAGGCATCTGAACGCATGCTGATAGAACAACTGCATCTGCTCCTTCAATATTCAAACGGTCTGCATGGCCTATTAGGTTTTCCGGATCCAAGCGGCCAACTTCTAGGTTATCCGCAACTTCGAGGCTGATGGAATCAATGACTTCAATGCCAGCAGCTTTTAAATATTCAATGACCGTTTTAGTTAATGGCTTCATATATGGTGTAATAATGGAAACCTTTTTCGCCCCAATCGTTTCAAGGCCCTCAATTAATGCTCCTGCACTGCTGACAATTGGAGCTGCACCACCATTGCTGACCGTAACCTTTCCTAAGCGTTCTTCAGAAATGTGATGATATCCCGGACCCTGACACATAATGGCAACTAGACATGCATAAGCCAGCACATCGCATCGTGCATCGGAAAGCTCCACTGCACAACGGTCACTATCTACATCCATTTTCTTTAATTCATCCGGATTTACATGCATCATCCGCATACGTGCAGAATGGAATGTAAAGGTTTCTTCTGGTTTAATCTGCATTCTGGAATGAAGCATAGCCGGAATTTCTGTTTCCATCGTTGTGTTAGAGCTGGGTACGATAAGACCTACTCGATAATTTTTACTCATCATGATATCCCCCTGATTAAATTTGATTTTGAAAAACCTTTACTTTATGAAAATGGCCGGTTAATTCTCGATTGGTTAATGGCTTTACCATTTCGACGCAAGCTAGAAGTGATGCAAGATCGATTCCCGTTTCAATTCCCATTTCATTCAGCATAAAGACGACATCTTCAGTAGCCACATTACCTGCAGCTCCTGGGGCAAACGGGCATCCTCCAAGTCCGCCAATGGAGGTGTCAAATCGTGTAACATCTGCTTGGAGGGCAGCCATAATATTTGCTTGGGCTAACCCATATGTATCGTGGAAATGGGCAGTGATTAACGCATTCGGCTGTTCCTTGAAAATACGGCTGAATAAATCAAAAACCTGAGCGGGATTTGCCCTGCCGATTGTATCACAGATGACAATTTCATCCACCCCTGAACGGTCAATTTGACGGACCATGTCCAAAACAAGCTCGGAATCCACTTTTCCCTCAAATGGACACCAGAATGCGGTGGCAATATTATAGCGTAGGAAATTTCCCATCTCCTTTGCCTTTTCTACGACACTAGAAAACTTATTGATTGATTCGTCCCTAGTGATTTTGACATTTTTCAAATTAAAGCTATCACTAGCCCCAACTACGAGTGAAAGGGCACGCACCCCATTTTCTACAGCCCTTTCATATCCCTTTTCATTCGGTATTAATGCCATGTACTGAATGGATGGATCTTGTTCTATGCCTTCTAACACTTCATTGGCATCCTTCATTTGCGGAACGTACACTGGATGCACAAATGAAGTGGCTTCCATCCGTTTAATTCCAGTTTTATTTAAGGCATTAATCAGTTCAATCTTCTTTTCTGTCGGGATAAAATTCGCTTCATTTTGAAGCCCGTCTCGAGGCCCTACTTCTATTAGTTCTACCTTTTTTGGCAGTTTCATAGGTATCATGCTCCTTGTAAAAAATTATGAGATTCCTAGTTTTTTCGCAAGATAAGGCTCCAAGCCGCCGAGCTTTACCATTTCGATTAAATGTTCAGGCAGCTTTGTTCCTTTGTATTCTGCGCCTTTTGTATGGTTGATGATTTTTCCTTCTAGTAGGTTAATCTCAAGATCATCGCCTTCTTCTATAACAGTGGTATCCAGCATCTCCACAACCGGCAGGCCCACATTAATGGAATTGCGATAAAAAATACGGGCGAACGAATTTGCCACAATCGCTCCGATTTGGTGGTGCTTCAATACCATTTGCGCTGTTTCCCGGCTCGAACCTGATCCAAAATTATTTCCGGCAACCAAAATATCCCCTGGTTGTACTTTTTCAGCAAATGTTGGATCAATTGCCTCCATAGCATGCACGGCCTGTTTTTCAACTGGTAAACTCATATATTGCCCTGGAGATATGATGTCAGTATTGATGTTGTCCCCATATTTCCAGACTCTTCCTTTAATGATGAATGACATTACACCATTACCTCCTTCGGCAGATACTTGCGCGGGTCTGTAATTTTCCCCTCAATCGCAGTTGCAGCCACTGCTGCAGGCGACCCAAGATAGACCTCGCCTTTTGGACTTCCCATCCGGCCCCTAAAGTTCCGATTTGAAGAAGACATAACGACTTCCCCGGCCCCGATTACTCCACTGGTGAATCCACCGCATGCACCACATGATGGCATGTTTACAATACATCCTGCATCCGTCAAAATATCGAGAATTCCCTCCTTGTTCGCTTGCATCCAGATATGCTGGGATGCAGGTACTACAAGGCATCGGATGTTTTTCGAAATCTTCTTCCCCTTCAGGATTTTAGCGGCAATCCGTAGATCACTGATTCGGCCATTTGTACAGGAACCTAAGTAAACCTGGTCCACTGCTTTTCCTTCTACGGCGCTTACTGGATGAACATTATCTACTTCATGTGGGCAGGCTACCTGAGGTTCTAATTCAGAAGCATAGTAATGTAAAACTCGTGTATAAACGGCGTCTTTATCGCTAGAAATCATATCAATTTCTTCCGTTACACCCTTTGACCTTATAAATTCTACCACTTTTTGATCAGGTTCAATTAACCCTGTTTTTGCGCCGGCTTCTACGGCCATGTTGGATAAAACCAGTCTTTCATCCATGGACAAGTCCTCAATCGCAGTTCCCGAAAATTCAATGGTTTGATAAGTAGCACCAGCATGCCCAATATCCTTGATGGTTTTAAGAACGATGTCTTTTGCGTAAACTCCATGGGGTAGCTTACCATCCCAAACCACTTTGATCGTTTCTGGAACCTTTAGCCAAGTTTCACCTGTCAATAAGACTCCGATCATTTCCGTGGAACCAATACCGGTAGCAAAAGCTCCTAATCCTCCTGCCATGCACGTATGAGAATCCGTTCCAAGGATCAATCTTCCCGGACGGACATGTCCATGTTCTACAATGACTTGGTGGCAAGGCCCTTGAAATTCATAATAATAAGGAAGCTCTTGAGCACGGGCCCAATCCCTCGTAAATTTAAGGATATCTGCCTGCTGGACCGTTGCCGGAGGCGTGCAATGATCAGATACAACTACAACCTTTTCTTTATCAAATAACTTCCCGCCTAATCGGCGAAAGCCCCCGTCTACCAGCCATGGTCCTAATAAATCGTGCATCATGGCTATATCGACTTTGACCCATACAATATCTCCGGCCTTTACACTTTTCTGTCCTGAAGCTTTTGCGAGAATTTTTTCTGACATCGTCATTCCCATCAATATTCACCTCTTCCTAGATAATCCCTTTTTCCTTCAGTTTCTGTATTTCATCAGCGGAAAGATTAATTTTGTCTCCTAGCACTTCTTTAGTATGCTGTCCTAATTTAGGACCTGCCCATTCAATCGTTCCAGGTGTCTCGCTCATTTTCGGGATGATGCCCGGCATTTTCAAAGTCGTTCCCAGATCTTCCACTTTTACTTCTTGGATCATTTGACGAGCGTGATAATGCGGGTCGTTCACAATGTCTTCAATTGAGTAAATAGCGCCCGCTGGAACATTGGCATTATCCAGGTATGTCATTACTTCATCAAAGGGCATACTCTTAGTCCAATCTTCAATCAAAGAATCCAGGTATTCCGCATGCTCTGACCGTTTTGAGTTAGTTTCAAAACGAGGGTCCTCAGCTACATCTTCCTGGCCCATTGCATTCATCAGACGCTTGAAGATCGCATCGCCGTTTGCACCAATAACTACGTATTTTCCATCCCCACACATGTACGTATTCGAAGGTGTTATACCCGGTAATATACTGCCTGTCCGTTCCCGAATCACTCCAGCCCGGTCGAATTCAGGCAGGGTGCTCTCCATCATGCTAAAGACAGATTCATAGAGCGCAACATCGATTACTTGACCTTCACCCGTTCCGTTTACATCGCGATGATACACCGCCATTAATGCCCCATTAACCGCATAAAGCGCGGATAACGAATCTCCGATACTAATTCCGACACGTGTTGGCGGACGATCTGGGTAACCGGTAATATAACGGAGACCTCCCAAAGCCTCTCCTATAGAACCAAATCCTGGCTTATCGCGGTATGGTCCATCCTGCCCATAACCCGAAACACGAATCATAATCAACCGTGGATTGATAGCCTTTAAGTCTTCGTATCCTAAGCCCCATTTCTCCATCGTTCCTGGTCGGAAGTTTTCTATTAAAATATCGATTTCCTTAACCAATTTACGAATCAATTCCTGTCCTTCAGCTTCTCGAAGGTTGACCGTAATCGATTTTTTATTACGAGACTGCACATACCACCAGAGGCTTGTTCCGTTTTCAACAACGCGCCAGTTGCGGATAGGGTCGCCCTGCTCAGGAGTCTCGACTTTAATAACTTCTGCCCCGAATTCAGCAAGCATCCTAGCAGCGGACGGTCCCGCTATCAATTGCCCCATCTCCAACACTCGTAAACCTTCAAGTGCTCTTTTGCCCATTTCAAACAACTCCTAAATTAGAAATTTATATAGGTTAATACATGTTAAAAAATTGTTTCTTCAATATGTTGTAGTAAGCGATTCCATTTTTATATTAACCTTGTAAATGTAGACTGTCAACAGTTAACAATTTAATTAATCTCAATATTTTATTTTTTCATACTTTAATTGGTCTATGCCTAAAGAAGACAAAAGTCCCATTGGTTGAAATGCTTTTATATAAAATTGAAATATAGTACACTATTTTATATAGAATATGACTGAAATAATTTAGAGATTTAAAGCTACAAGAGTACACATGGGAAAAAATTCCGGACCCCATTACCTTAATAATGGATACGAAATACAAGAATCATTACAACTGCAGGGGGATTTATTATGAGAGAGATTAAAAAAAACGAACCACTTCATAGCCAGGTTTATCATATAGTAAAAGAAATGATTATGGAGGGAAAATATCAGCCAGGTGAAAGGCTCGTTGAAACAAAAGTAGCAGAAAGTTTAGGAGTTAGCCGAGGAACTGTTCGGGAAGCATTCCGGATGCTTACAAAAGATGATTTACTTGTCCAAAAAGACAATAGCTTATTCGTGTATGACCCAAATGCACAGGATATATTAGATATTTACGAATGCCGAAAAAGCCTAGAATCTCTTTCAGCAAAACTGGCAGCTCAAAACATCACAGATGAGCAATTAGATCAATTAGAATGTATCATAAAAGAATCAAAAGAAGCACTGTCTAATAACGATACTCATAAGCACACTATCTTTAACCAACAGTTTCACGATACGATTGCATTCTCTTCACGAAATAAACAGCTCATTAATTTATTTGAAGTAATTAACGCAAAGGTTCTTTATATCCGCAATTGCATACTGAAGGAACGTACCGAAAGCTTTTCTGTTCTAGTGGATGATCATGAACAAATTTTTCTAGCCTTAAAGGATCGCAATCCTGAAAAAGCTGTAGAAAAAATGAACAACCATATCCAAAGAAGCTTAAAAGTGGCAAATTCAGCATTACAAAAGGAATTTGATAATACCGGTGGTTCTTTATAGAAACCTGAGAAACCTGGGGACGGTTCTAATGGCTTTTTTTGACCAGTGTACATCATAATGGAACCATCGGAACCGCTCCTCTGGCGTTATTAAACAAAAAAATACTCACAAAAAGGATTTGTGAGCTATTAAGGTTACTAGTATTTGGAATCTTTTCTATTTCCTATTGCATGTTCACTTAGAATTTTAGTCAACTTCTCTTTTGTTTCTTCTGAAGTAATGATACAGCTTACCGGAAAGACTTTTGTCTTAATTATCAATTCATATCCGTTATTGACCTCTTTTGAATAGCCATAAAATTTATGGTTTGCATTAATGGGGATAAAATCAAATGATTTCATTGTTTTCCAAGCAGCAAAACGACTTCCGCTCATCACGCCTCCTTCAACGATTGCAAATACGTTTAATAGATTATGTGAATAGATTAAGGGGAGGAATAACAACAAGTAAAATGACCAATCCATATTTTTATTCACTCCCCCGATTATAAGCATCACCACTAAGTATATATGCATAAAAAAGTATACTATAATTCCAACTTTATGTTTAGAATAGGCCAGTTCAACAACTGCTTTCTGAGGATATTTCCTAATTGTTAACAATTCCTCATTCGTTGTTGGCAGGAAAATTTTTTGTTTCATTTTTATCAAGAGTTGAACAAACTTAAAGCTTTGATACACAATGATTATTAAGAGAATAACACTAAGCAATAATTTCATCTAATCCCCCGTTTCTAAGGTGGCCACCCCGATAGGTAGAGACGCTATCATGAATACTTACGAATCAAAACAGATTTGGTTTCGTTTTTTACCTATATCATAGTGGACCACAAAGCAAAAGTCCTTTTACCTACGAGCAATGAAATTCCGATAGTTAACATAATATAATTATGAGCAAACAAACATTAAAACATTTTTTCCGTACTAAAGGTTTTTTGAAGAATTGTAATAGTAATTGAACCACCCGAACCGTCCCTCTGGCGTAACATCGTAGTCTGCCAGCTTATTTGCCAGCCATGCAACACATGTTGCTGGATGACCTAACACATCAGCTCCTGTCCCTTCATTCATGAACTCACCATTTTTAAAAGACTCATTTCGATTTTCGTTAAATCCATTCCCTTTGGGTCGAACCTTTGACTTCCTGCAAAACCATAGGGACGGTTCTTAAAGGGGCCAAACGAAAGTTTTGCGCGGAAAAAGGCCTGACTAGCGGGTAGGTGCTAATCAGGCCTTTTTATGTTTTTTTCGGGTAGGATATTTTCGCAAAATTTTTGATTGCCCAAGAAGAATGAAGTCGTGGTTCTAGCCTGTGGGGCTTCAATCTTTGGTGTCAGATAAAATTTTGATATTTATAGCTTTTTTCATCCACTGAAACAATTCGATTATTAGCTATAGCGATTCGGTGTGTATATCGCCCAAGGTATTGGACTACAGCCTAGGGACCTGAAAATGTCCGTTTGGTGTAGCTATACCAATTTAGTGAGTAACATTCATCTATTAAACCTCTGAAACTGTTTTGGATTTTCATATTTTTTTGCGTCATTATAAAAAAGAAGGAAATTCTGTTCATAATATTGCTTCAGTTCCGGTGTTGATGTAATCGTGGATAAATCAACAAACCTTCTGAAGATGAAACGTTGAACCCTGAATTTTTCCACCAGGAACGTCTCCCAGCTGTAGGTACTTCTAAAGTAAGTCTTTTCAACACCTTTTTCGATATATGAAGAGTCATCGGCAAACTAGACGGCTATTATTGCATTGTTACAACTAGAATGGAACTTTTTTATAATACCTTCTGGTTGTCAGTGGATGATTCCGTTGTGTTTCTAAATGACAACTTACTCTTTCTAGTAAGGTCGCAAGTACGATTGGGGAGATAAAGCGTCTTAACTCTACAGAAATTCCAGTAAGTTCATAATCCTTCGTATCAAAAACCGTTAATTCATTTGAGTAATGTTGCGCAAAGCGTTTGACTCTTTCGGTAAGCGGGCGTGACCGGTCTTCACCTTTTAATAGAATAATACTGGTATCATTTTCAACCAATTCTAACGTGCCATGGAAGAAATCTGATGCATGTACTGGTCTAGTTTTAATCCATTGCATTTCTTCTAAGATACACATTCCATAATAATAGGTCTGACCCCAGTCAATACCGGTTCCAGAAAGAATGTGGTAAAGAGTATCCTTATGTTTTTGGGCAAATGCTTCAGCACGCTGCTCCGTTGCTTTTTTTACATTTAATAGAGCCTCAGGAAGTTTTTTCATTTCTTCAGTAAATTGATGATACTCAGGGAATTCATTCCGCTTATACATTAATCGAAACGCGATTAAATAAGACTGGATATAAAACGATTCACAAGAGGTATCATCTGCTGCATAGTTTACAAGCGTATAATCTGTTAAATTAGCTAAAGGAGTGTTGGCATGTGCTACTAAACTAATGGTTGTTGCTCCTTTTTCTTTACAAAATTTCGCAACTTCAACCGTTTCTTTTGTCGTACCAGATAGTGAGGGCAAAATCACTAAAGACCGCTCACCGAGGTGCTGGTGATCCATTAACATTAGCTCAGACGAGATTTCAGTATAAACAGGTAAGGTGGAGTGGTTTTTTAAGATAAATTCAGCCGGAAACATGAGAATCGCCGCCCCGCCTGTACCTACAAAAAATACATTTTCCAAGCCTTTTTCGAACACAGCATCTATTACCTGATCAAGCTCATCCTTTAAACCTACTGCTCCATTTTGTATTCTTAAAAACCTCTCAGCATCAAAATTTAACATCCCTAACCTCCTTAATATGCCATTTTACGATAATATCTTCTAAGTTCTAACGGATGATTCCGCTCACGCTCAAGGTACACGCTGATACGGCCGGTTAAAGCCCAATTCAGGTTAATAGCAAGATGCTTTCGAAACTCCTCGCTAATACCTTCTAGTTCATAATCCTTTGTATCCAGAATAAAAAGTTCCTTTGTAATTGTTTCAGCAAATCGTTCAACGCGATCCACTAACGTGCGTGTTTCATCTTCCCCCTTAAAAAGAATAACACTTGTATCTTCTTCCACTAATTCGAGTGTACCGTGGAAAAATTCAGCTGCATGAATTGATTTAGATTTAATCCATTGCATTTCCTCTAAAATACACATTGCGTAGGAGTAAGTGTTCCCCCATAGGTTCCCTGCACCTACTAGCATGTGGTAATCCGTATCTTTATGCTTAATTGCAAATTGTTCAGCATGAGAATCGAATGCTTCCATTGCCTGAACTATACCTTCTGGTAAATTGGCAATTTGTTCTGCAAATTGATCATATTGCGGGAATTCATCATGATTATGGATAAACCGGAATGTCAGCAGCTGTAAGTATACAAAGAAGGTATCAAATGAGTGCTTTTCATCAGGAGCCAGGATGCAGTGATCAACAGTTTGCGCCAATGGAGTATCTGGTTCAGCCACAAATCCAATGGTCGTTGCCCCCTTATCCTTACAGAATTGTGCTGCTGCTACCGTTTCCTGAGTTGTACCGGTTACGCTGGCAAATATACATACAGAATCCTTAGAAAGATGGCGATGATTCATTACCATTAATTCCGCCGCAATCACAGCATGAACCTCGAGAGAAGAATTAGATTTTAAGATGTACTCAAATGGATACATCATCGCAATCGTACCGCCGGAGCCAATCAAGAAAATATTTTTAAACCCCTTAGCCGAAACCTCATCAACAGCCCTCTCAATTTCCCCTCTCTTCTCCAAAGCTTCCTTCCCAACAATTTTCAAAAACAAATCGCGATCAAACTTTAACATAATTTCCAGCCTCCTAAGGTTGTATTTTCGGTGCCAGGCACCAATCGATAATTATTTTAATTGCATTTCTTCCTATTAATAACGCACTTTCCACATGTATCTTCTGGTACTAAGTGGGTGGTTGCGCTCTTTTGCCAGTTCGTCTGCGAATTGGCGGAGAAGAGCTTGTAATGCAAACGGTGCGATGTATCCTTTTACACTGTCAGCAATAGTTGTCAGATTTAAATCTTTGGCATCAAGGACAATGACTCTTTCCCCATAATTTTGTGTGAATTCTAGTGAGCGTTCTTCTAATGGGGCGGGTTTCATCTAACCCTAGTAGAACAATAAATGGAACGTTTTTATCTAAAACTTCGAACGGACCGTGGAAATACTCACCTGCATGGATCGCATGGGAGTGGATCCATTGCATCTCCATCAAAATACAGATCGCAAACCAATACGCAATTCCGTAATTAGCACCACTTCCCATCGTGTAAATTACTTTTTCATCTTTATAGGATTTTGCTAATTCTTGGGCCCGGGGTAAAAATTTCGCCTTTTCTATGTCTATTAAAGATCTTAGATCTTCTAAAGAAGAAATCAGGTCCATGAACTTCCCGTTTCCTTCTTTATCAGCTAAGAGCCCAAAAACCAGTTCCAGCATGATAGCGGAAGACTCATTCAAATAACTAGTTGACTCTCCGTCATCATAGACAATCACATGTTCAACTGCTTTGGCTAATGGTGAGTCAGCATCAAACGTTAACCCGACCGTTAAAGCTCCTTTGTCACGAGCATAAAGGGCGGCTTCCACTGTTTCAGGCGTTTTTCCAAAGTGCGAACATAAAATAACCAATGATTTTTCATTAAGTTTTTTCGGGTTTCGATGAAGAAACTCGTTAGAACTATAAAGATAAGAATCTATGTTTTCGCTCTCTCGATCTAGCACATATTTGCTGGAGTACATCAGAGAGGATGAACCGCCGCATGCAACTAAAAAGACCCTGGTAATATCTCTTTGCTTGAATGCATCTAATGCTTTTTGTACATCCGCTAACATTTAAATCCTCCTTTTACTTGTTGAACTTCACTGTCTTAGCTTCGTGGTGTGTATTTAGGAGCCTTTGATATGTCCCAAAACAAATCAAGGCGAATCCACATATGAAAATACAAGAGTACAAGAGTACTGATGGACCAAACCCATCGTAAAATAAACCGCCTAACAAAGGTCCAATTGTTCTGCCTGCATTCGCTGCTCCACTGACCAAACCTTGATACATACCTCTTTTATCAATAGGGGCTAAACGATCTGAAATGGCTGGAACTGCAGGAAATATAAGGATTTCCCCGACCGTGATAATCACCATAGCTGTTACAAATCCTCCGTATGCTTGACTATTCGCAAGTACCGCGAAGGTAAGCATAAACATGGTGACACCACATAATAGCTGCACCATCATTGTTATATTTAATCGGACCATCAGCCATTGAATCAATGGCTGACCACATAGAATGAGCAGGCCGTTAATGGTCCACAGTGTACTATAGGCTGACAATGAAAAACCTAGCTGATGCATATAGGTTGAAATACTGGTTTGCCATTGGATATAGGTGACCCAGCAAAACATAAAGCCTAAACAAAGAATGAGTAAAGAATAAAAGCTTAGGGTATGTCGCCTTTCTATTTTTAGCTTATTGACAGGACCTTTCCTATTCGTTAATTCATGAACTTGCTCTGGCTCTTTCAATCCGAACCAGATCACAAAAATAAAGATGAGATAGGTTGTTCCGTTAACCCAAAAGACATATTGGAACGAAAATTGGGCAACGGTTCCACCTAACGCTGTCCCTATTGCTACACCAAGATTAAGAACAAGATAAATTAGGTTAAAGCTTTTTCCCCCGCCGTTCTTCCACACAATACCTGCAAGTGCATAGATAGGTGGAAATATGGTTCCAATACCAAGTCCAAGGAGAAACATCGCTACGATATAGATGGGCCATGGCAGGCCAATTGATATAAAGAAAATCAGTAATGCCGATGATATGACTCCAAAGAGCATTGTTCGTTTCCCACGAATCCGATCGTACAAATATCCGCCAAGGAAGCTGCCAAAAATTTCAGCTGCGGAATGAAACATTAAGACAAAACCAGCCTCTGATAACGTCCTGTCCATGCTTTGGGTAATATATATGGTGTGAAGCGGCCACAGAAAAGCCATTCCTGTTGAATTAATGAACATTGCAATAAGTAAAACTTTAAGATTCCTTGGATAACTTCTCCAAAATGACATAAGCAAAACCCCTTATAACCAGGATCCCAATTAAGAACAACAATCCATTACTCGAAATATGGTGACAGGGTTTTTAGAGAAGCTTCAAATGCTTTATTTGGATCTAATAAATATTGTGAAGAAGTAAACTCTAGGGTGAGCGCCCCGTTATATTGATAATGAACAAGGGTGTTAATATAGTCTTCCAATGGCAGGCTGCCATCTCCCCAGGCTAAATGTCCTGTTGGATTGCCGTCAATAAAGTGAATATGAATCAAATCATTTTGCAGCTGTTCAAAATAATCCGCTAAATTCTCACCTTCCACCGCAAGCGGGATGGTATCCACCATACCTTTTAAAGAAGGCGAAGATATGGAATTTAGCATTTCTTTCAAGTCTGGTAACGTATTAATCAGGTTGGATTCAATTTTTTGTAAAGGCTCTAACGCTAAAACAATTTCCTTTTTTTCAGCATAAGAAGTTAGCTGCTCGATCGAATCTTTTGTTCTCTTCCAGGCTTCTTCCCTGCTTTCGTTACGGTACCCCCAGCCGGCTGTTACTAATACCATAGGTGTTTCCAATTCCACTGCAGTATCGATTGACTTTTTAAAATAGGCAATACTCCTTTCGCGGAGGTTCTTCTCCTTTGCCGCAAGATTAATAGAGTACATGCACTGTTCTGGAGTAAAGCAGACTACTTTCAACTCCCTATGATCAATCTCTCTTTTAATATGGTTGATCTCCGGAATAGTTAAATCTTCAACATATAAGTGTGGTGCTGCTCCCCATAATTCAATTTGTTCTACTTGGAATTTCACCATGGCATCCAAAAAATAGTCCAAAGGATAGTGTAAGTAATGGAAGTTCATCCCTGTGATTTGAGACCGCTTGATATATCCCATCGGATTCCTCCTTTTAAAAAAATAATTTCATCATCAGTGTGGTATATACCATTTATATTGTAAGGAAATCGGTATATACCAATTAGCTTGCCATTGGTAATAAAAAATTGCAGGAACGAATAGGAAGGTTCGCCTTCTTTCCTATTCAGTTCCATCTAATCTTGCGGTTGCTATTACCCCTTTACACTGCCCGCTGTTAAACCGCGGACAAATTGCTTTTGGAAGATGATATAAGCAATAATCATTGGCAGAGCAGAGATTGCCAAACCTGCCAACTGAATTCCGAAATTCGTATTCAACTGACTCCTTAAATTCATAAGTCCAACAGGAATGGTTCGGAGGCTGGAGTCCTCTACAAAGACTAATGCAAACATAAACTCATTCCAGACATTCATTCCTGTTAACAGTGCACAGGAAGCAATAATCGGTTTCCCCATTGGAATAATAATATGACGGTAGACCTTCCATGTATTACATCCATCGATAATCGCGGACTCCTCTAACTCTCTTGGAATCGATAAAAAGTAAGAGCGCATTAAAAAGATCGAAAAAGGTAATTGAAACGCTACATAAGGTAGAACTAATGCCCAATACGTATTATAAAGCCCAAGCCCCTGCAATAATTTATATAGAGGAATTAAGCTCACTTGCGGGGCAAGCATTAAGCCACTTAAGATTAGAATTAATACCAGGTTCTGACCTTTAAACTGAAACCGGCTTAATCCATAGGCAGCCATTGATCCCAGCAATAAGACCGTAATGACCGAGACAACCGTTACGTAAACGCTGTTTAAGAAAAACTGTCCTATTCCTGCATCCCACGCGGCTTTGTAATTACTCCAAATCCATTCTTCTGGCAGAGACCATGTGTTAAGGAAAAAATCACTATTTGATTTTAGTCCGCTCAGTCCGAGCCAAATGATCGGGTAAATGATAACCAATGCAAAAATACTAAACCATACTAGGACGGCACTTTGGAAGATTCGATTCTTTATCGTCATGCTAAGTTTAGGGCTGCCCGTTCTAAATTCCGTGACATTTTCTGTTTTAACAATCGGGTTACTCTTTGCAGTCATTCTATTACACCTCCTGTCCTGATTTTCCTAATTTTAATTGGACTAAGGAAAGGGTTAGAGTGATGACGAAAACAATCGTTCCAATGGTGGAGGCATATCCCATTTCATCGTTCCGGAAAGCAGATCGATATAGCATGGTCCCTAAGACTTCCGTAGACCTGCCTGGTCCCCCGAAAGTCATAATATACACTTCATCAAATACCTTGAACGCACCAATAACGGTAATCACCGATCCAACCAGAAGCATTTCTTTGATCTGCGGGACAGTAATATTAAAAAATGTTTTTATCCTAGAAGCTCCGTCAATCATGGCGGCTTCATAATATTCAAACGGAATTTTTTGCATAGCTATCAAAAAAAGCATAGCCATATACCCTGTGTACTGCCATTGTGAAACAGCAACCACTGCGTAAATCGCAACCTCACTATCTCCTAGCCAGGAATGAGCCCATTCCGCCTGCCCAATAGCTTTCAATGCACCATTGACTAAACCTACTTCTGGATTATAAAGCAACTGCCATAATAACCCTACTACAGCTATGGAAATAACAGAGGGAATAAAGAAGATTGTTCGGAAAAATGGCTGAAACCTTCTAATCAATTTATCTTCTAATATCGCGGCAATAATTAACCCGCCGCCTACCTGAAACACTAGTGAAATAATGGCGTAGAGTGAATTGTTTTTCAACGCAGTATAAAATACAGGATCTTTAAACAGCCTAATATAATATTCCAAACCAACAAATGTTCTCCCTGGATCAAAGGAATTCCATCTAAATAAACTATTATAAAGATTTAACACAATCGGAAGAAATACCAAAGATAGGATTAGAAATAGTGCTGGCAATATATACAGTAATGCAGTGCGTCTATTTCGAAATGTTCTTGTCATACCTTCTCCCTCCCTAGAGGGGGTAAGCAGGCTAGCCCGCCTACCCTTTCTCTTTCTTTTATTGTCTTCCACTTTTGTTATTCCACTTCACTTTGTACCTGTTTCGCTACATCTTGAACCTCTTTAATAATAGCCTCAGGAGACTTCGAACCATCGAGAAGCAACTGGATATTTGTTAAATACACATCTGCTACTTTTGCGTGTACATCTGTATCAAGCCATTCTGCCATACCTTCAGCTTGTTTCATGAAATCTACACCTTCTGCTACTTCTTTTAAAGCAGTATCTGGGTTTGTTGCCCCATCAATAGGGCTTGGCCAGCCAATTTGCTCTACAAGTTTTAAAGCGCTTTCTTTACTTGTTAGGAATTTTAAGAATTTAATCGCTTCTTCAGGGTGTTTTGTTTTAGAGGAAACGATAAATCCATCTGGCGCACCTGTAATATAGTTTTGGCTGCCATTGCCATCTTCAATGGATGGCATTGGGAAGAAGCCCCAATTCCCTTTCATGTTTTTATCCGCATCCGCGAATTCCTCTAACTCTACATAGAATATAGCCCCTTTTCCTGCAAAAAATAATTGCTTTGCCATATCATGTGAACTAGAGTTAGCATCTTTCATAAGATAGCCTTTTTTATTTAAATCTGCGAACATTTCCATTGCCTTAACATAACCTGAATCAGTAAATTCTCCAGAACCAGGATTATAGTCTTTCATTCTTATATCCTGTGAAACCATCTTTTGGTTCAAGCCTGTTAAATAGTGTATCGCTGCCCATGGGCTTTGGTTTCCAAGAATAATCGGAGTTTCGCCGCCCTTTTTCAACGTTTCCAAAACATCCAAAAATTCATCCCACGTTTTAGGGGCTTCTAGGTTATATTTTTCAAAGATTTCCTTGTTGTAGATGAAGAATTTCCCGTTAAATCGTAATGGAATACCGTAATTTTTACCATCTGCCGAGAATGGCTGAAGAGAAGCAGGGATAAAGCTATCCTTCCATGCTGCATCTTCATTCAGGTATGGTGTTAAATCCAAGGCTGCATCGGCTCGGACAAATTTCCGGGCGAACTCCCCGGACCAAGAAAACATAATATCCGGAACTTCATTTCCGCCTAGAATGACACGTAGTTTATCTTTAATTGGTTCGTCTGCAATCGCTTCCATTTTAATCTTTATATCAGGGTTTTGTTTTTCAAATTCTTTTACCACTTCTTCAAAATAGGGAGCAAATTCTGGTTGAGGCCACTTATGCAAAAACTTTAACACAACTTTTCCAGATTCTTCTTCATTAGTGGATGAAGAGCTCGAACATCCAGCCACAAAAAGAGAAAGTGCCAACATTGCCACTAACAAAAGTTTCGCTTTGATTTTCATTCCATTAACCCTCCTTATTTTTTTCAAAGAATGTTTGATAAAAATATTCTAGAAATACTCCACCCCCGGATATTTATTTTTTAAAATTTCTTTTCCTCTAGTAAAAGGAAATTAAAATGGGATACCGTAACCGAAAGCACCATCAACCAGGCAGGTTTCCGCTGCGAACTTCGCCCCTTCTTCTAAGCTGCTTTTTAGGAGGTGAGCGTGATCTCCCTCAGGATTTTCCTTTTTCCCCGCAAGATAATGCAGAATAAACTTTGTAAAAAAGGAATCCCCAGCACCAAGTGTATCCACAGGCTGTATAAAGTGCGGCTTTTGCCGGTAATAGGCTGAGCCGTCATAAACAAGAGCACCTCTTGAACCCATTGTCCCTATAACCAATTTGCTGCCATAGGAATAAACCTGTTTTAATAGATTTTCTACTGCCTTTTCATCCAACTGACCGCAGGATAAAAGACTAACATCAATATATTGACAATTCTTTTTTAACAGGCCATCGTTATAATCGCTAGAAAAATCATAAGACACCATTAGCCCCAATTCTTTTAACTTATGTAACTCTGAATCCATATCACTATAGATGCTGCTGTGGGCAATTTCAAAGGTTTTTATATATTCCAGGTCTTCCTGGGTCAAAACAAGCGGATTGTCCTTTTGAACTCCCCCCTCATTCCCCCCAATAAAAACTCTGTCCCCATCCACTAAATCTACTGCTGCAAATCCATTTTCACCCTCGTAGTGACGGCAATGAGAAATATCTACTTCCAACTTTTTTAACGTCTCCACTATATGTTCTGCTGCACGGTCATTTCCGAACACACCCATATAGGCTGAATCAATCCCCAGCTGCTTTGCATAAACGGCAAAGTTTAAGGCATTCCCGCCTGGGTACATCGTTTTTTTATACAAATATTTATCTACTACATTATCGCCAACTCCAATTACCCTCATTATTTCCCCTCCTGTTTTTAAATTTGGTATATACCATTTTCTGTAATTTGGTATATACCATTTTATCTAAATCTGAAATAAATATTATTTCAGATTTGTTTCAGAATAAAATTTAACAATGTCACTTCTTGTTAATGAGGTGGAGAATTCAATTTCTTTATTATTTTTATCAAATGCTACGGTTTCCTGAAAAATACATGGACTCTCAGATCGAATTCTTAACAGTTTGCTTTCAGTCTCATCAGAAAAAGTAACCTGCATAAATTCAGTAGCCTTTACAAGGACGACTCCATATTCTTTTTCTAAAATTTCATATAACGAGTCATTATCTTTTATTATTTTTGATAGACCTGTGCTGTATTTTTTTGGAATATACGATTCTTCAATAGAAATAGGGGTCTCATTCACAAAACGCAGACGTTTAAGGGCTATTACTATCTCTCCCTGGGACAAAAGAAGTTTTTGTGCTAGTTTGTGTGTTGTTTCCATCTCATTTATAGATAATATTTGTGTACTGGGAGTTAATCCTTTATTTAACATGTTTTTTGTAAAACTGTTAAAGGTAACGAAGTCCATAGTAATTTTGTTATTAGTAATGAAAGTACCTGCGCCAACTCGCCGTTCAACTACCCCTTCTCTTTCTAATACCGACAGGGTGTGCCTGGCCGTCATACGGCTGATTTTATACTGCTCGGCCATTTCCCTTTCAGATGGCAGCTTATCCCCGTGCTTGAGCCTGCCGCTCTCAATATCTTCGAGTATTTTATTTCTTAATTGTTTATAAAAAGGGACTGTCTCCTCATCTCTTATCATTCTATTCATCTTCCATTTCTCCTAATGATTTCTATAAACCTTATAATTCACTTGTGTATTATTTTACCAAAATCAAATTTCAAACTCCATATGGTATATACCATTTAATATTGATTTAAACAATAAAAACACAAATGAGAGAGATGAATAGTATATTTATAAACCTGTAAATAAAGCGTTTTCAAAATTTGATCGATAAAAGAGAAGTATATTTTATGTATTTAGATTAATTTAAATATTCAGACTTGTCAATAAGTTTTAACTTAAATTTTTAAAATATTTTTTTTGAAAATTATTTTATATAAAATAATAACACTAAGGTTTTACCCTAGTGCCTTTTATGTCTTCAAAGAAACCCAAGAGAAATTTATCCTAGAAGTCATTGATCTCACGAAAACACATATTTACACATTTAAATATATTGGAGATGACTAATCTCTGTTGTAATACACCAAATTACTTAGTGTTATCATAATTGAACCATAAGAACAGTTCCTCTGGCGTTTCAAAACCTTTCTAAACAAAAATACTCACAAAAAGCATTTGTGAGCAATTAAAATTCTTTTATCAATATTAATAGTAACCATTCGTCGCTTAACCAAAAGATACCTTAACTGTTCCTAACTGGCCAAACTCAGCTGTAAAGACATCTCCCTTTTGAGCTGCAACAGCCGCAGATAGGGCGCCAGATAGAATGACTTCCCCAGCTTTTAACGTAACATCGTAGTCTGCCAGCTTATTTGCCAGCCATGCAACACATGTTGCTGGATGACCTAACACATCAGCTCCTGTCCCTTCATTCATGAACTCACCATTTTTATAAAGACGCATTTCGATTTTCGGTAAATCCATTCCCTTTGGGTCGAACCTTTGACTTCCTAGAGCGAAAAGTCCACAAGAAGCATTATCTGCAACTGTATCTTCTAATTTAATTTTCCAATCGGTAATACGGCTGTCAACAATTTCAATAGAAGGAACAATATATTCTGTTGCCTCTAGGACATCTTCTACTGTTACAGCTGGCCCAATTAAGTCCTTCTTCAACACAAAAGCGAGCTCTCCCTCTACCTTAGGGTTAAAAAGGGTTTCCATCGGAATGGTGCCGCCATTTGGAACTTCCATACTATCCATCAAATGTCCGTAATCAGGCTGGTCCACTCCTAATAGCTTCTGCATCGCAAACGAAGTTAACCCGATTTTCTTACCCACTACTTTTTGTCCATCCTTAACCTTCTGATTAATACTATTCATTTGAATTCGGTATGCGTCATGAATCGTAATATCAGAATACAAATCCGTAAGCGGTGCAACCGACTTTTTGTTTTTTTCTGCTTGAAGTAAATGCTGATAAGCTTCAAGCACTCGATTCTTTTGTTGTAAATTCATAAAATAATTCCCCCGTTTGATCACTTTCAGCCCTCATCTGCCGAATCCAGACTATGGTTATGCTTCCTTCAAGCCATGATGGAATCTGCTTTTTACTCGTAAGCATTACGCAATACTCGTTTACATCCACTTCGGTTCGTATAGAGTTTCGCTTATTTTTCAATGTAACTTCATAGCGTCCAGGAGCAGGGAGTGTATAGTTAGAATAGGGTGTAAAAATTGAACCAGTACATACACATTTTATTTCGTAAGGGTGTCCGATAAGATTAGACAGCACCTCGACATTCCCTTCTAACAGTTGTTGTCTGATACGAGTCGAACTGATTTTTTCCCCGTTATACTCCACCTTGCCGACGGTAGTTACATCTATTCGATCATCGGAATCTTGTTTCAATGTTTTCATATTTCCTGCTCCGCGGCTTCCATATGAAAAGTCATATCCCGCTACTGCATGAATAACACCCAATTTGATGAGGTATTCTTGAACAAATGCTTGAGGTGACAACCCGGCAAAGTCTTTATCAAACTCTACAAGGTAAAAAATATCAACACCTAGCTCACGAAGCCTTTTTTCTTTTTCGGACTGCGGCATTAAATAGTGAAAACACGTCTTTCCCCCGATGACCGTTTTCGGGTGAGGATAGAAACTCATGACTGAAAGTGTTACTCTTCTTTCCCTAGCTTCCTGTAATGCGGATTGTATCACTTTTACATGCCCACGATGGAGACCATCAAAACATCCAAGTGACATAACATTTGTGCTTGCCAAGACCTGATAAGCAGCCAAATTCCATTTATTCAAATAGATGGTTTCCATACAGTCTCCTTTCATGTTCCAAGAATGAAATCAGTTTATACCAGCCAATTTACGATATTTTCCGTTAAAGAAAACAAGAGGTTCTTTTTCCTCAAGGTGAATATCTGTTACTTTTCCAATAAACAACGTATGATCGCCTTCAACATGCGCAGTGGATACTTCGCAAGCTACCTGTGCGCATGCCCCTGCTAACACAGGTTTGCTATCGAGACGATCAAAAACAATGTCACGAGGTTCCTTGATTTGTCCGGCAAAAATCATTGATAGCTCTTGTTGATCTGCAGCCAAAATATTCACGGTGAAGATCTTGCTTTCCTTGATCTTATTTAAGATTTTTGCTTTTTCTCCAATTGAAATGACAACAAGCTTGGGATCAAGGGATACAGACATGAAGGCATTTGCCGTCATACCATGTATTTCTCCATCAAGTTCTGTAGTAATTACGGTTACCCCTGTTGCGAATTTTCCCATTGCCGTTCGAAATTGACGATCATCCATTTCTATTGCCTCCTAAGATTTCTTTAATGATGGCACTGTTATTATTTATTGTTGATTTTCGTGTAGGGTTGAGAATTCATAGGCGGAGAATTTCCGGCTATTGTATATAAAGGAAGCTTAAGAAGCAGATATAAGCGGAGATATTCCGGTTAACTGCTTTAAATAAGACAAAATCCAAGGATTTGGATACAATAAGCGGAAAAACTCCGCCTATTTTTAAGGAAATATGAGTATTTCCCAATATAAACGGAAATTCTCCGCTTATTTCCAAACACTGTGAAATCAACATTCAGTTTTAACAGAGCCTTAATAATAGTAGATAGATAGATATTACCCACTGCGTGTGGATTTATGAAATAAATCTTAATATATTCTCCACGAACGGTTCGGTTTTTTCGATTTGCGTCCAATGCCCGCACTCATTAAATACATGTAGTTCTGCATGCGGAAGCAATTCAATAAGACGATAGCTTGTATCTTTAATTGGAATCACTCTGTCATTCAAGCCATGGAATAATAGTGTTTGGACGTCAATACTTTGAATTTGTTCATCACTTAACGCCAATTCGTCTAGTTTTTGTTGGCGAGGCTCTGGGAACATGGCCGAAAATGCCTCTTTCACGTCAGGCTCCATACTAGCTTCATAGCGAAGACGGACTAATTCTTCATTTTTGGCTGCTTTTTCATCGTAAGAAAATAATTCTATTAATTCGCGCATCGATTGTAAACTTGGCTCATAACCCCAAACACGTTCTAACCCTTCTGAAATTTGGTGCTTGATGCCGACACTGCCCATTAAAATTAATTTTTTCACCAGGTCCGGTCTTTGATAGGCAACATGGAGTGCTAATGCGCCGCCCATAGAGTTGCCAACTAAGTGAACAGGCTCATCAGACACGGATTCTATAAAGCTAATTAAATGTTGTACCCATAATGCAACGGAATATTGGTGATCGGGGAGTTTATCTGTCTTACCAAAACCAATAATATCTGGTGCAAATACATGGTAGGACTCACTTAATCGCGGGATAATTAAGCGCCAGTTTGCGAATGCAGATACACCAGGTCCTGAACCATGTATTAAAATAATTTTTTCTGCACCTGTTCCTTCTTCATGATAGTGTGTGTTGATCCCACTAACATCCATATATTTTGATTGAATCGTCATCACGCATTGCTCCTTCCATCTATTAAAAAAAGATAGAGGAAACTATGGAAAGCTTCCTCTGGCTTTTTTGTTTCCATTCATTGTGAGCTTGTACATTATTGGCAGTCCATGTTTGCCATTTCAACAAGCTCGCCTTCAACTCTACACCAACGTTTATTTTATTGGTGCAACTTCCTTTTTCTTCACTGGTGTTCCATATTCGAAGAACTCTTGTGGTAAGTTAGAGCCGTACCAAATAATTGCATGCTCTAAATCTTTCCCTTTCCATTCAACCGTTTTCCAGGCTGGGTCAAAAATTTGATAACCTGTGTCTCCGAATAATTCAACACGATTGCCCCCAGGTTCGATTACATATAGGAAGTAAGCCTGCGAAACACCGTGCTTTCCAGGTCCTGCTTCAATTTTATAGCCATGCTCCACCAATAATTCACTTACATCCATTAAATGTTGAGGATACCCGTACCAGTAGCAAATATGGTGCAATCTTCCCTTTTCAGCTAACGCGTCTCCCATGATCGCCACTTCATGTACTAATGAGTTTGAACTTAACCATGCTGCAACATCTGTATTATCATCATTTAGAATTCGTTCGCGCACTTTAAATCCAAGTGCATTTTCTAAAAACTCAACGTTTTTATTTGTTTCTTTTGCCAGTACATTCACATGGTCTAATCGACGTACTGGTACACCGCGACGTGGACGTTTTTGCGGACGATTCAGAAGTGGTGTTGCTTGCTCTTCAGTCGGTTTGAAATAGTCAACCTCCCAAAGAATTTCCATTTTATGTCCATCTGGTGTTGTAAATTGATACGCTGGTCCATGTCCAACATCGCCTTCAATCCAACCTAGTCCATAACCTGTCGCTTCAATTTCTCGTACACGACGCTCTAGCGCTTGCGGAGAAGTGGCACGCCAGGCAACATGCCCAAGACCCGCTTCCTCATTTTGGGTAATGATCAATGTATGATGATAAAAATCCTCGTAAGCACGCATATAAACCGAATCACCTTGTCGGTGCGATTCTTCCATCCCTAAAATTTCTTTAAAAAACCAAACAGACTCTTCTACTTTCGGACTATAAATTTCAATATGTGCTAAGTGTGCGACATCAAAAATAGGTTCTTTCATGATTTTCATTCCCTCCAAAGTTTTAATTTACCAAATTGGGTTTCCTTTAAAGCCAAAGATTGACTTGCCGTATGAAGCCATTGCATCTTCGTAATGGTGCGTCGGGTGAGAAGCCGCTGTCATAAGGTCACGTACAAATAATTCAGTAGGCTGACCTTTAAATACGGAGTTCCCTCCTAACGTGAGTATAATACGGAGTGCCATCTCGGAAGACGTCTTCGCTATATGCCCACGGATCCCAAACAATTTTTCACGTTCTTCTTCATCCAATGTTGTCATGCCATTTTGCTCGTAATACGTTAACTTCTCACAATATTCATTTGCTAAGCCTTTTAAAGCACTTAATTGTAGTTTTAATTCTGCCAATACGCGCTGGCTGCTAGCAGCTTCTTTTTCATTTGCATTATTGTTGAAAACGCGAATTCTGTTTTCTGTTTTTTCTTGAAAGATTTCAATCAGTCTTTCAACGCCGCCAATCTGAATAAATTGGAATCCCATTAAGAACCATGGGATATATGGTACTTTGAATAATTGATAGTCAGGATCAAAATTACCATCTGCTGGACCTGCACCGTTAATGACACGAGTTGCATGGAAAATACGGTTCGGCGGAATGTAAACGTTGTCAACTTTTACCGCGTTACTTCCTGAGCCGCGCAAGCCCATGGCATCCCAGTTATGGATAATTTCCGCTTCCTCTTTATTTACAATAAACATACAATATTCCGGCTCTGTGCCGTCCTTTAACTTGGCAATTGCACCTAAACCAATCCAATCACTCCAAAGCACGCCACTGCAGAAGTTCCATTGACCTGATAGGCGATAGCCTTCGCCATCATCTGTTACTTTCCCGACAGGAGCAAATACGTCTGCCATTAATCCACCATGATTGTATAATTCATCACGGCTTTCTTTTGGCAAAAATGCAACCCAGGTTTCATGAATCACAAAGAAGTAACTTAACCAGGCAGCAGCGACACTATGATTGGCGATTGTCCGGATAATTTCACCAAACGTAAAGTAATCCAAATATTGACCACCATAAGCTTTCGGTCGCATTAGCTTATGAAAACCAGCTTCTTTAATTTTTTCTATCACTTCATCTGGAAGCTTTGAATCTTGATCCGCCTTTAAAGAGTATTTTTCAGCCAATAATCCAACTTCTTTTGCCCTTTTAAGAAGTTCCTCTTTGTTAGGAGTCTTTTTAACTTCTAAAAGATTAACTGCCATATACCTTCCTCCTCTTAAGTAAACGTTTTCGAATCTTATAAAACATCTGCTTCTGATTTGAATTATAATATTTCGAATATTTTAAATATACATACGGAAAATATTGAATTTAGATTGTTTTTAACACATTTACTATTAAATATTTTCTTTCTATAGTTAATTGGAATGCGAATGTCTATTTTAAGAGCAAGGATGTAAGCTAAATTGTTATTGTAAAAAGAAGAATCAAACGACCAATTTTCTTATTAACGAAGAAAAAGCCGTGTCCATTAAATGCAGGGGGGCCGGTTTTGAGGTGATTTTCTAAAAATAAGTGCCAAAATGGTTGTCGTTTTGACATGGTTATTGGTAAATACAAAAGCAAAACTCGCCAAAATGATTGGCGAGTATCTTAATTAGATGAACTTATTTATTTACCCTGTTAAATCCTGATACATTTTCAGTCTTTTCCCTTATCAAATTTAGAATAGTTCTCAATCTTTGTAACCGAATAAGCTGCAAAGTAAAAAGTTAAAAAAATAATAAAATCATATAGAGTAGACCAGTCCTTAGGGTTGTAGAAGTCGATGGCATTAAAGAAATTCATTCCTCCAAATGCCGCAATTGAAGAAAATATGATACCCTTCAACAAGGGATTCATTTTTGGTTTAATTTGAAGCGCTAACATTACTGCAACGGGTGCTAAAGAAAAGTGATAGGGCAAAAATAGAAAAGGTGCTAGAGGGATAATTACCATAGGATATGACCAGAGCCCTAAAGATAAGGCAGCAAGATCTATTGTAAGTGATAATATTATAGTCAGCAGGCCACCTAAAAGGAGCCGTCCCGTGCTATCTTTCTTCCTGAGTTTAAACCAAACAATCCATGGTACAATAAATAGTGCGAGACCAAACCACCATTGCCATGTTGAGAGAAATTCTTCCTTCACTATTTTTGCAAATAAGGAACTGACCTCAGTTAACTGATTATATGCTCTTTCTGATTGAGCGAGTCCCTTATCAAATGCCAATTTCAATACACCTCCAATAACATAGTAGTAATATAGTTTTTTCAATTAAGCATTAAATTATGTAATGGAGTTTCTTAACAAAAACAGAGGCTAGAATGAAGTGTATGTCAAAGTTAATGAAAATCCGCTAAACCATAATAAATAACGAAAAGACGTATGCCAATTCATACGTCAATTCGTGAGTCATTTATTAAGAAAGCTCTCGAAAAACGGAACCCTTTATATCAATAGACAAGACCCTATAGTTAAATCCGAATTTTCCCTTTTGCTTTTAAAATATTGATTGCTAGAAAAAGTGTGATGTCATATTGTGTACGAAGTAAATTTCTCAGATTTTATTCCATAAGTTAATCTGTCTTATTGTGTTAATAGTTTCTGAGCCACTATATAACCCGATCCTCCATTAATCCCATGTCCAGGCCAAGTTGCGGCCCCGAGCATATACACATTTGGAATTGCAGTCTGATGGCCCGGCTGCCCTGGTAATGGTCTCAAAAGATAACTCTGACCTAAATCATGTGCACCGCCATACGGATCTCCCGGACCAGCATTCGGGTTATATTTAGCAATGGTGTCTGGTGTGACTACGTATTTGCCGATAATCGCGCTTGGGATGTTTGGTATATGCTTGCTGACCACGTTTAGCACGCGTTCTGTAAAACGCTCTGTCAAATCACGCGACCATCTCCCATCCCCCACATCGATGAGATTTGCAGCATCCCCTCTTGGCCTGATAGGCACTTCTAAGACTTGAATACGCATGATGGCCTTTCCTACAGGTGCCCGCGTAGGATCAAGATTTGTTGAACAGTCAACGGTAAAGGTTGGGTTTGACGGAAGCAGATTAGCTGCTCCTTGGGCAATCGCTAAGGTAAATCCGTCTAGCCCATTTGTTAGATGTGGCTGACCGACACGGTTAAATCGCTTATCCGGCCAGTTTGGCGGCTCACTCAGAGCTAAATGTATTTGCACACATCCTCTGCCGTATCGATACTGTTTTGCTTGCGCACGCAGTGGTGGTGATATTTCCGTATCGGCTAATAAAGAGAGATACAGCTGATCAGGTGTGGTGGAGGCCACAACCGCTTGATTGGCACGATATTTTTTCCCCTTTGAGGTCCTTACGCCAACTGCTCTGCCATTTTCCACTAAAATCCGCTCGACATTCGTCTCTGTAAGAATTTCCCCGCCTTTGTCCTTAATCAGCTGAGCTAATGCATGAACTAACTTCTCACTGCCGCCCTCCGGTGTTGGCATTCCGCCGCCCATCAATGCCATCACGGTAAGCGGCACCCAAATTCCACTACCTACCTCATCTGGTGTGCGGCCAAGATGAGTAACCCAAGAAGCAAGCATCGCCCTCGTCACAGGTGACTGAAGCGAACTTACCGTATTACGGGCTGTTGAAACAAGCGATGCTGCAAATGGTGAATAACCCACGCCGCCCTCGTGATGAAGTAAACGCTGGATGATAGGTGCAGCTTCAGGACTGGAAAGATCCATGTTAAATAATCCAAAAACATCGTTTACAAAAGGATTCAACTGTTCAAACATGGCTGCCAGCGCTTTGCCGTCACCAGGTGCCAACCGTTCCGCCTCAGCAATTAAATCCTCAAATGAAGAAGGAAGGACCGCTGTTCGTCCATCTTCCATCGAAACGCCCGTCGGCAGGTTTGTATTTAAATAGCGTAGCCCGCGCGCTTCTAAGTCTTCTTTTAAATCTGCGTACGCAGGTCCGGTAGTAAAAAGAGGATGAGCAGCAGCATAGACATCATGTTTGAAATCTGGCAATGTCAGCTCCTCTGTGCGCAGAAATCCTCCTGGACGGTCATTTTTTTCTAAAACTAATACACTTCTCCCGGCTCGTGTTAAATAGGCAGCCGTGATTAACGCATTATGGCCGCTGCCAATCATAATTACATCAAATTTATCCATCATATCTCTCCTTTTACGATATATACGTAAAAGAATATTAGGGTTTTTAGATAATAAGTACTAAATCTAGGACATTAAAAGAAATATTTTAGGACATCTTTATCATTAAGGAAGGCCATTAAAATTTTAAGTTATCTTTTATTATCTATGTCTTGGGATATTTCTCGTACCCTTTCCGCAATCCAATAGCACGCTGTTAAACCATAATTTTTTGTAAGTCATGGGAACCTTTTCATTAAATGGCCCAGGCCTAATTGCTAAATCTCAATTTTCCCTTTAGCTTTTAGAATATTAATCGCTAGATAAAGTGTGAAGGTATATTGTGTGTCATTAAGATCATGGTTTAAAATCTCACTAATTTTGACCAACCGATAGCGTAATCCGCTAATCGACATGGATAATTCCTTTGCCGTATTGTTAATACTGCTTCCATTATGTATAAAAGTATATAATGTTTTGATTAACTCAAATTCACTACTATCTGCTTCTAACAATCTGCCAATATGTTGATTCACAAACCGCTCAATCAACACATCATCCTGCAATTGGAATAAAATGCTTTCGATTCCCAAGTCTTCGAAATAATAGACATTTTTTCGATTGTTCGTTGTACGTAATGCCGCCAATGTTTCATTGTATAGTGTTATCGTTTGGGCAAACTCTTGGATGACAGAGCTGACACCAACTGAGATCCTATATATTGAGAAGCGCCGTGAATTATGTCTTAATAATTGATCTATAAATGAGGACTGGGTTATATGTAATTTTTCAAAAGTTGGGTACTCAATTAGTATGATGATTTTGTTGAGTTTCTGTGAAACAATCGAATTGATACGACGCTCTTTCAAATACAAATGAATATGACCAATCATTTCTTCATTAAATGCTAATTCATTTTCAATACTTGGTTCCTTTACAAATCGTTCAAACGTCAGCATCCAATACGTCGAAGAAGGGTTGAAATTTAAATAATAGGCGATTTTATACATTTCCTCTTTTGCTAATCGCCCTTCCAATATATCATTTAAGAAGCTCCGTTTAATCGCTTGCTCCGTATTAACCTTTATACTTTCATTGAACAAGATTAGCGAAGATGTTATTGCTGCATTTTCAATAATCATATAATCCAGCTCGTTAGGGTGATTGTCTCCTGTATAAATGAAAGAGCAATAGCCTTTAATTTGTTGGCCATAATAAATCGGGGTGCGTAACAATGAAAGCTTTTCGGAAAAACGTACAAATGTTGTGTTCGATTCTCTAAATCTATTTAAAGTAAGCTGATCTGGAAGGGTTCCTGATTTTACAATGATTTGATGATATTCATCTTCAATAAAGACTGTTAAACCAGTCGTTTCAAATAAAATATCAACTACTTTTTGTATCCCTTGGTTCGACAGCAGTTCCTCAATTAATTGCCGGTGTATATCACTCGCTTTATGTGCATTTGTATACTCATCCCCCTCCTTTTTGATCAATAAGACAATGAACCATTGTCAGATACTTCGATATTTCACATCTATATATTTTGCACTTTATGCTACCATAATTGATAAGTACAATCCTCATTCTAAAGTACTATTCTGAAAATTTGGATATTACTAAGGGAAGTAGAGACTACATGGAATTTATCAACCAGCTACAATTTGTTCCTTTGGCATTTACTCATCTTCGCTCGGACTAAATTTAATTAAATTTCAACCTACGTATCCTCACTGCCATAACGAAAAAGAATCCGTCATTTTGACAGATTCCAAACTAGTTGTTTGCTATATTTTTTCCATTTCCTGTGATATGTTTTGGTATTCATCTTTCAACGATCTCTTTAATAATTTTCCGGCTGATGTAGTCGGCAGGCTGGTTCTGAACACCACATACTTTGGCGTTTTGTATCCGGATAATTTATGGCGGCAATATTCAATGATCTCCTCTTTTGTAAGAGTCGATTCACTTTTTAATACTACTCCTGCCGCTACAGCTTCCCCCCAGCGCGGGTCCGTTGAATTTAGGTTTAGTTGCACATACAAAAAACATGTTGCTTAAAAAAGTAAATTTGTTTATCTCTTCACTTCAGAGCGTTAAGTGCGACCTTGGCAGCTTCTGCAATAAGCGTATTGTTATAGGTAGCATTCTGTGTATCGCGGCTGGATAGGACTGCGATGACAATGGGAGCTCTATTCGGCGGCCAAAGAATCGCAATGTCATTCCGCGTTCCATAGCTTCCCGCCCCACTCTTGTCAGCGACTTCCCAACCTGTTGGTGCACCAGCACGGATCAATGCATCTCCAGTGGCATTTCCCCGCATCCAATCTGTCATGATCTTTCGTTTTTCAGTAGGGAGCAAATCGCTGACTGCGAAAGCCTTGAGGCTCGTAGCAAGAGATTTTGGTGTGCTTGTGTCACGTGTATCTCCAGGAATAGCTGAGTTCAAATCAGTTTCGTAGCGATCAACCTCGGTAACCTTATCGCCAATCTGCCTCAGTGCTGTTTCAAACCCCTCTGGGCCTCCCAGTTTCTCTAATAAAAGGTTCCCGGCGGTGTTGTCGCTATATCGGACAGCAGCCTCGATAACTTCCCGTAGAGTCATCCCAGTATCTACGTGAAGCTTTGTCACGGGTGAATACGGTACTATGTCCTCGCTTTTGTATGTGACTAACTCGTCGAGTTGATCAATTGAGTAATGCTGCAGCAATGCACCTGCGGCTAGAGCTTTGTAAGTAGATGCGTAAGCGAACCGCTCATGAGGCCGATAGGAGACGGTCCGATTTGTACCCGTATCGATAGCGTAGACTCCCAGCCGGGCGTCAAATTTGCTCTCGAGTTCTGCAAACTCACGGTGTATATGGGGTGCTGGTGTTTTGGTGACTGCCTTTTCGGGCTTGTCAGAAAGGTTATTGGTGTTCATCGACCAGCCGGCGAGGGGTACAATTGCAACCACTAGCACAAGCAGGGCATTTATAAAATTATTCATATTGAAAATATCATGTATTTTCCTCAAGATCTTAACCTCTTTCTATTAATAATTAGATGCTCTGAAAAAAGCATAAGCGGTTTTAATCAATATGTTTTGATTAACACCGTCGGCTATTAACCAGCAAATTATAAAAATTGTGTATTACTTTCGGATTCAATTACATTAGTTATGCAACGAAAAATTTATTACGTTTGCAGCTTATTTAATCATATTCAATATCATTTTTATACCCTTACGCTGCCCCGAAATGCTAGGGGCGAATTTCCTCCTTTCTCCAATTTGATTACATGCGAAATATTAGATTACGCACATAATACTACATATATAGTATTTATTACATATGTAATACTACACGTGTAATAAAAAGATGTCAATATCATTTTGTAGTTTGCTGTCCTTTTTCATTAGGGTCAAAATATGCCCGAAATACACGCTGGCTGATGATATTAGCTGCACTGTGCGGCTGAGCATAACCATCTCGGTAGGCATTGGGTACAATAACGGCAATGGCAATCTCGGGATCATTGAATGGAGCATAACCAGCAAAAGAAAGATTCCAAGTCTTCACCCCATTTTTATAGGATTCCGAGGTTCCAGTTTTACCCGCGGCATTGTACGGTTCGTCTTTAAAATATCCTCTCGCTGTTCCTTTGGCACCATGGGTAACCTGCCAAAAACCTTGTTGAACCCGCTTAATCATCTCCTCACTCATATCCACCTGATTTAGCACCACTGGTTCGATTTCATCGATTACATTACCCGGTTCATTGCCATTCATATTGGGTTCACGAATCTCCTTTACTAATTGAGGCTTCATCCGGTATCCTCCATTGGCAATCGTTGTAATATACTGGGCAATTTGCATCGGTGTATAGGTATCTAATTGTCCGATGGCAATTTGAAAGTAGGTGCTAGTATTGGTTCCTTTAATTCCTGCCGTCTCATTATTAAAATCAATACCTGTCGGGATACCTAAACCAAATTGATTGAAATAATAGCGGATGGTTTCAATTTTTTTCGGATCGATATTCAGTGTGCCATTGGGAGTATACTTGCCGCCCATAATTTCAATCGCTGTTTTCCACATATATACGTTCGATGAACGCTCTAATGCCTCTAATTCGTTAATTCTGTTCATAACTTCGTAGGAGGAAAAGGTTCCCGACCCTTTAAATTGCATGACCTCATCCAGCACGATTTCCCCGAAATCCCTGACTCCCGTTTGATATCCAGTTAATACGGTTGCCCCTTTTACAACGGAACCCTGTTCAAACGCATAAGTGAAGGCTCCAGGTGTAAAATCGGTAAACTTCCGGGACTGCCTGTTATACACTTTTCCTGACATCGCCAGAATGTGACCTGTTTTCGGTTCCATTGCCACAACAAAGGCAGTGTCAAGGGTATCCGTATGCGGCTTTTGGATTGCACTAACTAACTCTTCCTGCATAATATTTTCCACTTGGGCTTGGAAGTCCATATCAATGGTCAGAACAATATCGTTGCCGCTCTTCCCTTCCGATACAATGTCTGTACTCACCACATTTCCATTTTGATCTGTTACCGTTTTTACCTTTTCTTTTTGGCCATGCAACACGCCATCATATAGCTCTTCAATATAGCTTTTCCCGACGCGGTCATTCAGGCTGTACCCTCTAGCTGTATAGTAATCTACCTTTTCTGCCGTTAAACCTTCATCTTCACTTGTTACTTCCCCAAGCATATTCCAAAATGTTTCCCCATAGGTCTTGCCCCTTTTCCAATCGGTCGTGCCATCCACACCCGGCAAGTCTTCCAGATTTTCATTGACCTTCGCAAATTCTTCCTCTGTTACATTTTCATTTTTGATCACTGACGGTGTTAGAGCGATGGCCGATGACAGTTTCCGATAAATCGACGCCAAGTTTTTGTCCATTGCCTTTAGATCGCTTTCTGTAATGCGCTTCAATTTTAATCGATATAAATCCTCGTCATTTAGCTTTTTCTGTTGGTATAATTTCTCCTCCTTCTTTGTGATTAAATCCGTGCCATTGTTATGTACAACCAGCCAGATATCTTTCAAATCCCGATCTGTTACTTTATTGATCTCTTTATCAGTCATGTCCAGAAAGGTATTTAACTTATTGGCCAGTTCAAGCAATTCGCCCGGCTGGGGATTTTTCGGTGGTGTATAGATAATCGCCTTTTCCGGAATGTTGTAGACTACTAACTTATGATTCGTATCGTATATTTTCCCGCGCGGAACGGAATAGCTGACGGGCGTCACATCTGTCCTCTTTGCCTGAGCCGCAAAGACTTCCCCTTTGATAATTTGAATCACGCCAAGGCGGAGAATCAGGATAGAAAAAAGAACAAAGACCATGGTAAAGAGAGCATTCAGTCTCGATCGGATTATTACTATATTTTCTTTCTGTTTTTTCTGCTTCAAAACACATCAGCCCTTTCATATACTGGGAAGTTTGTAAGGTTATTAAAAATACTACATTTGTAGTATTTAAATCCTAAAAGTCCCAAAAAGGAAGAGTAATCCTTTCTGGGGTTAATTATTAATATATCTTTTTATGTTGCAGAATCTGCTTGGCAATCTCCGCTGCCTTGCTTCCTTGTGCCTGCCCATCCTTATTTTGAATATTAATGGCGAAATAATAACGATTTTCACCATTATCGACAAAGCCAATAAACCAGCCATTTACATTCTTTTCATTAATCATGCCGGTTCCCGTTTTACCATACAAACGCTTATTCTTTTGCACATCTATTAGAATTGATTTTTTTACCGCTTTGATATTTTCCGATTTAAAACCCCATTGATTTTCTTCTAATTGGTATAATAATTGGACTTGTTCTATTGGTGATATTTTTAAGGAAGATTCCATCCAGTAACTATCCAAATTACCTGAAAGATCCTTATTCCCGTATTTTATCTTGTGAAAATAATCTTGTAGCTGCTTTCTCCCTACCTCACGATCGGTATTTTGGAAATACCAATTCACGGAACGGCTCAAGGCAGTCGTTAAATTTTGATTTTGATTCCATTCTTGATAGGGATAAAATTTCCCATCCCACTCCTGTTTATTGTTATTTGTGGAAATCACATTGGATTCCAATGCAAATAAGGCAGAATATATTTTATATGTGCTATTAGGAGATATTCGCTGTTCACTCATCTCTCGATTATAAATTTGATATTGATCTTTAGAGGGATTATATAAAACAAAGCTGCCCTTGTAACCTTCAAAATATGCGCTTAGATCTTCATAGACCGCATTTTTCCCGCTAAAATGATACACATCATCTGGGCTGGCAATAACGGTGGTGATTGGAGCAAGGATTAGCACAACAATTCCTAAAACTGAGCAGATGACCTTGCTTTTCCATTTCAATAATAGAGAATCGCTAGAGAAGTTTGCAATGCACTGGATTCTTTGTTTGATTTGTTTTTTTGTCCCTCCTATACCTGGAGCAAACTGTTCAAGGGTACGATCATATTTTTTATCTGCAAACCGAATGATGGTATGCCCATATTCGATATATCCACTCTCATCCAAGAGATTTAAAACGGAAGCATCACAGGCCAATTCCCGATCGATTCGAATCCTTTTTATGGCATACCAGACGACCGGGTTAAACCAATAAATGATACTAAACATCCACATAATGTAATTCACGAACAGATCTTTACTTTTATGATGATGCAGCTCGTGCAAAATCACGTACTTTAATTCATTTAACGAGAATGCTTCTAGCGTTTTCCTTGGTAAAAAAATATAGGGTTGAAAAATCCCTACCGTGATAGGGGAGGTAATAAGAGAGGTCTCCCGCAGCCTTACGTTGCTTTTCACCCCAACCAACTCTTTGCACACTTCTAATAGTTCATTTAACTTTTGGTTATTAACAGCCACAGCTGACTTTTTCATTTGATAGATTTGATAGTTTGAATAAACAGCAGCCACAACAAAAACAACCACCCCAATGACCCAAACTGTAAAAAATGTATGGTAGACGAAATCGGGCGTTGCCTTATTTACCGATACCGTGAAATCATGTAATAAATCGCTGTTTGGCGCCTGAAAGGCATCCACTCCATTAATCCCTTCGCTCGTCGAAGGTGCGTCTCTATGAAAAAAAAGTAAGCTTTTAAAATACTGAGTTCCTTCTACAAAGTGAAAATTATTCCAAGGTAAAATGGTAGCAAGGATTGGAATGCCAAGAAAATACCATATATGATAATGTGCTTTCAACGTCATATGATTGTTTAATAGCTTTTTGATTAATAGAATGATGAAAATAAGGAGGGATACCACGATCGTACTAACCAATAGCCGCATCAGCATGGTATCCATTATTTTTCCCCTTTCTTGTCTCTCATGGATAATATTTTCTTTAATTCCGAAATATCTTCATTGGATAACTTATCATTTTCAATAAAATTTAATATCATTGAATTTAACGTGCCGCCGAAAAACTGCTGCAGAAAGGATTTACTTTTTTGCTCAACATATTCGTGTTTTTCAACGAGTGAAGTATAAATAAACACTCGGCCATCTTTTCTTGCGTGCAAAGCCTTTTTCTTAACTAGGCGCGACAGCATGGTGTGAATGGTATTTGGCTTCCAATCACTCTTATTCGATAATTTCTCCACTACCTCAGGAGTCGAGATCGGCTCAAAGTTCCATATAACCTGCATCACTTCATATTCTGCTTCTGATATTTGTGGAATCTCCTTCATGATTACCCTCCTACTTTTACAACTGTAGTATTTATTATAGCAAGACGGTCTAAAAACATAAAGAATTAATCGTGACTTTAGCCTATGGTAAAAAACCCCACTGTGTGTTGACGATTTATTCTAATATCATTCACCTCATTTAGATATATAAATAGCTGATCTATAAATGATTGATTCATCTGAGCAGCCAAACTGCACGGAGTATTTTCCCTAATCATCCAACAACTCAAATAGTCATATGCCGTAAAAAGTGCTGCAAAAGTTAAGACTTTTCTCAATTTCTATTGCTTTTCGAACTAGGTTACTGTGTCAATCAATCGTATACAACGATAAGAAATTACTTTTACCGCTTCCTATGAAGGTAACCCAAAATATTGAATTGTATGGAATAGAGGAAATGAATGAGTTTTATAGAACTTATTATAGATAGTAAAGAGAAAAGGAGTAAATGAAAATTGAGAGATCAAATAATCCCAGCGTTTATTGCTTTTGTAGTTGTTTCAATTTTATCTCCACTATTAATTGCTGCTTTGAGAAAACTTAGGCTCATTCAACCGATAAGAAAAGAACTTCCTTCAGATCATCAGTTAAAAAAAGGCACTCCGTTAATGTTTGGAATTATTCTTTTTGTAGGAATTATCGTATCAATTCTTTTTTCACCTACTCCATTAATGTATTTCTTGTCTATTACCTACATTCTTTTTAGTTTTGTTGGGTTTTTGGACGATTTTTGGAAGGCTTCTCGTCAAGATCCAGGAGGAGTCTCGGGTAAGACCAAACTTATTTTTCAATTTATTTTTACGGGTACTTTGCTTTTTTACGTGATCAACGAACTAGGAGTAGACACAAGCATTAATATTTTTAAAAGTATATCCTTGGATCTTCCAATCGTATTATATGTCATTGTCATTACCTTATTTGTCGTAGGTTCTGCAAATGCCATAAATTTCACGGATGGATTAGACGGTCTTTTAGGAGTTGTTGCAATCCCTACATACTTTTCTTTTTTATGGTCTCAGACAGATCAGAGGTGCAAATTTTTTGTTTAATTATGATTGGATGTTTACTCGGCTTTCTCATTTACAATATATTTCCTGCCAAAGCTTTTATGGGGGATACAGGATCATTAGCTATAGGGGGTTCGCTTTCCTTTCTTGCTGTTATTGAGAAAGTTGAAATTTTAATTCCCATTTTGTTCTTTATATATTTTGCTGAACAACTATCGGTTATTTTACAAGTTTCGTCATTTAAACTTACTCATAAACGTATTTTCAGAATGACACCGATTCATTATCACTTTGGCTTAAAATATGGGTGGTCCGAAACTACAATTGTCACGGTTTTTGGATATATTTCTTGGTTTTGTGCTTTTATCTGTTTAGCTTATTGGAGATTTCTTCTAAATCCATAAATAAAGTTATAATCATTCCAATGAATATTAGAGGTAACCAGGCAATGCATAATGCTGAAAAAAAATACCAAGGTCGAAAATCTGCCACCGCATAAATTGATGTACTAATCAATACCCCGATAATTAAATAGACGGAGATGATATCCATTTTGTCATCGAACTCCTTTTTAATATTATAAAAAGGTGTACTTGTGAGGGTACTACATTTTGGCATAATATTAGGATTTTTTATTTTAAAACGATCATCAACATGAAGATCGTTTTTTAAGTATGAACTCCACATAAATTGCAACCCAGTATTCAATTACAGAAATAGATAAATTTCTTTGTTCTTCAACTAAATGGCCCTATTGCTGCACAAAGATCAATTTGGACTTTTCCACCAAACTGCTTCGTTAGTTGAAGAAGGATTTCTAATACTGGTACTCAAAACGGCACTGAAATTGACAGTAGTTTTGGTACACTTTTTTAATTACACAACACTTATTGTCCAACATAAAAACGATGTCAATTGTTATGTCAAAGTTAACGAAATTCCGAACAAACCTTGATAAATAAAGAAAAGACGTATGCCCGTTCATACGTCAATTCTTGTGTCATTTATTAAGAAAGCACCCGAAAACGGAACACTTTACATTAAATGGACAAGGCCTAATAGTTAAATCTCAATTTTTCCTTTAGCTTTTAAAATATTGATTGCTAGATAAAGCGTGAAGGCATATTGTGTATCATTAAGATCATGGTTTAAAATCTCGCTAATTTTGGCCAGCCGATAGCGTAATCCGCTTATCGACATGGATAATTCCTTCGCCGTATTGTTAATACTGCTTCCATTGTCTATATAAGTATATAACGTTTTAATTAACTCAAATTCACTGCTATCTGATTCTAACAATCTGCCAATATGCTGGTTCACGAACCGGTCAATCAACACATCATCCTGCAATTGAAATAAAACGCTTTCAATTCCTAGGTCTTCGAAGTAATAGACATTTTTTCGATTGTTGGTTGCACGTAATGCCGCCAATGTTTCATTGTATAGCGTGACCGTTTGTGAAAACTCCTGGATGACAGAACTAACACCGACAGAAATCCTATATTTTGGGAAGCGCCGTGAACAATGTTTTAACAATTGATCAATAAACAAGGACTGTGCTATATGCAGTCTTTCAAACGTTGGGTACTCAATTAATATGATGATTTTGTTGAGTTTTTGTGAAACGATCGAGTTGATAGAGCGTTCTTTCATAAACAGGTGAATATGACCAATCATTTCTTCATTAAATGCTAATTCATTTTCAATACTGGATCCCTTTATATATCGTTCAAACGTTAGCATCCAATAAGTCGAAGAAGGGTTGAAATCTAAATAATAGGCGATTTTATACATTTCTTCCTTAGCCAATCGCCCTTCCAAGATGTCATTTAAAAAGCTCCTTTTAATCGTTTGCTCCGTATTAACCTTTATACTTTCATTGAATAAGATCAGTGAAGACGTTATGGCTGCATTTTCAATAATCATATAATCGAGCTCATTAGGGTGATTGTCTCCTGAGTAAACGAAAGAACAATAGCCTTTAATTTGTTGTCCATAATAAATGGGGGTGCGTAACAATGAAAGTTTTTCGGAATAACGTACAAATGTAGTGTTCGAATCTCTAAATCTATTTAATGTAAGCTGATCCGGAAGGTTTCCTGATTTTACAATGATTTGATTGTATTCATCTTCAATAAAGATGGTTAAACCAGTCGTTTTCAAATAAAATATCAACTACTTTTTGTATTCCTTGGTTCGACAGCAGTTCCTCAATTAATTGCCGGTGAATATCACTCGCTTTACTTAAATGGTCACGCTCCATTTTTAATTTCGCTGTTATTTCATCGAGTTCCTTGATCATGCTATTCGCTTGATAGTAACTTAGGTCACTCGTAATTTGATCTCCCCATTTTTCAATTGGCATACAAATACATTTGCATTGCTCGTGTCCCATCGCACGGCATTCAACTTCCTTAACTAGGATAGGCTGCTGCAAGACTTTCGACAAGTAACCGCTTGCATAACCACACAAGGTGTGACAAACTGGTTCTTTACTGAGGCCTTTGGCTTTTAAATATTGAGAGGCTTCGAACGTATTAATCCAGAGCACTTCTATAAAATTGCATTTCTTTTGCTCATCAAAGCTCATTTCTAAAATTTCCACTTTATCTAGGTAACCATGCAGCATGTGAAATTTAGGGCCTGCTAATGCCAAATCTAACTCATCGTCCCATTCCAACGACATGGCTTTTTCCGCATCACTCACACCACAATGCCAGCCGTATCGAATAAACACGCCCCTCGTTCGCTCCTCGCCAATTACGGTAATGAGCTCTTTTTTCAAATTTGTTCTTGCTTCAATCGGGATGGTAATAATCCGTTCATAAAATTGATTCACAACTTTTTCTTTCGGTAATTCAAAAGCATTCTTTATGTGCATTTGCTTAAAAGTCATTATTTTACTACACCCCTTTGTCTGTGCTCGATAGGAAAATGAACTTTATCATATACTACTATGTAAACTTTTACTCTATTATCTTAACACACTCTTCTGAAAATTTTGATATTATCACCTAAATTCCGGCTCCTCCCCTACAACCAAATCCCTTTTGTACAAGCAATGGAAATCAAATCATCCATTTCTTGAAATTAAAAACACTCACAAACATTGATATAACAACATTTGTAAGTGTTTTTACACTTTTATATGATCTCGATTTGTTCTAAAGAAACCGATAGCAGGAATCTCGCTATTTAGTGGGGAAAGGTTCAACTTATGATATTTTAGAAGATTCTAAATATGTTCGCTTATTGTTTTTTACAGACCATGTAAAGACTAAAATACAACAGGCCATTAATACGCAGGTTCCAAAGATATACGGGGAATCCATATGCCAGTCATATAAAGTCCCCGCACAAATTGGACCAAATAAGTTCCCTAAACTCATGTAGGCGTTGTTCAAGCCTGCAGCAAAACCCTGTTCACTACCTGCCATTTTACTAATTACGGTGTTAACTGCCGGACGGATTAAGGTTGCGGCAATCGTGTTAAGTGCAGCTACCAAAACAATCAAGAAATACCCACTTACATAGATTAATAGAAGTAGTGTGACGGATGCGATAAACAAATTCACAATAATCATCTTAATCTCACCGAAATAGGAAAAGAGTTTTTCAATAAAAAATAGTTGTAAGATTACACCCGCCAATCCGCCAACCGTAAAAATAAGTGACATTACTAGAGGTGTGTATTGAAACTTATCATTTAAATAAAGCGACAATGTTGCTTGATAATTAGCTATTCCAAAGCTAAATGTAAACACAACGATTAAATAGATGAAATAAGTCAATTTTGTTGAGCTAAACATCTGTTTGACCAAACTCTCTCGCCTTCTTTGAACGAACGAAGCTGTTTTTATGTCAGGTAACAAAGTGAATGAAAGTAGTGCTGACAAAATCGAAATAACACCTGCACAGAAGAACGGAAAGGTAAGGTTAACGCTCGATAATAAGCCTCCAATCGCTGGACCAATGGTAAAACCAAAACTGATGGATGCACCAATAAGGCTCATTCCCTTTCCACGTTGTTCAACCGTTGTAATGTCCCCAACATAAGCTAAAATGGTCGGCATGACAAAAGCGGCGCCTAACCCATTTAAGAAACGAGCAACAAAGAGTATCCAGATTTCATGCGCTAACCCAAAAAGAATTTGACCCGATCCATAAATCACAAGGCCGATCACTATAAATATTTTTCGTCCTAAGCGATCTGAGTAGTTTCCGATAATGGGTGAAAAAATAAATTGCGCAAAAGAAAAGGTTGCAATTAAGAACCCATAAATTTGGCCGCCTGCTTGAAATTTTTCTAAATATGCAGGCATGACAGGAACAATAATTCCCAGTCCTCCCATAGTTATGAACATATTAAACATAAGAATATATAAAATAATAGACTGACGACGTTCCATCCTTTTCGCCCCTTTTTATCAAGAAGAGACTGTGAATCTTTTCAACTTATGGGGCATTTCTCTTCAAATAGTGCCACTTACCCCATAACAAAGACTGGATGATCAAACAAATATTTACCATATACATCAATGGCATCTTCATATAATGAGGTAACATGTGTCCCAATTGCTATTAAATCACGCGTAATCATTTCAACTGGATGACCTTTAATTAAGGCTGAAGCACCTAAGGTTAGAACACATTTCACTGAAATATCAACACAATTTTGAATAATTTCCGCCCGGATTGCTTTATATTCACTTGGATGAAAGACCTCATCCTTTGATTCCAACATTTCGATATATGTCTTCATTAGACTTTTTGCCGATTTTAGCTTTAAAGTTAACGTAGCTAGTACTCGCTGGCTTCTTGGGCTAGCCATTTCCTCTTCACCATTGAAGCGAACGCGTCCCTTTGTTGATTGTTTAAATTCATATAATGCTCTTTCGGCGGCACCAATAGACATAGCTGGAAACCCAACAAAGAAGGCTGGATGGAACGGGACATGATAATATAAATAGTCTGAATCATAGTTTTCATGCGCAGGTCTTGGACTTTCTGCCATTTTTTGTAGATTAATAACCATGTCATCTGGTACAAAAACATTTTCCACTACGATACTATTACTTCCTGAGCCACGCAATCCTAAAGAATTCCAGTTTTCGATAATCTTAATATCCTTTGTATTGACAATAAATCCATGCATGGACGGATTACTAGCCCCCTCTGCCTGATAAAGTGCGCCTAATCCTACCCAGCCAGAATAGTTAATTCCACTTACATAGTTATACTTTGCACTTATTAAAAAGCCACCATCTACCTTTTGAATATTGCCAACGGGAGCAAAAATATCTGCTAATAATCCACCAGATTTTACAATCTCGTGCTGACGGTGTTCAGGTAGATAAGCTACCCATGCATTGTGTAACGAGAAGAAATACGTTAACCACGCCGCTGATAAATTATAATACCCTACCTCTCGAACCATATCAGCAAACATCGTAAAGTTGATTTGCGGGCCTCCAAATTGCTTTGGCAAAATTAATTTATTGATTTCCTCTTCACGAATAATATTAATAATATTTTCAGATAACGTAGAATTTAAATCCGCCTGTAATGACTCGGCTTCAGCAGCCTTCCCAATGCGACGTGCACTTTCTAAAAGCTGCTCATAAATGTCTTGATCCTTAACCTTAACTGTCACAGTCATCCACCCTTTCTCCTCTCTCCACTGAGCGATTGTAGACAACGGCTGCTCTTCATCCTATCAGAGCAGCCTGAAGTCTCATTAAATTCCTTGTTTCTCTTTCACTGGTCCCGCATTTAACAGTAATTCTTTCTTACCTGTCATGCCAGATTTCTCACCCCAGTAGGTAAAACCTACCGCCATTTCGTCAAATGTCCATTTAACTGGCTCCCAGTCAGGTTCGAAAATGAGATAGCCATTTGAGAATAGCTCTAGACGAACACCGCTGCCTGGATCCAGTACATAGATATACATCGCTTGAGAAATACCATGTTTACCCGGTCCTACGAATTCAATGCCCTGTTCACATAAAATATCTGCAGCACGTAGAATATCCTGTGCATTATCTAGCCAATAAGAGAAATGGTGGAGTTGATGAGCTGAATCCGCATTTGGTATAGACATTACGGCTACATCATGCACTAATGGGGTAACACTCATCCATCCAGAAATTTGCCTATCATCCGGTGCAACTAAATATTCTCGCATTTTAAAGCCCAGTTTCTCAGCAAGAAAATCCGTAACAATTTTAGAATCGATATTTGTTGCGAGATTGACATGATCAATACGACGCGGTGAGATCCCCTTTGCCCACGCCTTATATGTTTGATTTTTTAACACAGCGCGTCGATGTAATTCGGGAACTGGTTTATCCATATTAAAGTAAATTTCAAATTGATGGCCACTCGGCAGTTGGAAGCGGATAGCATCTCCCTGTCCAGTCTCCCTTCCTGCTTCAATGTATTCAACTGAAACACCCGAATCCTTTAAAAGAATGGCAAAATGCTCGACATCCTCTGGTCTCTTTGCCTTCCAAGAAATATGGTCAATACGTGATTCCGGTCCTGAGGTAATAGACATTGTATGATGTTCAAAATCACCCCACGCACGAAGATAATGAACACCATCTACCTCTATGGTTTCTTCTAACCCGACAATTTCTTTAAAAAACCACAAAGATTTTTCTATATCTGCGGATACTAATGCCACATGTCCAAGCTTTGCAATTTCTGGCGCCTTGTTAAACTTTTTCATCGTTTTCTCCCCTAACTAAGCATATTAACTATAAGATAACGCTTTCGTTTCATGCGTTTTTTCATACTTCATTTGCTATATTTTCAATCGACACATCAATTGGCCTTTGTACTGGTGCGGTTTTTAATTTTAATAGCCCTAAACTGATGATAATTAGCCCTATAAAGATGATTAAATTAATAACCCCTAATGTATGAATACCCGAGGCTACACTATCTGCAGTAGCTTGGCCTAAGAGCTCTGTGACCTCAATATTCAATTGAGCTAGAGTACTTTGAAGTTCAGATGAAGTGCTGCCCGTTACCTGTGCCTATATTAATTGTCTAGCCTGATCACCTGTTAATCCTAAACTTTCCGCTTTTGCTTGAATCGCACTTTCAAAGCCTCTAGAGGTTGACATACCGTAAATAGTCAAACCCAACGTAGCACCTACTGGTAATCCTAAATCTTTAAATAAACTGAAAGTACCAGTACTTACACCTTTTTTATCCTCTGGTGTAAAAAGGAGAATGACCTTCATCAATGATGCATTCAAAAAGCTGGAGCAGATTCCAACAAATACCATGACAGCCAGGATATACATAATAGAAGATCCCATATGGACACCTAAATACATTCCAATCCCAATTACCCCAGTTATGAGCGAAATAAAAACTAGATATACTGGGTTAAAACGATCCAATAAAACCCCAATTGTTGGTGAGAATATCGCAGCGGATGAAAATAGCACCGTTGTAATCATGCCAACTTGTAGTGCCGTCATGTTTGGATTGTCTGCTGTTAAAAAAGTAAGGGACATTAGAATACTTAACATCATAAAGTTCTGGAATGCGATGAGAATGGCTGGAATATATACACCTTTCAGTTTTAAAAGCTTCAAATCCACGACAGGGTGTTCTGTCTTTTTCTGCATATAAATGAAAATACCGAGCATTACTGCAAAAACTATGCCACCTGCTAGAAGCATTATCGGACCAAAGTTTGTTAAAATAAGCGGCATTGCAACAAAGAGTGTGATTAGTAGCATAAATAGAGTTGCTCCCTTATAATCTAGCGCCACTTGTTTTCCTTTTTCACTTTTCGGTATGAAAATACTAATAAGAACCAATCCAATAGCCGACACTGTTGCGCTAGTTGCATAGACCGAACGCCAGCCCCATACATCAATTAGAGCACCTGCTATTGCTCCACCAGTTCCTGTTGCAATATACGAGAACAACATGAACAGGCCAATTGCACGTCCTCTCTTTTGTTCAGGAAATAGTTCTGGAATATAGGCAAACACATTCGGAAAAATAAGTGCATATCCGATTCCTTGCAATAATGCACCTAGTAGATAAATCCAACTAACAGGGGTGAATACTTTCATCGTCTGGGCGATACAGAAAATAACTAAACCAACAACAATTACCTTCTTCCTCCCTACTTGGTCACCTAGCCGACCGAATAGGGGCGCTAAAGCAATGGCCGCACCACTTGATAATAAGGTTAGTAAGCCGCTATTCGCAGTGCTAACACCAAAATATTCACTAATATAGGGAAGAGCAGGTGTAGTAAATGCATTCGCTTCAAGAGCAACAAAGATTCCCAGCAACAGTACTGAATATATGAACCATGGATTTTTTCTCATATAACACTCCTTAGACTATTAAATTAGCGAGATTTGGTTTCATTAAAAAATTGATCAATGAGTTGAATAAACCGCTCATACTTTTCGATTTGAACCCAATGTCCACATTGTTTAAGTAATACTAACTCTGCGTTCGGAAGATGCTCTAATACTGCTAAACTCGATTCACGAGGAACAAACTGATCTTCATAGCCGTGAATTAATAGAACCGGCTGCTTCATACGACGCAATGCACTTGGTGGAATCGTCAATTCATGAGGCATTGTCGCAAATAAGGATGGGTATAGTTCTCTGGTTTCTGGCTTCATAATATTTTCATAACGCGTTTGAACAATTTCCTCCAGCTGCTCTTCTACAACCGATTCATCATACATAAACCACGTAATAAGATTACGAAAAGCTTGAATTGTTGGATCCTTGAAGAATTGAGTCATACGTACAATTTCAGGTGACGGGCCATTCTTGCCGCCTCCTCCACCACTGCCCATTAAAACGACTTTTTCAAATCGAGATGAATCATACATTAGCGCATTTAGAGAAACTACGCCCCCCATTGAATTTCCAATTAAGCTTGCTTTTTCAATGTTGTTGTAATCCATTACTTCAAGGATTTGCTCAACACGTGCAGTAGTCCACTGCCAGAAAGTTAATTTTGTGTTTTCCGGTAAATCTGTATTACCAAAACCAATCATGTCAATCGCAATTACATGAAATCGATTGCTTAATTCATTTAATACTCGACTCCAGTTTGACTCCGAGTTCGCTCCGGGACCTGAACCATGTAAAAATATTAATGTCTTCTCGTTTTCTTTTCCTCCTTCACAATAATAGCTATTAAACTTACCTGTCTTAACTTTCTTTGTTTCATAATTGCTCACTATCATCTTCACCTCTTAAAATTTTATTTACATGCATGTTTCGTATTTTCATAATATTCCAAAAATTAGAACAATATAATATCAATTTCCATTGTTTTTATAGTATTAAACATTAATTTTCATTGTTTTTTGAATTTTTAAAATATATAGTAGTTATATAAAAGGAGTGAGTATAGTGGAAAATAACAAAACGTTCCATTCTTCTGATATTATCTTCTCTTCTGAGGGCTTTGGTTTACTTCGTAAAACGCTTTACGAAAATATTGGAGAAAAGAGGGCTAAAATATTATTATTGCAATTTGGATATAAGCTTGGACGAGAAAAGGCATTAGAATTAATGCAATATTACTCTGATATGAAGGAATTAATTCGTTGGGCTCCTTTAACACATATTAATTTAGGACATGTGTCAAAGGTAGAAACTAATGGATCTTCCATAATCAATGAAAATGGCGAAATTATTTTTATTGATTCAATAGGTAAATGGTTTGACTCTTTTGAAGCAGATTTACATACTCATTATCATGGAGAATCTAAAACATGTGCTTGTCACATTTTAAGCGGCTATGCTAGCGGCTATTTATCGGAGATATATCAAATGGATATTTATGTAGTGGAACAATCATGTAAAGCTATGGGCTATCCACATTGTACTTTTGAGGTAAATACGAAAAAACAATGGGTGCAAATAAACCCTTCTATTCTTAACGAATTCGATCACCAAACAGTAGCCGAAGAACTTGAAATCACATACGATAAGCTATTAAGTCAAAAACAATTGCTCGACAAGGTGACTAATTATCATAGCCAGCTAACCGAATGTGTAGCGAAGAAAAATAGCTTACAGCACGTATTAACCACAGCCTATAATATTTTGAACATCCCAATCATCATTAAACAAACAAATGATAAAACAATTGCCCTGAAGGGGATTGATGAAACGATTTATACTAATCTATTGAAGCAAGCACCTAAGCCAGTAACAATTAGTAAACATAATGAAACTATCTTTGTAAAATTAGGTGGAATGTATAAAATGACAACCCCTATCTATTTAGATAATAGGGTTTTTGCTACCTGTTCATTCCTTTATGAAAATGCCCAATCTTTAGATGAGAATGATTATTTATTTTTAGAGCGCTTATCTATCACTTGTGCTCTTTGTTTTTTAAAGGAGAAGATTAGTTTTGAGACAACTGAACGGTTAAAAATATCGATTTTAGATCGTCTTATTTATATGAAGCACGAATCTGAAGAGGATTTCAAAACGCATTTCCGTCTCTTAACAGACAAGATGGAGGAACCTTACGCAAGCCTAGTAATACGTTGTAATCATAAAAAGGATACCTATTTACCAATTGACTACTATGATCAATTGCTTCAATTTTCACAGATATTTAAACTACAATATTTAAATGCACTTTTCAGCATATCCAACCAGGATATTTATGTGCTTTTTAGTACATCTACACATCAGAATATCGAAGAACCCTTACTAAAAATACTTAACCAAATGCAGAAAAATAATCCTGATCTTCACTATACAATTGGAGTTAGCCATCCTTTTACTCAACTCGAGCTCTTCTCCGAACATTTAAAGCAAGCCAAACAGGCAGTTTCATTACCACGTAATAAATCAATTTCATATTATAGTGAGCTTGGACTGCTTGGGGATTTCTTAAATAATATAGATACTGAAACACTTAAGCAAACCGCCTCAAAGCAATTAAAAGATTTACTTATACCCGATCCAAAAATGCAGGAGCTACTTTATACATTATATATTTACTTAATAAATGGAAAAAGGTTAGAAAAGACAATGCAAGCATTAAACCTTTCGATGGGTGGAATCCAATATCGCATTCGAAAAATCGAGGAAATTATTAAGAAAGATTTAAAAGACTCTTATACCACTGCATACTTATTACTATTAATTGAAGCCCTTATTATTATGAAAGAAATTGAATTTTAACTCGGTGGTGTGACCCAAATGTTGATTATTCACTTGGGTCTTTTTTCGGTCGTTGTATTGTTCCGTTACAAAATGGACAGACGCTTCTACTTCTTCATCTTCTTTTAAATCAAAATCGAAGTGAATCCTTTCATATACGGTTGAATAAAATGCCTGGAATGGTAATACTCGTGGGATTAGGAATCAGCTTCGGGCCAGACTTTTCTAACAAAAATGATCCTTATGTAGTAAGTGGGAAAATCGTTCCGATCGACATCATCAATTACGAACAGGAAAAAATAGGTGTAGGATGGGTACGCTCAGAGAATAATCATTTTTCGATTAATACAAAGAAGTTTTTAGAACATTTTAATTTCCATTCCCGAATGCAGACCTATTCATCTTAATGATTATTGGTAAAAAAAACTCCCATCCAATGAAGGGAGTTTTCTCTATGCAATCAATGATTAATTAAAACGTGCTTTTAAGCCTTCTAAAGTAAGTTTACCTGTTTTTTCAACTGGTTTATTGGATGTTGGATAGTATGGATTGATGGACATGAAATTCTTTTCGACATAATTGAAGTCAATAATGTCAACGACCCCATCCTTGTTAAGATCTTCTTTCAATCTATCGCCTGAAATTCCAGCATTATTTGCAATAAGCTTTGCGTCATAAATATCGATTACATGATCTCCGTTGACATCTCCAGCAGCTGCGGTATCCGTATATGCAACATAGAAAATACCTTGGACTTTTCCATCAATTGTTCTGCTTAAAGTTACTTTTTTGTTATATAGGAAATGTCCGGGAATATCGACAACTAATGTATATTCATCACTCGTTGCAGGAATATCCGTTATCGTCATATACCCATTATCTGAAATATCAGCAGGATACTTTTTCCCATTTTTATCTACTAAATAAGCCTTTGTCCCAATCTTTGAATAGTCTAAATCATAATTATCCAAATTAACTGCTTCACCATGATAGTACCCTTCGAACCATGAGTGTTTAGAAATGAATTTAAACTTTTCAGCAAATGTTGGTAATGTAGACTTACTCCCAGAGCTTGTTTGATAGGAAGATTCTTGATAATAGAATGAACTTTCTACCATGTAATTATGGTCATCGACTACTTTTAATGTGATATCCAATAAATCAATATCATCATTAATGGAAACTGGTAATTGTGTCTTTTTGTCTAAAATATCTACAGCAAATGCTGAAAGATTAGACCATGTGCTTTCTGTAATTTGTGGCTTTGCAACACGAATCGTCCAATTATTTTTCTTTGCAAGATCCTCTAGCTGTTTTGATGCTTTAACGTCAACAACTTTATAGAAATTAGGGACATCGATGGTTACAGAAGCACTTGTTAAATCTTGCGCGTTTTGAACGGTAAATGTATTTACAAACTCCGATCCAAGACTTACACCTTTTATATTTGGTTTTATTGTCGAATATTTATCCCCTTTATCAATAAAAGTAAAGTCTGGGAAAGTTGGATTTCCTGCAGTAGCGTAATCATACGTATAGATGGCTACATTTGTTGGATAGTTTGCATATTCTTCTGGTAAGACACCAAATTTAAATTCACCATTTGCATTTGGGAAAAATTCAGCTGTTGGCCAAAATGAATCTTGATAAGCGTACGCGGTATTTGCCTCTTGAGTGATGTCATGTCCTCTACTTTTTAAATAATCAATCGTATCATCATACAATTTCCCATGTACCCAATAGGCTGTATAATTTTGTCCATCATAACTTTCAGTTGTTAAATCTGAATTTGAAAGTTCTTGGATTCCTGTTTTCTTATCAAATTCCAGTGTTGGAGCTGTATTATCGATCACCATGTCATTATCGATTTTATATGTTTTGCCATCAACCCCTGTACCAATATAAGAAACAATGTATTTACCTTCTTTAAGTGGTTCATATTCAAGTGCTAAAGGTTTATTCGGATCACCTGTAAAATGTTTTACTTCACCTGAAAATCCGAAGAAAATGAAGTAATCCGTATCAACTGCCGCATTTTCTAAATTAAACGTGCCATAAAACCCAATTGGTTTTCCATCTAGATCGCTAACCACGACATCAATCGTTTTCATATGACTATTTAACTTGAAATCGACAGGTGTAAACGGCTCAATGTATGGATGAAAGTTACTAAGGTCATTCGTTATTGCATGTTTATAAAATGTTAGTTTTTCGAATCCGGGTTTCGCATAACGAACATGGAAGGGAATTTGATATTCTGCCGTTTTTGACTCATTTTCAATATAAATATATCCTTGATATACACCAAATTCTGCATTAGCTGGAATGGATATTTCTGCATTCATATTTTTACTCTCTTTACCATTCACCTCAAACGTCGATGGTAATTCAAGCGTCACACCACTCTTTGCAGCATCCTTTGAGACACCATCGATTGTTAAAAATTCAACTCTAGTATGATATGTTTCTAGTTCACTACTTAAATTCTTAATAGAAATCGAGGTTGCTCTATTTTGCGTCTCACTTGATTGTGCCATACTACCAAAAGGAATAGACCCTGATATGTCATCGATTTCTATTTTTATTCCATTTTCATCTAAGGAAGTCGCCTTATTTTGTACTTCCAATAACGTTGTATTATGGACTGCCTCATAAGCATCAACACGTCCTGCCCCAACTTCATTCACGTTGTACGTACGACCTTTTAAAGGATCAGCCGTATTCATTAGTGCTGCCTTTACATCTGCAACTGTATATTCTGGATGGGATTGTAATAATAAAGCTGCTACTCCAGCAACATGTGGGGTAGCCATTGAAGTTCCACTTAAACTCGCATAGCCACTGGAATAATCGACACCATCTTCAGGACTGTTAATATATTCTGGTACTGTAGAAAATGTAGATACCCCAGGTGCTACTACATCTGGCTTAATATCAAAGTTATTACTAACTGGACCGCGTGAGCTAAAATCAGCTAACACATCACCTGTTGTCAAATTTGACTGTAAGTCTGTTATTTTAAGTTTAGCTGTAGGATCTGCTTTTAATTTTTCTGAAAGCTTTACTCCGTCAGCATGTACCATTTTAAATGTTGGGATATAACCATGATTTTCACCTAAGAAAAATGGAATTTCGCCATCTTGATTATTGTAAAGTAAAACTGCGGTAGCACCTTTTTCATGCGCACGTCGGATTTTTTCATCAAATGATATATCGCCACGAGTAATGAATGCCACTTTCCCATTAACGTTTTTGTCCGAATAATCATCTTCTGTACCAATCCCTACTTCAACAACATCATACTCTTTATCTATTAACTGAAGATAATCCTTACCAAGACCATGCCCCATTAAAGTATTATGAACTGAAATATCTGCTAAACTTGCTTTAACGGTTGGAATATCAGTCGGCACATCACTAGCACCAACAGTGATGGCTAGTGGAGAAGCACCTGGTGAACCTAACGTACCAGGATTTGGCCCTGCATTTCCTCCGGCTATAACTGGAATGACCCCTTTTAATGCTGCATTGTTGATTGCTACAGATGTAGCGTCTAAGGAATGATTATTACTATTACCTAATGATAGATTTATCACATCCATTCCATCTTCTACTGCTCTTTCTATACCTGCGATTACCGATGAATCATATCCTGATCCATACTCTCCTAATACTCGGTATGCATACAAGTCAACATTTGGAGCTACACCTGTCATGGCATATTCAACATCATTTTTTGGGTTAGATGCGATGGTTCCAGCAACATGAGTTCCGTGTTCTGTATAGTATGCACTTCCATTTATCGATTCAGGTTGACCAGATGCAAGCCACTCGGCTCTCGTTGTTTCCATTGGGTCAGAATCATTTTCGACAAAATCATATCCGCCTTTATACACATCTTTTAAATCAGGGTGATTATAATCAATCCCTGTATCAAGTACTCCAACTTTTATTCCTTGCCCTTTTAAGCCCTCATTATGTAAACGATCAACTCCTATATGATGAAGCGCTGGTGGAATTAATTTTCCAGTTGTTGGTTCTTGTGTGGTAGTCGATTCATTTTCCGGTAAACGAACGACATTGTCTTTCCATATCCGTTTGACTACACCAGTCTCAAGCAAAGTATTAATTTCACTTGTGGGAATCGTCATAGCCATTCCATTAAATACATTCTTGTACGTTTGTTTAATTTGATATTGAAGTGAGTTTTCTTTTATATTTTGGTTTAACTCCTCCTTCTTTTTAAAAATTTCCGTTAATCGTTGTTTAAAATATTCTTGTTCCCCTTTTATCTTTTCTGCTTTATTTTTAGCTGAACCTTTTGTTTTTGATTGCTGCGCATTTTCGACCGGAGCTGTTTTGAACTCAACAATCACATTTGCAGTTTTATCTTTAAGTGACAACAAACTTGGATCAATGATGAATCCTTCTTGTGGGGTTAATTTTTTTATAGACTGTCGTTGCTCTTCAGATAGTCCTTTTAAGATTGATTCAGCAGAATTTGAAATCGCATAAGATTTTTGCTGAGGCATTAAATAAGATGTAAGAAGGCCAGAGGCTATCACACCTGATACCATAACATTTAGAAATTGTTTCTTTCGATTTTTCATTAAGTAACGCTCCTTCTACTACTTTAATTTCTGCTGCAAATTTTAACTCTATTACTTTTTAAAAATAATAATCCAGCAAATTCCCCCTTTTAAAATGATTACATATTCCTATGAGCACCTCATTCCTCCCGAAAGATAGATAGTGTAAAATAAGAGTATGAATAATTAGATAACTCTATTAATTCATATTGTACTGGAGCTTTTATTCACGGTAAACTGGGGGAATTTTTCTACTAGTTTTCCTACTTCCACTGCAGAATGCGTCGAAAGCCTTGTGGGATATTGTCAAACTTAGAAGAATGTGAGCGATTTTTTGTAAAATCTCAACCATTTGATTTCTAGAAAATGACAATTGATAAACTATATCGAAAAAATCATTTTTGTACTTGGGGGAATCTTGGTTTTCCTACTACTCAATCACATCCAAATATTTTTCTAAAAGGAGAAATTCAATTATGAATGAGGGGAAAATCATTAAGTTTTATCGGGAAAAATACCAAATGACTCAAGAACAATTAGGAAAAGGGATATGTTCTGGAACCCATATTAGTAAAATTGAGCGTTTACATACTGAATATGCACCTGAAATTATCACCCTTTTATCCCAGAGACTAGGGATAAATATCGAAAATGAATTAATTAAGCTGAATACTATTAAAAATCGTTTAAATCATTGGCATGATGTTATTGTCATGCAATTATTTGATGAAATGAATCTTATTAATCATGAACTTGAGCAAGACGATTTAATTCAAATCTCTGATTATATCAATCTTTACAAATTACTTAGGGTTAGATATTTACTCATGCATAATTTGACTGAAGAAGCATTAGAAATCATCAATGAACTCCAAAAAAAAGAACATAAATTATCATCCTATGAAGCTAATCTATTCAAACACGTTTTAGGAGTTTACTATTTAGCGAAACATGAAAATCTCAAAGCCATTCAAGTATTAAAATCAATAAATGATACAGATTACACTAATAAGGAATATACCTATCATTTAGCAGTCGCCTATCATTTAAATGAATCACCAGTTATGGCTTATTTTTTTGCAGATAAATCGCGACAATTTTTTAAAGAAATTAATAACTATCTTAGAGTCATTGATGCCGAAATGCTTATGGCGATTCAAGTAAAAGATGATGGGGATTTTAAAGAAACGATTTATAGGTTTGAAAGCTTAATCAAAAGCTGTGAACTTTGTCATTCACCTGATCGAAAGGCTAAGGTATTACACAACTTGGCTTTTGAATACTTTAGAAGAAAAAATTATGAATTAGCCCATAAATACTATAATGAGTCAATGAATCTTAAAAATAATGATTCAAGCCCTTACTTACTTTCTTTTGAAGGCTATATTAGGAGTGCATACTATGGGAGTTTACTTCCAAAAGACGAATTATTGCAATTGGCAAATGAAGGTCTCGAAAGAGCTCTAAAGAAAAATGAACAATTATATATAAACTTATTTACTTTACTCAGTTATTTAATTCAAGATAAAGAACAGGAATACCATCAATACCTGTCCGAATATTCATTACCTTTGTTTAAAAAATTTGGTTTTGTTTATTTAATTAAACGTTCCGAAAAAGAATTATTTAATTATTGTTTTAATCAGAAAAAAACTCGTAGGGCATTAAAGATGGCACATATCTTGATTAATCAATAAATAGAAATGGCATGTCTCATTTAGCGACATGCCTCTTTTATCGAATCATTGTAACAAAGAAAAATACAGTAGTGGTTTGATAGGATACATTTGGTTCTTTGAAAAATACATAACAAAAAGAGACCTTCAACCAAAGGTCTCTTTATCGTGGAATAGAGGAAATAAATGAGTTTTATAGTACTTATTATTGATAATAAAGAGAAAAGGAGAAAATGAAAATTGAGAGATCAAATAATCCCAGCGTTAATTGCTTTTGTAGTTGTTTCAATTTTATCTCCGCTATTAATTACTGCATAGAGGAAACTTAGGCTCCTTCAACCGATAAGAAAAGAACTTCCTTCAGATCATCAGTTAAAAAAAGGCACTCCGTTAATGTTTGGAATTATTCTTTTTGTAGGAATTATCGTATCAATTCTCTTTTCACCTACTCCATTGATGTATTTCTTGTCTATTACCTACATTCTTTTTAGTTTTGTTGGCTTTTTGGACGATTTTTGGAAAGCTTCTCGTCAAGATCCAGGAGGCGTATCGGGTAAGACCAAACTTATTTTTCAATTTATTTTTACGGGTACTTTGCTGTTTTACGTGATCAACGAACTAGGAATCGACACCAGCATTAATATTTTTAAAAATATTTCCTTGGATCTTCCAATGGTGTTATATGTCATTGTCATTACGTTATTTGTCGTAGGTTCTGCAAATGCCATAAATTTCACGGATGGATTAGACGGTCTTTTAGGAGTTGTTGCAATCCCAACATACTTTTTCTTTTTTATGGTTTCAGACAGATCAGAGGTGCAAATTTTTTGTTTAATTATGATTGGATGTTTACTCGGCTTTCTCATTTATAATATATATCCAGCCAAAGCTTTTATGGGAGATACGGGATCACTAGCTATAGGGGGATCGCTTTCATTTCTTGCTGTTCTTGAGAAAGTTGAAATATTAATTCCCATTTTATTCTTTATATATTTTGCTGAACAACTTTCCGTTATTTTACAGGTTTCCTCATTTAAACTTACTCATAAGCGTATTTTCAAAATGACACCGATACACTATCACTTTGGCTTAAAATATGGGTGGTCCGAAACTACAATTGTCACGGTTTTTGGATTTATTTCTTGGTTTTGTGCTTTTATCTGTTTAGCTTATTGGAGATTTCTTCTATATCCATAAATAACGTTATAATCATTCCAATGAATATTAATGGTAACCAGGCCATGCACAATGCAGAAAAGAAATACCAAGGTCGAAAATCTGCCACTGCATAAAATGATGTACTAATCAAAACACCGATAATTAAATAAACGGAGAGAATCTCCATTTTGTCATCGAACTCCTTTTTAATATTATAAAAAGGTGCACTCATGAGGGTACTACATTTTGGCATAATATTAAGATTTTTTATGTTAAAACGATCTTCGAATTGAAGATCGTTTTATGTATGAACTTTACATACAATGCAGCCCGTATTAAATTAAAAAAGTAGATGAATTTCTTTGTTCTTCAACGAAATTGCCCGATTGCTGATTAATCAATTTAGAAAGAAAAAACGGCCATTTAAAATTGAAAAGCACTAAATTCATTTTCTGAATTCTAAAATATATAAATATATTACATAATGCCCTATTCAACAGTTGAATAGAGCATTCTTTATATTCTTTTACCAAAATAATCAAATAAAGAATAAATTTCCTCATTTTACACATAATTAGAAAAAACATTTTAGAGGGATATATATGAACTTAAAAAATGGCGATAAGGACAAAGGCGAAGGCTCCAATAAAAAATACGATCCAAATTGGCTTGAACGATTATCAAAATCGAATGATTTCGTTCACGAGCATACATCATTAAAAGACGAAGCACCATTTTGGATATCATATTATCGCACCCTCATTTCATCAGACATTTTACATAAGGATGTCCTGCCCTATTTACATGAACATCTTTCACTAGAAGAACTAAAAAGTAGAATCCCTGTTCAAGAGATTATTTTTACAAAGGATGAGGATAAAATCATCCAAAATATTCTGAATGGGTCCTTAGCTATTCAAAAGTATCAATTTGATGAAAATTGTTTATTAATCAATATTGCGAACAGTAAATTTCGAGATGTCGGCATGGCAACTATGGAATCCTCGGCACTAGGACCACAGGCTGGGTTTATTGAAGAATTAGACATAAATATCAATCTTATTCGAAAAAGATTGCCTGTTCCGGAACTGCTCGTCAAAGATATGAAGGTTGGAGAGCTATCGAAAACAAGAGTTGCAGTACTTTACATGGATGGAATTGCTGATCCTGAAAATGTAAACACGGTCACCCAAAGAATAAACGATATTCAATATGACCATATACAGGACAGCTCTTATATCGCTTCGATGATTGAGGACAATTCTAATTCTTTGTTTCCACAATCGATATCAACGGAAAGGGCTGACCGAGTTGCTGCTGGATTAACAGAAGGAAAAATAATCATTGCAGTAGATGGTTCACCGAATCTTGTCATTCTTCCCGTCACCTTAATGGAATCTTTTATTGCAATGGAAGATTATAGTTATACCTGGATCATTTCCAATTTCTTTCGGTTATTACGATTTACTGCCATGTTTATCTCGACAATGATAACCCCAATGTATGTAGCCATTATGACCTATCATTATGAATTGATTCCGACCCGTTTACTTGAGACGCTAGTTGGCTCAAGGGCAGCCGTTCCTTTTCCTCCATTCTTAGAAGCGCTTTTTTTAGAATTGATGATTGAAATGGTAAAAGAGGCTGGAATCCGTCTACCGCTTAAAATTGGACAATCCCTCGGTGTTGTAGGCGGTATTGTAATCGGGCAAGCTGTGGTGGAAGCCGGATTAACTAGCAATGTATTGCTTATTTTAGTAGGACTCGGATCTTTGGCTTCCTACACCTCACCTGTATATAAATTTAGTAATACGATTCGGTTTATCAAGTTTCCTATTATTTTTCTTGCCCAATGGTTTGGTTTGCTTGGAGTGTTTTTAGCCTTCCAAATTACACTTATCCATTTACTGCGGTTAACATCACTTGGGCGACCTTATTTAAGCCAGTACCCAATCCGGAATACTTCCTTTCAAGATTTATGGGTAAGGCTCCCTTTTTCCATGCAAAAAGAAAATCCAACAACCTTGAGACCTCAAAAGAAGTGGAAATCAACTGGTACAGGAAAAAAAACGGGGCCGGTGAACGATTTTTATGAATAAATCGTAAAGGGGAAAAACAATTTGCAAGCCAATATTAGACATCAAGTTTCTCCCTATTTAGTCTTCTTTCTCATTTATAATTCGCAGGTTGGTATTGGCATTTTAAGTTTTCAAAGGACCATTGCTGCGAAAGCAGGATATGATGCCTGGATTGGTGTTTTAGCTGCTGGGTGTGTAGTGCAAGTATATATATGGGTGATGTACAAACTTTTGGGAAAAGCCGATGGAGATATTATCGATGTTCATACCACTATTTTTGGAAATGTACTAGGCAAATTTATTAGCTTCTTTATCATGATTTATTATTGGTTAGCAAGTGTTTCTGTTTTAATTGGGTTTATAGAGATCATTCAAGTATGGATGTTTCCTACTATGCCTTCATGGATTCTTTCTACTTTAATTTTAATATCCGTGTATTATTGTGTTTCTGGAGGATTTCGGGTTATTGCCGGCATGTCTTTTTTATCGTTTGTTTTTCCGCAAATCTTGCTTATCGCCCTTTTTATTTTCCCGTTAAAATATGCACACTTTTCAAATTTGCTGCCGATCATGAACCATTCCTTTATGGACATGGTGGACTCCATCAAAAGCTCGATTTATTCAATAGCGGGAACTGAGGCCTTGTTGATGTACTATCCATTTATAAGAGATCCTAAAGCCTCAAAAAAATTCGCTCATTTAGGTGTTTTATTTACTACTATACTGTATATGATTTCTACTATTGTTTCCTTTACCTTTTTTAGTGAAAATCAGTTAAAAACAACAATTTGGCCTGAACTTTCTTTAACAAAAACAGTTACGCTGCCTTTCTTGGAACGATTTGAATACCTATATATATCCATGTATTTGATTATCATTAGTGCTTTAATCGCACTTTTTTTATGGTGCTCCAGCAGAGGTTTAAAGATCATTTTTAACAGGAAGCAAAAGTATACATTGCTCCTTCTTTGCCTCTTAAGTATTATCCTTTGTCATTTTAACGGTTCCTTCAAAGATATGCTGAATAAATATATCATTCAAATAAATTTATGGATATTTTACGGATATATCCCCATACTCTTACTTGTTTTAAGTTTTATAAAAAGGGGTAAGCAAAATGATGAATAGGTCAGCGTTTTGTTTGTTTCTAATTTTATTATTATCAGGGTGCAGCTTTCTCCCTACCGACATTGTCAATGAAATCGATATGATTCAGGGTGTAGGGTATGATCTGGCCGAAAAAAAGAACATAAAGGGAACGATTGTATTTCCTAGTTTTAAAAAAGACAAAACGTCTTCTACAGAAGTCAGAACAGCTATAGGGGAATCCAGTAAAGAGATTCGTACGATCTTAAATAACGAAACTCGTTACCCATTGGAAAGTGGTCAGCTTCGCGTAGCTCTTTATAGCAAAAAAATGGCAAAGAAAGGGATAAATGATTTTGTAGATACCTTAAATCGTGATCCGGCTATTGGGAGCCTTGTTCAATTGGCAATTGTTGATGGTACTGCGAATGAATTATTAAAAATGAAGAAATATAAAAATGAGAATGTTTCCATTCATCTCCAAGAATTGCTGAAACAAAATATGACAACGGGACTACTTCCTCAAACTAATTTACAATCCTTTTTATTTCAATTATTTCAAACCGGACAGGATCCTTATTTACCTTTAATTAAAAAGGAAAACGATAACATTAGGATTACTGGCATGGCAATTTTTAAGTATGATCAATATGTTACATCCATTTCAATGAAGGATCTTTATATTTTTACCGCGTTGGTTGATAAAAACAGGACTGGTTTGCGCCAGTTTATAGTAGAAAATCATGATAAGGTTGTTCTTGAAACGATCGATTCAAAAGCAAAGTACAAAGTAAAAATTGTACACGGTAAACCAGAATTTACAATTCATCTAAAAATGCGAACAAAACTTCAAGAGTTTGCACCCTCAGCGAAAAAAAGACAGTCTTTTGATAAGAAAAAATATATAAAAAAGGTTGAACAGCAATTAGAAAAAAATGTCTTAACCATCGTCTCCCAATTTCAAAAGCATCATGCTGACCCTTTAGGTTTAGGAGCAAAATATAAAGAACACTACCGCGACTTTAATGAAAAACAATGGAATCAGGATTATCCCAACGTAAAAATTCATGTAAATGTAAATTTAGAAATCGTACAAACCGGATCAGTTGATTGAAGAAAAAGCCATAGTTCAAGTAAAACTTCCTTTAGTAGTGCCGACCAATGCTTTGGTTAACACTACTATTTTTTATATAGTAGACAATGGGGTGTGTTGATTTAATTATAAATATATATTTATTTATATAAATCTGTTTTGCTTAGTTTACAAGCGGCAGTATGTTAATTGATTCAATTTGTTTATGATTTATTGGTGCTGTTGCCTGTTACCCTCCCCCTACTCTTTACTAAATAACTAAGCCTAGTGGAAAAAAACTAAATGGTTCCGTTTTTTTGAGGTGCTTTTCTAAAAATCCTTGCTGACTTGGCCGTCGTTTTAAGATCGTTATTGGTATATAAATAAGCAAAACTCGCCATAATTGGCGAGTGTCTTTATTAGGAATACCTAAAACTTATTTTAACTAAAGCACCTTTTTCGTATATTATTTAGCTTTGAAAGGAATTTTTATGAACCTTGTTTTACCAATAGTCCCTTGTGGAACTCTTCAAGTGTGATTCCCTGTTTCATAATTTCTGTTGCGACATCTTTTCCGACATATCGAAGATGCCATGGTTCATATTGATACCCAGTTATGGATTCTTTTCCTTTTGGGTACCGTATAATGAACCCATATTCAGCTGCATGAAGTTGCAGCCATTTTGCTTCTTGTGTGTTCTGAAAACAAGATGTTGCTGCACATGCTGCACTACTGTTTCCCACATCAATTGCGAGTCCGGTTTCATGTTCACTTGTGCCAGGGATCGCACTATACATACGAGCTTTTTCATACCCATCTTGTTTTACGTATGATTCAAATAACGAAACTTGTGTCTGGTGCGAACGGTAACCAGAAACACCAACAATCGTGTACCCTGCTTTTTTTGCATCACGCACTAATGTTTGAATGGCAACGGCCGCTTCTTCTCGTAATTTTTGTTTTTCTGTGCTATTCGTAAATGGAAACGAAATACCTGAATCGATTAAATTTTTCGGCACAAAATTTACCGGCAATTTGTTCTGTTTATTAATTAATACAGCAAGATCATCCGGTTTTGCCACCACAGGAATCACTTCTTCTTCCCATTTTTCCTTATTCTTGATTTTCACGTACTGACTGCTTACATACGCTTTTTTCTCTTTATAAAGGATTTGATACCATCCTGTCCCTGTTGCACTCACTACGTCTACTCGTTCACCTTTTTTGATAGCCCCTAAAATGGCGTATTTCGTGGAAGGTCCTGTTCGTACATTCAAATTATCGGTTGTTTCATAGGTTATTTCTTCCAATTGTTCGTTTATCATGATTTTCACGTACTGACTGCTTACGTACGCTATTTTCTCTTTATAGAGGATTTGATACCATCCTGTCCCTGTTGCACTTGTTACGTCAACTGGTTCGCCTTTTTTGATAACCCCTAAAATGGCGTATTTCGCGGAAGGTCCTGTTCTTACATTCAAATTAGCGGTTGTTTCATAGTTTTTTCCTTCCGATTGTTCGTTTATCATGATTTTCACGTACTGACTGCTTACATACGCTATTTTCTCTTTATAAAGGATTTGGTACCATCCTGTTCCTGCTGCACTCACTACGTCTACTCGTTCACCTTTTTTGATAACCCCTAAAATGGAATATTTCGTGGAAGGTCCTGTTCTTACATTCAAATTAGCGGTTGTTTCATAGTTGTTTTCTCCTGCGATTGCTTTTTGAATAAAGGACGTTTCACTAAAACCGGCGAACGATAGAATAATAACAATGAATAATAACGAAATCTTCTTTTTAAATTGTTGCATCCCTGACTCTCCCCTTTTGTCGTCTATATTGTTGCCTCACCATACTTAGACGTACCAAAGGATGAGAAAAGTTTGCAATAAATGAGTAATATTTCAATTCTTTAACTCATTTTCGGAAAACCTTATTTTCATTCAAGAAATCATGATTGCTTTACAAGATAAATTACAAGAAAAGTTAACTTTTTTCCCTTTTCACTTATTAAAGTAAATTTAAAAACTAATATTTTTACTTTATATACTCACTGCCTACTAAGTCACCAGAAAGTATTTCAGTAGGAATAATAAATTCTACAACCCCCATATACCCCGGTGCCACCTCATATTTATCAAAGGAAATAACTAATTTGTTATCCTGATTTATATAAAAGTTATGGTTTGCTGTTATTTTTTCAAACGGGTCTATAGGATTTTCCACTCCTGCATCAAGGATCCAATATACCTTAGTTTTATCTTCCTTCATTTGCTGTTTCATTTGATCTTTAATATTTCCACTAATCGTTTCAATGTAATTTTGATTTTTAAATAAAATAGGTAATGTTACTATCACTTGTTTTTTCTTATCAATTGTATCGTATTTAAATGTGGTTGAAGAAGATCCTACAGTATTTACGACATATCTTCCTATAGACAATATTTTTTCATTGTCTGTCTTTACTACATAGCCGCTTTCCACTCCAATATGGCCATCTCCTTGTTTCTTCAAGGATTCCACTTCTTGCATAAATTCTTGATAAAGCTGTTTGTTCTCTTTTAAATATTTTTCATTTAGGCTTTTTTCCAAATCTTTATCCTTCAAATTCGAAATACTGGGCACTTTTATGTTTGCTTGATGTTTTTCATCGTCCACCTTAAATTCTACGAATGTCATGACATTAACTACATTCCCAATCACTGGAACATCTGATAAATTTTTAGCCAGTACTGGATTGGTATTTAATACTATCATTAGTAGTGCAGCAGCAGCTCCTAAGCCGATAAGTATTTTTATAGGTGTTCTGTTCTTTTTGCGAGGCCTATTTAAAGCTTTATTAACTACATCATCGAGATCTGAAGGAATTTCTATATCCATATATTTAGATTTTAACCTTTCTAGATTTTTATCCATTCTATCTCTCCTTTACTAACTTGGTTTGTTCCATCTGAATTCTTAACATAGATAATGCTCTATATAATCGAGTTTTTATAGTATTTTGATTTTCCTTCAATATCTCAGCAATTTCCTCAATTTTTAAATCCTCAAAATAGCGGAGTACGATCACTGTTCGCAACTTCTCTGGTAAATCGTCTAAACATCTTTCAAGATCAATATCCTGATAGACATCATGATTTCCATTACTATATAACTCCAGAGTTGCCTCATCCATCACATTGACTCTTCTGTGTTTTCTTAAGAAGTCCAAAGATTTATTAACAACAATCCTATAAAACCAGCTTTTTAGTTTCTGTTCTTCCTTTAGAGTGCCAAGTGATAAAAGCGCCTTATGAATAGATTCCTGTACAATATCTAATGCATCATCTTTATTCTTCACGTAACTAAAAGCTAACCTATAAAAATTCTCCTTATTTTCTATGATAAATTGAACAAACACTTGTTCTTTCTTATGATTCTTCATAGCTTAGAGCTCCTTTTCTATACGAATCCTTTGACTTACTATCAGTAAACATATAAAAAAGCCCTGGTGGTCCAGGACTTTCCGTTATTTAGAGACTGGTTGTGTATTAAAATATTCTTCAAGAGTAATCCCTTTCGTTGTAACATCTACCGCAACATCTTTACCTACATATCTCAAATGCCAGGGTTCATATTTATACCCTGTAATCGTATCTTTTCCTTTTGGATATCGGATAATAAAACCGTACTCTGCTGCATTTCGCTCTAACCAGGCAGCCTCTATCGTACCAGCAAAGCAATCTTCTGCAGGACACTTGCCATTTCCTCCTGTTACATCAATAGCTAGTCCTGTCTGATGTTCACTTGTACCAGGAAGTGCACTGTATGTCCTTGCTTTTTCATACCCATCAATTGCTACATAATGTTCAAAAAGAGCTTTTTGAGTTTGATAAGAGCGATTTCTTCAAATAGACGTTCTAGCTGAATTGCTGCTTCTTTTCTCATCATTCGTTTTTCACTATTACCTGAAAAGATATAAGGAAGATTTATGATCATCTAGATTATGATGGTTGTTCATTTCTTTATCATCTTTTTTTGTTTGCTGATTTGAAATTTTTGTATTTCCTTCAACAACATAGTATCGACCCTGACAACCTGAAATAATGAATAATGCTAGAACGATGATAGTGGATTTTTTCATTGATAGGTTTCTGTAGAACGGACACTCCTTTCTATTTACCATACAAGTAAATAATAAATGCATAATAATATTTACCTGAGAGGATAATTCTAATGATTTGATTACTATTTCATTAGAAGATGAAACCATGGTTTAGTAAACATAATCTTTAATAATTCAGAACAAGAAATGAAATATATGTGAGTTCATTTTTTTTTGATTACTTTTCACCTGAAAAACAGTAGTCTCATCTACTTCTTCGACAATCATTTGATTATATAGCCTCCTTCTAATAACTAGCTTTTGACTCAACTTTTTATATTTTATTATTGATTCCATAGCATGTAAAATATCCCTTAGTCATGTATACTTGATTAAAACTCATACAAAGGAGTTTACTATGAATATTGAGCAATTAGAGTATGTTGTCGAAGTTGCGAAAACGAAATCCATCTCCATTGCTTCTGAAAATCTAAAGATATCACAGTCTGGAATTAGCCGATCCATTAGTAATTTAGAAAATGAATTAGGTATGAAACTATTTAACAGATCAAAATCAGGAACCCTACTCACAGAAGATGGTGAAAAAATTGTAAAAATAGCTTTTGAAATTGTTTCCAAGCTTCAACTGTTAAAAGAAGAGGCTCAAGAAATAACGACCAATATCCATGGGAAATTAAAAATCTCATCAAGTCCGAGTGTAATGACCCTATTATTAAAAGTAATTCCGCTTTTTAAAAAAGATTATCCCGGGGTTAAACTGGAAATAACGGAACAACCAGAAAATGAAATTATTGATGATATTAGAAATAATAGGATCGATATTGGTTTAGTCTACATTAATGAAAATATTCAAAACTCGAATGATTTAAAATATGGGACCTTAGTATCTGGAAAATTAAATGTCTGTGTCAATAAAAACTCCCCTTTATCTTTACATCACACGTTATCTCCAACGGAAATCTTAGATCAACCCCTTGCCATGTTTAATGGGGTTAATATGAAAAAATTTATTGAACAGTTTTTCAATGATTATGGGGAAATGGAAGTTCTGTTTATGTCGAATAATTCAGAGACCGTAAAAAGAGCGGTTGTTGATGGCATAGCGATTACCTTTATTATTGATTTGGCATTAAATGATGATATCTATGTAAAGAATGGAAGCATTGTTCTTATTCCATTAATAGATTGTGGATTTACAACAATTCCATTCGGATGGATTCGATTAAATAATCAATATTTTAGCTATCTAGAAAGGGAATTTATTAAATATTTGCAAATCGTCTCAGCAGATTATTAGAAAGGAAAGTATACAAGGTTTGGGTGAGAAAATTATTCTTTCATTCTCACTATGTTTATTCAACTTAAGCGTTTGATTTACGATATGTGGCTCGGGTATGATTTAGTGTTAACTTGAACCTAGAAAGCTCAACTTGCTCCATTCTTCAAAGTTATCTGTAAAATAAAAAGTGCATTACTCCTTCTTGAAGTAATGCACTTCAGTTTATTTACACTCATTTATTCAATTTTTCTTACGATAGATTTTATCTGAAGACTTATCAAGAAAGTTAATCCTGTTGTTGTTTAATAATTTTACTTTTTTTTGATCTTCATAAAAAAGGCAGGTTACCTAAACAGCAACCTGCCTTCTATCTTACTTCCCGTTTTTCTTTAAAACATCAACAATCGTTGCCTTACTAACATTGCCAGCAGCATCTGTTGCCGTCACGCTTAATAAATTCTTATGTTTTTGCTTTGGCACAGATACTTTAAACTTACCGTCCGCATCTGCTACAGCTGAGCCCAGCTCTACCTTACCCAACATGACCTTAACACTTGCTCCAGCTTCTGTTGTTCCTATGATAACCGTATCATTGTGAATGACAGGATATACTTTTGGTTTAACTGGAGGTGTTACGTCCACTACCGTCACTATTGTCACATCACTTACATTACCAGCACCATCTGTTGCAGTAACGGAAAGTTCCGTTCCAGCTGCTTGCTTTGCTATTTCGACGATAAAACTACCATTCTCCAATGCCGTGCTTGAACCAATAACGGTTCCATTCATCGATACTTCAACTATTGCACCTGGTTCGGATGTTCCAGTCACTTGTGTCGATTGGTCAGTTACTTCGTTTACAGAAGGAGCCTCTGGAGCTTCGCTATCCTCAACTTCTTGTACAATTCTACCTTCAACCACTGGAGAAACTGGGTTGACTTTTTCTAAATAGGAAGTAAACACTTCAAAGTCTACAATGTATAACTCTGCGATTCGACCTTCGTCCTTCGCTGTTTTAAACATGCTGTAGCCATCGCCGCCGTCGGCCGTGAAGGCATTGGTTGCTACGCGATACAGCTTATCCAGTTGAAGTTCTTCATATCCATCACCCGTTAATGCCTCAACATGCCAGACGCGATCACCAACAGGTTTCGCTGGATCGTACTTGAATTTTAAGCCTGATACTTGCATAAATCCACCTGCACCGGGTGTGCTCACACTATGTTCTAATGCCGCAAGGATTTCCTCACCTGTTAGTTCAAGAGTAACTAGGTTGTTACCGAATGGCAGAACCGTTAATATTTCTCCTAACGTGATATCTCCTTGGTCAATTGAGGCACGAATTCCACCGCCATTTTGCATCGCAATATATGTTGGAATGAACTCATTTGCTTTAGCTGCCATACCGTCTGCAATTAAGTTTCCTAGATTGGTCTCCTTGCTGCGAACATCATCACGGACTCCATTTAATGCAACCGATGTATTTCCTACTACCTGTTTTTGCAGTTCTATTAATGGAGCTTTGAATTCCTCCACCTTTGCTTTGGCAGCAGCATCTTCCGTAAACTTACTTAAATCCTTTAGTTCGCCAGAGTATTCCGCTATTACACCATTTTCATCGAATATTACATCAAGGACACCTAGGTATTTTAAATACTCATTAGCTTGGACAATTAATGTTGGCTCCTCTTTTTCTACAACAACCGGAGCATCCAGTTTTGTATGGGAGTGTCCGCCAACAATCACGTCAATACCATCTACTTTTTCCGCTAAATCCAAATCTGGTTGATAGCCTAAGTGGGATAAAGCAATAATTTTGTCCACACCCTGTGCTTCTAGACTATCAATTGTCTCATTTGCTTTTTCGACTGCATTCTCAAACTCAATGTTATCTCCAGGATTCGCTAGGAACGATGTATCTTCCGTTGTTAATCCAAAGATCCCTACCTCTTCACCATCAACTTCTTTAATAATCGCCTGGAAGATTTCTCCTTGTTCATTTGTTCCGCCGATTGAGGTATTGAATAGTCGCCCTAGATCAGCATCTTTAGCCATATTTACGTTGGAAGACACAATCGGGAACTCAGCCTGCTTAATGAAGTTCGCTAGTGTCGCCGAATCCTTATCAAACTCATGATTTCCAAGTGTCATGGCATCAAAGTCTAATTGATTCATAAAATACAAGTCTGCTAGTCCTGAATACTGTCTGAAATATAATGTTCCCGAGAACACGTCACCTGCGTTTAACAACAGGCTATTTTCCTTCTGAGAACGCATTTCGTTCACAGCCGTTATCAACTTAGGGAATTGCTCTACATATGCATGTGTATCGTTTGTATGAAGAACAGACAATGTAAATGGTCCTTCTTCTACGGCTAGATCTAATTGAGCAACAAGTGCATCATGATCACTGGCGCGTCCATGCTCTTCCATATATGGAGAATTAAAGTTCACGATATCGAGTTTCGCTGCTTCAGCTAAGTTATTAGATACTAAAATATGATCTAATACTTGTGCATTTCCTTGATAGTTGTATGTGTATCTTTCAGAAGCAGGCAGCGTTTCAACTAAGTTCGTTAAATCATCACCTTTTAAAGCTGCTAACGGTACAGAAAACTCAAAATCGTTTAAGTCACCTAATACTACTACATTGGCGTCTTTGTTCTTTTCTTTTATGTCAGAAACAAAGTTATTTACGATTGTAGCAATTTGCACACGTTGCGCTTCACTTTCAAGGTAAGGTGGTTGATTTTTTCCAAATAAAGGCTGATCTCCACCTTTTGAGTTGAAGTGATTATTAATCACAATAACTTCTTCACCTTGGAAAGTGAACTCAGCAGCAAGTGGCTTACGGCTGCTGTTGAAGGCTTCGTTTGTCGGGTCAATGCGGCCAGGGTTTAAGGTAAGAGAACCATTTTCATAGGCAACAGCGCTTGTGGCATTTCCTTTTGGTGCCTCATTTAAAGTCACACGTTGAGGATTGTATAGATAGCCCACTCGGATATTTCCTCCCGGAACTCCACCGTCTTTGCCGTTAACTGGAGCAATTTCTGTCCAAGCATAGGTTGGTCCGCCAAATCCTTTGATCGCATCACTTAAAGCCTTATAGTTTGCATCAGCTGTGACCACACCATTATTCGTTTCCCCACTTTCGTCCAGCACTTCAACTAGCCCAATGATATCTGGGGATCCTAGGTTCTCGACCATTGATTTTGCCAGCTTATCACGTTTAGAAGTGTCTGATGCTACGAAGTTTTCAATATTATAGCCAGCAATGGTTAGCTTATCTTCTTCTTTTTGAATAGTTGTTACTTCATTGTTTCTTTCTCGTTCTATTAGATTAGGTAAATCAGCTGCTTTTGTTAAAATCTTGAAATTACTAAAGGTATAGCTTACCACTCCTGTGACTGTACCATTAAATGAGTCACCCGCTTTCGTTTCAAAGCTGCGATCATCAAGCTGAATAAGCATTTTCTCAGGATTTTGATTTTCATTTGTTAATAGAGGTGTTCCTTCTTTTGTATAAGCTTTTCCATTTACTTGACTCGTAATGACAGGTATCTCACCATATTTCTGTGGACCTGTTATTGTTGGATTTTCAATCGAAACAAGCATTCCTTCTAGGCTTTCATAGAAATCAATGCCATCTTCTGACGGATCAAATGTCTTGAGTTGATCGTTGTCAATGACAGAAGTTGGAGGGATTACGTCCCTTCCAATAACCAGTGGAGCAGGTAGCTGATTTTCACTAGAAACCTTAGTGATTTTTCCTGATTGGGCATTAATTTCTGTCATCGCTAAATCGGTTTGGAGTTTCTCGTCGTAACCATCTAGTACCCACTCTTTTACAAGACCAGAAACATTTACACGATCCCCGACGGCAACATTGTGAGCTGGCTTGTATACAAGAAGGCCTTCTGATGTAATAGAACTGTCATCTGGATTCGGGTCTTGCATGTAGAAATTGCTGCTATCTACTACATAGGTAACAACACCCGGTACATCTACTACATTTTTGTCTTTATATGGTGAGGTATGAGATTGACCTTGGATGTCACGGATTTTTAATCCTGTTTCACCTGTTACTGGAGGTTCTTCTGGAGGTGGCGTTGTGCTATCAAACGACATGGCTGTTGGTGTTCTCAGTCCTGGTACTGTGAAATAAGCTTGAAGTGAACCAGTAACAAAAACCTTTTTACCTATGATTGAGGGATTCGTTGCTAATCCAAAGGTTGGGCGGAAACCAGAAGTGATTTGAATAGGTAATATTTTCGTTGCATCTCTTTCAGTAGGGCTATCTGCGATGGCGAAATTAAGATCATCTCTAAATGGAGGATCAAAATCATATGTTGCCTTCCCATTACTTCCGCCTGTTGTATAACCTACAATATACCCTGCAACTGTTGCTGTCCCTGTATTATTGGCAATTGCCTGTGCAACCGTTATAGGTTCAGCCGCTTGTGCTCGATATGGAAGAACCATACCTATCAGCAAGACAAACATGGTCGTTAAAGCAAATATTTGTTTTCTAAGCCTCTTCATGAGTTTCCCTCCTAAATCTATTAAAATAAACCTCTATAAAAGTAGAACTTCCTATATCTACAAATCTATGAAATTTTCCTCCTTTCTTATGTAGGGAAGTACTACAGATATACACTTAACATACCATTTACTTTTGTACATTCGTTCTTTTTAACGAAACATTTACTCATTCTATACAAAACTCCAATAAAGTTTACATAAGAAAAATATTGATTTCACTTCTATCATACTATTTTTCCAAAAATTCTCAAATAAGAACAATTACCTGCAACCATACTCCTACTAGATTAGTGATTTGATAGAATCAATAGACTTTTTCAAGACGCTGTAATTGTTTTTGTAGAAACTGTATAGTTTTTTGTAGAAGCTGTATGGTTTTTTGTAGAAACTGTACACTTTTTTGTAGAAGTTGTACGCTTTTTCGTCTAAGCTCTATGGTTCGCTGCAGAAACTGTACGCTTTTTGTAAATATACCGGCTACAGCAACCGTATTTTCATACAAAAAAGAGGACCTTCCTAAGAAAGTCCTACCAAATAAACTACCAACTATCGATTGACCATTATCTCCAAAATAGATTGGCTGGTCCTGACAAGCTTTTCAATTCCTGTCTTAATTCGTTTTTCAGGGTGCATAACGGCATGTCTAATCGTTCTTTTATCAATCATTCTCGATTTTTCTTTTAAGACAAAGGCATGCTCTTTGGTAATTTGGGAATCGCAACCCAAAAAGGTGATACAGAAATTGTACCACCTTTGATTGGTCATCATTCTATTCAGCTTGACTAGGATTTTGGTAAAGAGATTGTACATGGTCTGCCGAAAGGGCTAATCCATCATATACACGAACTTCATCCATTAAACCTTTAAAAGGTATATCCCAGTAGTTAACACCTAAACCAAATTCCGCATCAATGGAGGTGAATACATTTGGGAAGTTGGTACCTTTATATTTCGCTACACCATTTACATAAAACACAACTCCGCCTTCTTTTGCGGTTAAAGTTAGATGTGACCACTCACCTGCAGGTATGACCCTATCCGTTACGGCGTCATACCATTGGTCACCGTTGTGTGACCATACCATTGTATTGCCCCATCCTGTTTTAGGTACGACACTAATCCAATTGTTCACTGTTTCTGCTCCAAAGAAAGAGGTTGTAAATTCAGTGATTTGTTCAGGCTTTAACCACAAAGATACAGTGTAAGTATCACCCGTTATTAAGCCGTTCGCTAAACGCAATCCAGAATTCCCATCGAATTTAGCTGCTAGTCCCACTTTACCTTCTGCAAACGTAATTTGTCCGCCAGTATTATTTAATCGGTCTCCTGTCACCGTTGCGTCAGATTTTTTACCAGAAGTATCTTTTAAACCATCGTTAAAGTTATAGAAAGCTGAAAAGCCGCCTACTTCCTTCTTCTGCACGATAACAGTTACTTGTAATGTTTCGCTTGCTTCACCTAATAGAATCGTCGCAGTCAATTCAACCACTGCATTTTCCGAATCTGAACTTGGTCGACTAACCTTTCCATCAACAGACACTGCCTCTGGATTAGAAGATTCCCATGTTATTTGCGCTCCTCTTGTAGCCACAGTCGGCAGCGTCAAATCACTAATGACAGTAGACGGAAAACTTGTACTTAACTCTTGTTTAATAGCATTTACCAATTCTGTGTCTGATGACGCTTTCACATGGCTTCCCCAAATAACAATTCCTTCATCTGACATTGCACTAAACGTCATCACCCACTTTTGAGACGTAGGGTCATATTGGCGGATAAAGACGCCATCATATGTACCTTCATCATCAATTGTTAATTCTGCCCGGTAGTTGTCATAAAGTTTCCATGTACCTGTAACAGCACCAGAAATGGTGTGATCTTCGTTCAATTTTACCCATGTGGATTCAGTTAATTTACCAGTGATTTCTTCTCCATGGTTAATGTATTTATAATCACCAGTTACATCCACCTCGGACACCTTCTTAATTGTTTCACCAGCATAACGGTACGGTGTCGGCACCGGCCATTGATCACTGTTCTTAAATGTCTGGTGGACACGAACCTCATGCATTTCCCCTTGCTGTGGGAAACGAGTATGGGTAACAATAAATTCCTTGCCTAATTCTTCGTCAATTAGATATGAGTTATGCCCCGGTGAAAGGTAGCCTGTACCAATTCCAGTGCCTGCTTCACCAAGATCTCTTTTAAATAAGAAGTTTCCAATCATCTTATTACCGATATCTTTATGATCGTCTCTACTTGGGAAGTTACCTACACCGATATCAAATGTCTCAGGGAATACTGCAGGATTCCCTTCAGCATCTACATATGGACCATCAGGACTCTCTGATCTAAACTGCCTCATCTGATAACCGCCATCAGATGCTAAACCGCCGTAAGTAATATATAGATAATAATAGCCTGTTTCCTTATCATATACCGCGTAAGTTCCTTCAGCCGATCTGCCGTAGCCGGAGGCAATTTTTGTACCGAAATATCTGTCAATCATACGGCCATCCTCTGTTTTTCCATCTTTACCTGGATACTTTGGCAACCCTGTTTTCTTATCTAATTCTAAAATATAGGTACCGCCAGACCAGGAGCCATATGTCATATATAACTTATTGTTTTTTGCCTGTAGAATGTTGGCATCAATGGCGTTGGTGTACAGTTTATTGTTGTAGTCTCCATTCGCCGTAAACCAATATGGATTTACTTCATCAATCACACCATCTTCAATAAGGTCGGCAATATTCGTATTTTCCCAATGCTTATTCACGACACTGTTTCGATCATAAGCTTCTTTGTTGGTAAATCCTGAATACATAATGGTGTCGACATATTTGAACGGTCCTTCAATATTCTTTGACACTGCTACCCCGATTGCAGAACGAATATATGTAGACGACACACTATAGTAAATCATGTAGGCACCTTTTGTACCATCCTCATTTACATAATGTTTATTCCAAAAAATATCTGGAGCCCACACTGCAAAGCCGCCTCTGCTATCTGAATCATTTTCTCCAGCCCATTTAAAAGACTCAGAAAGATTTGCTGACAAATCGCCATAAACCTTATTATCTGGAGTGGTATAGCCATTGGTGAATCGATCCCAATTGACTAGGTCTGTTGATTTTGCACCATCAATGTGTGAACCATACACATAGTAGGTACCCGTTTTGGGATCTTTAATGATGGAAGGGTCGTGAACAGAAGCATTTCTAAACTCAATCGGCTCAACATTACTAGTATTATTTACTTGCTTCTTCCCTAGGACACCGCTTGGAATTAACAACAGCAATACTAAAGAAATAAATATCAATCTTTTAAAATGAATCTTCATTTCGTTCTTTCTCCTCCTTTGGTAGTACATTCATTTCTAAATATCCTTTCTACTAAACTTTTATACTAGAGTATAGGTATTACTACTAGTAAATTTTACCCGATATTCTGAATACAAAAGGTAATTCTATCCTAGTTTTTAACATAGTAGATCGAAAAATATCTTATTATGTAAATTCATAGCTGCACAAATATACGGACCAATTATCCCCCAACTTGTTAACTTATACTTATCTGCCCTCCATTCCCGAAAAAGTTGTACTTACAATCAATTAACCGCTTACATAGTGAAGTTAGTGAGCTAACTTCTCTTAAACAATACTATAATTCTAGTAAATTCTCAATAGCCAATTACATACTTGTCAACAACTTTTATAAATTAATCCTTAAACATGAACGTACAAGTTATGTTGTTTAGCCTACAATAAATTCTTTTATAAAAATATCTTATCTTGTAAATATTAAAAATGATACAATTTTTGGCATTCATTGGTTTTAGAAAAATTTTAAGGTAAGTAGGTGTATTAGTGTGGACTTTCCCACCATCCATACGAATTTTTGGGACGCAGTGATTGCAGTTCCTATTGTGATGTTGATTACACAACTTATAAAAGTTTTTTTTAAAGTGAAGAAAAAGTATGTTCCAACAATAGCTCTTATTATTGGGCTAAGCATTTCCGTTTTTATAAGCCATCGCCACCATCTTATAGCTGGTGTTTTTATGGGGTGGTTCTATGGATATGCTGCAATTGGTTCCTACGCTTCAATGAAAACAACTATATTGGCATTTAGAAAACAGAATTGAATAAAAAGGCAAAAATTTTCGGGGTGTTTGAACTGTCAAAAACATATATAGAAAAAGTTTTGGACTGGCTATTTATATTTATACAAATTATTTGTATTTTTGCTCTTTTTAGTGATGGAAATTTTGACTATATGAGAATGGCTTTAGGTAATCTTTTCTTCTGGATCATTTATATGATTTTAGAAAAAAAAGAAGGGTGGAGGATTCCGCTTTACATTAGGATTATCACTTTACTTTCCATAACTATTAACGATTACTTAGGGGAATATTTAAATTGGTATGTAACATCTAGTTTATATGACCGTTTGCAACATCTTTTTGGCACCTATGCATTAACACTTTGGATATTTTTTGTAATCCAGCAATTTATACAGCTTAAATTAAAAAACCAAAGACTGACTATTTTATTTATTTTTAGCCTAGCATTAGCATTGGGAACCATTTATGAATTATTGGAGTTTATAGAAGATGAAGTTTTTAAACCGAAGATAAAAAATCAACCTAGCCTCTTAGATACAGACCTTGATTTAATTTCCGACTTAGCTGGCGGTTTATTAGCTGTGGTTCACTATCACATCTCAAAACATTTGAAGTCGTTTCAATTTCCTTTTGAGCAGAGGACTTCTACTAAATAATGTTCTTTTTACAAAATTATTAGCATTAACATCAGTGTTATATGTGTGACGGAATTACACTGTTTTAAATAGTTGCATATTATCATGTATTAACAGTTTCTAAACGTCTATCTTAAATCATTTAACTAACCGTAATTGTCAACAATAAAGGCAAACCCGGCATCGAAAAGGATGCCGGGTTTACTATTATTATTCTTTTATTCGCAGCCTGTCAGCCAGCTCTTCTACTGTTATGAACAGTGGCCGCTCGCTTCCGTGCGGGGTATCAGGATAATGGGTGGAAATATAGGTTTGGCCGTCCAGGCCGGTGAAAAGGCTTGAATGCCCTGCGTTCCGGTCCATTAACAGCTCGTCTTCATGATGCCATGGACCTTCGATTCTTCCTGACTTGGAGCGAGCAACGGCCACCGTGTAGCCTCCAAAACCTCTATCCCCATAGTTCGGAACAGAGTAACTCGACCAGAGCATCAGAAGGTCGCCGTTTTGAGCTTCGTACATGAACGGAGCATCGGTTAGGAATCCTTTCTTTTCAATCCTTGGATCTCCGAACAGCCGAATCCATCTCATTTCCGCTGCATTTAAAATATCGACCGGTTCCCCATATGATTGCTTCAAATCATGTGTCAGTCTGAGCGCCTTGATTTTCCCCTCATATTCTTGGGTCCATTCATGGCAAAATACAATCCAGCGCTGCCCATCCTTGTCTTCATAAAAAGTTCCATCAAGGCATTCCCACTCAGCAGGTGTGACGGCGACATCACTGTGCGGAACGTATGGCCCCGCCGGATGGTCAGCCACCAAGATACCTGTCCCGCGGTGTTCGCCAATCCCTCCTTTAAACGTCGCAAACATAAAAAACCGGCCATCTATCGAAAATACCTCAGGCGCCCAGTAATGGCGCACGCCCCAGAAGCCACGCGGCGGTTCAAAGGCAATATAGGGACCTTCCCATATCTCCAAGTCTTGGCTCACATACACTTCAAAAACGGGGTCTTTGTCACCGCAACCATCCGCGAATGTTGTCCCAAATAAATAATACTTATTTTCCTCAGGGTATGGGAACACAAATGGGTCCCTCATATGGATTTCTTCCCGGTTCACCTTTTGTACGGTACGGAAACCTTTTTTCATTGTTTAGCCCTCCACGATTTCTGCATGCCACATATCATTAATCTTCCGGATTTCTTTCAGCTCGCATTTCGGCTTGCGGTCATAGGTGAGTAATCCGTTGATTTCCTGTTCAACATCCGTTAATTGGGTATAGCAATACCCATGCAGCGCTTTTGAAGCATACACCGCTTCCATGATTCGTTGATAATCCGCCGTAAATTCATCAGAGCCGGTAACAGAAGTGTAACCCCAGCCCGCATCTTCGCCAACTTTAAATCCAATTCCGCCAAACTCAGTCAGGATGATCGGCTCTCCTTGATGCTCAAAGCCATTGGCATAAATTTTCCGTTTAGCCGGCTGAGACTGCAGAAGCTGCTCCTTCGTGGAAATGGACTGTTTATAGTGTTCATATTTTGCCTTTTCATTATCATTCCCATGATTATAATTGTGGATCGCACAAATATCAGATCGAGTAAGTTCCCAGCCATCATTGGAAATCACAAGGCGCGTAGTATCAAGAGATTTAACAAGGTGGTACATAGCCAGCGAATGGTTTTGCTGCTGTTTGTCACCGCGCACATTCGGGATGCCCCAGCTTTCATTGAGCGGCACCCATGCAACAATGGAAGGATGATTGTAATCACGCTCAATAATCTCTATCCATTCTCTTGTCAGTCGGGCAGCAGCTTGATTGCTATAAGAAGGAGATGCTGCGCATTCACCCCAGACAAGGAATCCGAGCTGGTCAGCCCAATATAGGAATCTAGGATCCTCCACTTTTTGATGCTTCCGGCAGCCATTAAAGCCCATTTCCTTGGCTAGCTCGATATCAAGCTTTAACGCTTCATCACTTGGTGCAGTCAGCAAGCCCTCAGGCCAGTAACCTTGGTCAAGCACAAGCTTTTGATAGTATGGCTTATTGTTGAGGTAAACCATTCCGTCTTCTGTATGGACCTTCCTCATTCCGAAGTACGCTTCAATTTCATCCAGAACGGAGCTGTTTTCTTTTATCGTCAATTTAACGTCAAACAAATTCGGGTTCTCCGGCGTCCAGCACCAGCCATTGTGGTGAAACGGAGTACGGAAAATTTTATCTTGAAATAGATTAATGGAACGCTGAGCATTTTTTGCAAATAAATGGATTACATCCTTGGCAACAGTCTCTCCTTTAAAGAAAATTTCCACTTCTGCCTGTTTGCCGGCAAACTCCCCTTCCACTTCTAATTCAAGGTGTACAGCGCCTTGATCCACATCAGGCGTAAATTTTACCTTTGAAAAATGGACTGGGTCGACCGCCTCCATCCAAACCGTCTGCCAAATTCCAGTAGTCCGTGTATACCAGATTGAATCAGACTTTTCAATCCAGTATTGCTTTCCTCTTGGAATCGTCTCATCAGTTGAAGAATCTTCTACTCTTACGACAATAGCCTCAGTCCCGCCATTTAAATAATGGGTGACATCGAAGGAGAAGGAGACATTTCCACCTTCATGGAAACCTACTAGCTGTTCATTCACATAAACCCACGCCCGGTAATCCACCGCTCCAAAGTGAAGGATAACCTGTTGTCCTTTCCAGTCACACGGAACCGTAAACTCGCGGCGGTACCAGACATGATCATGAAAGCTGTGGTCTTCAATACCGCTCAATTTAGTCTGGTAGGCAAATGGAACGTTGATTTCTTTCGTAAAAGCAGCCGCATTCGTCTGCCAGGCTTCTTTTACCCCTTCATTTCGATCATCAAAGGCAAACTGCCAGGTTCCGTTCAAATTTAACCAATTCTTTCTTTTCAACTGTGGTCTAGGATATTCTTGACGCATCATAACATTAGTCTCCTTTAACTGCTTTATTCATGTTGAAGCAACAAACCTTTATTTAATTCCTGAGTTCGTTACACTTTTTACAAAATATTTGTTTGCCACTAGGAAAACAACGATTGCCGGGATGGTTGCTACAACGGTCGCAGCCATCATTCCAGCGGGATTGACGAAATTCGATCCTTGGATCAGCGTTGCAATTCCGAGAGTCATCGTTTTCATTTCATTGGAGTTAATCACGAGTGACGGCCAAAGGTAATCGTTATAGATCCCCATAAACGTGATAACGCCCAGTGTTACCGCTACCGGCTTGATGGCTGGAAATATGACATGGCGCAGGATTTGCATTTGAGAAGCACCGTCAAGGTAGGCTGCTTCTTCCAGATCCTTTGGAAAACTGATAAGGAAGTTGTAGATCAGGAACACACCCATTGTGCTTGCTGTATATGGCAGAACCAGTGGAATAAAGGTGTCTAGTAAATTAAAACTTTTAAACATATAGAACGCCGGGAAAAGTGTTACTATGCCTGGAACTGTTAAGGCGAATATGATCGTCCCGATGATGATTTTTTTACCTGGCACTTGTAATCTGGCCAAAGAGTATGCCGCGAGAATATCAATGGCAACAACAAGAACTGTTCCGATAATCGTGATAACAGCTGTGTTAAAAACCCAGAGAAGGATTGGGGCATCACTAGTCGGCGAGAAAATATTGATATAGTTTTGCAGTGTCCAAACCTTTGGCAGGATGGCGGAACTGGACATGGATTCACTTAATGTTTTAAAGGAAGTGAAAATCATCCAGACTAGTGGTAAAAGAAACAATATGGCGATTAGGACTGCCAGTGTCACTACGATGATGTTTTTTTGCTTTCGTCTCATGTTAATTCACTTCCTTTTTGCGGTAAGACATAAAGTACTGAGCGGCAGTTACAAGAAGCATGATAATGCCCATTAAAATGGCCATCGAAGAACCAACACCTAGCTGGTTCATACTGAAAACGGTATTTTGGATGCTCATGGTCAATGTGGTAGTCGACTGCTCCGGACCCCCTGCCGTGATGAGCCTTGACTGCCCATACAAGTTGAATGACGCGATTACAGTCATAATAATGATAAAGAATGCGACATGTTTGATCTGAGGCAATGTGATATAAATAAATTTCTTGAACCCATTTGCTCCGTCTAGGTCAGCCGCTTCATAAAGACTTGGATCAACCTCATCAAGGGCATTGATGAACAGCATCATATTGAATCCAATCGTCCACCAGACGGTCGCTATAAGAACAGACACCCAAGCATAGGGCTGCTCACTAAGCCAGTTAATCGGTTTGCCCAATATACCCATACTGACCAAAAGATTATTGATAAAACCGCCATTCTCATTGAAGAGCCACAAGAAGATAGCAGATACAGCAGTAACTGAAATCGAATAAGAAACGAAGTAAATCGTCCGGAATACCGGCTTAAGCTTCGCTGGCAGATGATCGAGAATGAGCGCAAGTCCTAGAGCGATGATCACAAGCGGAGGAACGCTTATGACGACGAATACTAGCGTATTTTTCAAGGCCAGCATAAACGCTTCATTATAGAGAGAGCCAGGGGTTAAAATATCAACGTAGTTTTGCAGACCGATAAAACCATTATTGCCCGATGAAAGATTCCAATTGTGCAGACTGACCCAAACCCCTAATAGCATTGGTGCAAGCCAGAATAAAATAAAGCAAAGTATGAATGGGGAAACCATCAGGAATGCCCATGTTTTTGTCGAAGTTCCTTTGTGCATTTTATACACCCTCCAATAAGTAGGAGAACTAATGCTCACCTTTTGCTGATTTCGTGTTTTTTAGCGTGAATGGCGCAGGAATTCCCGCGCCACTCAGCTTTTTTTCATAATTATTTCGGTTGAGTTTCAGCAACTTGCTGGGCTTTCTTTGTTGCAGACTCAAGTTCTTTCATTAATTGTTCTTTTGTCAGGTTTCCAGTTGTTACAAGCTTGCTGAAGACTTTTTCGTTCATATCACGGATTTGTTCGCCATACTGATACACTTGAGGCGGCGCAACAAAAGAATCAAACTGTAAAGAGTTTTGGTACGCGATCTGATACTTGTCTTTCTCGGCGGTCACTTTTTCGATTGTCTTTAAGTGAACAGGAGCTTGTCCTCCATCTGCCCAGTTGATCAGATTTTCTGGAGTGAACATATATTTGACGAACTCAGCAATACCTTCTTTAACCTGCTCGTCTTTAACACTAGCGGAAACAGCAAGCATGTGAGCGTTACCGTAAGCAGCAGGCTGCTTGCCGATTTGAGGAATTGGCGCAATTCCTAGGTTATCACCGTATTTTTCTTTGGCTGCCCCATAGAACCAAGGACCTGTTAGAGCAACAGCTGATTGAACTGCTTTGCCTGATTCTGCTTCTTTCATGAAGGTTTTAAATTCTCCATCAAGACCTAAGCCAGCTGGAGAAACTTTATCTTTCCAGACCATGTCATGGAACGTCATCAGCGCATCCGCAAATTCAGGCTGCGCAAAGTTCAAGGCATTGCCATCCTTCAGATCTACACCGTTTTGTGCAGCGATCATCAGCATGTAAAACTCCACAAGACCTGTTGACGGTACACCTAGTGCGTATAGATCTTTATTTTTTGCTTGAAGCTCTTGATTCAGCTTCAAGATATCTTCATATGTTTTTGGAGCTTCATTTACAAACTCTTTATTATAGAACATGGTTAAAGGATGAATATCAATCGGGAATCCGTAAAGCTTTCCATCCAATTTTGCAAGATCCATTCCAGCATTGTGGAAATCAGATTCTTTCAAACCTGCTTTTTCATACAGAGAGCCAACATCCTGAATCATGCCATCAAGACGGTATGTTTCTAGGTTGTTCCCATGAATGACAGCAAGGTCATAGTCACCGGATTTGTATTTTGTATAGTGTTCTTTTTCTTGGCTTTCTACGATTTCATACTTGTCTTGGGAAGCATTAAATCCATCTGTAATCTTTTTCATGTATGCCCCATCACCACCGGTGAAACCGTTGATAAATGAGATTTGAATCTTGCCATCTTTTGACTTGTTTGAAGCACTATCGCCGCCTGAGCAAGCGCTTAAAACCAGGACACTAGCAATCAATAAAACTAGCCATTTAAAAGACTTCATTCTGTTTTCCCCCTAGGAAATAGATTAACTTCGGTTGAAAGGTCCTTTTTCTTTGTAACCCTTTATTAAAACGCTTTCAACTTTATGTGGTTATTATTACATGTTTTATTATTACAAATCAAGTATTTTTATTATAATATTTTTATCATAAAAAAACTGACCGGAATAACATCCAGTCAGCTTTCTCCTTTAGCGGGATTAATCCGCTAAAGCATATTGGATTTTCATGATCAATCCTTGTTCATAATTTCCGAACTTCGAGCCGAACAAATTAATCCCGCCTTGATTATTCGCATCTTTTTTTACCCCGAGCTGCAATGAAATGTACGGCTTTTCCTGCAGTTTCAAATCATCAATCGTCACCGAAGAAATTTTCACTCCATCGATATAACTGCCTTCATGATTGATTTTCCAATATTTTAACACACCATACTGAGTATTATGTGTTTCCCACCAGCCTGGTGTTAAAAATCCCCTCTCGCCACCAAAGTCTCCAGGGCTTGTCCAGTAGCCAATTTCTTTCCCGTTAATCCAGCAGGTGATATCAGAAGGCCAGTCTAAATTATGATATGGAGCCTCCGAACATAATTCAACGGAGAAATTCATCTCCTCGACCCTCGCTCCGTATGGTATCCTGTTTGGGAAGTGATATTCAATGTTACCGGAACGAAACCAGATAAGCTGGGCATTTTTCCGCTCCGGTTCGTAAAAGGACCGTGGATCATCAAGGATATGGATGATACCCTTTTCACTAAGGAGGCCGCAAGTTGGTTCAATATCACATTGAACGTATTCGCCAATTTCTAATTCGAAGGTTAACACATCTTCCTTCGCGGGGTCCTTCTCCTCAAGATCTATAATGATACGGTCATAGCGCTTTGAACTTACCTTTTGGCTCCCGCGGCCTGGGACGATCTCAGTCGTAATCAAACCTGCTTCCTCCAGCTTCCTTACATTCACCGCTGCCGAAGAAAATGGGATGTTTAACAGCTCCGAAAGCTCATTCACATTTTTGGGACCGCCAGTTAACGACCGAATCATTTCCATCCGGTGTTCATTTGCGAGCGCTTTACAAATTTCAATCGCTTCTTGTAATGTTAATTGTAATGTTCTCACATTGTTCTCCCTTTTGTTACACCTTTTATTATAATAAAAATACAGGAAAATGAATTCAACTGCAAATTTTCTTATAATAAAACGATAGTGTTTCCTTCATTTTACAATAATTTGTTTTAAAACTAAACTTATTAATACGATTATAAGACATATCGTCTTCTCAGAATATATTAGCTAGTGTCGTAGTTTACATTGTATCCATATAAAGGTCTAGAAGTGTAAAGAACTTGTTTACCGTAGTTTTCTTGGATTTTTAATCTCGACATCATGATAATCAATTTGTAAGATACTGTAAATGGAAATTTGTTCAACCCATAATGGCATTTGGAGAAATTCGAGGGATTTAAATCAAATGCTTTCATTCAAAAGATAGAGTACTTAAACGATATTTTTCTAATACAGTATTACTGATTAATAAAAAAACGTTCCTTCCAAGATGCAAGAAACGTTCATTCTACTTATCTATTTAATTGTTTTACTTAATCAGCTTGGTTTCCTAGAGCAAAGGGGACGGTTTTAATGGTTATTTTTGACCTGTATTAATCACAGTTGAACCATCAGAACCGTCCCTCTTGCGCCTTAAAATTCAGGAATGTCGATTTTCACTTCAGAACCTTGTTCCGCGGAACGTAAAATCCCATCAATGATTGCTTGATTGATTACAATTTGTTCACCAGGAATTGGTGCTGGATTACCATTTTGAATCGCCAAAACAAAGTCGCGTACCTTTTCATAAAAGATATTTAACTGATGTCTTTGTATAGGAATGGCAGATTCTACATGGTGCCCTTTAATATCATGGAATAGGCTAATCGAGCCGATTCCCCCGTCCCATACACCGCTCCATGGTCCGTTACCTGCTGGCGTTAATTTCAAACCGGCATCCGTGCCAAGGAAGAGCGTTGGCCCCAGCGAGTCCATATGCATGGCCCATGATATTTTAAAGTTTAAAACAATACCGCCTTCTAAACGGATCATCGCCACTCCAAAATCCTCTACTTCAAACCTATCCGCTTCGTTATGATATAGAGGATTTGTACCGAAATGATTAGACGTATAGGCAGATACGGTTAAGGGCTTCGGATAGCCCAGCGTATTTAAAGCCAGGTCTAAGGAATAACAACCGATATCGGCCATTGCACCGGCACCTGCTAATTCTTTATTGATAAAGGTTCCTCCCGGCATTCCCCGCCGGCGTCCCCCGCCTGTTTGAACATAATAGACATTCCCTAGTTCACCTGATTGAACGATTTCTTTTACGGCTTTCATATTAGGATCATATCTTGGTTGAAATCCGACCGTCAGGATTCTATCTGCCATTTTGGAGGCTTCTACCATTTCTATCGCCTGTCCTAAGGTTACGGCCATCGGTTTTTCCACTAGCACATGTTTGCCTGCATTAAGGGAATCAATGCTTGTGCTATGATGGGCCACATTCGGGGTACATATACTGACACCGTCAAGATCCATATGTAACAGCTCGAAATGGTCATCAAAAGCCTTTGCTTCTGTTAATTCAAGCTGTTCAATAAATTTCTTAGCCTTGCCTGGAATCACATCGGCAACAGCTACAATCCTTACGTCCGGCATTTGCTTGTAGGCTCTTGCATGTGCAGCAGCAATTCCGCCGCTGCCGATAATTCCGATCTTGACCGTATTTGACATCTTCTTTCCTCCGTTATTTTTCTGAAGTAACAGCTTGATAGCCTGCCGCTCTATAAATCTGTTCGGTCAGTGCGACGACTTCTTTAGCGAATTCCCCAGGAACCTTGACTTCGGTACTGCCTAAGATGGCATCGATAAAGCTTTTGTCAGAATTGTTTGTTTGCGGGGGAAGCTCAGGGATAATCGCTTCATTTCCTAATCGGCGAAGAACAATCTTGCCATTGTCATAAAAAATTGCTCCATTCTCTCCACAGAAAACATAGGTTTCATGCCAGCATGGAGCATTTCCTACAATATTTAAACCTGCCACTACATTGTTTTCAAAGCGGATCGTTGTGAAAGAATCCAGCTCTACATGCGTTAAATGCTTCTCTAATTTACATTCGACTTCAAGCGGCTTTAAACCCGTCGTCCACAAAAGTACATCGACTATGTGACTTCCAGAATCCATCAGCATTCCGCCGCCGGATAACGATGGATTCTGCCGCCAGGTACCTGTGGTCAAGTGTTTCCAATCCTGGTATAAAGAAGCGGTGACTGATGTAAGCTTTCCAATGGTTCCGTTCGAGAGTGCTTCCCGAATGTAAAGAAAGCTCGGTTCAAAATGTCTTTGATAAGAAACTTGGAGAACCCTCTTTGCCTTTTTTGCCAATTCAATCAGCTGCTCTGCTTCATCTAAAGAACAAGCCATTGGTTTTTCGATTAACACATGGCATCCATGATGAATCGAATCCACCACCTGTTGATAATGCAGGGTATGCGGCGAACAAATAAGCACCGCATCCATCGGAATTGTTTCCAGCATGTCTTGATGATCGTTAAATTCAACAATCTGCTCAAGGTTGAATTTTCCGATCAATTGTTTGCGATTTTCCAGACTTGGGTCAGCTACCGCAACAATCTGAGCTGTATTTATTTCCATCAATTGTTTGACATGCACATTAGAAATACCACCCGTTCCAATAATACCTACTCTAACACTTTCCACCTCTTACACCCCGCTTGGAATCCTATTAAAAACCCACATTAATTCGTAACAAAGGAAGATTTCTCTTGGAAGTAAACGGCTTTTCCTGTTTTAGCAGATTCATAGATTGCCTCTAAGATTTGCGTGACTACATATGCTTGTTCCGGCTTTACCACAGGCTCTGTGTCATTGAGAATAGTATCAATCCAAAGTCTTGCTTCTAGATCGGCATCTGATTCTGAATCACCATCATAAAAGGCTACTCCCCCAGCACCGAGTTCAACATTGGTGGTATAAAGCTTTCCGAAGCTTTCCCCGTTGACTCTAAGTCCATCCTTCATATCGGCTCCGCCCTCTGTTCCGCAAAGTGAGCATTTTGCCTCATCCTCATCTAGAGAGTTTAAAGCCCAGCTTGCTTCGAGCACAATGGTAGCGCCATTTTCCATCGTAATAAAGCCAAATGCAGAATCCTCAACGGTAAATTTCTCAGGATCCCATGGCCCCCATGCATTGGCAGCATTTTTCTTTTGGCTTAATTTATGATAAGTGTTACCCATCACAGATTTAGGTTTATAGTTATCCATCATCCATAATGTTAAATCGAGGGCATGGGTACCAATATCAATTAATGGGCCGCCGCCTTGTTTTTCTTCATCCAAAAACACACCCCATGTCGGCACGGCACGTCGGCGAATCGCATGCGCCTTCGCAAAATAGATCTCCCCTAAATCCCCACGATCACATACTTGATGTAAATACTGGCTATCAGGTCGGAAACGATTGTTATACCCGATTGTCAGTTTTTTTCCTGAGCGTTTTGCGGCCTCAACCATGGCTCGTGCTTCAGCAGACGTCTTTGCCATAGGCTTTTCACACATCACATGCTTACCCGAATCAAGTGCAGCGACAGATATTTCCGCATGGGAATCATTTGGCGTAAGGACATGAATCACCTCAATCGCTTCGTCCTGGATAAGCTCACGATAATCCTCATACACCTTTGCGCCAGGAATTCCGTATTTCTTAGCCGCTTTTTCAGCTCTTTCAATCAGTACATCACAAAATGCCACTAATTCAACATGCTTAAGCTTAGATAAACTTGGCATATGTTTTCCATTTGCGATACCGCCACAACCTACAATTGCTACCTTCACTGTTCTTGTCATCCTTAAGCCCTCCTGTGTTTTTATTTAAAATAAATAGCAAGATGTTCTTTAGCCTTGATAATTCCTTGCTGCTCTTTCTCTAAAGAACCCCAATAGCGATGATCTTCAAGTTCTATGCTGATTGGACCCTGATAACCGACTTTTTCTAAACGCACCGCCACCTTTGCCCAATCTACATCTCCCTGCCCAGGAATGGTGTATCTCCATGGTCCTTCTGAAAAATCATAGTTTGCTCCAAAGGTGGCAGCAATGTTGCCGCACTCATATTGTTCATCATGTAATATTTCAGTGTCTTTACCATGGCAATAATTAATTCTGTCACCAAATTCACTCAATACTCTTAAATGGTCAATCCCTAGCCTTACTAAGTGGGAAGGATCATAATTGATTCCGAAATGTTTAGAAGGAATTTCGTTGAACATCGCTCTTAGCATTTCAGGTGTACAGCCTAAAGTTGGATAATATGGAGCTGGTCCCGGCCACCCCTCTAAGGCAATATAAATGTTTTCTTGTTCCGCATGCTTCACGATAGCAGGAAAGGTTTCTTTCCAGATTTCAAACGCTTTTTTTCTCGGCATCGTAATATCTTCCGGAACCAGACACATAAACATAACTTTTCCACCAAGCTCAGAAATTTCTGTCATTTGAGATTTTAGAGCGTTCACTGCTTCTTCACGACTTTTCGTATCTGCGCTTAAGAGCTTTGTGCTGCCAACCGCTCCTACACCATCAATCGATCCGACCTCAAGCCCAGCATTTTCTAATACAACTTTCACTTCTTGGTTATAAACGGGAACATCGATTACATCTAGGCCAATACTAGCAGCGAATCTTGCAACAGACTCCATTCCTTCGGCACCGATCTTTGGTGAAATTCTCATTCCTATTTTCTTATTCATATGAACAACCTCCTACTATTTAAAATAAATATTAATAGATTCCTATTTAATTCCACTAAAAGTAATTCCTTTAATAAATGTTTTTTGCAAAAAGAAGAATAGTATGATAACAGGTACTGTCATCATCGTTGATACAGCCATCATAAGTCCCCACTCAGAACCCTTCTGGCTTTGGAATTGCTGTAAACCTAGAGATAAAGTGTATTGCACAGAATCGGTTAAATAGAGTAATGGTCCGATAAAGTCTGTCCAACTGGCCATGAACTGAAATAAACCTACAGCCAATACCGCTGGTTTTGCTAGTGGAAGCATGATTTGCCAATAGATTCTGAATTCGCTGGCGCCATCTATCTTTGCAGCCTCTCTTAAACTATCAGGTAAGCCCATAAAAAACTGCCTTAACAGGAAGATGTAAAAAGGGATTCCGAAAAATGCTGGGATGATTAATGGATAAGGCGTACCTACTAACCCTAATTTTTCAAACAATAAAAATAATGGAATCATCGTTACTTGCCCAGGAATCATCATGACGCCAATGGTAATGATAAAAAGGATATTCCTTCCTGGCCACTTTAGTTTCGCGAAGCTATAGGCGACAATCGGACATGATAATACAGCTCCAATGGTACTGACCAGGGTAATAATGGTGGTGTTTTTTAGATAAGTAAAAAATGGGATATAATTCATGGCATCGATATAATTGCTCCACTTAACGGGCTTCGGAATCCATTCAGGCGGAAAGGTAAATACTTGTGTCAAAGGTTTTAATGACGTTGATACCATCCAGATAAATGGAATCATAAAGAAAAACGATGCGATGATTAGTACCAAATGTGCTGAAAAACGTGTTACTTTCTTTTTCCTGGTTCCATCCATTTTTTCTCCTCCCTTATTTGCCTTGATAGTGAACCCATCGCTTGGATGTGATAAATACAAAGGCCGTTAATGCCATAATGATGACAAATAAAACCCATGCCATGGCCGATGCATAGCCCATTTTAAAGAATTTAAAGCCATTATCGTATAAATACATGACATAAAATGTTAATGAATTGGCTGGTGTCCCTTTCCCTTGTGTCAATGTGTAAGGCAGTGTAAATTGCTGGAAGGCACCTATAATTCCCATTACCAAATTAAAAAAGATAACTGGTGTTAGTAGAGGAATTGTAATATGAAAGGTTTTTTGGAACCAGTTCGCTCCGTCTACTTCTGCTGCATCATAATAATCTTCTGGAATATCTCCCAGCCCAGCTAAATAGATGACTACTGCCTGACCTATTCCCCACAATGACATGAGAATTAATGAAGGCTTAGACCATGTCTCACTTCCAAGCCATGACGGCCCATCAATACCGATCGTGCTTAAAACTCCGTTTACTAGCCCAAACCCTGGATTTAACAGCCACATCCATAGAACTGCCAATGCTACATGTGGAACTAGAGTTGGAAGGAAGAAAATGGTTCGGTAAACAGCCATCCCTTTTACTTTCATGTTCAGCATCATGGCGAGTGCCACACCAAAGATGATTCCTAATGGGACATAAAACACCGCAAAGTAAACGGTATTATAAACCGATTTCCAAAATAATTCATCATTCATTAAATTTTTGTAATTTTCCAAACCAACGAATTCACCAGGCTGAAGGATACTGTAGGATGTAAAGCTAAAATAGATGGATGAAAACAAAGGAATTGCGTAAAAAACCAGTAAACCAATAATCCAAGGTGAGGCAAATAAAAATCCGGTTTTGTATTCCCCCCAATTACCCAGCCTTTTCTTAGCAGTGATGTTTATTTGTTTGTTAGGTCCTGTTTTAGGAGAGTTCATATTTTCAGCCAATGGTATGTTACCTTTCACATTAATCACCGCTCCTCCCGAATATTCTGTTCCGGGAGGAGAAAAACTCCTCCCTTTCTTATCCAGTAAGTTCTTATTTACTTAGTTCTTTATTTACTTTTTCATTCACTTTTGTTAATAGCTCTTCTGGCGTTCCATTTCCACGAGTTGCATTTTCTACCGCGCTGGCCAGTTCGTTCCAATATAACGAGCCTTGTGTCATTACTGGTCGATGGTGAGAAACAGGTAAAATATTAACAAACTCTTTTAAGATTGGGTCTTCTTTATAACCTAGTTCTTCATTAACGGAATCAATGACAGAGAAGTCTCTCGCGATGCCACTGAAAATCTTTTGACCTTCTTCCCCGCCGAAGAACTTCAGAAATTTCCATGCAGCCTCTTTATTCTCCGCACCTTTAGGAATGACAACGGACCATCCTCCTGACCAAGTTGTATGATTTTCACCTGTTGGAGTTGGGATAGGAAATACCCCATATTTCAAGTCCGGTTTGAATTTCTTAATTGCGGAAACCTCCCACGGTCCACTTACCTTCATGCTTAATTGGCCCGTTAAGAATGGGTCCATGGCACCCTGACCTTGTGAATCAGTAAAACCAGCGATATCCTCAACATTATATTTCTTAGCAAAATCGGTCATCCACTGAAGAGCATCTACTAACTTTGGATCATTTGCTGTAGCTTTATTTGTTTCAGGATTATAGAATTCTCCGCCGAATGACCAACCCCAGCCATAAAACCAACCTTGGCCAAACCATGGAATAAAGCCAATTCGTTCAAAGCGCTTACCTTTTTTCTTCGTTAATTTTTCCGCAGCAGCTTCTAATTCAGCAATGGTTGTTGGTGGGTTTTCTGGGTCTAATCCCACTTCTTTGAAATGGTCTATATTAAAATACACAAGCCTTGAATCCGTAGTGGTAGGGATTCCGTACAGTTTACCTTGATAACTGGCCTCATCCCAAGCAAAAGGATAGTAGCTTTCCTTTTTAACTCCGCTGGATTCCGCTAATTGTGTCAAATCCTCCAAAGATCCTTGCGCTGCCCAGGATCCGATCTCAAAACGGTCGAAGTATGCGACATCTGGAGGATTTCCACCGGAAATGGCCGTCATTAATTTTTCATTTTGTCCTTCACCTTGATTTGCCGTATAGACAGCATTGATTTTGATATCTGGATTCTGTTTCTCAAACTCCTTAATGACTGCATCCACCGCTTCGCCCGTAACATCAGTCATTGGGTGCCAAAAAGTTACTGTTGTTTGATTTTTACTTCCTTTCTCTGAAGAACTCGATTTGGAGGAGCATCCAGTAAGAATCATAGATAAAGTCAGCACGATCATTAATGCTATTGCTCCCATTCTTTTTTTCTTTTGCTTCATGTTCATCCCCCTGCTTTCTTATTAGATTTTCATATCCCTTTTTATGTACTTTCATAGTTGGACCATTAATAAAAACGCTTTCAAAATATACTTAAAAAAAAGTTAAATGAAATGATATAACAACTATAACTTGTTATTATTAATGGTATATTGATAGATTACCAACTACACACGGACATGTCAACATACTTTTTGAAAATTCTTTCTTTTTAGTTTTTAAGCATTTTTAATGTTTTTTTGTTTAGAGAGCAACAAAAAAAGCAATCCTTTCACAAAGGATTGCTTTCGTATTTATATTCGCTGATTTGGCGCAGATGATTTTCCTTCGATCAAAGTAAAATCTATCACAGTATGCTTGGGAATTTTCTCACCCTTTAATTGCTTCAATAATAGATCAACGGCCTTTTTGCCCATTTCTTCCTCATGTTGATGGATATGCGTAAAAAGCGACTGGTCAAAACGGTCCTCTGGGCAGTCGAAACATACAATAGAATATTCTTCGGGAATTTCTTTTCCCAGCTTTTTTAATACATTCAATAGCGTTAAAGACAAATAATATTCACTCACCACAAAAGCCGTGACTTCCGGATTATTTAGAATAAATTGTTTAATCGAATGAAAGTCGGCTTTCATATTACTTTCCGAGTGATCCACGTACTGTGGTAAGGAACTGATCAGATCAATTAATAAAAAGTCAGGATTCATTTTCAAACCTTGCTTTGAAAAAGCAATATGAAACCCTTGGAGTCTCTCCTCTAGCGTAGAATTCCCGCTAGGAGATGGTGAAAGGAATGCGATTTCCTTATGACCTAACGTGAATAGATAATTCGTTAAGGTTTCACAGGCGGATTGATTGTTTGTACAAACGGAGCTAGCAGGAATACCTTTCAAGTAACGATCCACTAATACTATTGGATAGTCCTTTACCACTAGTTTTAATATTTCTGTATTGTAATGTTCGCCGTGCACCGGAAAGATGATGAGTCCATCCACACCACTTTTTACAAGATCGATGATGGCATTTTCTTCTTCTTTGGTGTTCCCTCCAGTACGGCGGATAATTAAGTTACAATTATTTTGCATACAAACTTTTTCTATCGTTTTTACCAGATTTAACCCAAATGCATTATCAAAGTCTGGTATGATAAGGGCGACTAATTTGCTATGTGTAAGAACGGAATTTTGGTTGTCATTTGGAGAGGAATCCATGTTTACTTGGTGCTGATGGGCGACAAATGAGCCTTTCCCTCTTATCCGTTCAATGATGTTATTTTGTGCAAGCAAATCTAATGCTTTTTTCGATGTAATTCTACTTACATCGAATTCTCCAGCCAATTCCTTTTCCGAAGGTACTCGATCTCCCTCCATTAAATGACCTTGCTTAATTTGATCGATGATATATTCATATATTTTTTCATATAAGGGAGTACTCATACGCATTTCACCTTTTAAAGTTGATATATTTATTATATATAAATATATCATCTTAATGCTATTAAAACAATATAGTTATTTTCGACTAGTTAAAATGTTCTATTTATTTCAGATAAACAAAAAAAGCGCTCCTTACAATAATGTAAGAAACGTTTTTAAGTATTCTAAATTAACTGTTTCACTTTTATAGGTTTGGTTTCCTTGCTTAATTTGATGATTTCACCCATAATACTTATCGCAATTTCTTCTGTTGTTTCCGCGCCAATTTCCAATCCGATTGGAGAATGAACCTGCTCCAACTGTTCCTTTGTGATACCTTCACTTTTTAATTTCTCAAATATCGTTATCACCTTGCGTTTGCTTGCCACCATCCCAACATAGGGGATTGGAAATTGCAGTGCTGTTTTTAATACTCTATCATCACCATCTTTTGTCACAATGATCACATAGGACTTTTCATTTAGGTTTGCCGTGAGCAATGCCTCTTCAATATCCTCGTTGACGTAAATGTTTGTGGCATTTGGAAAGCGTTCCTTAGTTGCGTAACCAACCCGGTCATCGACAATGCAATATGGAAGTTCAAGGGAATCGGCAAGCTTTGATAGCGCATGTGCTAAGTGACCGGCTCCAGCCAGAACGAGTTCAGGTCTGCTTGTATACACCTCGATAAACACCCTAAGTGTGCCGCCACAATTCATTTGAATTCCATCTTTTGCGTGTTTATTTAGTTTGTATTCAACGATTTTCGATTTGCCGATTTGGAGTGCTTTAACACTCTCTTCGATGATAAAGTATTCTGCCAAGCCTCCGCCGACAGTACCTTCAATTGTACCATCCCGGTATACAATCATTTTTCCAACATGCCTGGGAGTTGAGCCTTTCGATTCAATAATCATGGCTAGAGCAAAGGTTTCATTTTGACGATTCAGCATGGCGACTTTTTCCATCAATAGCATAAAAAAGCTCCCCCTTTTAACCTTAAATGCGTTGACTATGTGTCAAGCTGGTAAGGAAATAACGTAATAGATTTAAAGCCACTGTTTTTCTGTAGATAGCAGTGGAACGCTGATCATCGATTGGTTTGATGATTATATCAAAGGCAGTGATAACCTTTGCAATATCCCCAGCTGTTACTGGTATGGTCTTACCTAGCAGCTTTTTTTCAATCTCAATGGAACGGATCATCGTAGGTCCAACCGCTCCGAAAGCGAAGCGTACATCCTCAATGACAGCACCTTTTGTCCGGATATATCCTACAAACCCTACTTTGGCAATGGCATCTGCATTGCGGTTGCCGACCTTCTCAAAAACCACATGAGCACCTTCTTCTAAAACCGACGGCAAAATAATTTCAGTCAGAATTTCATTCGGCTCACGCTGCACTCTTCGTACACCTTGAATAAATTCACTAATCGGAACGATTCGATCCCCATTAACAGAGCGCAGCAAAAGTTTTGCGTTGTATACATACAATAAAGGCAGTGTGTCACCAGCTGGAGAGGCATTGCAAATATTGCCACCCAATGTCCCTCTGTTTCGAATCGCCGGGGCTGCGATTGTTTTGATTGCCTTTTTCAACGGCATTGGGATTAGCGGGTCTCGGAGTAATTCGCTATACGTACAGCAGGCACCGATATGGAGATCGTTACCATTTTGATTCACCTGTTTTAGCTCAGGAAGATGATCAATAAAAATAATGGGTTTCGGAATTTTTGGCGGTACTCCCCTTCGACTTTTGTGCATGACCATGACATCGGTGCCCCCGGCAACAATCGCACAGTTTGCTTTATTCAATTGGCTCAAGGTTTCTTCTAAACGGTCAAATCGATAGGCGATTATTTTTTCTGCCATAAGCCGTCCCCTTTTTTAGCCGCCATGTTGATTGCTTCAACAATCATATTGTAGCCCGTACATCGGCAAAGATTTCCGGATATCCCTTCACGAATTTCATCCTCAGAAGGATGTGGGTTTTGGGATAATAATGCTGCACTGGCCATGACCATCCCGGGTATGCAGTAACCGCATTGGACTCCTCCGGCTTCGGAATAGCTCTCATCTAAAATCTTAAATTGATCTGACTCCATGATTCCCTCAATCGTTACAACTTCGGCTCCATCGATGGAGCCAATTGGAATCAGGCAGCTGTTTTGCAGGAGGTTATTGACAAAGACGCTGCAGGCTCCACATTCTCCTTCTCCGCAGCCTTCCTTTGTACCAATTAAATTAAAATCCTCTCTTATAACATCTAGTAATCTTGCAGTAGGAGGAGCCTCAGTTTCTATTTTTCTTCCATTTAGGTTGAACTTTATCATCCTTCTTCACCCTCTTTCATCCAAAGACTTTCAATAATGACTTCAGGTGTGATTGGAATTTGTTGAAAAGAAGTTTGTAAGGCATCCTCAATCGCCGCTTGGACGGCGGGAGCACCGCCGATTAACGTCAATTCACCTGCACCCTTTGCCCCGTATGGACCGTCCGCATACGGGTTATCAAAAACCTTGCTTTGTATAGTGACCACGTCCATTGAAGTCGGCGGCCCATAGTCCGTAATGCTTTTTTGTTGTATCCTGCCTTCTTTTGAGGTCATTTTTTCTAGGTACCCGTAGGCTAAACCTTGTGCTAAGCCACCGTCAATTTGCCCTTTCATCACCCGGTCATCAATGACTTTTCCTACTTCATAATTGGCATATACTTTTTCCAGCTTTACAATTCCTGTTAAGGTATCTACTTCTACTTCAACAAAATTCACGCCCCATGAATATGCCGGATAGGCATCTCCTGTAAAGGTTTTTTCGTCCCATGGAATCATTTCACGGTGAACATAGTCCTCCGTCACTTCCTGTTCCACCCCTGTCAGCCACTGAGCCTTCAGTTTTTTTGCCGCTCGTTCAAGTAATTTACCGACAATCATTGTTGTCCTGGAGGCTACTGTCGGACCAGAGTCAGGGACCTCTTTTGTATCGGGATAAGGGTACAAAACTTCTTCGTATGGGATGTCTAGTTCTTTGGCGACGATTTTACTCAGAGTTGTCAAAATGCCTTGTCCCATGTCAGAATTTGATATTTTAAGTGATACCTGATCGTCTTTAGATTTATAGAGCTTGACCTTTGCTTTTATGTGATCTCGTTCACCACTGCCTGTAAATCCACACCCGTGGAGGAACAAGGATGTTCCCATGCCTTTTTTATAGCGCTGATTTTGTTGATTAAATGTTTGAAACTCTCCTTTTTTCTGTTTGTAATCCGACGCTTTTAGCAAATCCTCAATCATATCTTCCATTAATATTGGATCGCGGAAATTTCCTTTGGTGATCGTGGGGTCTCCCTGTTTAACGAGGTATTTACGTTTATAGTCAACCGGGTCGATGTTTGCTAGTTTACTAAGATGGCCAATATGACTTTCGATTCCCGCAAAGCTTTGCGGCGCACCAAAGCCTCTGAAGGCACCGTTCGGTACAGTATTGGTTTTTAAGACATAGCCTTTTGCATGAAAATGCGGAATTTTATACACACCAGCACTGTTTAGTAAGGCGCGCTGCAGTACGACTGAGCTCAATCCCACATTCGCTCCGCCATCGAGAAATACCTCTACACACATGCTCATGATATTTCCTTCCTTATCAAGTGCTGTTCGATATGTGAGTTTGGCCGGATGTCTTTTCGTAGTGACGACCATATCCTCAGAACGGTCGAACACGAGCATGACAGATTTCTTGACCGCCTTTGCGGCAACGGCTACATGACAGGCCATCATCGAAGGAAACTCTTCCTTGCCCCCGAAACCACCGCCAGTTGGGCTTTGAACCACCCTAACATCATCATCACCACACGCTAAAGCGGTTATCAATGCATTTTTTATATAGTAGAGACACTGCATCGATCCCTGGACTACAATTTCATCTTCCTTATATATGCCCAGCATTCCTTGCGGTTCAAGGTAAACATGCTCCTGATATCCCGTATTATATTCTTCTTCGATAATTTGACATGCACCCTGCTCAATGGCTGAAATGCTTTCTAAGCTTTCCCCAAATTCATAGCTTGCCATAGTTACCCCGGGTGATGACTTTTGTTTGATTGCTTCGTCCAATGTAAAAATCGCCTGATGTTCTTCCAATTCCATGTTCACTTCATCCAGTAAACGGTATAAGATATCAAGGTCTTTTCCAACGAGCATGAGAATCGGCTCACCAATATAATTCACCCACTCATTGGCAAATATGGGCTGATCTTCTTTAATAATTTTGACATAATTCGGTCCGGGGATATGCTCTGCACCAACCGCTTCATATCCTTCAGGAAGGTCTGGCAGTTGTATAGATTTGATTTTTCCATAAGCAATGGGCGAACGATACAAAACACCATAAACCATATTTCCCACTTTCATATCACTAATATAAGCCAACTGGCCAGATACCTTACCTTTATGGTCCTTTTTGGGCACTGAGGTGCTTATGTTTTTAAGATTCATGTTCCAACAACACCCTTCGACTCATTTTTAAAGAAGATACAAGATTAATAGAACCTCTTCCTACGATTTTATAAATCAGCATGATGTTTTATGATAAATTTCATCCAAGAAATTCGTTCTTTTCATTATATTTTAAAGTCGGGGAACATTACTTAACTGTGTAAGGGATCATGACAAAGAATTTTGATTTAACGTTTCATCGGGCAAAAAAGTGAAAACGTTCACAAAATAATGTGGAAATCGCTTTCAAAATCATTTATAATTATATTAGAATTACAACTTGAGAGGTGAAACAGCATGAAAGAATATATTTTTCTTCTTGAAGAACCGGTGGGTAACAAAGAAATAAAGATCATAGCATCAGGAATGACGGAAGCCTTCAAAAAAGCAAAGGAACTTCGAAAAACTATTGTCCAAGATACTAGATTAAAGGTCAATATGATTTTAAAAGGTGTTAGATATACGGATTAACCTTTGTTTAAAATAGATTGAGAGGAAAAATCCTACACATATGATCTTATTAAGATTAAGAGAAGATAAATAAAGGAGAACTCATTCGCTGGTTACGGAAATGTGTTCTCCTTTAAATTTATATTTTTAAATAATGATTGATAAAACGGGAAAATACCGTGAAACTTACGTTTTATTATAATAATCAATGGCTTGTTGGTAATCTTCCTGAGTATCTACATCCATGATTACCCCCTGGTCATCTACACAGAGGTACTCCTTATTGAAACCATTGAGCACCATACGCAAATTACTTTCCGGATCGGTTTCGAAAATTTTTTGTTTTACTATTCTTGATAATTTAATAGGGTGACCACCTTTATAATGAAAGCTAGGAATCACAACATCCCCTTTGTGTTCCGCTAGCAGCTGAATTGTCTCCCTTTTAACAAGCGGACAATCTCCGGGTGTCATAAAGAAGGTTGGGACATTTACCTCGGTGCATCCCTTTTGGATGGAGCTGAACATTCCTTGGTTAAAGTTTTCATTGTAAACAAACTTTAACTGAAATGAATAACAATTTTTTTTATTGATTTTTTCGATTTCCTCTTTAATAAACTCAGCATGAAACCCAGCTACGACGATGACTCTGCTGCATACTCCTTCAAATTTAGAAATCGTATACTCCAACACAGTCTTTTGCCCGAGAGGCAACATCATTTTAAATGCATTCGCGCGACTGGAATATCCAGCAGCTAAGACGATTGCTTCCATTATACTCACCTCGCTATGGCCATGGGGACGGTTCCAGTGGATCTACCTTTTGTTTAATCAAGCCAAGAGAAACTGTCCCTCTGGAGTTTTCCATTATTTTATCATTAACACTTTTAGTCTGCCTAAGATTATTTCTTATTTGGGTTACAGGGAGCTTTTTGCTATTATTGAACATAGGTAATACCAAGGAGGAAGTGGAATGAACAACGTAAACGAATTATTTCGTGATAGAGTAGGTATCGCTCAAGATAAAAAAATCACGTTTGAATATTTAGATACAGTACTTGAAAAAACTGCAAAGACCATTCCTTTTGAGAATTTATGTATTATCGAAAAAAGAACGAAGGAAATTACAAAAGAAAATTTAACGAGTAAATTACTTCAACAAAACGAAGGCGGGCTTTGTTACGAACTTAATACAATTCTTTTCCTTTTCTTGTCCGAAAATGGCTTTAACCCCTCCCTAGTCCGCGGAGTCACTTATAATCATATGAATCAACAATGGAGTGGGACTGGGAATACTCATGTGCTCAATCTTATTGCTCATAATGGGCAGATCTATCTTGTTGATACTGGTTTCGGAGGGAATTTACCATTAAAACCTATTCCGTTAAGCGGAGAGACTGTTGCCTCTAGTAATGGAGAATTTAGAGTGGAACGAGCAGACAGGGAACATGGAGATTATATTTTGTATCTGAAATTAAATAGCAAAGATGAGGATTGGAAAATAGGTTACGCTTTTAATTCAAAAGAGTCGATTCAAAATATATCTGAATTAAATGAAGTTCAAAGAATTATCGTGGAACATCCTGAATCTGCATTTAATAAGAAACCTTTAATCACAAAGATAACAGATAAAGGAAACATAACATTAACTGACACTTCGTTTATACAATGGATCGATCGTACATTGAATAAGGAAAACATCGATGAAAAACGATTCAATGAAATAAGAAAAGACTATTTTAAACTTTAAGAACCGCCCCCATGGAGTCTTGAGTTCTACAAAAATAGCAAAGGATTACGATTATAATGGTACATAACAATAAACACATTGATGAAATACTGGCACATTACTTTCCGGCAGGCAGCTGGGTATCAAGGGTTGGTCAAAGTGGTGCAAACAATACGACCCGATTTGTTCGTGTTGATCATGAACAATATGTACTCCGCGTTTACGAAACCCATCAGGATGTAGATAAGGTGAAGTATGAACATGCTATTTTAGTTGCTTTAGCAGAAATGCCTCTACCTTTTTCTATACCCAAGCCCATCCAAACAAGGAATGGAAAAACGTTTGTTCGAACAAGGGATGGAAAGATTGCCGGTTTATTTCGGTACTTGGATGGTGTAAACCCTGCTCTGGAAAAATTGGAAGAAATTCATTCCTATGGGAGAACTGCTGGTCTATGTTCAGCTTCATTAGCATATGTACAAATCAATCAGCGCCCTGCCTACCGACCATATTATGAGATTGATAGTACTCATCCTAGTTGTTCTTTACAGGATGTATTAAACTTTTGCAAAAAACCTCCTAGCGAATTTTCAGAACAGACACCAGATTTACTAGTTATTTATAAACAGCTGATTTCTTTTATGGAGCAAGTTCCAACATTAAGACAATTGCCACATCAGCTTGTCCACGGCGATATGAACGCGTCCAACATTCTTGTCAATGAAGATGGTATTGTGTCAGCTGTTCTCGATTTTGAATTTGTTACAAACGATTTACGGGTGATGGAGCTGGCTGTTTGCTTATCAGACTTCATCCAACCTAGCGAAGAAGCAACCACTACTTGGGCAAATATTCATTCATTTCTTTCCGGTTATGGGCAATCACTAAAATTAACAGAAGCTGAAATTGAAGCTGTTCCCACCCTCATCCAACTGAGGAGTCTCGACGTATTCATTCATTTTTTTGGTCGTTATTTGGATCAGGTCAGCTCCCTTGACATTGTTAAGGAATATATTCAAAAGTGTGCGATACGATGTAATTGGATTATGGATAATAAAAACAAGCTGATCACCTTATGTACTGATAATATGTTAGATGTAAAGTAGTTAAAAACCTGAAAACTATGTGGACGGTTCTATCGATCAACCTTTTTGTTTAAGCTAAACCATTAGAACCGTCCACATGGAACCCTATGTCCACTTCAATATTGATTGAAACAATATTCCCACAGCAAAAAGCAGCAGCATGAAATGTATGTAGTTTAATCTGCGCTTTCGTTTATTTTTAAGAAATATCCATATCCAAAGAATAGCTAAAACGATATGAATCAAGTCCAGTACATGTTCATCTCCTGCCATTAGTACCATCTCCTATGAACAATGATCCTCAACTCATGCAAATACAATCGTTTTATTACCATGAACTAGTACTTTATCTTCTACATGCCAGGAAACGGCTTCGGCGAGAACTCTCTTTTCCACATGACGTCCCGCGGTCTTTAAATCCGCTGCTGTATAGCGGTGATTAATACGCTGGACATCTTGCTCGATTATCGGTCCTTCATCAAGATCATTCGTTACATAATGTGCGGTGGCTCCTATTAACTTGACCCCGCGGTTAAACGCTCTTACATAAGGGTTTGCTCCAACAAAAGCAGGTAAAAAAGAGTGATGAATGTTAATGATTTGTTTTGGATAATGGGAAATGAATTTAGGAGAAAGAATCTGCATATACCTGGCCAAAACAATAAAATCCACTTTTCCTTTTAACAATTCTAAGGCTTTCTGTTCGGCCTCTTCTTTCGAATCTTGTGACAGCGGGATATGATAAAAAGGGATGCCATACCCCTCAACCATCTCTTTTAAATCAGGATGATTGCTGATTACCATTGGGATATCCACAGGAATTTCATTCGATTTCCACCGCCAAATAAGCTCAGTGAGACAGTGGTCTGCTTTGGAAACAAAAATGGCCATTCGCTTCCTTCTTTCGTTACTGCTCAACTGCCAATCTAACGCATAATCTCGAGCCAGCACCTCGAGATCATTTTCAATTTTTTCATAAGTAGAATCATATTCTTCCAAATCAAACTCAATCCGCATAAAGAATATACCTGCTTGTGGATCGGTTGTATGTTGATCAAAATGTACAATATTGGCTTTGTGTTCTAATAAAAAATTGGTTACAGTCGAGATAATCCCTGGCTTTTCTGGACAAGAGATTAATAATTTTGCACGGTTCGGCTTTACTTTTGTGTTCATTGCTTTCCTCCATTTTTCGGTTATGATTTAGGCATGAATTGCCTTTCCATCTACGGCAAGGGCCGCTTCACCAATTGCTTCAGCCAAGGTCGGGTGGGGATGAATCGTATGAGCAATATCCATGGCGGTTGCGTTTAATACACGAGCGAGACCCACTTCCGTAATCATATCCGTTACATGCGGACCTACCATATGAGCTCCTAACAGTCTATTAGATCCTTCTTCAACAACCAATTTAACAAAACCATCTGATTCACCAAAAACCAAAGCCTTTCCAATGGCACGGAATGAAAACTTACCAGTTTTTACTTGATACCCTTTTCCCTTTGCTTCCTCTTCTGTTAGCCCAACACTCGCTACTTCTGGGCTGCTGTATACACATTTTGAAACAAGAGTCGAATCAAGTGGTCCAGGGTTTTCCCCAGCCATATGTTCAATCGCAATCATTCCTTCATGTGAGGCTACATGCGCAAGCTGCAAGCCGCCTATCACATCACCAATCGCGTAAATGTTTGGTTCATTGGTTTGATAAAATTCATTTGTTTTAATAAACTCACGATTGAAATCTATAGTGGTATTTTCCAGCCCAAGGCCTTCTGTATTCGGTAATCGTCCAACGGATACTAAAAGTTTATCAGCAGAAAATGACGTTTCTTTTCCTTTATGTTCCGCCTTAATCGAAACACCGTCACCTTTTTCTAGAGTCTCAGGCAGCACCTTTGCACTAGTAACAATTTTTACGCCTTTTTTCTTCATTAAACGCTGGATTTCTTTTGATACATCTTGATCCTCAGTCGGTAAGATACGATCAGCATATTCAAGTACGGTTACTTGTAATCCGAAGTCCACGAGCATGGATGCCCATTCGATTCCAATCACACCGCCTCCAACAATGATAATAGAAGTTGGAAGTGTCTCTATTTTCAAGGCTTCGTCCGATGTCATCACATAGCTTTCATCTACTTCTAGTCCCGGAAGTGTTCTTGGGCGAGAGCCTGTTGCAATCAAAATATTCCGTGGGCTTAAAATGATTTCATCTTCATCATTGTTCAATTCCACTAAAACATCTTTTGACTGCAAGATACTGCCTTTCCCCTCATAAACATCGATCTTTCCTTTTTTCATCAAATAGTGGACACCTTTAAAAAGCTGTTCCGTAATTTCTTCTTTTCGTGCCTGTACTTTTGAAAAATCAAGTCTAACTTCTGGTGCAATGACACCATACTTTTCTACTTTTTTAGTTTGGGCGTACACTTCTGCGCTTCTTAGTAAAGCCTTGCTAGGGATACAACCAGCATGAAGACATGTTCCTCCAATTTTTCCTTTTTCAATAACCGCCGCTTTTAATCCTAATTGTGAAGCGCGAATAGCAGCCACGTATCCGCCTGTTCCACCGCCGATAATTACAACATCATATTCTTTTGTCATGTTCGTATCCCCTTCTATCAAAATATGTATTTATATCTTAGGAAAACTTAGATTATTAGTCCCAACAGGGGCTACATAAATTCATAGCTGCAAAACTATTAATCTATTTCAATTGCACATGCACTAGAGGAGAAGCTTTCTCCAACTAGAAAACCGTTTACGTCATTATAATCAATATGTGTTACTTCATCTAAATAACGTTTTGTAAAACGATCCAGTCGAATCTGAATCCCTTCCATCTCAATGATAAAATCGTTTCGTCGTGGTTCATCAAATACAAGGGAAAACTTAACAGTCACACCGCAGCCGCCAGCGACTTCAGCGTCAATCCGGGGAGTTCGCTCTCCATTGACAACCATTTCCTTTAGCTTATTCATCGCCGATTCTGTCATTTTTATCAACATAGGAACTCACTCCTCCTTATTCGCTATTTTACATGGATGACACATTCGCTTTTGCTGCATTGACCTGTTCATCAGCATGATAAGAGGAGCGAACGAGCGGACCTGCTTCACAGTGGCTAAAGCCTTTTGACATGGCAATGATCTTTAGTTCTTCAAACTCTTGTGGACTCCAATATTTTTGGACTTTTAAATGATGTTTGGTTGGCTGCAAATATTGACCGATTGTCATAATATCTACATGGTTTGCACGAAGATCATCCATCGTTTCGATAATTTCTTCCTTTGTTTCTCCTAGACCAATCATAATGCTTGATTTTGTTGGAATCGCAGCATTCATTTGTTTTGCACGTCTTAAAAATTCAAGGGAACGTTCGTATGTGGCACGTGCACGAATTTTTGGTGACAAACGTTTCACTGTCTCAATATTGTGATTTAAAATGTCTGGCCCGGCATCCATTAATGTTTTTAAGTTGTCATATTCACCCTTCATATCGGACGGGAGGACTTCAATACTGCAAAATGGATTGCGTCGTCTTACGGCACGTATTGTTTCTGCAAAAATTCCTGCCCCGCCATCTTTTAAATCATCACGAGCAACAGCAGTAACTACTACATGCTTTAGACCCATCTTTTCCACTGACTCCGCTACACGTTCTGGTTCATCCCAATCAAGTTCTGTCGGAAGACCTGTTTGAACCGCACAGAAACGGCAGGCGCGGGTACATATACTTCCTAAAATCATAAAGGTTGCAGTTTTGCGTACCGCCCAGCATTCATGAATGTTTGGACATTTCGCTTCTTCGCAGACTGTATGAAGCTTTTTTTCACGCATCATTTTTTTTAAGCCTGTATACTCTTCATTCGTATTTAATTTTATTTTTAGCCATTCTGGTTTGCGAACATAATCATTCTTCATATTTTCCACTCCTATGAACAGTCATGAAGCTTTTGGGTTTTATTTAAAACCACCAAGAATGATTAGTGAGATGATAGAAGTTCTCTTCATTCCTAGTGGTTCATATTTTAGGACATTACGGTTTCTTTATTTACTGCTTTTTCTTTTATATATCGCAAGATTGGTTGTCTAGCAGCCTGTACTTCATCTAATCGGCCAATTACCGTAGTATGTGGTGCATCCAATACGACACCTGGATTTTCTTCCACTTCTTTTGCAATTTGAATCATGACATCACAAAAAGCATCCAATGTTTCTTTTGACTCTGTTTCAGTTGGTTCAATCATCAAACATTCCTCAACATTAAGCGGGAAATAGATAGTAGGTGGATGGTAGCCAAAATCCAGCAGACGTTTGGCCATATCTAGAGTTCTGACACCAAGCTTTTTCTGTCTTGAACCAGATAACACAAATTCATGCTTACAAATTTGCGAATAAGGTGCATCAAAATATGGTTCGAGTTTTTTGCGCATATAATTCGCATGAAGTACTGCACTTTCCGATACTTGACGTAACCCCTCTGGCCCCATGGTTCGAATATAGGTATACGCTCGTAAGAGAATACCAAAGTTTCCATAATATCCTTTCACACGGCCAATCGAAAGCGGTTGGTTATAGTCTAGTACATATACTTCATTTACCTTCTCCACACGCGGGACTGGTAAAAACGGAATCAATTTCTCTTTCACACCGACTGGGCCAGCACCTGGTCCGCCCCCGCCATGGGGTGTGGTAAAGGTTTTATGAAGATTTAAATGCACAATGTCAAAGCCCATTTGTCCAGGAGTTGTTTTCCCTAAGATGGCATTCGCATTCGCTCCATCATAGTATAGTAAGCCGCCTGCTTCATGAACAACCTTGGCAATCTCTACGATTTCTTTTTCAAATAGACCGAGAGTATTTGGGTTTGTCAGCATTAATGCAGCTGTATTTTCATCGACATGTTTCTTTAATTCTTCTAAATCGACTAGCCCATGCTCATTGGATGGAATCGTAATGGTTTCAAAGCCCGCAACCGATGCACTGGCAGGGTTTGTTCCGTGTGCGGAGTCTGGAACAAGGACTTTCTTCCGTACCTCACCTTTTTGCTTATGATAGGCTTTGACCATCATTAATCCGGTCCATTCTCCTTGAGCACCTGCTGAAGGCTGTAACGTCACGGCATCCATGCCTGTAATGACAGCTAACTCTTCCTGTAATTCATATAAAACCTCTAATGCTCCTTGTACCGTTTCAACTGGCTGGTATGGATGAATACGGCTAAACCCTTCCAAACGTGCTACGTCTTCATTTATTTTCGGATTATACTTCATCGTACAAGAGCCAAGTGGATAGAAACCATTATCTATCCCATGGTTTTTATTCGAGAGCGCCGTGTAATGTCTGACAAGCTGTAACTCTGATACTTCTGGGAGTTCTGCTGGCAGGTCACGAATCAAATGTCTCGGAAGTTTATCATTTAAATTAACATGATCAACATCACTCTCTGGAAGGCTTGAACCAACACGTCCCTCACGACTGATTTCAAAAATTAGATCATTATATTCAACCATTTACAGCTGCCTCCAATACTTCGATAAATTGGTCAATCTCTTCTTTTGTCCGCTGCTCTGTTACTGCTATCAGCATTTGATTTTCTAAGCCGTAATCATTTCCTAAATCAAACCCGCCGATGATACCTGCCTCAAGGAGTTTTGAATTGACTTCCTTTACTGGGCGAGGAAGCTTGACAACAAATTCATTAAAGAATGGAGCCTTATTTATAATGGTAAAGCCTTTTTTATCTAGCGATTTTGCCATGTAATCGGCTTTTTCAACGTTTAGCTGCGCCATCTGACGAATTCCTTGCTTTCCAAGTGCACTCATACAAACGGCAGAAGCAAGTGCATTTAATGCTTGGTTTGAACAAATATTAGACGATGCTTTATCTCGGCGAATATGCTGCTCACGTGCTTGCAGGGTTAATACAAATCCGCGCTGACCTTTTTCGTCACGCGTTTGCCCTACAATTCGTCCAGGGATTTTTCGCATGAATTTCTTGCTTACTGAAAAATAACCGCAGTGCGGGCCGCCGAAGGACATTGGAATTCCTAATGGCTGCATATCCCCGATCACGATATCAGCTCCCAGTATTCCAGGAGATTGCAAGAGTGCTAGAGCCAATGGATTGGCGCTAACAATTAAAAGCGCTCCTTTTGTATCAGCGATATTCTTAATTTCTGCTAGATCCTCAATCGAACCGAAAAAGTTTGGGTATTGAACAATAACAGCAGCTGTGTTTTTATCAATTTGTCCTTGCAGCTGTACTAAGCTTGTTTCATCATCAGTTAGATTTACGTCCTCAACGATATACCCTTGACCATCTGCTACCGTATTTAGGATCGCACGTGATTCAGGATGAACTGCCTTCGACACAAGCACTTTGGACCGTCGTGTCGACGCAACAGCGAGGGAAGCAGCTTCTGCAAGAGATGTAAAGCCGTCGTACATCGAAGAATTGGCGACATCCATTCCTGTCAGTTCACAAACCATCGTTTGAAATTCAAAGATTGCTTGTAGTTCACCTTGGCTAATTTCCGGTTGGTAAGGTGTATAGGCTGTGTAAAATTCGGAACGTGATATCATGTGATTGACCACACTGGGTATGTAGTGATCATAGGTTCCCGCACCAAGGAAGGTCGGGTAATGATTCGCATTTTTATTTTTAGAAGCAAGCTGATTCATTTTTTTTGAAAGGAGTGATTCAGGCACAGCCTTTGGGATATTGAGCTCCGATTTTAGTTGTATTTCTGCTGGAATATCTTCAAATAATTCGTCTATTGAAGTGATATTTAAAAACGAAAGCATTTCCTCTTGATCTTGTTTCGTATCAGGGAGGTATCGATAAGTGGAAGTCATTTTATTCCTCTCCTTCATTAATAAATGCTTGGTACGCCTCTTCATTTAAAAGTGAGTCCAATTCTTCTGGATTTGACATTTCCACTTCTATTAACCAGCCTGCTTCAAATGGGTGCTCGTTAATCGTCTCAGGGGCGTCTCCTAACTCTTCGTTTACCAAAACAACCGTGCCTGATACAGGAGAGTATAGGTCAGATACTGCTTTTACGGATTCGATGGTTCCCATTGATTCATTCGCTGTTACTTCATCATCCACTTCTGGGGTTTCTACGAAGACGATATCTCCTAATTGCTTTTGTGCAAAATCAGAAATTCCAATTCGTACTCGATTTCCGTCTAATTGTAATACCCACTCATGTTCTTTGCTATATAGTAAAGTTGCTGTTGCTTTCGTCATTATTTCTCTTCCTTCCAATTTTTATTTACTTTCGTAATGCCTATCTGCTCATGCAAACTAAAACTCTATGACTCTATTATCCCTTTTTATAGAAAGGTGTTTTAACCACAACCGCTTCAATCAACTTATTACGGATTTCCACTTTCAATGGTGTTCCCACTTCAGTATGTTCAGCTGCAATAAGTGCAAGACCAATACTTTTCTTTAATGATGGTGATTGGGTTCCAGATGTTACTACACCAATAGCCTCTCCATCTTCCGAAACTACTTTATACCCATGACGAGGGATTCCCCTGCCTGTTGCTTCAATTCCTACTAATTTTCGCTTTAATCCGGCTTCTTTTTGTGCTAATAGTGCGTATTTACCGATAAAATCATTCACTTTGTTCGTTTTTACTGCAAAGCCGATTCCCGCTTCAAGAGGACTTATATCAGGCAATAACTCTTGACCATAGAGAGCAAGACGTGCTTCTAAACGTAGGGTGTCACGTGCACCTAGACCGCATGGCTTTAAGCCATCATCACTTCCAACTTCTAAAAGCTTTACCCAGAGTGCTTCCGCTTGAGAAGCAGATAAATAAAGCTCAAAACCATCTTCCCCTGTATAACCAGTGCGAGATACGAGCACATCAGTAATCCCGTCAAGGTTGACATGTTGAACAAATCTAAAAGAGCCAATTTTCGATAAATCGGTTTCTGTTAACTTTTGTAAAACACCTTCAGCATTGGGACCCTGGATGGCAATCTGCGCAACCTCATTCGAAATATTTTGGAGCGCCATCTCTCCTTTTGCATGCTGCTGCATCCATTCGAAATCCTTCTCAATGTTTGCCGCATTAATGACTAGTAAATATTTTTCATTGTCTAATTTGTACACTAATAAATCATCAACCGTTCCGCCGTCTGGATAGCACATTGCAGTATATTGTGCTTGATTGATGTCAAGCTTTGTTACATCGTTCGTGCATAGGTAGTTGATGTAACGCTCTGCATCTTTTCCTACAACAAGTACTTCACCCATATGAGAGACATCAAAAAGTCCTGCTTTTGTTCGGACCGACTCGTGCTCATCTAAAATGCTAGAAAACTGAACTGGCAGTGCCCAGCCTCCAAAATCTATCACCTTCGCACCAAACTTTCCATAAACTTCAAAAAGTGGCGTTTGCTTTAATGCTGTTGCCATACCCATTGAGATATCTCCTCCTTAAGATTTCTTACAAAATAGTCGTTCCTTCACCTGTTTACCTGTTTCTGTCGTTGCTAGACCTCCAAGCGCTGTTTCCCGAAGTGTCCGAGGCATATCTTTTCCGATTCGATACATTGCTTCAATCACTTCATCACATGGTATGCGGCTTTCAATCCCAGCCAGCGACATATCAGCCGCTGAAAAAGCGATGGAGGTTCCGATTACATTACGCTTAATGCAAGGCACTTCAACAAGACCTGCGACTGGATCACAAACTAATCCTAAGAGTGACTTCATGGCAATGGCAGTCGCATTCACAGCCTGCTGTGGCGTGCCGCCTTTTAACTCTACAATGGTTCCAGCTGCCATAGCTGTTGCAGATCCTACCTCTGCTTGACAGCCCCCCGCTGCCCCAGAGATGAATGAACGATTTGCAATGACAAACCCGAGCATGCTTGCTGTGAATAAGCCCATGACTAAATTTTTATAGGGGGTGCCATCATTTTTATGAAGCGAAAACAATACACCAGGCAATATGCCGGCAGCCCCAGCAGTTGGAGTGGCAACAATAACCCCCATCCGTGCATTGTTTTCAGAAGTTGCCAATGAAAAGCTCATTGCATTGCTGACATAATTTCCAGACAGAGATTTCCCTTGCTGTACGTAATCAACCATTTTCACGGCATCACCGCCAGAAATTCCACTTGGTGCGGTTGAAGCGTCTTTTATACCGCTATCAACGGCTTCTTTCATTTTGATCAAGCGCTCTTCCATCATGCTAATAATGGTTTCTTTGTCTCGTCCTGATTTTTCTATTTCCATCATCAGCATGATTTCACCAATGGTTTTTTGTTCTCTTTCACAAACCTCAATCAGCTCTTTCATCGACTGTATCTTCATCCTATTGCCTCCATCAGTACTTTCCCTCTTGGTTGATAAGAACGAGCAAGGACCGTAAAGTCATCGCCTGCACTTAAACGAATATCTACCATCTTCTCGTTAATCATAAAAATCTTGGATAAGCCGCCGCCAAGTGACGCACCGCCTACCTTTACAAGACGATCGTCGTGTTTCACTGTTACCATAGTTGTATTTGGATGATCATAGTACTCACAGCTTTCAGCAAATTCGAATTTGTACTCCATCCCAACCTCTTTTGCCCACTCCAATGAGTGTTTAATGCGTGTATCATCGGTATCCATCCCAAGCAATCCGCCAAGAAGTGCTTTATCTGTTCCATGTCCTTGGTAGGTTTCAGCAAAGGAATCATAAAATACAATATTGACCTCTTGCGGATAATCTCCTACCAGTTCATAAATAAATTTCCCGATGGATACGACTCCTGCTGTATGTGAACTCGACGGTCCCACCATAATAGGACCAATAATGTCAAAACAACTCTGAAATTCCATCCTCATGCTCCCTTCTTAAACTGTGATTGCCTGTTGAAATAACGGATAGCCACTACAGATTGCTTTGGTAGTTTCTTTTGCTTTCTCAAGAACTGCTTCGTCCCCTTTACTTTTCAGAACAGCTGCGATTACTTCCCCGATTTTCACCATTTCATCCTGCTTCATACCACGTGTCGTTAAAGCCGCAGTTCCCATGCGGATACCACTTGTAACAAAAGGCTTTTCAGGATCATAAGGAATCGTATTTTTATTGACCGTAATACCGGCTTCTTCTAATAATTTTTCTGCTACTTTTCCAGTTAAATTCCATGGACGTAAATCTAAAAGGACAATATGATTATCGGTTCCGCCGGAAACAAGCGCTGCGCCATGTTTTTTTAATGTTTCTCCTAATGCTGCAGCATTTTCAATGACTTGTTTCGCATAATCCTTAAAGCTTGGCTGCAATGCTTCGTTGAATGCAACTGCCTTAGCTGCAATAATATGCATCAGCGGACCGCCTTGAATTCCTGGAAACACGGATTTATTAAGGGCTTTTATCATCTCTTCATCATTTGTTAAAATAATGCCGCCGCGCGGTCCTCGGAGCGTCTTATGCGTAGTGCTCGTTACAACATCTGCATAAGGAACTGGTGATGGGTGAAGACCAGCTGCAACTAGTCCTGCGATATGCGCCATATCTACCATAAACTTCGCGCCAACTTGATCCGCAATTTGTCTAAACCGTGCAAAATCAATCGTTCTAGGGTAAGCACTGGTACCTGCAATGATCAATTTCGGTTTTTCTTTTTTCGCAATTGCTTCCAGTTCATCGTAATCAATCAATTGAGTATCTTCTCTGACACCATAGGACACTACTTCAAACCATTTTCCTGAAACACTTACAGGACTTCCGTGCGTTAAGTGCCCGCCATGTGAGAGGTTCATCCCCATCACTTTATCACCGGGTTGAAGGAGAGCGAAAAATACAGCGAAGTTTGCCTGGGCACCTGAGTGAGGCTGGACATTGGCATATTTAGCACCAAACAGTTGAGTTAGGCGGTCAATGGCAACTTGTTCTGCCACATCGACAAATTCACAGCCTCCGTAGTAACGCTTCCCTGGATAGCCTTCTGCATATTTGTTCGTCAACACACTACCCATTGCTTCTAAAACTTCCTGGCTTACAAAGTTTTCAGAAGCAATTAGTTCCAACGTTTGATGCTGACGCTGCTGCTCTTTCTGGATTGCTTCAAAAATAGTGGAATCATTTTGTTGTAAACTCATTCCCGTTTCCCCCTTGATTGTTGTATTGGCTACCTCTTCTGTGATCAGAACCTATTTTTTTGCACGCAAAAAAGGACAGAAAAGGGTAGCACTAGGCTTTCTTCTACCCTTCTCTGTCCTTTTACCTGAGAGTTTAAGTCCGTTTAAGAACCTTCCCCTTTGGTGGCATATAACGAATATGCGCTCTCCAGAGTTGCGTCCAATTGTGGTTCCATCTACCTGAGAGATTAATTCCAAGGGTCTTTTTGGAACTTGCTCCTTCGGTGGCGTGTAAACTTGCACTCTCCCACAACCATCTTCCGCTTATTAATTTTTATTATTTTCAGAATAATAGTAACAGGAATCTACGTCAAGCTTTTTTTGAAAGCGGAAACATTATTTTTTTTAGTTATCGCTTAATTTCTGCTAAATTTTGTTGATTCTCCTGTTCTGCATAATCCGTCTTTGTTATCATCATCTTATAAATCGCTATCAGCATGATAAACCAAACAGGTGTTACGAACAAGGCGATACGAGTATCTTCTGCAAGCCCAAGTACAACCAGCACGAACGCAAGGAAAACAAGAATTAAGTAATTGGAAAATGGATAAAGCGGCAATTTAAATTTGTTCACTTTCGCTAGATCCGGTCTGGTTTTTCTGTATTTTAAATGGCTGATGACAGTAATTCCCCAAATAAAGATGAAACATACTGTAGAAATACTTGTAATCAGCGTAAATACTCCCTCAGGCATAACATAGTTCAAGATTACGGCAACTAGAATGACAACAGTGGAGAAGAACAATGCATTGGACGGTACTTTACGAGAATCAAGTTTTGCTAATGGTACAGGTGCATTTTTATCTTTTGCAAGAGAGTATACCATCCGGCTTGTACTGAAGATTGCGCTGTTACAGGCCGACGCTGCTGAGGTTAGGACGACAAAATTGACGATACCAGCTGCTGCTGCAATTCCAACCGCCACAAAGACTTGGACAAATGGACTTTTCGCAGGATCAATCGCATTCCACGGATAAATACTCATGATGACAATGAGGGCGCCAATGTAGAAAATCAATACTCTTATAGGGATATTATTTATTGCTTTAGGAATTACTTTCTCGGGGTTTTCTGTTTCACCTGCAGTAAGTCCTACAAGTTCAATGCCAACAAACGCAAACACTACCATTTGGAATGACAGAATAAAACCATTTATGCCATTTGGGAACATTCCGCCGTGGCTCCAAAGATTGGTAAAACTGGATGCACCGGAATTTGTTGAGAAGCCTTTAATAATCATGAATATTCCGATAACAATTAGCGCAAGAATCGCAATTACTTTAATTAATGCGAACCAGAATTCCATTTCGCCAAAAAGCTTTACGGTTGCAAGATTCATAAGAAGCAAAACGACTAGTGCAATTAACCCAGGCATCCACTGTGGTACATCAGGAAACCAAAATTGGGTATAGAGACCCACTGCTGTTAAATCGGCCATTGCGATTGAAATCCAGCAAAACCAGTAGGTCCAGCCCGTAATAAAGGCCGCCATATTCCCCAAATAGTCTCTAACAAAGTCCACAAAAGAATGATATTTTAAGTTGGATAAAAGCAATTCTCCAAGTGCGCGCATGATTAAAAAGCAAATGGCACCTGTAATCAAGTACGCAAATAAAATCGATGGACCTGTTAAATGAATAGATTTTCCTGCTCCTAGAAATAATCCTGTTCCAATAGCCCCGCCAATAGCGATGAGTTGAACGTGCCTGTTTTTTAAACCTCGCGACAATTTTTGTTCCTGCAAATGAATCCCCTCTTTCTTTTTTTCCAGGATAGGTAATATCCCTATCAAAGTTTAATTTACCATTAGTCAAACCGGCAGAAATAAGCGCTTACATTTTTTTAGAAAGTAAATATTTCACCTGACAAACCTTATTGGAAACCGAAAAAATGGACTCCTTAACTATTCGTTTTGTGTTCCACACCCTCCTTTTTCTGTTTTTCTCTATTTTTCTCCACAAAAAAAGGACAGAGAAAAATAGGCGTTTCCCTATTTTCCTCTGTCCTTTTACCTGAGAGTTTAACTCCTTTGGTGGCACATGGCGCTCTCCAGAGACGCGTCCTATTGTGGTCCTTTTACCTGAGAGATTGAGCCCATTTTTGGGACTTGCTCCTTCGGTGCTAAACAATGCGTTTAGTCTCTCCCACAATATTCATCCGCTAATATGAATTTAAATATATACTAGTCTATCAATATCAAGATGTCAAATTAATTTTCTGAATTTAAACACTATTATAAATTCACAGTAACAAACGACCTAGAAACCTCTGCTTCTTTTTGACTATGATGGAACATCTACTGAGTTAATCTCAGTTTCTTTATTGGGTTCTTTCAAGTATTCTAAAACTCGCTGGGCCATTAGTTTGTAACCAGTTGTGTTTGGATGAAATTCATCTTCTGCCAATAAGTCCAAGGTAGTATTACTGAACAAGTCTTTTGTTGGAATATACCTTACATGATCATATTTTTCCGCAAGGGATTTTCCAGCCTCATTCCAACTGTCAATAATCATGCCCAGTTCTTTTATTTCACCAAAATGTCGTTCAAATGGATTGTAAAAACCAATTAAATAAATTTGAGTATCTGGATTCAGTTCATTGACTTTAGTAAAAATGGCCTCTAATCGCTCTATATATTTCACCCTTTCCTCTTGGAAGGGTTCCATCGTAACATTCATAAAGTTGGATTTTAATACATTCATAATGTCATTGGCGCCAATTGTGATTAAAACAATATCAGCATCTTTAATGGCGGAAGCGACGTCTTCTTTTTCCAGCCTTTTCAGTAATTGATCTGTCCGGTTTCCTTTTTTACCATAGTTTTCTACGGTTATATTAAGGTTATTATCTTCAAACGTGTGATTAAGAATTCCCACATAGCCGCCGTTCTCTGTTTCATCTCCAATACCTTCGGTGAGAGAGTCACCGATTGCGACAATCTTCTGGTCTTTCTTAAAAAAGTCCAATGCCACTTCGACAACTTCCCTGACCTTATCTTTAATATTTTCCGTAATCGGCTTGTCACTCACTTCTACCTGCGCCGTCTGTACCTCTTCTTGAGCTTTCGCAACTTCAGCTGCCCTATCTTCTGTACTTTCCGTTTGATCTCTTTTTACAGAAGCCACTGCCTTAACACTTTCAACCTGTGTTTGATTACGATCTTGCAGAAGTAAATATAGACAACCACTTAATAGTAAGATACCAATAAAAATACTCATCCACGTAACTCTTTTGTTCTTCAAATGCATCACACCTATTACTATTGTAAAATTATAATCTAACAAATAAATTTCTTGATATTATATAGTTATTCATTTTATCATGCATGGCAACATTCCGAAAGAAAACTAAGGCAGTTTATTCCTTCCATTTACCCTATATAATGGATGGATAAACATTTATAACCCCGTTCTGAAAAAGAACGGGGTTCGACTACGTTTTTAAAGTTGTTTTTAGGTGCGTCTTTCGTATTCTATTACTCTTCAACCGATGGCATTTCGTTAAAGAACGCTATATCCTCAATCGGAAGACGTGTAGTAGGATGTCCTGGCTTCATTGCTTTTCCGATCGCAATGAGCATAACCGGCACAAACTGTTCGGAAATTCCAAACGCCTCAACGAACTTCGCTTTATCGTATCCTCCCATTGGTACAGTGTCGTACCCCTTGGAACGTGCAACAAGCATGAGCTGCATCGAGATGAGGCCCCCATCGGTAAATACAATCTGGCGAGCCACTTCAGGAGATAAGCTTGAGTACATGCCAACAGTTCGTTCGATGAAGGATTTAGCCGTATCTACAGGCATAAATCCTGCCTCCACAGCCTGTCCATAAATTTTTTCGGCTTTCTTGTAGCTTTCCACATCGCCAAGTACCGCAATCACGGCAGACGCTTCGACTACTTGTTGCTGGTTAAATGCGATGGGCAAAAGCTTTTCCTTTAACTCCGGTTTATCGATGACTAGAAACCGCCATGGCTGCAGGTTCGAAGACGAAGGTGCCAACGTTGCCAGTTCAAGTATTTCAGTCATTTCTTCACGTGAAATCTGTACGCTTGGATCGTATGCACGAACAGATCGTCGTTCACGAATAACATCTAAGAACATTTGCTGTTCAATCTTTTCTATAGTTTGAAAGTTTGACATTATAATTCCTCCTAGTAACATCTTGATCGTTTTGTTCAACTCTACTATGAACATTTTAAGAAAATCTTATGAAAAAATAATAAAAAGATACATCTTCCACTAATCCTAGTACCTTACTAGGTTACCTTACTCATATTTAAAGTAATTGTCAAAAGTAATGCATTCGTAACTTAAACCATTAAATGAAGACTTAGTTCAAAAAGTAGTAGCAAATTTTTGCTTGATTCATATATATGGTAATATTAAATATTATTAGACAAGCTGGTGGTGTTGATATTGGAACCGAAATGGCTGGATTGGGCGAAACAGCTTCAATCCATTGCACAGGCGGGATTAACGTATTCAAAAGATGTTTTTGACTTGGAGAGATTTGAATTAATAAGAAATATTAGTGTTGACATTTTAGCGCATTACACAGACATGGACAGGCCAGTAATCAAAGATTTATTTGCAAGTGAAACTGGTTATGCAACTCCTAAGGTGGATATTAGGGCCGTTGTCTTTAAGGATGATAAAATTCTGATGGTCCGTGAAAATAGCGATGGGAATTGGGCATTACCTGGCGGCTGGGCTGACATAGGACATACCCCAAGTGAGGTCGCTGTTAAGGAAGTAAAAGAAGAAGCGGGATATACTGTGAAACCGATCAGAATAATAGCGGTGACCGATAAAAAGTGCCACCCACACCCTCCGTCTGCTTATCATGTTTATAAAATATTTATACAATGTGAAATAATTGGCGGGCAGCAAGCTTTTGGAATTGAGACAAGTGAAGTGAAGTTCTTTGCTGAAAACGAACTTCCATCTCTGTCTACGGCTCGGAATACGAAAACACAAATTGAGTTAGCTTTTAATTACTTAAAAGAACCCCATAAAGCCGTTTATTTTGATTAAGTTTATTAATTAAATATTTAAAAACCAAGATATATCTGAAATCCCTTAAAATACATCTTGGTTTTTTATTTTCTATTTTCTTTAAAGCTATCATACTTTATTTATTACCTTTATATTTTGGCAACTGCTTCTTAATAGATTCTCTGAATTTGCCCATATTAAAGTTTTTACCTGGACAACTTTTTCCGATACCTTTTAATTCACGATGTCCAAGAATCTGAGTAGTTGATAAATTATATTGTTTCAAAAAGAAAATGCAGAGTTTACTCAATGATTTTAGCTGCTCTATTGAGGGAGTATGAATATCAAAATTTCCAGCTAAACAAATACCAATTGATTTTTGATTATATGAATAGGCGTGTGCTCCAACATGATACCCTCTTCCTTTAATGATTTCACCATTTTCCTCAATAAAAAAATTGTAACCTATTCCACTCCATCCACGACATTCCTGATGAAATCTATGTGTCTTATTAATATCCCAACCTATTTCTTCTGTATGATGTACAATGATGTACATGACATCTTTTAAAGCAACAAGCGGTTCTTTAAATGATAAATTAATATCTTTAATCCATCCCGGTTCTTCATTCATATAGACCTCTCCTCATTACATAAGCAAATCATGATTCCTGACTTATCATCTGAACGAAGGTTTTCCCTTTTCTCATATTGTTCTAATTCCATAGAATATCCTTGAAAACCAAATGTTTGTATCTTTTTAAATGTTTCTTCGATTGAATATTTTGGATGAAAAAGGCCATCTGTTATCAATAATAATGTTTTGATTTCACTGGTATTTACTTGACCTTGCTGAATAAACTTTAAAACTTCTTCTTTTCCATTGGCTACAGCATAACCATATTCCTTATTAGCTAATGAACGATTAAAGATAAGCTGATGAGTACGATCCTGAAAATACTCCTCATCTGGAAATTTAACCCCTTGCTTTCTTTGTTCCTCTCGCCATACCTTCGCTCTATAACTTATATCTTTTACGGTATCCCTGGTTAAGGCTTTTATCGTTCCGTTTTGATACTCAGCAATGATCATACTATCACCAAGCTGTGCATAAGAAATCTTTCCTTCTTTCTTCAATCTTTATTATTGCAGCACATGTTGACCAAAGATTTTCATATTTTTCCTGATTGACCTTGTATTTTTCCATGTGTTCTCTCAACATTCTATTAGCAGCCATGATTCCTTCCACTAATGAATGGTTACTTCGGTAGAGTCCAAGGAAATAATCTTTAAATATATTAGATGCTAAATATGCACCGTTCATCCCGTTTTCATCTTTGAATGGCAGTACCGGAGTTGCCCCATCAAAAACTCCATAAACATTTATCTTTTCATTTATTACGACTGAATCTTCACTTACACTTTTATGGGGTGCAGCACTAAAAAAAGACTCAACCCTCATTGGTTTACACCTCTTTCTTAATCAAAATAAACAGTAAATCGATAAATTATATAAAGAGATTATATGATTTAATAGAAATTTGTTGTTTCTAATTTTATTAGATCTAGTTCACTTGTAAGCTATTTAGAAAAACCGACTAAATATTTAGATAAAACATAAAAAATTCGTGTTGTATCAGCTGAAAATGATAACGTTACAGTCAATTTGCCCATAAAACTTATCAAGGTAGTATTAATGGCTGGACACAGCATCGCTGCGAGTATTCCTCAATCAGAAAAATATGTAAAGGATCTTGACATAAATCTTATTATTGAAGCAATTGAAAACGAATTGGATGGCCAAATTGTTGATGTGAAGTCGGCAAACGGAGATACCGTTTCTGTCATCATTGAATAGTGGATTTGCTTATGCTGCATATAAAAGTGAAAGCAAAAGACGTTCGGTTTACCATCCCAGTTCCATATGCCATTCTAACCATTTTCATTTCAATTTTGATTTCAAAATTTTTACATCAACAAGCAAATAAATGGACAAAAGAACATTTCGAAAGAAAAAAACTTGACTTTACTATTCCGCTGATAAATAAGGAAACGCTAAAGCCAATCATCAAGGAACTGAAAAATCATAAAGGAATCGTGCTGGTAGATGTCAAAGCTAAGGATGGTACCGAGGTTAGGGTTAGACCATGAATTTTATAGAATACACCGGTCACTAACCTGCTTTTTTATTTGAAGAGGGATTTCCATTAAAGTAAAACGCGAATCACTTGATACTCAAGTGATCCGCGTTTTTGTTTTTTATGATATAGGCTGGTATGTTCTCTTAGTTCACAGTACCTTCTTTGATCTTCAATTCCTTTTCTTGAGGAAGGGACCGTTTAATAAAAAATGAGGCGATCCAAGCGATGGATACAAGCCCAAATGCAAGTAGGAACGAGTTTTTCATACCAGCAATCATCGCTAGATTTTGTAGTGCAGCCCCATCATTTGTAGTCAATGTATTTTCCATATAACGACTTGAGGTACTCGTCATGATGGACACCAACAGTGCTGTCCCGACAGCGCCTGCCACCTGCTGAAGTGTGCTGATTATGGCCGTACCGTGCGGGTATAAATGAGGTGGCAGTACATTCAATGCATTGGTCATAACCGGCATCATGACCATCGAAATCCCCAACATCAATAGCGTATTAAAAATCATAATCTTGCTATACGAGGTTGACAATGTGATAAATGCAAATTGTAAAAGTGTATTTGCAACCAATCCTAATCCAACGAGCGCAAGCAGCTTGGCACCAAATTTATCAAATAATCTGCCTGTTATCGGCGACATAATCCCCATGACAATGCCACCTGGCAGCATAACCAAACCTGCCTCCAACGGACTGTAACCTAACGCATTTTGGAGAAAGATCGGCAACAACATCATCGCAGAGAACATCGCCATCATAACGATCATCATAATCACAGTCGACATCCTAAAAATGTTGTATTTAAATGTTCTTAAATCTAGCAACGGTTGTGCAATTGTCAATTGCCTCCATGTAAACAGTACTAGAGAAGCAACGCCGATTGCAATTGAAATAATGACTTCATTGCTCGACCATCCCCCATGACCTTCACCAGAACTACTGAAGCCGTACACAATCCCCCCAAAACCAATTGTTGAAAGAAGAAGTGATAGCGGATCAATCTTCGGATTCGTGGTCTCGGTAACATTTTTGAGCCTAAAATATGCAAAGAGCATAACTAACAGTGCGATTGGCAGTACACCGTAAAAGAGAACACGCCAACTAAAGTGCTCGACAACGATGCCTGAAAGTGTGGGTCCAATCGCCGGAGCAAATGTAATGACAATTCCAATCGTCCCCATTGCCGATCCTCTTTTTTCTATTGGAACCATGGCGAATACTACATTAGTTAGTAACGGAAAAAGCAGGCCGGTTCCCGCCGCTTGAAGCACCCTCCCGGTTAAAAGAACAGCGAACCCAGGGGCGATCGCAGCTACAAATGTACCCACCGTAAACAGTCCCATAGCCGCAAGGAATAAAGTTCTTGTCGTGAACCGCTGAATTAAATAAGCAGTGACTGGTATAAGTACACCTATGACTAGGAGATATCCAGTTGACAACCATTGCGCCATACTTGGCGCGATCCCAATGTCATCCATGATTTTTGACAAGGCCACGTTAAGAAGCGTTTCATTCAAAATGGCTACAAATACACCTAAAATCATTATTAGGACTAATAAAAAGTTGCCTTTACTCCCAAATGTCCCTCCGTTTGGTTTTGATTCGTTATGATTGTTCAAATTCTTTCTCCTTTCAGTTTCAAGTCACCATTCCTTACCTTCTATGTAACATTATACACATCTTACCAATAAGAACAAACGTTCTTATAAATATTACCACACAAAATAACCAAATTCAATTATTATTCCATTCCGATTGCAAAACATAATAAATAAGTTATGGTCCTTATTTTATCATTATTACGAATCTTTCCCATTCTATTTAATAAAAGATTTATAGAAGCTTAACATGAACAAAACAGGCTATTAACCATGATTTATTATTCTATTATTAGCGGGGGTAGCATGTGAGGCTATCATGGTATTTGGCGAAGCTTGAGCCAATACTCGTAAGATTAATTCTACATATTCTAAGAATCCTAAAAGGATTGTTCTACTGGAAAAACAATTAGTTCACTATAAGGGTAAGCAATATATTCTTCTTCACCTATACAATTAAAACGTTCCTTACGACCTTTCGAGTGGTACAACCTAGCAGTTATTCATTTTCCAATTAAGTTTTTATCTTTTAATAAAAGAAAATGGTTCGGTACGGTAACTCTTTGTCAGAGTGACAAATTCCTTCTTTTTGCTATGTATATGGAGTTCCAGCTTAAAACGATCTTCAAGTCGAAGATCGTTTTAACATAAAAAATCTTAATATTAAGCCAAAATGTAGTACCCCTACAAGTGCACCTTTTTATAATATTAAAAAGGAGTTCGATGACAAAATGGATATCATCTCCGTTTATTTAATTATCGGGGTATTGATTAGTACATCAATTTATGCGGTGGCAGATTTTCGACCTTGGTATTTTTTTTCTGCATTATGCATTGCCTGGTTACCTCTAATATTCATTGGAATGATTATAACTTTATTTATGGATTTAGAAGAAATCTCCAATAAGCTAAACAGATAAAAGCACAAAGCCAAGAAATAAATCCAAAAACCGTGACAATTGTAGTTTCGGACCACCCATATTTTAAGCAAAAGTGATAATGAATCGGTGTCATTCTGAAAATACGCTTATGAGTAAGTTTAAATGACGAAACTTGTAAAATAACCGAAAGTTGTTCAGCAAAATATATAAAGAACAAAATGGGAATTAAAATTTCAACTTTCTCAATAACAGCAAGAAAGGAAAGTGATCCCCCTATAGCTAATGATCCCGTATCCCCCATAAAAGCTTTGGCAGGATATATATTATAAATGAGAAAGCCGAGTAAACATCCAATCATAATTAAACAAAATATTTGCACCTCTGATCTATCTGAAACCATAAAAAAGAAAAAGTATGAAGGGATTGCAACAACTCCTAAAAGACCGTCTAAACCATCCGTGAAATTTATGGCATTTGCAGAACCTACGACAAATAAGGTGATAACAATGACATATAACACCATTGGAAGATCCAAGGAAATATTTTTATAAATATTAATGCTGGTGTCTACGCCTAGTTCGTTGATCACATAAAAAAGCAAAGTACCAGTAAAAATAAATTGAAAAATAAGTTTGGTCTTACCCGATACCCCTCCTGGATCTTGACGGGAAGCTTTCCAAAAATCATCCAAAAACCCAACAAAACTAAAAAGAATGTAGGTAATAGACAAGAAATACATTAATGGAGTAGGTGAAAAAAGGATTGATACGATAATTCCTACAAACAGAATAATTCCAAACATTAACGGAGTGCCTTTTTTTAACTGATGATCTGAAGGAAGTTCTTTTCTTATCGGTTGAATGAGCCTAAGTTTTCTCAAAACAGCAATTAATAGTGGAGATAAAATTGAAACAACAACAAAAGCAATTAACGCTGGGATTATTTGATCACTCATTTTTCATTTACTCCTTTTCTCTTTACTATCTAAAATAAATTCTATAAAACTCATTCATTACCTTTATTCCATACAATCCAATATTATAATATGTATAAAAATCAGGTTTAATAGAGACCAACTTATTACTATGTAAATGTTTATTCAAGAAAAGGCGCTTTAATTGAATAAAAGAAAAGCACATATTAGTCATGTATAATATGTGCTCTTCTTTTTTTTAAGGGATTTTTTTAATTTAGGTCTTGATAATCTGGAGCAATCCCTTTGTTAAACAAATGTTTATAACCACCATTTTTCCTGTGGAATTAAAACCGTTTTAATGTCAAAGTTATTTTCAAACCAATCTTTCATCAAAGTTTTATGTACAATATATTCTGAAGCAGAGTGGGAAACACCTATAAGCGACATTGATGTTTTTGCTGCATACTCTATCATTTCTTTATATCTTCGTTTTCCATAATCGTTATCAATATGGCAATGGACTTCACCTGTAATATATGCTTGAACGCCATTTCTTTCTGCTTCCTTCATCCAATCAACTTTATCTCCACAACCAGCAACAATTGCTATCCTTTGAATTCCATTTAAATTTTTACCTTCAAAATCAACATAGGGAACTTCAAAAATATCTTTCAATGTTGAAATTAATTCATCAGTGTTTGTTTTTTCAATATTACATACTAGTAAAAAATCATTATTAATTTCATTTAATAATTCTCTCTCAATAATTTCAGCTTTTAATGCTCTTGCAATCGCAACATTCGTGCCTAATTTTTCATGACAATCCATAGGTATGTGACAGGTGTATATAGATAGTTTTTTCTTTTTCACTTGCCTAATGTATTTTTCTTTAATGGGAAGAAATCCTTGTCCCCATTTACCTTTAGGGTCTCCACATTCCATAAACAAGGGATGATGCATAAACAATAAATCTCCCTCGTTACCTTCTTCTAGAAACCTTTCCAATACATAATCAGTTGGAAAAACAGCCAAAAAAACTCTTTTCACTATTGAAGCACCTTTTAACATTAGTCCATTAAAAAGTCCAACAAATTCCTTTTCAAAAGCAGTTTTCCAATCAAATCGTAAAGGGTCATATGCATTAGGTATAAATCGACTAAATGAAGGATCTTTTCCAAATGCTTTTATATCGAATTCGATGTCTAATTTACTAACTAATTCTTTAAGTTCTGTCAAAATTAGCCATCCTCTCTATAAAATTACTATTTTTTCAATTATTCACTTAACCAACCAGTGATAGGAGAATTCTTCTTCAATTAACCTGATCCGTTAGTGGAACAAGCAAAAAAGCCGCCGAAGGAGCTTGCAATCTAAAACTCTCGCACCCGTTTGTAGTATAAAAACTAAATCATTCTGAGTCTAAAAATGAAATAAATAAAACAAACGTTTGAACTCTGTATCCATACTGAAATCATTCATACCTGTTACAAAGTGATGTCGCTCTTTTATTTTCTACTTTTTCGATTCTTTCATCTCTTTGATCAAGGATTGATGAGCTTGCTTTAATTTTTTCTTTTCAGATTCATGTCCTTTGGCACTGCTTACAGGTTCTTCCGTCAATTCCACAATCACACGTACAGAATCGTTAGGAGCATACTGATCATCAACTGCCTTGTGGGCTTGGTCTACTATCCCTTGCTCTTGATCAATCTGTTGGTCCTTTAACCAACTCTTTTCACTCGCTTGCTTAAAGAAAGCTTGCAATGCTGCTTCATCTGTAGTTGCGGTTGATGTATTATTGGTTTCCGCAAAAACAGTGTAGGATGAAAGAATTAAGGATGTTACCGCTACAGTCGTCATCACTTTAACTGCCTTCAATTTACTCTTTCTCATTAACCTTGCCCCCTTTTTTTGATTTAAGTTTTATATTTATTTCACTATTTTTATGAGATTAGTAATTATAAAATAGGAATTTACTAACCATTCTAGTAAATAAATACAAATAGAATTGTACATACACCATAAATCAGAGTAAATTGGGGGATTTAAGCTTAGTTCGTTAGATTATATGTTAAGAGGTTTGGTGAAAAAGATTGTCATTTAAACAATATTTAAATAGGATTTTAGGTTATTATCAGGAAAAATGATTCTGTTTTTGTCGAAATCAATATTTTTTAGTAGAGTATTTTTTCTTATAATGGGGGAAATAAACATGATTAATAGAACTTTATGGAAATATAATAAAATAATTGATTAAAATGTGTATAAATAACTAGAAACTTATATGGTAATTGGGACATTTATTCATTATGTAGAAATATCATATTAATTGCCGAATGGCCCTTATATTCCCTGAACCAGGTACTCTTAGGCTTAGACTTGTATTGTATATTGGATTGTATATGGCTGTTACCCCACATCCAAAATATAAAAAGAGTTGCCATGATGACAACTCAAATATTCACATCTTTTAGTTCAAGAAGGTATAAGTAGAACTTTTATTTATTCATCTTCTCCAGAATCTATTTTCCAGCTACTTTGCAACTTCCTGATATAAATGATCTGACCAATGTGATATGCGTTATGAGTTGAAACATTTCCTAGTACCTCCCACCATTTCACGTGTCCAGGGAAGCCATTAACTTCACTCTCAATTTTTTCTTCAGATATTAACTCTTGCCAATGTAAAAGCACCTCTAATAGTTGTTTTTTTAAGTTAGCAAATGTATGATTTTCAGGAATAATAAAGCTGTTATTATTATTTCCTATTGAAGGCACAGCATTAACGTGAGATTTTTGGTACCTTGTTTGCCAAGTTTGATTCCAATATAGTAGATGCTGCACGATTTCAACAATACTATGACTTTCTTCGTTTGGCCTCCAAAATGCTTGCTCCTCTGACAATCTTTCTACTGAATCTGAAAATGGCAGGTACCAACTAGGGTCATTCGCATTTGCCAACAACTGATCCGATAAAACATCCTTTGCATGTACCATAATCAACACTCCTATTCTTTATATACCTTTAACGATTTCGTCCATCCCCTGCTTGATCATTTCATCAAGTCCAAAAGTGTAAAACCACATGACTTCAGAATTTAAATGGAAAGAGAATCCCCCTTCATGAACCAAGCTCACTAATCAAATTAATTCCCCAATCAAAAAAGTTGTTACTCCAACAGTTGTAATAGCCAAGCATGAATAAAAGAAACTGTCTAATTCCAGGACAGTAAAACCTGCAAAAACAATAAGTCCATCAAGGATAATAATAACAAGCGCTAAATTTAAGGAAAACTTTCCAGAAATGATTTTGGCAATTAAGTCCGTTCCACCTGTGCTCGTCTTATATCGGAGCATTAAACCAATGCCCGTTCCAATGATGACCCCTCCAACTAATGCACTGCAAAGTTGGGATACGAAGAATTGATTACGTAAGGGTGAAAGCAAATCGATAGACAAAGAAGAGATTAACAATCCTTGTAAACTGCTAAAAAAATAGCCTCTTTCATTCAATGAAGCGAATATACAGATTGGGACACTCAAAGCTACCATTGTTATTCCTGTCTGAAAATGAAAGAAGTAATGAAGTATTAATGCAATTCCAAGAATTCCACCATCAATTAAATGATTAGGCACAAGAAACCCATTTACCCCTATTCCTAATAATAAGCTGCCAATGATCGTAGCCGTTAATTTCTGAAAAATAAGTATCACCTTGTCCAATGTTTTTATTCTATACATATTCATCATCTTGAAATTAAGAATAAGGGACTTATGCTATAGTGGACGGAGCAAGAATTATCATGATAACAGATTTTTTTAAAATAATTGATACTATGAATTGTATGAAAGTAAGTTACGTTCTGTAATTTTCACAATTTCTACAAGTAGACGGTTTTACCTACTATAGTCAATTTATCACAACCTGCTTATTTCCATAATACATGCGTATTCTTATTTAAGAATTTCTTTTTCAAATTGACTTCTTAATTCAACTAGCTTGTTCCTGATAAAAGAATCCATTTCCTTTGGCAGGTGTTTTAAATTAAAAAATTTAGCTTCAATTACTTGATTTTGATCAGGATTTATTTCTCCTTCATATTCTGTGCATAGGTATCCAATTGCAACGTTGTGATATTCATCGCCAGTTTCCTCTACACGATTAATTAATTCATTACCAGAATATACACCAAATATCGATAATTTTTTTAATTTCAGTCCTATATCTTGGAATATATTTCTATCGATACATTCCTCAACTGACTCATTTAACTGTAAAATACCTCCTGGAATCATCCAGTTATCACCTATATACCTGTACAATAAAATTTCCCCAACTTGGTTAACGATTAAAACACTTGGTCTTACAATTATTAATGGAGAATTCCCAATCATTTTTCTGATATTATCACAATAACTCATAAAGCCCTCCTAAAATATTTAATTAATATACTTTGTAACAATTCAAAAACAGTACAATACTTTTGACTCGTTTAAGATTGTTTACCCTCATTAGTTAATTTCATAGCTCTCTGTTGAAAGATTATTGTTGAGGTACCAGAAGTCTTTGTTATTTTGCTCTAAAAGATGATATTTGTCCAATCACACCTTGTGTTAAGTAATATATATACCAAGGGGAACGTAATCTTTACTTTAACATCCAATAGGTGGTGAAAAAAATGGGTTGGTTTGGATCCAATGGTTATGGTTACGGAGGTGGCTATAACGGCAGTAGCTTTGTATTAATCGTAGTATTGTTCATACTTCTTATCATTGTCGGAGCTTCATTCATGTAATAACTATTCGAAATAGTGTTTTGGGAATACCATATGACCTTTTTCAAGGGGAGGTGTAACATTTATGTCAAATGGATATGGGAATGGATCTACTTTTACATTAATCGTGGTTCTTTTCATCCTTTTAATTATTGTTGGTGCATCCTTCGTAAACTAATAGTAATAAAATTACGTAATATCTTGACGATGAAAAAAAGCTCCAAACTCACTTTCCTGAGTTTGGAGCTTGTTCTTTACAAATATTATTACTTGTAGATAAGTTACTCTTCTATCATTTTTATTGCACCTATAAACCGACTCTCATTTACGGAAATCTACTTATAACACCTCTGATGAACGATCATATTCAATTCCTTGTATCCGTTGCTGATGGGTATATACATTGAATCCGTTACCTCGTATAAAACCAACGGCCGTGATTCCAAGTTCCTCTGCTAGATTTATCGCTAGGTTGGTAGGAGCCGATTTGGACAGGATAATTCCGACACCGATCTTAGCAGCCTTTAGTAACACCTCTGATGAAATTCGACCACTAAAGGCAATAATTTTATCCTTTAATGGAATACGATTCATAATACAATAACCAAATAGTTTATCTAGGGCATTATGGCGGCCGATATCGGTTCTTGAGATAACGATTCCGTCACTGGTGCATAATGCCGCATTATGAACACCGCCTGTTTGTTGAAAATGAGAGGAGCTTTCCTGCATCTTCTTCATCAGATCACGGCATTGTTCCGGTGTAACGGTCAATTTCGTCATCACGGTCTTTGCGGTTTTCATGTCATTATGAAAGTAAAATTGTCGCCCTTTTCCGCAGCAGGAACCAATAAAACGCTTGGAGTGCAAATTTTTTTGGATATTGTGTTTATTCACAAGTTCAACATATGCGAATCCCTTTTCTTCATCTATGTGGAGAGATTTGATGTCTTGATAAAAGCGTATCACACCCTCGGAAGCTAGAAAACCGATTACCAATTCCTGCAGTTCAGAAGGAGTACAAACCATGGTGGCAAACTCGTCACCATCTAAAATAATCGTTAAGGCTGTTTCAACAGCAATCTCATCCTCTTCTTCGATAAAGCTTTGTCCATTATATCTGACAATGTTTTGAGAAGTTGTAATCTCCTTTAACAAAGATGTCGCCCCTTTTCCTCGTTTATCCCTATTAGCTAACCTCTGTTTCAAGATCTGCAATTGGCTTTTCTACATATTGCGTATCTTTCCGAGCGTTATACCGCTCCGCTTTTTCAACATTTACAGTAATGTTGTAATCTGGGATCCCTGCATATTTCTCGTATCTGCCACGTGGCAGTAGGAAGTTCCCTTCTGGAAAGTGAACTTCTATATTCCCAGGTGCAATATCAACGAACTTTGCCGTCCCTTGGAAGACACCAAATCCGTTATAGACAACGATCCCTTCGCCTTCAGCGATACTTAATTTTTGCCCATCAACAGGACTCATCAATACATCATAGCGTCCTGCCCCGTTTAAAGGATCAATCTCTTTATATACCATTGAGTTGAACTGTTTGCCTCGACGAGAGGTGACGATGAACTGTTCTGGCTTTTTATTTAAATCAGGAATATCTACGGGAATTAAGCTTCCTCTTCCATCCGGAGTTGGACAAATACCATCTTCACATAGCCATGCTCCACCCCACTGGAATACATCCCCTTGCTTCTTCAAGTGCTGGATGCCTTCATAATCAGTATTTGCTTTCGCAATCTCCTCTCGAATCTCAAAACCATCTGCAAAATCAACTAAGTGAGCTGTTTCTGGTTTTACACGCTTTGCAAGGTCGATGTAGATCTTCCATTCAGCGCGTGCTTCTTCAATTTTGTTTTTGTTACCTTGAATTTCAGGTGAGAAGTACACCATCCGCTCTGTCGATGTGCTTGTCCCGCCGTCCTCTTGCTCATAACGTGTTTTTGCAGGCAGTACGATGACTGCTTCTTTTGCATCGACAAGTGTGGAGGTATTTAAAATAATATCTTGATGGACACGAATTTCGAGCTCTGATAACGCATATTCAATGAAATCTGGGTCCGGCATCGTTTCTAAAAAGTTACCGCCAGATAAGTAATAAAGCTTCACTTTCCGTTCATGGTCTTCTGGTAGCACGATGTTTTCCAAGGTCACCCCAACGATATCGCCCTGCCATTTTGGAAGCTCAAATCCCCAAATTTGCTCGATTCTTTCTACATTCTTCGCATCCCAGCCGCCGCCAGGCAGCACGAATGGATCTGCTCCCATTTCACCGCTTCCCTGAACACTGGAGTGTCCACGGAATGGCATAAGGCCAGCGTGTTTACGTCCTAGGTGGCCGCGAAGCAGTGCCAGATTTGCCACTTGCGAGATGTTATCTGTTGCAAAGGAGTGCATCGTTAGTCCAAGCGCCCACGCATAAACAGCGTTTTTACTGTTTGCTAAAACTTCAGCTAATTCAATAATCCGTTCTTTTGATACACCTGAAGATTCTATAATTTCTTCCCAGCTTTGTTCCTGTACTTTACTCTTTAATTCTTCATATCCGTTCACATGTTCTTGAACAAACTCATGGTTGATCGCTGAACCACATACTTTTTCTTCCATCGAAAACCAATGCTTCATAATTCCATGCATAAAGGCAATATCTCCGCCAATATTGACTTGGTAGAAATCATCGGCAATTTTCGTTCCGAATAAGGCAGACTCAGGATTAGAAGGAATCCAATATTTATCCATTGCCGGCTCACGGTATGGGTTGACAACGATAATTTTGGTTCCCTTTTTCTTTGCTTCAAGCATGTATTTTGAAGATACAGGTGAAGAGTTTGAAGCGACACTCCCCCAAAACAATAAGACATCAGTTCCGATCCAATCCAAATAATTCGATGTCGAAGCCCCTACTCCAATCGAGCGTTTTAAAGCTGTCTTACTTGGAGCATGACAAATTCTTGAAGCGTTATCTATGTGATTTGTACCAAGAAAACGTGCTACTTTTGCAGCAACATAATAGCTTTCATTGGTAATTCCACGAGCAGTTAGATAAAACGAATATTGCTTTGGATTCAACCTTTTCATTTTGTCAGCTATTAAATCCATAGCCTCATCCCATTCAATCCTAGAAAATTTTCGTTCTCCTTTTCTGCGAATCATCGGATAAGGAATACGGCCGAGTTTTCGGAGTTCCGTGCTATCATACTTTCTTAATTCATCTATATCGGCATGAAGAATTTCCGGCTTAATGGCAGGCATCGTATTTAGCCTTAAAACATTCATACGTGTCGTACAAACATGCGGTCCTTCCAATGTCTGATCATATAAACCAGATACACCAAGTGCACAGCCGTCACAAACACCTTTCGTAATAATGTCTGCTGCATAGCCTATATTATCTCGATTATCCCATGCGATTTTCATCGTATCACGAATATGTTTTGGCTTAATTTTTCCTAATCCAAACGGAATTGGACTTACCCAATGTTCAGGAGCAGGCATTTTTGCTTTCTTTTGTGGTCCTGGATGTAATGTTTTTCCCATTTATATTTCCTCCTCTAGAGTTCCCAATTCTAAATAACCAATTAAAAAACCACCAAGGAGAGCCTTTAATACTAAGGTGAATTCTCCGAGGTGGTTAGTCTTTAACAGGTTCGCTGCCAAGTGCCAACAAAATGTAGTTGGGTAGAAGTATTCGTTACAATTCTGTAAACTTTTTTTCAATATCTTGATCAAAAACGAAGATCGACATCCCTCTGTCCTCTTCAATATCAATATCGACAAATACATGAAGGAAGTTAGCACCTAACAGTTCCTCCATTTCAACAGGATGGTTTTTCTTATAAATCTCTTTGACCATTTCCGTTCTAGCAGCACGGAGCATTTGTTTTCCATCATCTGCTGTTGCAATAAATTTTTCAATCGGTGATAAATTTCCTTCTAATTCAGAAATTGCCCAGCACTTACAAAAGGTTGTTCTCACTTGACTTGGGCCTTTTCCCATATGGCGTTTTCGATACGCGCGAACAATATTACTAAATTCTGCTTCATATTTATTCACTATGATTTTCATCTCATTTCACTTACATTTAATTCTTATATTCACTGTGCTAATGTTGTTTTTATGGGATAAGTATACAATATTATTAGCCAGATTACTAACTTGCTTGATTTTTTGATGATGAATCAACACCTTGTTGTGCCTTCAATTTCTTAATATCAAGTCGAATCAGTAGGGAGATGATAAGTGCGACCACGAATAATCCTGAGAAAAATGTTAAGCTGCCGGAGTAGCTTCCTGTTGTATCCTTAATCCATGCAGCAAATAATGGACCAACCAGTCCTGCTGCTGCCCATGCGGTTAAGATGTAACCATGAATGGCTCCCAACTGCTTCGTACCAAAAATGTCTCCAATAAATGCCGGTACTGCTGAAAAGCCACCGCCATAACAGGTGTACACGACAATTAACAGGCAGATAAACAACCAATTAATCGATACATCTGGAAGGATAAAGAAGATGATCATCTGCAGAACAAAAAAAGCCGTGTAAGTAGTAGGTCTTCCTATTATATCTGAAAGGCTTGCCCAGCCAATTCGACCTAGACCGTTAAAAATTCCAATTGCTCCAACCAGGGCTGCTGCAGCCGCCATATCAATTCCAATACTTTCCATCGCAAGCGGTTTAGCAACTGCTAAAATGGCGATACCGCAAGTAATGTTAATGAATAACATCATCCACAAATACCAGAACCTTTTTGTTTTTACAGCCTCATTCGCCATAAGCTGAGATAAATCCATTGTTGGTTTCGCTTTTCCATTTTGGATTTTTTCTTTAAAGCCTTCTGGCATCCACCCTTCCTCTGGCTTTTCAAGATAAAGAGAAGAAAGAGTCATAATGACAAAATAAGAGCTCCCTAATATGAAAAATGTATTTGCAACACCCACAGAAGTGATCAGCATGTTCATAATCGGGCTGCTGATTGCAGCTGCAAACCCAAAGCCCATGATCGCGAGTCCAGTCGCTAATCCTCGTCGATCTGGGAACCATTTTACCAGCGTTGAAACGGGAGCAATATAGCCTACCCCTAAGCCAATGCCGCCAAGCGCACCGTAAAAAAAGTATAATAACGATTTTGAACCTAAGTTAACAGCAAGACCTGAACCAATGATACCAATACCAAAGAATGTTGCTGCAAGTAATCCCGCTTTTCTTGGACCATGCTTCTCTACAAAGTGCCCCAGGAAAGCAGCAGACAAGCCTAAAAATAAAATCGCAATACTAAATGTTAGTGCCACTTCTGAATCAGACCAGCCAAATAATTCTTTTAGCGGGGCAGTAAAATTACTCCAAGCATAGACGGAACCAATTGAAATGTGAATTCCGACCGCTGATAAGGCAATTAGCCACCGGTTTTTTCTCTTTTTCATTAAGACCTCTCCCCAATGTAAACATTTTCATTAAACAAATCGTAAAAAAAACAAAAAAACCGTCATAAAGATTCATATCAAGAATTCCAAAAAACGGAATCCAAAAAGAATCCTTATAACGGTTTGCCTTAAACAGGAACGCTGCTAAGTACCAACAGTTATGGTATGTACCTACAATATGAGAGTAAGCTCTCTTAACCGATAAACAGGGTCGCTGTTTCGTATTAGTAGAGTCTCATATTTTATGAGAAATGATATTTCACAATTTGTTCACAATTTAATTTTATATTAACATGGTCGCGGATTCATTACAATAGATATATTTCATTATTCCCTTATATACCAAACCTTTGCAATCAAATCATTCTTTATCTCATAAATGGCCATTAAGCTTGAACTTTCGCCAGCATTCCATTCGTTGCTATGCTAACACCTTACATATTTGCGTTTGAAACCAAGCTTCCCTCTATCCAATTCCTTTTGAATATTTTCGGATGCAAGCAGAATACTGCTTTTTTTCTTGTCCCGCTTGACTTCGACTGGACCTACAGCCTTTGCGGTTTCAACCGCCTTTTCATGGAGCGGCAAATAAGAAATTGCGACTGTGTAGATAAAATTATTCATAGCTGATTTTGTTCGTTCTGGAGAATCGTGAATCGTATCGTTCACCTGTTCAAGCATACGGGCAATCTTGCTTGCACTAAATTCGCTGTCCGGGCGATTGCCCAAAAGCCAGCAATAACAGCTCCAGCCCGCTGACATTCTAAGTTCTTCCCCGCTTGCGATCCATTTATCGGCAACAACTTGCGCAATATCGGCTTCTGCCAAAGTTACGGCGACTACATAATCCGAGAGCATATAAAAATACGCCCCATCCATCCAACGTTCAAAATCCGCCTCCGTCATTGTCATTGGGTCCGCAATGATGCCTGCAAAATACATGGCATCGTAGTTTCCAGTGGCGTATAGCTGCTCAGCCAAGGGCTGATTTATCTTAATTTTCTTTGCGAGCGGCTTCATGGCACCTGTAGCCACCCCAAATACCGGCTCGTGCGCCCCATTGCTTATGTACATCTTTTTCATTCGTTCCTTACCGAGCGTCTGCAGTTCCTGCATAACCATTTCAAAATCCATCGTATTACACTCCCTTCTTTATCATCATATCAAACATTTCCATCATCATAAATTCTTGAACCTCGTTCCGTTATCCTGCCACATAACTACAGTAAGACTTAAGTCGTAGAAAAAATTCAGTCTCCTCAAAACAAGGAAAATATGGGATATTTAGGTAGCAGGATCGACGAAATAGTCAAATATAACTACCAATGGAGGCGGTGTGATTAAATTCATTAAGATATTGTTAAACTTTTGAATTTTTTTGGTAAATAATGACTGCTTTTACAAAATTGTGTTAAGATTCATTTTGGACTTTCTATCTATATTAAAAGGGAGATGTACCTATGTCGATGTTTACGAAATGGGCTTTTCAAAATAAAGCCGCTGTCTCATTGATGACTATATTAGTGTTAATCATTGGGGTTGTTAGTTATTTTAGATTACCGATGGAGTTCTTGCCTTCCGCAGACAATCCGCAAGTAACCATTATAACGATGGGGCAGGGAACAGATTCAAAAACAATGGAAAGTGATGTTACTTCTCCGATTGAACGGGCTGTTACCGGAATTAAAGGGAAAAATTCGATTTACTCCACAACGGGAGACGGCTTTTCAAAAGTAGATTTATTTTTTGAAGCTGGTTCAGACATGAAACAAGCAAAATTAGATGTTCAAGAGGCATTATCAAATGTGGCACTTCCAGCTTACATATCAAAGCCCATCATTTCGCAGCTAAATACCTCCATGATTCCAATCTCCAACATCGCTGTAACCTTTAAAGATGGCCTCACCACCGAAAACCTGGAATTGGTAAAAGAAAAAATTGAACCGTTATATAAAGACATTGACGGTGTTGCTCAAGTTCAAACCTATGGGTTAGTTGATCCTGTGATTTCATTAAAAATAGATAATCAAAAGTTAGCACAAAACCAAGTATCCCTTCAAAGTGTACTGGGAATTCTTCAAGGTCAAAACAGCGCCCTAGCAGTCGGCGAAAAGAGTATTGACGGAAAAACAAGCAATATTAAGGTGATTGGCGACGTATCAAGTCTCGAAAAACTTAAACAGCTGCCAGTTGCACCAAACGTAACCCTAGAAGATATTTCTTCGATTAAAGAAACAAAACAATCCAATTTTCTCAACCGTTTCGACGGTGAAGAAGCATTAAGCATCAGTATTACGAAGGACAGTAATTCAAACGCTGTAACCATTAGTAAAGAAATTGAAAAAGTAACAAAAGAAATTAACAAAAAATACGATTCACAAGAATCTACCATCTATGTTGCTTCAGCTGATATGGTTGAAACATCTGTACAAACGATGATGAAAGAAGTCCTGTTAGGTGCTTTATTTGCAACGATTGTGATTATGATCTTTTTACGTAATATCAGAACAACGTTTATTACGATTGTATCTATTCCGCTATCACTTTGTTTTACTCTGTTCCTGCTTTCACGTTCCGGGGTAACGTTAAACATTTTAACACTTGGCGGTGTGGCCGTTGCGGTTGGGCGGCTTGTTGACGACAGTATTGTTGTCATTGAAAATATTTACCGCAAAATGCAGACAGAGAAATTCTCCGTTCAAATGGTGATCGACGCAACGAAACAAGTAGGTGTTGCGATTACCGCCTCCACGTTAACAACGGTCGCGGTTTTCTTGCCAATGAGTTTATTAAACGGCGGACTACAAGAATTCCTTTTACCATTTGCCTTAACGGTTACCTATTCCCTGCTTGCCTCGTTATTGGTTGCCTTAACATTGGTACCGTTAATGAGTGCTGGTTTATTGAAAAATACGAAACTTCCAGAACATAAACCAGCGGTACGCTTTCCAAAAGCAGTGAAATGGTCTTTAAATCATAAATGGATTGTATTTACGATTTCCTTCCTATTGTTTGCTGGATCGATAGGTGCATACTTTGCCGTACCGAAGGGTGCCGTTGACAATTCTACTGCCGACTTTGTTTCAGCCACCTTGAAATACCCAAATGAAACACCTTTTGAAACAGTCAAAGAAAAGGCTATTGAGCTTGAAAATTCAATAACTGAAATGAATGAGGTTGAATATGTTTTCAACCAAGTAGGTTCTTCCGCGGATTTCGCTCAATTTGGTCAAATCGGTTCGCCAACCGAAGCGGTCATTAGTATTCTATTAAAAGATAAAGACGATACAGATAAGGTTCTAAAAGAAATTGAAAAGAAAAAGGACGATTATAAGGGTGCAGTATTAGAAGTCGCCACAGCTTCGTTTATGATGGGCGGCTCAGCAACCAATATTACCATCGATGTGGTTGGTGAGGATATCGAACAGCTTGAAAAAACAGCAAACCGTATTAAAGAAACCGTGTCTGATATTGATGGTGTCGAGGAAGTAACTACGAATCAAGATGAAAAGAAAACTGTCTACTCTCTCGTCGTAGATCCTGCAAAAGGTAATACACAGCAAATCGCCCAACAGCTTGGAGTCATGCTAAATCAAACACATCTTGGAACCATCACGGTAAATGAAAAACAAACGATGGTTGTTCTTGAACCTTTACTAAACACAGAAACAGAAGCTGACTTAAAAAACATCCCAATCATGACCGAAAACGGGATGATACCTGTTTCTGAAATTGCAGCCTTAAAAGAGACTGAGAGTTCAACTAGCCAATTCCATAAAGATGGAGAAACGTATCTTCGGGTCACAGCATCCGTCGATCCTGCAAAACTCTCTGAAATCTCTACCAAGATTAACCTAGAATTATTCGGAGATCAAAAAGGAAATAAAGGGATGGACCTTCCTGAGGATGTAGAAATTCTCGTTGGAGGAGCAAGTACCCAGCAAATGGAGGATTTTACCGATCTTTTCTTTACGATGCTTGTTTCAATCGGAATTGTGTTCTTGATTATGGTTATCACGTTTAAGTCGATTAAAGCACCAATCGCGATTTTAACCTCCCTGCCCCTTGCAGCCATCGGTGCTATTTTAGGAATCTTGATCAGCCGGATATCCGTTGATATCACCGCCTTGCTTGGAGCACTTATGCTGATTGGAATTGTAGTGACCAATGCGATTGTTCTGATTGACCGTGTGAGACAAAATGAAGAAAATATGACGATCCGTGAAGCACTTATTGAAGCGACTGCTACTAGAATGAGGCCGATTTTGATGACCGCCGTTGCAACCATATGTGCGATGATTCCACTATTGCTTAAGGAACCTCAGTCTGGAAGCTTGGTTTCCCAAAGCTTGGCGATAGTCGTGATTGGTGGGCTGGCCCTCGCTACCCTCTTGACGTTGATCGTTATCCCATGTGTGTACGAATTATTGTATTTTAAAAAATCAAAGAAACAAAGAATGGCAGAAACAACCGAACAGCAGATTCAAATATAAAAAGTATTATTCACCTTATTGATTGGATCCAAAAATGTAAGTAGACTCGTATGCAATATAACAAAGCCGAAAACATGCAGAGATGAATAAAAAAATGCATGTTTTCGGCTTATTTATTTTCCTAGCGATTTTATAATAGTTTTACATAACCTTAACATCAACAAAACAGGCTCTTAACATTGATTTATTATTCTATTATTAGTGGGGATAGCATGTGTGGCTATCATGGTAGTTGGCGTAGGTGGAGCCATTACTGATTTTACATACTACTCCGAGCTCTCTTTTAAAACAACTTGCAAAAGAATGTGTCCTGCTTGCCCAATTAACTTCACTTAATCTATACACAGTGTTTACTAAGATTTAATATTCAAATGATATGATTGGCCTAACAACCAATGAGGAGGCAGATTAAATGAATGTGCGTGCAATATTTATTGATATGGATGGTACACTACTTAAAGCCTCAAACTGCATTTCCCGCAGAAATATGCAAGCCATTTATGGGCTCATAAATCAAGGAGTACAGGTTTTTCTAGCCACTGGTCGACACTATGAAGTAACCGCACCCTACCATAAAGAAATAGGTTTACGAACTCCTATGATCTGTCTGAATGGTGCTGCTATACACGATGAAGAAACAGGAATAATTACCGAGATGAAAACTGTCCGATTGAACGAGGAACGATTCCACCATCTGACCGCTGAAAGTCTTTATAATGTTATAATCCATACAGCAAATGGACTCTACTGTAAGGAAACAAATGAAGAAATCGATTATTGGACAAAAGTTGGGCGAATTCCGCCACGATATATTGGAGATTTAAGACAGGCGAATTATCAAGATGTCCTTAAATATAGTGTTCGGACTGGAGAACCTTGCCCTGAATTATCTGCATTGTTTAAAAAGGAAGCAGAAGTGGTCGATTGGAATGACGGGTTTGAGCTGCTTGCTCCTAATGTTTCAAAATGGTCTGCTATTAAAAGCTTACTTACCGAATTTCGAATTCGTCCTGATGAAGTCGCAGCCATTGGAGACGGACCCAATGATATAGAAATGCTTCGGCATGTGGGTACAGGTGTGGCAATGGGCAACGCTAGTGCAAAGGTAAAAGCTGCAGCTGATTTTGTTACTGGACACCATGAAAATGATGGATTAGCGGAGTTTATAGAACAATATCTTCTACAGCCATATAAATCAAATGCGATTTAGATGGCTGTAATAAAAACGGACAGGTGTTATTCACACCTGTCCGTTTTTCCTTAATGGATGTTCTTTTTATGCGTTAACTTCCTTTACGAGCTGATTGATTGAATGCAATTTGGCTGATAGCTCATTAAACCATTCTTCATCCCCTGTTGCTAACGCTAAATCAATTTGGAAAAGAATTTGTTCCTTATTGTTGACATTTGCAGCAGGCAGGTGTTTTAGCTGGCTTGTTAAAAATGCTACTGTTCTGCCATTTATTTCTTTATTGTCACTGGTTACTATCGTGACTTTTGCCACCCCTTCTACATTGCTTAGCGATTCAATAAAACCGATAATTAATTCCCCACTCAGCAAATTTCCCTTAACCCAATCACCTGTTTCTAACATTGGAACATTATTTTTATTTAACATTATTTTTCACCCGCTTGGAAAAGTATAGTACCGCTCTAAACATGCTTTCTCTACATAGACCTTCATCAACTGTAATTTATTTTATTACAGTTTTTTTAAAAAGAATCCTGTTGCACAAGCCCAGCCATTCTTCTTTATTGTTTTTGATTAATAAGACTAACAACTTCCTTGATGGTGTATTCCTTTAAATATTCACCCAGATGGTTTTCAGCACCTAAAAAAATGGTAAACAAGACGCTTTGCATATTTGCCCCCACAATGCACTGTTCATTTGATTCAGGACATTTAGGCTGAAGTGCACCTTCTGAAGTAATCTTATAGATGTCCCATAGACTAACCTCACTAAGTTCTAAAGCAAAAATAAAGCCGCCGCCTGTTCCCTCTTTTGATTTAATAAAACCATGTTTTTTTAATAAACTTAATACTTTACGAATACGAACTGGGTGGACACCGGCACTTTCTGCTATATATTCACTTGTTGACATCCGGTCTGGCTGTAATGCAAGTAGAGTTAAACTGTGAATGGCAAGTGTAAAATCACTGTTCATAACCTGCCTCCTATACATTCATCATTTTTCTATTATAGATTTTGCTACTATTCATTATTATATCATTTACAATACTGCAATGATAAATATTACAGTTCGGACGCAACTTAATTTCCATTTAGAATGTTTTAATTAGCCTCTTTATGCGATTCAATGTTTACAAATGTTCGAAGCTTACGTGGTAAAAACCTAGTTATTTCGTCCTCGTTATATCCAACTTGTAATCTTTTTTCATCTATGATGATTGGGCGGCGCAACATTTTTGGATTGTTCGCAATTAATTGATATAAGGCATTTAGTGGCAGAGATTCAATATCTACATTTAATTCCTGATAAGCTTTTGAGGTCGTCGAAATAATTTCGTCCGTCCCTTCTTCTGTCAGGCGAAGAATGGATTTAATCTCATCAATCGTAAGGGGATTAGCTATAATGTTTCTTTCCATATATTCAATCTGATGTTCCTCTAACCATGCCTTTGCTTTTCGACAAGAACCACAGCTTGGTGTTGTAAATACAGTTACCATACCTTTACACACTCCCTTTTTATCATTCAACCATTACTTAACAGCCTAAATGTAACAAAAAACATTACAGTTGAGAAACAATACATTTAAAAACTAATTTAGAGAGCTAAACTCAATGGCTATACTGTAATTTTAATTTTTACAGTTAAATAAGTCAACTGTAATTTTATGGGTAAATGAATTAATTTTATCATTTGCATTTTGTAATAGACCAACAAGTTATTGTTCTAGAAACAATAGAACAGATGTGTTATAATATGTATAGAACAGATTGGAGGAAGTAATAAATGATTATTCGAATTGAACCTGATTCTGACATCCCAATATACGAGCAGCTATCCAATCAAATAATCGAAGGAATTGCTAGAGGAGTGATTCAGCCAGGCGATTCACTGCCTTCTGTTAGAGCTTTTGCTTCTGACCTTGGCGTTAACATGCACACGGTTAATAAAAGCTACCACCTGTTAGAAAAAAAGGGAATTATCAAGATTGTTCCGAAATCAGGCGCGATTATTTCTTCACCTCAAGATTTCAATCAATCCTCTCTCGATAGACTAAAAGATGAATATATGCCTCTTATTGCAGAATCACTTGTGGTGGGAATGTCTCAAAAACAAATTTTGGAGCTTGTTTCAATCATAATTAATGACATTAAGAAGAATTAAAACAAAAGGAGGAACTTATATGACATTAGCGATTTTTCTATTTATCTCCATTATCCTCGTTTGCATCCAAACCGCTACTCCTTATTTAGTAAAACGGACCATCATCTTTGGCGTCACAGTCCCAGAAAAGCACATAAAAAATGAACAACTCTTATCTTATAAAAAGCGATACACCTTTATGGTTGCCCTTCTTTCATTTATCGTTCTAGCCAGCTATATGCTTTGGGTACTAATGAGTACTCCAGGTGAAGAAAAAACCGTGTTAGCCGGGACATTCATACAATTTGGCATTATTCTATTCAGCCTTTCCCTTTATTTTTTCTATCATGGAAAGACACTTCAATTAAAAAAGAAAAATAATTGGACGGAAAACTTAAAACAAGTTAAAGTTGCTGATTTATCCGTACGATCACATGATGAAATGCTTCCTTGGTATGTTTTCCTTCTTCCTATGATCATTACAATTGGAGTCATCGGGTATACGATTTTCCAATATGACCTATTGCCAGAACAAATTCCAACACACTGGGGAATAAATGGTGAAGCGGATGCCTTTACGGATAAAACGCCAATCTCAGCCATCTTAATGCCGCTAACGCTTTTAGCTATGCAAGTAATGTTCTTAGGAATCAATCTTGGAAAGAATAAATCTGGTATTAAATTAAGTGCAACCGGTCTGAATGCATCACGCACTCGCCAGCTAACATTACGGAAAAACTCAAGCTGGCTGATGTTTGGAATTAGTTTATTGCTAACAGTTATGTTTAGTTTCTTCCAATTAACCACGATTCACCCTGATTTATTTGCAGGTACGGTCATGATGGTAACTCCAATTATTTTCCTTGTGATTGTTTTAGCTGGAACCATTGTTTTTGCTGTAAAGGTCGGGCGTTCTGATAAACAATCTATCGATGAGGTGAAAGAGGAAATAACAGATTACGACGATGATACACACTGGAAAGGCGGAATCTTTTACTTCAACCGAAATGATCCTTCCATTTTTGTAGAAAAACGCTTTGGCGTTGGCTGGACCCTCAATTTTGCTAATCCAATCGGTTATATCATTGTTTTCGTCCCTCTCGTGGTCGTTATATTCTTATCTACCTTGTAACTTAAACGAGAGCGACCCTTGATTAGGATCGCTCTCGTTTTGTCTGTCAAAAAGCTGTTTGGTTACGATATGATTTCCCATTTCTTATGATTAGCAATTTCTAATAAACGAGGTTCAGGGTTCACCGCTACAGGATTTCCAACTAATTCAAGCACATTTAAATCGGTAAAACTGTCCCCATATGCAAAGCTATTTTCCCAATCCACTTTCATGTTTGCTAAATGGTTATTAATATATTCAGTTTTTCGTTCTCCGTATATGTAGTTTATTGGAGCATTCTTCCTCACTTTTTCATTTTCATAGGGTATATTACTTCCAATGATACAATCAAAAGTAACATCCTCAGTGACCGAATTAAGGAGCGGCACATATGCTCCGGACACTAGCATCGTGTAGTATCCATCTTTTTTATGTTGTTCTAGTCGATGTAACATCTGATTACTCAGGTTTTGACCCATCTTCCCGCCTATTTGAGAAAAAAACTCCTCAATTTCTGCTTTGGAAGAAGAACCAAATGCAGAAATATACGACCACATAGAGTACTCTTTCATTTTTTGTTCGGGGTAAAGTTTACATTTGTATGCTATATAGACCGGCATAATTCTTAGGAAGAATTTCCGGTACTTTTGAAAATGGATAGGATGTTTCTTTAAGTGGCTCATCAACAGCGGGAACGTCTCCTCAGGGAATAATGTTCCATCAAAATCAAAAATTGCAACCTTCATATTATCAGCCTTTCAGTGTATTGATTCTACTCCCTACTATACATGAAAATGCTGGATAGGCCACAAAAATGCAAAATTTGCTACTTTTTCCTCATTTTCACCATTTAGAATCGGTAAGAAAACCCCTCCACTTTTAGAGGGAGTTTTCTTCTAATTATCCATTATGGCTTGATCAGAATTTGCGAACTCATTTCATTCAACTTCAGCCTCTTTTTGATTAGAGTACGATTCGTCAAGAAGATTTTTCCACTGTTCATACAAGGTATTAGCTGTTTCATAGTCTTCGTATTCTAATGGCAGGTCTTCCTGTAATCTCTCTTTGAAGTCGGAATACATTCCTTCCCAAATCTCTAAAGTTTCATTATCAACAAGGTTTGACAACCTCTGTTTACTTTTATTCCAATTTGTGTACAGATTATCACACCATTCCAACAAATTTTCTCGGTATAGGTTTAGTTCCTCCAAATCTATATATTGTTTAGATTCACTCTCACTCTCTTCACGATGAGCGTTTGTTTCCAAATAATCTTCATCCATTTGGATTTGTCCATCCTTTTCCACATAATACTCAGAATCGACTTCAATATCTTCTGGATAAGCAATTGATTCTCTATAAAGCAGTTCCCATTGTTCATATAAATTATTAGCGGTTTCATAGTCTTCGATGTCGGCATTTATGTCTTCCGATAACTTTGCTTTTAATTGGCGGCAAGATTCTTCCCATTCCTTAATGATTTCGATGTCATAGAGTTTTGAAAACCTCGGTTTCATACTATCCCAATTTTCCTCAACAGCATAACACCATTCCAACAAATCATCTCTGTAATGTTTTTGTTCATTCATTTTCATTCATTCCCCCACCTAATTTGTATATTTCAACATTTTCATTCACGAATGAAATGGTCACTTGTCACATACTAAATACCACAATCTCATACTATGTACCTTGATTGTCCCACGATTAGACCGATACCCATGGGCATAAAAATGACTTCAGTCAACAGAAAAAAAGAAAGCTCCCTTGAGGAAGGGAGCTTTGGCAAGACAATCCTTTTAAATTATTTTTGGGTCGCACGATCTAGAAAGTTTTGTAATCTTTTCTTATATTCTTCCTCAGCAACCGTATATGCCTCGGTGTGACCTGCACCTTTTACGATCCATAAGTCTTTTTCACTAGAAGCTGCTTGATAAATTTCAGTTCCCATTTCAGTTGGGACAAGCTCATCCTGTTCGCCATGAATTATAAATAATGGTAGTTTATTTTTCTTTACGCTCTCTAATGCCGAAGCTTCTTCAAAGGTATATCCAGCTCTAATTTTTGTAATGACACTCGTTACTTCCATGAGCGGAAAGGCTGGAAGATGGTAGAGATATTTTAATTGATGTGATAACTCTGCCTTAACCGTTGTATAACCGCTATCTGCGATTATTCCTTTTACTTCTTTAGGGAGATTTTCACCTGAAGTCATGAGGACGGTTGCGGCCCCCATTGAAAATCCGTGGAGAAAAACGGTATTCTCTTTCTTCTCATTTATTAAAAAGTCAATCCAATCAACATAATCCTTCCGGTCATGCCAGCCGTACCCAATATAGTTCCCCTCACTCATTCCATGTCCTCTGGCATCAGGTTTTAAAACATCATATCCCATATCGTAGTAATCTTTTGTAATCCCTGGCATTTGTTCGCTGCTGCCCTTATACCCATGAGCCAGAATTACGACTTTACCGTTCGAATGAGGGTTCTTTAAAAAGCGCCCTTTTAATGTTATGCCATCATAAGACTTCACTTGAACGATCTCAAACTTCTGTTGCTCTGTCCATTGCATTAACGCCTCTATCTTTGCCTGCTGTTCCTCTGATCCTTCAATACTAGCCGCCGCTGCCGAGCTGCCCCCTCCATGAAGGTTTGGTCCTTCTTGGCTGCGATTAATACCGACATTGTAAAAATAATTACCGGCAATTCCCATTACTATTATAAAAATCAAAACAATAGCTATCCCAATTTTCGTCAATCTCTTCTTCAACTTAATTCTCCTTTTTCTACTATTCTCACAGGTATTATTAAGTTCCTTTCACTGAGCGTGTAAAAAAATCAAACTAATATTTTAATATTATAATGCAATAGTAAATAAATGTGGTGAATTTTTTACAAAATAGGGGCTAGCCTGTAAAAAGTGCCAGGCACCATCCTTTTAATAAGATGGCGCCTGGCACTCTTTTTAGGATTTCAACATCATTGTCGCCTGTTCCCAAATCATCCGTTCCTTACGGTTTGGATCATTTTCTACGGCACTATCTATATTAAAAATCAGAGTAGATCGGTCGTTCAAATTATACTGAGGCCATTCAGGAAGGCTTTCTGAATTTGGATTGCCGTTTCGCGCAAAGTTTATCCATGCCTGATGCATTTGGCTGGCAACCAATTTACGTTCTGGGGAAGAGCCTGTGAAATTTTCCGTATTTGGCGTATCTAATGTATTAAAAACAAATGGAATTTCTAAGGCGTGCGTTGATTTTAGTGCACCGCCAAACACCGGTGTTTCCCAATCAAAGCGATACATCCAAACAGGAGCACCTTGTTTTACCTGCAGTTCGGTTAATTTTTGTGCAGGATATGTAAAGACACTCCTGGTTAGCAGCTTGTTATACAGTTCTTGCGATAGTGGCTGGTTCCCTCCGAGGTAACTTGAAATTAGCGGCACCAGTGGACCAAATGTTTTTTCAAAAAGCTGTTTAACCTTTGTTTCATCTGCGTTTTTCCACGCTGGGTCAAATGCACTAAAAATATTGTATTCATCTTTATTTGTCCCGATTAAGATGGTGATATCCTTTGCGGAACCCTCTGCAATCGCCTCTTCCGGGTGTCTTGGCAATGAAACACCATCAATCACTGGTCCTAAGCTCATTGGAGGAACAAGGTCGGCTGCCTGAATTAACTGTTCTACTGACAATTCCTCTAATTTTGAAAGATTCGTAGGTTCTACTTGTAAAGTTGCTAATAGGTGACCTGCAATTTTTGTAGCTTTTTCCGAAGCATGTACATTTGCTGCAGCACCACTTTGGAGAATTGCTTTATGGAATAGACCTTGTGCTGATGGGAATCCGAGCAGCACCCCAATGCTCATTGCCCCCGCGGATTCTCCAAATATGGTTACATTATTTGGATCCCCTCCAAAAGCAGCAATGTTTTCCTGCACCCATTGCAAGGCTGCAACCTGATCCTGAATACCGCAATTTGCGGAAGTCGCGTACTCTTCACCGCCAATTTCTCCAAGGTGAAGGAAACCGAAAATTCCTAAGCGGTAATTAATCGTTACGACAACGACATCACCTTGTGCAGCAAATGAAGCGCCGTCATACCAGCTGCTCGACCCTGATCCAGACACAAAAGCACCGCCGTGTATCCAAACCATTACTGGCCGCTTTTTATCATCGGCTCCTTTTGACCATACATTTAGGTACAGACAGTCCTCACTCATATTTGAAATATCATTTCCAAAAAACTCCATTATTTCTCGTTGTGATTGTGGAGCCACTGGTCCAAAGGAGGTCGCATCACGAATCCCTTCCCAAGAGTCTGGCAGCTCCGGGGCACGAAACCTAAGTGATTCAACTGGTGGCTTCGCATATGGGATCCCCTTCCATGCAAATACACCATTGATTTGTTCTCCTTGCAATTTACCGTAAGCGCTTTCAATGATTGTGTTCGTCATTACCCTTCTCCTCTCAATTTAGAAGTTTCAGTACAAACTCTTCCTGTTGTTATTTAAAAATATTCGAGAAGGAGAAGGCGTTTTCCTGTTATTTACAAAGAAGAATTAAATTAGACTCAATTCAGTTGTGTTGCTATTGGCACTGTACGGTTAATTGTAGAACCTGTACGCTTTTTTGTAGGAACTGCATGGTTTTTTGTAGAAGCTGTACGCTTTTTTATAGAAACTGTATGCTTTTTTGTAGAAACTGTACGGTTTTCATAAAGCTGTACACTTTGCCATTCAATTTGCAGTACCATTCTCTCTTTTTAGTAAAATACCCATTGGGATATACGTAATCATAAACACAATGATCGCCGCTATTTCAAGGCTAATGTAATACATGATTCCACTACCGAAGAATGACAGTAAGGTTTTTGTTTCTGAAGGGCTTGCTAAGAAGAAAAAATTGGTACCCAATAATCGATTTAAGAAAAAAATGGGTACTGCAATCACATTCAAAGTAAGGTAGCTAGTAATAACTGCTTTTCTAGGGACTCTGTACCCTTCAAAGAGAATAAAGTACAAAACAGCTAGTGGAATGGCTGAATGATGTAGGAAATATTTAAAGAAACGAAAATGAGGAAATTGGTAGACGATATCCGGTGTGACCATACTCAATATCGCAGGAAGAAGTCCGATAAAAAATAACAGATTAAACACTTTCTGATTAGGCCTCAAAAATAAATACAGCGATAAAAACGTACTGAGTGAACAAAGCTGTAACGGGAGATCAGCCACTTCCCATTGATTCGTTAGAATTAACCACAAATGGAAAGAAACCTCACAAACAATTAAGATAGCAAATAAGGTCCATTTTATGATATTTTGATATGATTTAAGACTTTTTCTGTAATACACTAAAAGAAAACAGGTTAGAATAAAGAGAATTAACGTCAACACATGGGGAGTTGAAAAGAATGTGAAAGTCTGCATTCCGGTAACAGAAAACATGATAACAAACACCTCTTTTCTGAAGGATATAAGAATATATTCCTAACATAGTCCGTACTAGACATTGTTGGACTACGTAATATATAAATAAAAGCCCCAAACTCTCTAAAAAGAGTTGGGGCTTTTACCTTAATGTGCTACTGTATTTTTGCTCATATTATTTGTTTGATGAATGATAAGCGCTGCAATGCCTTGAATGATTGTTTTAACAAGGACTTGACCTAGAATTGCTGCCGGAACGGCTTCCCATGGAAGAAAGTTTGCACCTAACGGGCTCAGACCAAGAACCACGAAAATCGCAGAATCCAGGATTCCTCCGACAATTCCGCTGTAAAGGACGCGTAAGCTCATAGGCAATTTCAGTCTTGAATAAATTTCAGTATCTGTTGTTTCCGCTATCGCGAAAGTAACTGCAGATGCCAATACGATGATTAATGTATCACCGAGAATGGATGAAACTACTGCCGATAATAATAGTGCAAATCCAATAAACATATACGTCTTCTTTCTGCCGTACTTGTTTTGTACCAGGTCACGGAAGATGAATGTAGCCCCGATTAAAAATGTTCCCATTGGAACGATGAAAATCCCCATTACTAATGGTGCAAATGCTGCCGTTACTACGTTGGCAGTCACGATTGAAACTAAATACAATAATATTCTCACAAAAACCACTCTCCCTTTACTCTCTAAGATGAACAACAAAAAAACAGCACCTCTAAGAGAAATGCTGCTTCGTCTTAGTTTTTTTAGCGAGGGGTGCTACAACCTCGACCACAGTACGTGGATTTTTATTTAGGATTCACTTATTTTACACTTTTCCCATCAATCTGTCGATACCTTTGTAAAAAGATAGTATTGTAGTTCTTGCTCTTTTTCTATTTTCTATTCTTACATGTTAGTGTTATTTCATAAAAGTCCTTTTTTATCTATTCGAGTTTGAGATAATAACGGGTGGAATCTGCTGTTTTCTTTCCGTTCCAATCCAAACTAATCCAAGAACAATCACTAAACCACCAATGATTTGTGTAATCCAAATAGATTCATTAAAGAATAACGCACCTGCCACAGCCGCCGCAGCTGGTACAAAATAACGGAAGAAGTTTGCTTTGGCAGCGCCTACATGTTTCATACAGATATTCCAAATAACAAAGGCAGCGACAGTGCATAATAACACATTGTAAGCAACGGCTCCCCATGTGACGATAGAAAGATTACCCCATTGGATACCACTCCATTTATCTACAGTAAACGGAAATAAAAATAGTGAACCAAATAAAACGTACCAAGTGGTTACACGAAGAGGTGAGTACTTCTTCATCAGCGGCATACATGCCAAATTAAATAGTGCACCAATTAAGCTGATAGCTAAAGCAATGTAGTTGCCGATCATATACTCCGAACTAAGATCAAAGCCATCTTTTCCCCCTAGGATGATCAGTGTTACTCCCACTAGCGCAATAAATCCGCCAATGGCTACTCTCACGGTAATTCTTTCTCGAGTAAATAATGGTGCAAAAAGAGCAGCAAAAATGGGCCACGGAGCAACGTTTAATAAAGATGCATTCGCAAGGGTGGTATATTTGATAGAGTACATCACCATAATTTCTAACGCCGTGACGCCAATTAAACCGATAATAGCAAGTTTTATTAAATCTCGTTTCTCCACTTTTACACTGCCTTCTGTCCACTTTAAAAAAAGAAATAAGACAGGCAAGGCGAGACCAAATCGAAGAAATACAAACACCTCAGCAGGAAACACGTCCATCGCCCAACGGGAAACTCCAAAATTGATCCCCCAAACAATTGATACAAAAATTAACCCTAAATAATAAAACATATTTGATGTCATGTTTTCTCCGTCCATTCAACTTAAAATTAAACACATGCAACTATTATCTCAGATTAGCCTTAACATGCACTAGTAAAATTTTGCGTAATAGACAGAAGAAAAAATTTACTGGATTACTTTTTCAATATATTGTATAGCCTCCTTTAGCCGGCGCTCATAATTACCGCTTAATACCTTAAAGTCAATATGATGTTTATTTAATAATGTCTTTAGGTGCTGATTATTTTGTTCTCTAGCAGACTCTTCGCCATGAACTCGCAGCCCGTCATCTACCCATTTAACATCGGGTTCGAGGAATAACCAAAGATCATAATCTTGTAATTTTGCAATTTCGTCTAGTACCGCCTGGTGTTCATCATTATAAAGATTCGAATAAAACTGGGTTACAATAGCTTCCGTATCGATAAAAACAAGCTTATTTGCTTTTTCAATAGCCTTAAATTCTTCCATCTTATGCCCATAAGCAATCCTTTGATAATCTTCCTTTACCATAATCCCGTCACAGCCGCCTAATTCTTCACATAGCGTTCGGCCATATTCTGTTGCATAAGTTGTATTGTAGATTTTAGCAAGATTTCTTATTAAGGTCGATTTCCCACAGCTTTCAGTCCCAACCACAACAATCTTTTTTACAAAATAAGGTCTAACAAAATCAGGTATAAACTCCCAATGTTTAAAGACTCCCTCCGTCCGAATGGTTGTCGCAGCGATGTTAACCTGGGAGCGCAGAGGATCAATCAGCTTGTGCCTTGAATTAGGATATAATTCTTTAAAAATATCATTATTTTGAATTTCTGAACTAAAAACGTAATTAATAGGCTTTCCGATTTTACTTTTTATCAATTGGGCTCCTTGTGCCCAATCATAGTTGTCGTTATCTTGATGATCTTCAATGCTTATTACTTTTACATGTGGCATTTCTTTGGTTAATTGCGAAAGCCAGCGTAACCGGATTTGAGCAGGAATATAGTTCATTTTGGTATCCTGACAAAGCTCTCTGTCCCGCAGTTCGCTATGAGATAAAACAACATACAATTCATCCACGATCGTTGAAGCATGAACTATGGCATACACATGGCCAAGGTGCAAGGGAAGGAATTTTCCTCCGATAAAACCAATTGTCATTTAGGCCGCCTCCTGAACTTGTTTGATCGATAGTTTTCTCCAATTCACATACCCGTAAATGCTATTTACAAGGAATGCTGACCACATCACTAGCATGGAAAAATCATTTCCTCCTTGAGAAATAAGAGCACCCAGCCATAGAAAAATCGATAATACATTGACTGAAATCCATAATAGCCATTGTTCGGTATATCGCTTCAACATCAAGATTTGTGCAGCGATTGATAGTACATTTGTGGCTGAATCTGTCCAGACTAAATTGCCACCTAGGAATTTCAAGAAAAAGCCATATCCAATCGTAAGAATGAGGATAGACAATACTGTATAGAACCAACCTTTTTTTGTAAGGCTGTTAATTATGACATCTTCTCCCTTAACTCCATGTTCGGTTTTGTTCTTTTTCCACATATAGATACCAATAAATTGTACCGGAAAGTAAAACAAAGCATTTAACATAACCTCACCATAAAGGCCATAGCCATAAGCGATATAAGCATAGGTTAACGTTTGGACAATCCCGAAATAATAGTTGGCGATTTTTCCTTTTGCCACTAAAACCACGCAGAGCATACCACTAATCGATGAAATCAAACCAAGCAGTGAGTCGGACCAAGCGAAGAATAGGTAAATGTTAATCAAGGTCAAGGTGAACAACCAACCTATCTCAAAACGCGTCCAATTTTTTAATATCCCCATTTGTAACTCTCCCCTAACCTTTTAGTTTATTTCTATAGACCGAAACAATCGGTTGAAAATCTGTAAAACAGTATAGTTGTGCCGGTGTTTTCGAATATGCATTTGATTTCTTAAGTTTTCCGTTTTCCGATACTGCTTCAATAAAAGGAAGTGTTGGTGCTTTTCTAAAAAATGCTGCATCGGTGGAGATGGATGGGTCATCCAAAACCGTAAGCAAAACACCTTGAAGCTCCGAAAGCACAAACTCTTCTGGGAGGAAATGTTTTGCAAGTGTGGTGAGGGCCATATCTTTCTTGATAAACCAGAGGGCATCGTCAATTATGGCGCGATGGTCAAATGCAAGTTCAAGAGCTAGCGCTTCTTCCATAGAAAAAAGCTGGATATCTTGCGCGTCATAGGTCGTTTTGCGGTTCTTTAAGGAAGATTCATTCGCTATTACATAGTGAGCGTTTGAAATAATCCATCCTCTGTTATCCCGACTAGGTGAGTCATAAACGCCAAAATGTTTGATGCGAAGACCACCCACTCCTGTTTCTTCCACAAGTTTGCGTTCTGCTGCCTGAAAAGCAGTCTCATTCGGTCGAACAAATCCACCTGGAAGTGCCCACTTACCAGCTTCGATATTTGGATTGCCTTCATGGTCCATTTCACTTCGTTTAATCAGCATAATTTTCAGCGTTTTTATGGGAGGCTTATATTCACCATTACTTTCAGATGTAATCGTAAAGACTGCAATATCACTGGTATAACCATCTGGTGTTGTAAATAGATTTTTCATTTTATTATTCACCCCTTTTTATTAATTAACATTTTGTTAATTGTTAATTAAAGTATATTCCAGTATTTGTTTTTGGTCAATATTTTTTACAAAGATTGCCTTAAGCAGTAAAAATGGCACATCCTTCTTAGAGGATCGTGCCAATTGGCTTTCACTTACTTACTTTATTAGTCGTACGTGCGGAATTTTATTTATACGTGCCATTTTTCCAGTTTACGTGCCGTTTTCTAATTTTACGTGCCAATTTATCAATTTACGTGCCAAACTACTATTATAGTTATCAAAAATTTATAAAATGAGCTGGTTTATGCAAAGGTCAAATCCAATAACCAAGTTCGGGCTAATCCCTGAGCAATCTTGTATAACCTTTAGACAGTTTATATTAGCCTTTTTTAGTGTTTTTTAGTTTTATGTGCCGTTTTTCTAATATACGTGCCAAATTAATATCTTACGTGCCGTTTCTCAAATTTACGTGCCAATATACCATTTTACGTGCGGAATTGGTCAAGCTGACACTATGCGCTTCGTAAAAAATCATATCCAAGTAAAACTTTTAAAATTTACCTTTTATTGTTATTTTGTTTTTACTGAAATCGTAATCCTGCTAGTATAACACAGCACTTCAAACTGTTAAGGAGTGAACTACATTGATTCACAAAATTGATTTGATTAGTCAAAATCTCCACAGTTCTTTCAGTAAAGATTATCTCCCGATTTTAACGATAGATTCAGGTGATTCGCTTCAATTCAAAACACCAGATATTAAATGGGGCTACTCACCTTCCAAAGGTGAGGATAGTATTGCGCTTGAATCGCGGGAAAATGAAAAAATTCAGATTCATCCAATGATTGGTCCGATAGCCATTCAAGGGGCAAAGCCAGGAATGGTGCTAGAGGTTAAACTAAACGATATTGTTCCAGGCTGGTATGGGCACAACTGGGCTGGAGGGATTAAGAATTGGCAGAATGACTGTCTCGGGTTATCGAATACAGAGAGGGTCCCCTTTGATTGGGAATTAAATTCAAACACAATGACAGGTAGTACTAAAATTGGTGACAGATTATTCCATGTGGGTCTTCAGCCGTTCATGGGGGTTATCGGAGTTGCACCTGTTGAACCTGGCATACAATCCACTCCTCCGCCCCGGTATTGCGGCGGTAATATTGATTGCAAAGAATTGGTAAAAGGAAGCTCCCTGTTTTTGCCTATAGTAGTGGATGAGGCTCTATTTTCAATTGGTTATGGGCATGCGCTTCAGGGCGATGGTGAGGTTTCCGGGACAGCTATTGAATGTCCGATGGACCATGTGGATGTCACCTTAATCGTCAGACAAGATATGAACATTTCCCTGCCCAGAGCCAAAACACCATCAGGTTGGATTACTTTTGGGTTCGATGAAGATTTAAATAAGGCAGCGGCTCTAGCATTAAACGAAATGGTTCAGTTAATGGAAGAGTTCTTTGAAATCGAAAAAACCGCTGCTGTTGCATTAGCTAGTGTGGCCGTTGATCTCAGAATTACGCAAGTGGTCAATGGTGTGAAAGGTGTCCATGCGGTCCTGCCTCATGGCTCAATTCGTTAGAGGAAGATAGATCAATCAAGCCGCACTATAAAATGTAGGGCAATTTGTAAGGAGAGTATCAATTTTAGCGCGGGTATGAGAATCATAGGCGGAGAATTTCCTGTTAATGTATATAGGGGAAGCTGAAGAAGCGGATATAAGCGGAGATATTCCGGTTAACTGCTCTAAATAAAACAAAATCCAAAGATTTAGATAAGATAAGCGGAAAAACTCCTCTTATTTTGTATTTCCTAATATAGCCGGAATTTTTCCGTTTATTTTTCATACAAAGTAAAATCAATATTCAGATATCCTTTCTTTTAACAAGAATAGACCTCCAAATTTCATTAAAATTTGAAGGTCATGCTTGCATTACAATTTTAATCTTTGCAATAGTTACACGGAACTAATTATCAGTAGAACATCCTTTTTAGATCATAATTATTATATATTTACCAAGTCCAATTGGTAATGGACAGTAACATTAAAGTTGCTGCGGCTAATGCAATATTCTTTAGGAATTGATTCATCTCGCCTACTTTTGCATTCTGATCCGTTTCCTTCCAGAAATTGTGCATCATGAAAGCTGAAACTACGAGGAAAAGTACCAATAAATATAGTCCCCATTCTATCCAATATGAAGTAAGGACACTCAATCCTCCTGCTAGGAGTATTAATCCCGTTACTACTACCGATAGTCCTGGTGCTGGGACCTTCTTATAAGCTGCATACTGCTTTAAACCTTGAAATTGGATGAAATGATTTAGACCAGAATAAGCAAAATAAAGACCAAATACTGCCCGACCAACCAGCCATAGCCAATCCATTCAGACATCATCCTTTCATGAGGTTAATAACTTCTCACTATACATATATACTTTTAATTCAAGAATATTCCGTCTTTTCCATAAAAGAAACTACGCAGCTATGTTAGAACTCGTAGTTCCTAATTTTAATTGTTACCGGACAATTCCGTGTTTGATTATTTCAGCTTTAACAATGGTATTAAATTTTATATTTTTAAAGTAATCCTTATCGTGAACTTCCCAGGTTTTGGGGTGAAACGCGATCAGTCTCCTTCCAATTCCAAATGCATCACAGTTCGCCTTCTGTAATTTTGTTATTACCTGCTTCGCATCTTCAGTAAGCTCTTTTGATAATAACTTATTTAGACGTTCTATATCCTTTGGAACATCCCCTTTTGGGTACTCTTCAACGCTTATTTTTAAATCTAAATTTATTGAAACAAAGACCTCTCTATCTTTAACTTGAACCTTTAATTTTCTTTTCATATCTTGGACATTAAAAGAAATATAATCATTTACTACGTGCTGCTCATCATTATTTACTTTTTTTGTAAATCGTGCGTTTTTTCCCTTTTTGTTTTCCAATAAAAGCAGGAGGGTTGATTCTTGTGGTGGTAAATTTCCTGAATATTTATTATCATCCATTAGGGCTAATCCTACAACCACTGCGCTTTTCTTTTTATTCATTTTAAGGAAAGGGAGGACGGTATCTTCTCCCGGATCAATCATTTCTGAAGCAAGCGTCTGGATCGTTTGACTTGGAATGACCGAGTTTTCTTCTGCGCTGGTTAGTGCGTCTTGTATATATTCGCTTACGTTTGTCTCATGTTTTGGTTTAATACCAAGCAGATCAACTGCCTCCCCTTCCACAACCCCTAGTGTAGCACCCAGTGAATTTCGTGGATCTCTCCAAATGACATCCAACGAGGGATAAATACCGGTACCAGCCATACGTTCGCCGAACAAGATCAGTTTATTTTTAGATGTATCTAATATTCCAGCTATTTCACGGTCGATTTTCAGACGGCTGTCCCTCGGTGTATGCCCGCTAGCAGAAAATGTTTCACTTTTCACCATGGCTTGCGGACCCCCGGAGGACTCCTCAATGATGGGAATAGAGACCCCTAATAAAAGTTCTTCTTTCGGAGTTAAATCAAAACTTAAGATCTGAACCAATACCGCATTTTTCATCAGGTGCTGGTCCCAGCAGCCAGTAAGGAATAAACAGAGAAATACCAAGATAGGCTTTTTGCCTTTCATGCCTTATTCACCACTTCTTTTTTTGTCAAAATAAACGAAAGAATAAATAGAAGTACAGGTATAATGACAATAAAAATATAGTGCGAAGGCCCAAGGATCTGATTAAAACGTTCAAAGTCTTTCCCTTGATCGGGGATAAGGGCCAAAACTAAATAAATCCCAGCAACAAACGGGAGAAAGCGAGCATAGTGTTTTTTTCGAACAAGGCTGGCCAACCCCATCGAGGATAGCAATAGCCAGTTTGCTATCGAAGTCGCAACGATAACAAGCCAGAGTGATAAGAAAAATAAATCCGTCCTTTCGAGAACCTGAAACGAATAAGCCTTAATCATATACAATAATGGCTCAGGAGTCAGTGCAATATCCATATTGGGTTCGAAAAAGATAAGACTTGCAATCACCATAAAGGTATAAAAGATTGTGACAAACATGTTTGCTGTAGTGATGGCGACGAGCTTCTCTTTTCCTGAAGATTGAACAAATGGATGGATAAAGAGAAAAAGTTCAAAGCCCAACATCGAGAAAGCTGCCTCTTTTGAACCTTTCAATATCGTTGAAATGCTATGTTCCCCTATTGGAAAGAGATACAGTAAGTTCGCATCTTTCATCGCATACGAAATCAACGCTACTAATACAATCAAAATGGGCGATACCAGTACATAGAATCTTGCTATACTGGTTAAACCTTCACTGACGATGTAAATGCAGGTTAATAGCATTAAAAGCATGGTGATCCAATTAGGGGTAAGCGGCAAAATCCATTTATCGATAATGTCACTATATCTCGCCAGAACTAAGCTCCCAGTTACCATAAAGTATAATGAGTAACTGAGAATCAGTATTTTCCCGAACACTCTCCCTAGTAATTTCGGAAGTATTTGATACAGTGAAAGGTCAGGAAATCTTCTGCAAAGTCCCCAAATGACGAAAATAATCGCTTGTGAAAAGACTCCTGCAATTATAGTGGAAATCCAGGCATCCTGTTTCGCTATTAATGCTACATCATGGGGCAATGATAATATTCCTACACCAATTTGTGCCTGGATAATCATAAATACTAGCTGTTTATTAGTGATTTTATTCGCGGTTAGTTTCATTAGTCTTCCACCCTCTTGACAAGGATTGCTTTCTCAACATTTTCGGATTTGAATCGAGCGGACGTGTATTAAATTTCCATAGTGGTAAACGAATAAAAGTATCTTTTATATCTTTTAACCGAAATGGTGCCCAAGGTGCAAAATAGGGTGTACCAAATGATTCTAACCGGCATAAATGAGCTAAAGTAAACATAAAGCCAAAAACAATCCCAACAAATCCAAAGGTTGAAGCAAGAATCATAAGGGGAAAACGTAAAAATCGAACGGCATCGCTCATTTCTGTTGAAGGGATGCTGTAGGCAGCAACCGCCGTAATCGCCACAACGACAATCATGGTATTCGAAACGAGACCAGCACGGACAACCGCATCCCCAATAACAAGTCCCCCGACAATACCAATCGTTTGGCCAATTCTTGCTGGTAGCCGTACCCCTGCTTCACGAATCAACTCAATGGTTAACTCCATGACAAGCGCTTCAATTAATGGGGGAAATGGAATATTTCGAATAGAACTTACAACCGGGAGAACTAAATCATCCGGCAGTACTTCGAAATGAAAACCAATGACCGCAATATAAATAGCAGGTAAATTTACTGCAATAGCAATGCTCATGAGTCTCATGGAACGGATAAACGTTCCAATCATCCAGCGTGAATTATAATCATCAGGTGAATGAAAGAATGCAAAGAATGTGACAGGTATTAGTAAACAAGAAGGACTCCCTTCCATAAATATCGCAACTCTTCCTTCATTCAAATGACCTATTACACGATCTACTCTCTCTGTACTTAAAATCTGTGGAAAAGGTGACCAGGTCGAATCTTCTATTAATTCCTGAAGAGATCCAATACTGGGTATATGATCCATAGAAATATAATCGATCCTTCGTTTAAATTCTTTAATTATTTCCTTATTCGCAAGGTCTTTCATATAAACCATGGTTAGTTTGGATTGGATATGCTCACCCACTGATAAATGTTCCATAATTAAGTCTGGAGTTCTTATGGATTTTCGAATTAAATGGAGATTGATCAAAAGATTTTCAATAAAACCTTCATGAGATCCCTTGATCACTTGTTCATTATTCGGTTCTATCACTGCCCGATCTTTGGAGATGGCCACTTCCAACCTGTAAAATTCTTGATCTCTATCAAAGAAGATGATACAGGACCCATTTAATAGTTCTTCTTTCGCTTTGATTAAGTTATTTGATTTAAGAAATTTTGATTTCAGTACACTTTCGAGCGTGTCTCCATTCGCTTCCAGTACAGGACTTAAAATATTATTTTGAATCTTATCCGAATCTGTCATTGTATTTAAAAAGACAAGAATCCCCCGGTTATTTCTCACGTTAAATTCCTTGATTATTAAATCATCTGAACAAGAAAAAGTATTTTTAATAAAAGTAATGTTCTCATCTATTGATGCAAATACCCCTACATACGGTTTAGACTTCTGATCAGAAGGAACTTGTTTGAAATCTTTTTTTATGTGTCTCTTAATACCACGAAAAATAAAATTCATTTTTTTCTCCATTTGACCTTTTTTCCAATACTTTCCCCCAAATATGGTAAATCTATGTCAATCTGCTTTTCATTTATAACTGCGAACCCAAATGGAAATAATATGGCATATTGATTACTAAGAAAGTTTTTGTCATCTAATAACCCTTAATATTCCATCTCTGGGGCAGTTCTCCTAATGATTACTTTCTCTTTTTTATGTTATATTGATTTACGTAGTCGATAACAAACATGAAATGGTGAGTAATCGCGGCTCATGTTTACATGAGTTGAGGAAAGTCCAGGCTCGCCCGGTGCTGAGATGCCCGGAGTGTTCGTGCCATCTGCAAAGGTGGGCAGCAGTCTTTGTACTGCTGACGGCGGGGAAATGATGCTAAGTCCTTCATGGATATGCTCCGAGTACCCTGAAAGTGCCACAGTGACGAGTTCTTCTGGAAACAGGAGAAATGGAACGGGTAAACCCCACGAGCGAGCAACCCAAACTTTGGTAGGGGCACCATCTGAGCGGGAATTATGAACCAAACGGATGGATCGGTCTTCGTGACTGATAGTCATATGATTACACCTGTTGTGCGAGATTGGCATCGTTTGAGCACGCAGGAACAGAACCTGGCTTACAGCCATTTCATGCGCCGGCTTTATCATCTAACATAACATAAGCAATAGTCTAGCATATACATACCGTGCTAGACGGGGAGTTGGCGGTGCCCTGTAACCCGCAATCCGCCATAGCGGGGTTGAATTCCTGCCTGAGGTTTGAGCTTGTAAGGTCTGCCTTGTAAAAATAGCGTTGAAAAACTGGGTCCTGCGCAATGGTACCTATGAATCTGGTCAGGTCCGGAAGGAAGCAGCCATAAGTAGCCACTACTATGTGCCGCGGGGAAGCCTAGTTTGAGCTAACTTTTACAAGTAACGCTTGGTTGTTCTCATCAATGGCAGGTGCACGGTTTTAATTTTAATTATAAATTGACCTTAATCTAAAATATAAAGTGCCAGGTACCATTCGATTTATGAATGGCGCCTGGCATTTTCTGCATTAATTCGTATCAAAATGAACCGAGGAAACTCTGTTTAACAATAAGTCCGATAACGAACTCGCATACAAATGTAACCTATGCATCGGTCTCGTCATACCGACGTATAACAATTTAATGTCTAGCTCCTCTTCCTTGTATGCCTCTTCTAAGCTAACAATCAGTACCGCATCGAATTCCAGGCCTTTTGAAAGGTAGGAAGGTACGATTACAACACTCCCCTTTTTCATATCTTCCTTCTCTTCTAACAGCTGAATCGACAGATTGCTATTTTCCAGTATCTTATATATTCGTAAACACTCGCTGTCATTTTTTCCAATAATAGCAATAGAGTTCAGTTCTTGTCCCTTTAGTAAATGAATATCTTCTTCTAATCTTTCTCTAACCTCTTGAAGGCTGCCAGGGTCAATTTTTGTAAAGCGCGCTTTGTCACCATGACGAATAACTGGTTGTACAATCGGCAAATCTTTTTCCATAATCGAAAGTATTTCATTCGCTAAATGCATGATTTCAACGGTTGTTCGATAACTCTTTTGCAGAGCATGATAATTGGCATTAGGGAAAATCTCAGTAACTAATGGCTCCCAGCTGTTTAACCCGCGATAAGAATGAATTCCTTGCGCTAAATCGCCCACAATCGTAAACAAGTCTGTTTCAAAACCTTCTTTCATTGCAGCAAATTGGAAATAGCTGTAGTCCTGTGCCTCGTCTATGAAAATACTCTTCATTTTATATGGCTCATCAATACCTTCTAGTTTTGCCTTCATGTAAAATAAAGGAGTTAAATCCTCGAGTTCAAGTGCCTTTTTGGCAAAAATCTTTCGACTATATAGACTGAGTTTCTTGCACTCTTTTTCTGAAAGAGTACGGGAATACTTTTGTAAAAGTTCAGACGATGTCATCAGTTCCTTATATAATGAAAAAACATCTTTTTTTACGAATGGTTCCATATAATTTTTAATCGCCACCTTCGACTCCTGCTCTACGGTTCGAATACGATTTTCCTTCGTGTCCATGATGGTGACGACTTTTTCTTTTCTTTTATCAGCATTCATCCTAGTGCTATAAAGTGCCTTTTCTAAAGCTTCGTCATATTTACTATTAATCTTGGTTAGCATGATGGACTTTTTTAGTCGTAAATCATTGGCTAATAAATTTTTTATTTTATCCAGTCTTTTATAGATTGGTAAATAATTAAATTCCTGTAAAAATAGTCGATTGATTTTTTGGCCCCTCATGAGAAGTGATTTTTCTATTATAAAATCCTTCGTTGGTGCTAGTTTATGTTCAATTTCATTTACATAATTGTCGATTAATTCTTTAAAATCCAGGGAACCTTTAAATCCAGACACCCACTGTAACCATTTTGATTTCTCTTCCCCTTTCATCAGGGCCATTAATTTTGAGTTGGGAGTTAATAATTTAATTTTCTTCCCAAGACAATTTCTCATAAAATCGATATAGGTGGTTTGTTTAATCTTGTTTACTCCTAAATCAGGCAAAACAGCGGAAATATAATCAATAAACAATCGGTTTGGTGCAAGAATCATTAATTTTTCTGGAGGGAATCGATATCCAGACGAGTATAGAAAGTAGGATATTCTATGGAGTGCAATGGTTGTTTTACCACTGCCAGCAGCCCCTTGAACGATGATCGGATGTTTAAGAGAGGCTCGAATGACGTCATTTTGTTCATTTTGGATGGTGGCGACAATTTCGGTTAAGCGATTGTCCGCTTTCCCAGATAAGGATTTCTGCAATAATTCATCATGTGTGGTTAAATCGATATCTCTTATCTCTTTTAGAAAACCGTTCTCTATTTCATATTGCCTTTTAAGAGATAGATAACCACTTTGGGTTTCCCCATAAGCGTCATAAGTAACTTCCCCGAGCCTTCCATCATAGTAAACATTAGCAATCGGAGACCGCCAATCCACGATAATCGGGATCTGGTTTACACGGTCAAAGAGCGATGCTTTCCCAATATACAGAACTTCTTCATCGGTATCACCGCTGCTTTTAAAATTTATTCTCGAAAAGTACGGTTTTCCAATGACACTCGCCAATCGTTCCAATTCACTCTGTGCCAATTCTAAATACTGTGCATTCGTAAGTAAAGTCATGTAACTTAAACTACTATCTGAGGTATCCAGATCAGCAAAGGCTTCCTTCAAGTTTTCTACGAACTGCTCTTTATTCCCCTTCGACATCTCCAACACATTTTTTATGTATTCCTTTGTAAACTCTAAACGCTCAACCTCTAATTGATAATCTTTGTGGTCACGAACTGACTTTTTCTTATTTGAACTCATCCTCTTAAACCGCCACCTCTCCCTATCAACGTTTACGTCCAATCAAACGAACACAAAAAGAAACATCTACAATTATTTTGCAGATGCTTTGATTCACAATGGAGCTATATTTTACCATTTAATAGTTATTAATTCAAATTATTTGTTAATTTTCAATCATCCTTTGTAATATAGGAGGATGATTAGGAAAATGATCAATCCAATGACGAATATTGGACCAAGTCCTGTGCTGTACACAATATAAATTTTAATATGAAGAACCGCATGGACGATCAGAACGATTAGTAAGCAAAATAGCAAAAATATAGTTAATTGTACATTTCTATTTCGATTCCGATTCAAAGACTTTGCTCCCTTCTAGAATCTCTACAGGGAAATCATGTACATGTACAAACTTACATTTGTTTTTTATATAAATATTTTTATATAGGTGGAAATATTCCTTCAAGAACGAACCTTGTATTTGACCTTCAGTACTGAGAAAAAAACTCCCAAAAGGAACGGTAGTATATATACCGATCATTTGTGTATTCTATTAAAATTGAAGTTTTGAAATTGTACTTAGTAGATGAAACTTGTTTGAGCGTTTCACGTATATACATGTAAAGATTTTTTGAAATTGGAGTGGAATTGTTTTGATAAATGGTGAATCAGTAGATTATTTAAAAGAAGAATTGAAAAAGATTGAAGCTTGGGAAAACGAACAGAAGGATTTATGGTTTTGGGAAAAAATTGGTCGTTTGCCCTTCATGCTGCTGGATAAACTAACCCCAAAATTCATTCAGGATAAAATCGGAGTGGCCATCGATGAAATAGGGAACTACATTCAGACAGGCGGGCAATATTTAATTAAGGAAGAAAATATATTGAAGAAATTTGCCCCAGATTCGCCATCCGATGAACTTAAAATTGAGTTACTCGAACAGGTTCCGATTAGTAAAATGGATGAAATTGCAGAAGAGCTAAGAAGTTCCAGAACGAAAATGGCCACGGTGCAAGGAGCAACAACTGGTATCGGCGGACTTTTTACGCTGGCGATTGATATTCCCGTTTTATTAGGATTATCACTCAAAGTCCTGCAAGAAATCTCTATCTGTTATGGATATGACCCAAAAGAAAAATCGGAAAGAATTTTTATCGTGAAGTGTCTCCAATTTACTTCTTCGGATATTGTTGGGAAAAAGGCTATTTTAGAGGAGCTTTCTTCCTTTAGACAAGGTGGGCAAAACCAACAAATGATCTCGCAATTGCAGGGATGGCGAGAGGTCGTAACAACTTACCGTGATTCTTTTGGATGGAAAAAGTTATTTCAAATGATTCCGATTGCAGGAATGATTTTTGGTGCGTTTATTAATCGCTCTTCCATTAATGATGTTGCCGAAGCAGGAAAAATGTTATTCCGAAAACGGAGAATCTTGGAGAGACTTTATGACAACGACCAGGGAAAACTCGATTAGTAGTGTTCCGAAATAAACAAGAGTGCCAGGCACCATCCAATGTATTGGACAGTTCCTGGCACTTCCTATTATATTAACCTACTACTTCTTCATCATTTTTTATCCAGTAACTTCTTCTATTATGGAACTTCCCTCAGCATTTTCTGTATCAAGCCATTTCCACTTTTCATATAGTCTAATTCTTCCATCAGGCAAGATATTCGGAGTAGATATACATTTCCCTCCTCTAATTTCATCCTTTGAATTCACATGATTGTATCTGAATTCTAAGCAGCCATCTTCCCTGACCAGCCCAATTAAAGTCCCCTGTATAATTTCTCCCCCACTGTAGGTTGCTGAGATTATTTTTCCTGCCTGTTTATATACAAAGACTGTTTGTGAAGAAACCTCCCCATTTTCAGTATTTTCAATTGAAACAAACTTACGGCCGTTATAATCTATCATGATTACCTCACTCCTCCTTTGATATTTTTAATCATACCATTTATTTCCTAGACCTACCCCTAAATTAAAAAAAATTGAGCTGCAGGAGCAGCTCAATTTTCACATTGTTATCAGTATCATGACTCCAATAAAAACAGCCAAAGCACTACTTTGAATAAGAATATTCTTAGCTATCCACCACGGAAGCAGTTTCATCAGTATTGCCAAAAGAAGACCATCAAAACCTTGACCTGACGAAGTCAATTTGGACTTTTTATGTTGTTCTTTTGTGTATTTAAAAATAGAACCGTATAATCCTATTAAACCAAATATCATTAATCCGAATGATAACAAATAGTACATGACATCTACACCTTGTATCTAAGTTCATTTACTTTTCCCTAATCGACTAGTTCTTATTCTTCCTTTCTGTACTCTCCCCTCTTTACTATCAAATCCTTTGAGTTTTGCTGTATTCTCCATCAAAACTACCCCTTTCTTCTATCTTTTAACGAATTACTATTTTAATTTAAATTAACCTTCAACTTAACTCAACTTATTGTAAATCTTGAAAATTATCAATAAATCAAGCGCATTTTGAAGATCCATTTTCTTCCATTTTATGATTTCCAATGAAATCCACTCTCCCCTTTTACTACTATACTAATCTCCTGTTTTTATTTTTGACTAGACTGAAAACGAATAGGCGGCACTTGAATTGTCTGAAAATGGTTGATTTGTGTTAAGCTAATAGGTGAAATGGGGGAATTGCATGCAAAAACGTTACCTTTTTGCTTTATATAGCTTCATTTTTATTTTACTCTTAAGTGGCTGCGGCCAAGAACACCATGAATCAAAAGATTTGGCGCAAAGGAAAGAAAACATTGTAGAAAAGACTGTTCCAATGGAAAACGGTGAAACACCTGAAGAAGGTAAAGTAGCACCCTCCGATTTATCAGGACTGAAAGCTCACTTCATTGACGTCGGTCAAGGTGATTCCACATTGTTTCAGTTTTCTGAGGGTGGTGAAGACTTTACGATACTCATTGACGCTGGCAACTGGACTGGTGATGAGGTCATCCAATATCTCAGGTCACAGAAGGTATCACAAGTTGATATTGCGGTTGGAACACATCCAGACGCCGATCATATTGGGCAGTTAGATCAGGTGATTAACTCCTTTAATGTTGGTGAGGTCTGGTTATCAGGGAATACCAATCCCTCTCAAACGTTTCAAAGACTGTTAAAAGCGATTGATGAGAAAAAAGTGGACTATTATGAGCCAAGAATGGGAGAACAGTTTGATGTTGGTCCGCTCCACATTGATGTCTTATACCCTAAAACGATTAGTGAACAGGATAATGAAGAGTCGATTTCGTTAAAACTAACCTATGGTGACGTCAAATTTATTTTAACAGGAGACGCGACCACTGATGATGAGTTAAAAATGCTTCAAAGTGGTATCGATGTTAAAGCTGACATTCTAAAGCTTGGTCATCATGGGTCTTCTACATCGACGCACTCATCTTTTTTGCGGGCAGTGAATCCGGCTGTGGCAATTTACAGTGCCGGCTTGAACAACACATACGGTCATCCCCATGAAGAAGTGGTTAATCTTGTTCAAAATTCAAATATCCAGCTCTATGGGACAGATGTTCATGGGACGGTAATTGTAGAAACAGACGGAAAAGATTATACAATCCTGACGAAAAAAGACGGGACCATAACACCCTCTAGCAGCGGAAAAGCAACTCATGATGAGGTAAAAGTGGAACCTACTCCGATTGCTGGCAATTGTATTGACATTAATACGGCATCCATCGAACAGCTCCAGGAAATCATGCATATCGGACCAGCCCGTGCACAAGATTTAATTAACTTACGGCCGTTTTCCTCAGTGGATGATTTAGGAAGAATAAAAGGAATTGGTCCAGCAAGGATTGCAGATATAAAATCGCAAGGACTTGCTTGCGTAGGAGGTTAGGATGATTAAGGGCTACTTAGACAGAATCGAAGACAAACAATTTGCTGTTATTTTAGCAGAGGAGATCAAAAAAGAATTTATTATTCCAGTCAAGGACTTGCCGGCAGGAAGCAAGGAAAAGTCCTATTTTGAGATTACGATCGAAAACGATAAAATTATATCAATGAAATTGGACGAGCAAACTACTCAGACAGAACAGGAGAAAGTGGATGATTTGATGGCAAAGCTTCGTTCTAGGAGTAAAGGCAGCAAGTTTAAAAAGAACTAGATAAGCGCAAACAAATTTATAAAAAATGGAAAACTCCCATGATTCACAAGGGAGTTTTCCTTATTTTCACCATTAGCTTCTATCTAATGGATTAATCAAACCTCACTGTATCTACTCCATCCACAATATCCTCTAGCTCCGTAAGAAAATTTAGTTGAACAGGAGCTGGAATTTGTTCCATCCACTTTTTTATTTCAGGTAATTCCTCAGCCTCTTCTATATCTTTTGGCTTTGGATCAAGTGTCGTCCACCATTTCTTTAATTCGTCGATAAATTCATAAAAGTAGCGTTCAAATCTTTCTGCCCATTCTGCCCCTTCCTCATCCGATGTTTTTTGCATCATACTCCAGGCTTCCATTGCAGTTTCGAAGTACTCATCAATCTTCTTCATGTCCGACTCCTTTCTACATCTTGTTAAATTCTATATTCTCTCATTGTAACAGTCGATGCTATCTTTACACACGCTGCAAATCCTGAATTAAAAAATAATAAAATATAGATACATCTTGGTACATGAATTAATTAAAAACTAATCATAGAAATTAATCCTTTTCTGCTTTAAAATAATATAGAGAATTATTAAAAAATTGAGGTGAGTCATCATTTTTGAATTATCCTACATCGAATGGTTTGTCGTTATTTTAAGCACAGTGTTTATTGGTTTTACAAAAACCGGAGTATCCAGCATGGGTATCCTTGTTGCCACGATTCTTATGTACGTATTTCCAGCAAAAGAATCTATAGGAATTTTGCTGCCAATGTTAGTCGTGGGCGACCTTTTTGCAGTTATTTTTTATCGTCGAAGTGTGGTCTGGAAATATCTTATTTCATTGATTCCTTGGGTATTGATTGGAATTGTTATCGGTTATTTTGTCCTTAATCAAATAAACAGCGATCAGTTAAAACCACTGATTGGTGTCATCGTATTAGCACTCATTATTTTGCATATCAGTCGAGAACGCTTTGGAGAAAAATTTACTAAGGCTCTACCAAAGTCATTGTGGTTTACCCTCTCCATGGGAATCTTAGCCGGATTCACAACGATGATCGGAAATGCAGCAGGCGGAGTAATGGCCGTCTACTTATTAATGAAAGGATTGCCGAAAAAAGAGTTTGTTGGAACAGGTGCATGGTTCTTCATGTTCGTGAATTTGATTAAAGTACCTTTTTATATCAGTTTAGGTTTGATTACCTTTGATTCCATTACGTTTAATATGTGGTTGATTCCTACTATTTTAATAGGTGCGTTGATCGGAATAAAAGTGGTCCCTCTTATCCCGCAAAAAGCCTTCCAAACTCTTATTCTTGGATTTGCCTTAATCGGAGCTTTGAGACTTATATTAGTTTAATCGTTTAAAAAAGTAACCAATCCTGTTCGGTTGGTTACTTTTTTTCTAAGTATTTTTCCATTCATAAAGTATATCAGGTAAATCTTCTTCGTTTTCATACCCTCTACCAATGATAATAAATCCATGTTTTTCATAGAAGCGTTGTGCTTTCTTATTGACTTCAAATGTATATAGTATTAATCGCCCAGCTGATTGTTCTTTCGCTCTAGCTAATAAAGTTTGGCCAATACCGTTTCCTTGAAAGTCTATATGAATATAAAGCTGGCTTATTTCCCCTTCGTTATAAGCAATCATTCCGACTACCATCTCATCCATTAATACTAGATCTACTTGATATTGTTTTGCTAGGATTTGATTTAAAAAATCAACGTGGTTATCAAAGCTGTGTATTTCCTTCTGACCAAGTGCAGCTTCCTTACTATTCCGCCACATTTCAACTGTTTGTTTCGCATAGTTGGGTTGATACTTAATGATTTTTACTTTACTATCACTCACAACAACAACCCCTGCCTGGTTACTGGTAATAGTTCTTCACCATTTCACCCATAACCCAGTTCGTTCTGGCACCTGACATTCCGGTGCTTGGACACGCGCTACTTTCACTGGTTAGGTCTGAAACAATCGTTTCCACTAAGGGTTGATGAACATGCTGAGGCCGTTCGAAACTCCACTCTTCTGTTCCTTGTTCTGTGGTCAATCGTATTGGTTCGTTCCCAAAGGTGGAGAAGGTAATCTTCCCTTTGCTACCTATAATTTCATTTATATCCTCATTTTCAAAGGCAGTAAAACACCATTTCCCTACACCATGAACGCCAGATTCAAATAAAAATGTACCTGAAACAATATCTTCAGCCGAATAATAGCCTGCTTGGTTTGATGCAATTCCTTGAACAGACGTAATCGGCCCCAACAAGAAGTCGAAAATATCGAGAGTATGACTGGCTAAGTCAAAAAACAAACCTCCACCCGCCAATTCAGGTTGAACACGCCAAGACAGCTGCTCAGGTTGTTTACCCGCTTCAAAATCCATTTGATACTGCGTGGCAGATACAAACCGAACCTCGCCGATTGCCCCATTTTCTAACAATTCTTTTATTTTTAAAAATCGAGCTTGTGCTCTGCGATAATATGCCACATATAATGGAATTCCTGCTTTTTCACATGCAGCAATCATTTCTTGGCATTCCGCGTAATTGCGTGCCATCGGTTTTTCTACATAAACAGGTTTCCCTGCCCTAGCTGCCTTTAGGGTATACTCCTTATGTGAACCAGGAGGTGTAGCAATATAGATAGCATTTACATCTGGATCGTTTATGAGTTGGTCTGCATCGTCATACCATTTGGGAACTTGATGGCGTTCCGCATAGTCCTTCGCAAGTTCCCCTGTTCTCCGCATTACCGCAACAAGCTCTGAATTGTTAACTTTTTGAAATGCCGGACCGCTTTTTACTTCTGTTACATCCCCGCAGCCGATGATGCCCCAACGAACTTTATCCAACTTCATGATGTTCCCCCTTCCACGAAACTACTCTACTTCTCTATAAATGTTAACTTCTGTGCTTTCTCGTAGTTTCCTAAGCTTAGGGACAATTCTGTTAACATGTTCCGTTTTATTGTGTTGATTCAAAGCCTCTTCATCCACCCATTCTTCAAGCATAGTAATGATAGATGGATCATTAATATCTTGATGAAGAGCATATGTAATGCACCCTTCTTCTTTTCTTGTTTCTGCCACTAATTCCCTAGCATCACGTAAATATTCTTCTACCTTTACATCTGGTTTCAATTTGCATTTTGCCACTACTTTTATCATTTCATTTCCCCCTCTCGTTTTTTAAAAAAACTTTCATATCCTATTTTGAACAATTTTCTCACAATTAACAACTTCTTTCACTAAAAAAGGAAAACAGTGGATTTGTTTTACATCCACTGCTCCTTTTTCTTGCATTCTATTTTTCAAGGTTAACTTAATTTTTTTTGTATATTCATATATTGATTTTTTGTTGCCTTGTAGGACTGATGAGTATAATATACTTTTGCAGATGCATGTTGATCACATAGCGAGCATTTAATTTTATAGGGAGCTTTTCTAATATGGGGAATATCTAATACCGTTAATACTTCTTTCATATGCGTGTGACAGACCCACATGGTTCTCACCTCAATTGATATGTTCGAGTTTTATTATATCCTTACTTATTTGTAGCCACTTCTTGCTTTAGTTTATCTGGTTTTCTCATTTTTACTTGTTTGGTAATTTCATCATCCCATGAGATTTCAATATCTCCATTTGTAACAAAGGTCTGGCATCCTAAGCGATATCCTTTCTCCAGCCATTCCTCTCCCAATTTCCTTCTTTCCTGAATTTTAACATTGTCAAGGAATTCAGCCCCTTCTTCCGCCTTAAAGACGCAAGTGCCGCAAATTCCTCCTCCACATCGATTCGGAAGATCACCATCATAACGAAGTGACATTCTTAATATATTCGAATCCTCTGGAACTTCTAAGTTTTTATTACTATTAATAAATCGAATTTGTGGCATGCTATGAATTCCTCCTTTAAATGTTCTTCTTGGTATACAATATACCATATTTTCAATTATCAGACAATGCGTAAATTTAAAATATTCTAATTATTTATTTCGTATTTTTAATGAATCTATTAAAAAAGCTAAAAATAAAACAGGCGCATAAAAATTAGCTGCCTGCCTTAACTTTTATTCGTTAGAAGTTTCTGTTGAATACTGTCCATATACGTAATATATGCTTTTTTAGAGTTTTCAATATGAATCCTCATCAAGTATTCAGCCATTTCTGTTTCTTGATTACGTAATGCCTTCATAATATCTATATGTTCCCTTAAAGATACTTTCCTTCTTCCTGCTGTCTCATAGCCCATATTCGCAGCCATATGGATATAATCGATTAATCCTGAAAGAATTTCTAGTAATTTAGGACTCTTTGATGCTTTGTTTATTAAATGATTCATTTTTATATGTTCAAAATTAAAATTTTCTTCTTCATTCTCTTCTATTTCTATCAATTCTTTTATTTTTTCATCCAATTCATTTTTGGTTTCTTGATCCATTCTTTGGGATGCTAATTTGACTGCTAGGACCTCCAATGAAGCAAGAATCGTAAAAACTTCAGTAACCTCATTTACCGAGATATCAGAGAGTACAACGCCTTTTCTCGGTACCGTTTTCACAAAGCCTTGTGACTCTAGACGGAACAATGCCTCCCTTATCGGTGTTCGGCTTATTTTTAGTTTCGCTGCAAGCTCTCTCTCAATTAGACGATCTCCAGCCTTAAACTCACCTTCTAATATCATCTTTTTTAAATATAGATAAGCATGTTCTCTAATCGATAAAAGATTATTTTCCTCCCATATGACTTCCATTTATACCACCTGCTAAGTTAATTTGTTTATAGATCATTTCATGAATTCCACGATTAAGATAAAAAGATACCGCCGTATAGTAAGGCACCAATGATTACAAAAGATGGATGAACTTTCAGCTTGCTTAAGGTCAAAAAGCTGAGCACAGTTAGTAGCACAAGGTGAAATAATCCGCTATTTTCGAAGGCTGTTAAAAAGAATTGGTAAGCCATCACAGCAAGCAAGATCGCGAGAATCGGCTGTACAGACTTAGTCATTAGTTTAACTTTGGGTGAATTCTTAAATGAGTTTACAAACTTAAACAACAAAATAACTGCAATAGCTGATGGAAGTATCGTAGCAGCAAGTGAGACAATGGATCCAAGAACGCCACCCACGTCATACCCGATAAATCCTGCCATCTTCGTCGCAATTGGACCAGGTAAGGCATTGGCGATGGCTAACAGGTCCCCGAACTCTGATAGTGTCATCCAGTCTCTTTCATTGACTACTTCGATTTGTATTAATGGGATGGTTGCGGGTCCTCCTCCGTACCCCAACAAATTAGCAATAAAAAATGACCAAAATATTTCTAAATATATCATGAGCTTTTCTCCTTTAGTTCGATCACATCTTTTTGAGGAGTTTTTGCTGCCTTTTCTTTCCGGCTAGCAATAAAAAAGGCAGAAATTAAAAATGTGGCGATTAAGATTCCTGGGTGAAGTCCGACCAATTGAATAAGGATAAATGAAATGGCAGAGAACAAAATCATCTTCGACAGACCCAAACCTTTTTTACCATTTTGGAAAAATCGATAAGCCATTTCCGTCAGCATAAACCCTATAACAGGCGTAACCCCTTGAACCATACCGTCTACAATAGGTGAATGACTAAAAGAATAGAGAACACCTAATAAACCAAGCATGGCAATGACGGATGGAAGAACGTGTGTCAGAATGGCAACCATAGCCCCTAAGTTCCCTTTGACTTTATAACCGATATAGGCAGCCATTTTTGTAGCAATGGGACCTGGGAGCGTATTGGCTAGCGCTAAAACCTCACCAAACTCTTCTTCTGACATCCATTTATATTTTTTCACAGCCTCGAATTCGATTAACGGGATTGTAGAAGGTCCCCCGCCATAGCCTGTAACTCCTGTGCGCGCAAATCCAATGGCTAATTCCAAATATTTATTCAATTGATTCTCTCCATCCTTCCTTTGTAGCTAGCCTTTGAAGTGATAAGCCTATAAGGGACCCCTATAGTTCCTAAAATTACAAGGGATGAGGTCCCTGTTTAGTTAAATTTTAATATCCGCTTGTGTTACTACTGAAAGGCCATCACTTTCTACTTGCTTTTGCAAAGCCTCGAGAGCTGCAGTTCCAACAGCAATATCCTGCTCTCCGTTTCCCCCGCTTACGCCTACTCCGCCAATCACTTCCCCATTCACAACAATTGGGAATCCCCCAACAAAAATGGCAAATTTCCCAGGCAGCATCTGTTGAATCCCAAATGCTTCGTTTCCAGGTAACGCAGGACCGTTCGGCTCTTTATTAAATAGGTGAGTGGATCGTTTATGACCAGAAGCAGTATATGCTTTAGCAATCGCAATTTCAGGTCCGGTAATTCTTGCTCCATTCATTCTTTCAAGAGCAATTAAATTCCCTCCATCATCAACAATGGCAATGGTTTCAAATACATTGATTTCTTCTGATTTTTTCTTAGCTGCTTCAATCATTAATTTTGCTTCTTCTAATTCTAATTTCAATATTGTTTTCATTTATTCTCCTCAAACTTTCTATTTTAATATCCGATATAAACGGTCTTTAATTGTGTAAAAAATTCCAAACCAACCCGGCCGGATTCACGGAATGTAGATGTACTTGAATTTTTCAGCCCGCCAAAGGGTGCATTCATTAAATTACCAGTAGTGGTTCGATTGACCTTTACGGTTCCGGCATGAATATCTTTTGTAAATTTATTAGCAATCTTCAGACTGTCAGTAACAATCGCTGCTGCTAAACCATATTCAACATCATTTGCAACCTGAATGGCCTCTTCATATGTATCTACTTCAATGACAGCCACGACAGGACCAAAGATTTCTTCTTTTGCAATACGATGATCAGGTTTTACATTAATAAAGATCGCTGGCTGAACATAATAACCTTGTTTAAAATGATCATTTGTTAGTTGTTCACCGCCGAAAACTAATGAAGCACCATCTTCTTTCCCATACTCAATGTACTTTAAGACATTTTTCAATTGCTTTTCATTTGCCAGAGGCCCTATTTTCACGCCCTCTTCAAAGCCGTTACCTATTTTTAACTTACTAGTTTTGTCAACTAGTTTTTGGACAAATTGCTCTTTTACACTTTTTAATACAATCACCCGGCTTGTTCCCGTGCATGCCTGACCAGTTAAAGAGAAACCACCGTTAACTGTTAGTGTAGCGGCTAATTCAATATCTGCATCATCCATGACGATTAAAGGATTTTTTCCGCCTAGCTCCATTTGTGTTCGAGTTGTAAATGAGGATTTTTTGTGAATATCTTCTCCTGCAGCAGTCGAACCTGTAAATGTAATAGCCTTAATGGCTGGATGGGTAACCAAAGAATCGCCTACTTCTGAAGCTTTTCCAGTCACGAAATTGATGACCCCTTTTGGTATACCAGCTTGATGTAATGCTTCAACAAGACGTAATGCAATTAATGGTGTATCGGAAGAAGGCTTGAAAACTACTGTGTTACCTGTGATTAATGCTGGTGCAATCTTTCTTGCAGGAATGGAAAGCGGAAAGTTCCATGGTGTAATGACACTGACAACCCCAAGGGGTTCTCTTTCTGAGGAAACCTTCATATCTGGATCATCATTCGGATAAGTTTCTCCAGTAATTGTCTGACCTTCTACGGCATAAAATCGAAGAGTTTGTGCAGACCTAATCACTTCATTCTTAGCGTCTGTAACATGCTTTCCTTCTTCCCTTGTCAACTCTTCTGCGTATTGATCAGCATTTTCCACCAGTATGCTTGCTGCTTTATTTAAGATCGCTGCACGTTTTGAAGGAGATGTCTTTGCCCAATTTGAGAAAGCAGCCTGGGCTGCTGCAATGGCTGCCAGGATATCTGGTTCAGTGGAAGCTTGGAAGGCGCCAACAATATCTTCTGTATTCGCAGGATTAACACTTAAAAACTGCTTTTTGCTTACTGATTCCTGCCACTCACCATTTATATAGTTATTGAACATTTTCACTTTTGTTGTTAACAAAGTATCACCTATTTTCTTTATTAATAGAAAATGGCCGTCAATTAAAACCTCGATACTACAAGATTATTATGACGGCCAGGAAAGATAGATTCTTTAAAGGACATTTATCCTTTGGAAATCCAATCTATTTGTATGAAACTAAGTATTTTAGTTGGTTTGAACTAAAGACCCTAAGTCTTGCTCAAGATACTCTCTCCATAAACCATCCATGTACATGCGGCGCATTTTAGCACCAACTCTAACGATTTCGAGGCAGCGCTGTTGTAATTCTGGAGTATCAGCGTGGTCAAGAACAATCTTATATCCACGTTCACCATGAATTTCATCTGAAACAATGTGTAAGTCGAAGAATTCAATTTCTTCATCTGTAAATCCGTATTGAGCACGTAATGCTGGTGTTTGCTTTCTATAGATATCAGGTACTTGAGATTCTAACCCCACTACTAAAGCAGCTGTTGCAACAACGAAGTGTTCACGTGCAGCTACTGCGAAGCACCAGCTTTGAAGACCTAAAGTTGTCGGTGCCATATTATCTGGGTTAATGACTCGTTCAGCAGTCGTGCCACATGCTTCAGCAAAACGAATCAATAAATCTGTATGACGATCTGCTGCAATTTCCTCTTCATACATGTTTTGTAATGTAAAGTCTTTAGCAGCTGCAAATTTCGGATCGCTTGGAGTATTGTGATAGATATACGCTAGGTAATCTGCGAAAGGTCCTACGTAGTGGTAGTGATTTTCTGCCCATCTAGCAAAGTGTTTTCTTTCAAGTTTTCCTTCAGCCCAAGCGACTGTAAATGGAGCCTTCTGGCTATGATTACCTTTAATTGCTTCTTCTAATTCTTTACGAAATTCGTCTTTTGATAATAATTCTGTCATATTTACTCCTCCTGTTTCCTGGGCATCTTTTGCCTTTTTGTATTTGATATTTTGTATACCAAATTACTTTAAAAAAATATAGATTGTAATGAAATCACTCTCTATAGAACTTAACTTTTGTATTTGGTATACCTTAATAAAATATTAACCTATTATTTTTTATTTGTAAACAAAATTTTTAGAATTTTTTAAACTATCAATCAACTAATTGATTAAAAGTATGTTTTTATATATAAACATCCATATTCAGATTTAATAGATTGTTGATTTCCTTAGAGAGATTCTCCAAGGCTTCCTCCACGATCTGCTGACCCAATTCCCAACTTGCTTTTGTGGCATCACCAATACAACCATTTTGGGTCATTTCTTCATAAAAATAAAAACCTTGTATAGCCTTTCCAGGTCTTAGCTGCTTCCATCTTCCATTTTCTTGAATATCTCCTTTCTCAAGTTGATCAAGCCTAACAAGCTCTGGAGCTAAATACAATGCTTCTGAAACTTCTCTTTCACAACTGTGCCCAAACAAAGGGGATGTGATGAGACTTCCAATTGTTTTTTTAGCCGATGCGGTGGTTTTCGCATAGTAAATGTCTACATTCAATTCCCTTGTCAGGGTCATTGATGCAACATTTAAGGTAGTTTGATTACCACCATGTGAATTTAGCAATAAAAATTGCTTGATTCCATGATGACTTAGGGACGAGATCATATCCCTTAGAATTGCAATCAATGTATTAGGCTCCAGCGAAATGGTTCCAGGAAAGTTCAAATGGTGTGGCGAAACTCCCATATTTATGGCTGGAGTAACCCACGCATACGGAAACATTTTTTGACCAAGCTTTTCGGCCATCCTTTCAGCTAATACAGCATCACAGCTTTCTGCCATATGAGGACCATGTTGTTCATGGGCTCCAATGGGAATAATCGCAAACTTAACAGTCTTTAAGGATTCATCTACTTCCTGCCACGTCATTTTTGTTAGGTTATAACAATCCAATTAAATCCCCTCACAATAACTTTATTCCATTAGGTTTTTTGTATACCAACTAATTGTATAAAAATGATCTGCTATATTTGTGTAGCAGATTGCTTCTTTGGCGGCTGAATCGAAATGTTTTCTTGAGAAATTTCTATATCTTGTTCAATGGTTAATTGGCAGGTTAAGCGATAGCCTTCCTCTACCCTGTCACCTAACATTTTAATTTCTTTCCAATTCGGTGGTGCGATGGATTCTCCACCACTGATCACGCGGCAAGTACACTTCGTACATCGTCCCATTCCACAACCATACTTTAATTGAGGAAATTGTCGTATACCTGCTAAAACTACTAGATTCGCATTATCCTTTACTTGCTGTTCGACAACAGTTCCATCGACATGAAGAATTACCTTTGGCATAACATATCCCCTTTCGATATAGAGCAGTATTTTAATACTTTTCTGAATTATACAATCATTTTACATAGAAAGAAAAGAAGTTTTTATAATTTTTTAAAAAATTAAAATTTAGGATTGAACAAATTGACAACTTGAGATAAACTACTCATAAGGTATTTGGTATACAATATATCAAAGTTGAGAGGTGATGATTTCAACTATTTATTCCTACGATTCTAATACTATTAAATCGAATAATAAAAGGGAGTGTTGTAAATGGGTAACTATATTGTTTTGACGAATAAAGATACGTTTCAAACCATCCTTGAAAACGAAGGGTTACAGGTAGTTGAAACATATGACTTTTATTTCTTTGAAAAATTAAAAGCCAAATACACCATTGCAAAAGTGATTGATGAAAATATTAAGATTCAATTATTTGAAGAATATGAAGGTAAAGAATATGTAAACCACATTGCTGTGAAGTTCTTCGAAAGATTTGAAACAATTGAAGCTGCACGAGAAGAATTAAATGAAATTGTAAAAGCCTCAGGGAATAGTGAAGATTCCATTCATTCAAAGCTGGTAAAAACAGCAGAAGCAGTGTTATAAGCTAAACGAATTTCATACATTGATCATGTAAAAACCGGAGCATACCCCTATCACTTCCGGTTTTTATTTTGCTTATTTTTCACTACAACAAAAACCGCCACTACGCGAGTGACGGTTCTTTTTATTGATATGGGAAAGTTAAAAATTTAATGTTTTTCTAAGCCGTGCTAACTTCTTTTCAGCTTTTTCCAAAGCTTTCTTTGAGCCAAATAGAAAATTAAACATCCCCATTACCTCCTAGTTTTTCTGTTCCTTCTTACTCATATTGTATTATCGTATTGAGAAAATTACAACATAATTGTATACTAAATACCAATGTTTTATTGTATAATATGTATAAATGGTGAACAAATCATTGATTTGGTATACCAAGATAGTATAGATTACAAGATTAGTAAATGGAACAAATACTAAAAAGCAGGGTGTTGCTATGTTAAGATTTTTATTATTACTAGTTATTTTTATGTATTTATTATCTACTTTGTTACCTCAACTTGATTTTAGCGTCCTGCTATCGATTCTATGTTTTATTATTGTATTATCTACATTTATCCTAGCTAAACGCTCTGTTAAACTACTGGGCAGCACTTTTCTGCTCCTTGGTGTGTTGCTGCTTTGGAAAAGTGGATCACATTGGCACCATTACATATTATCTTTTGGACCCATGCTAGACTTGATTACTTTGTTTACATTGGTTCCTATATTAGGTATTCCCATCAAATTAGGCGGATATAGCGGTGGCATACAAACAATTATTCAAAAAAGGATAAATAATTCTGGTCAGTTGTATATGATCACTTCAGGTATTTCCTATTTCTTTAGTATTTTTATGAATCTTGCAACGTTGCCAATGGCATATTACTCCATTCGTCCAGCATTGAACCTGTTTTCAGTCGAGAATAAAGAACGGTTCATGAGTAGAGCGATTACCAGAGGTTTTGCGATGCCATTATTGTGGGCTCCTGTTACACCTATTGTCGGGATAGTTATTTCTGTAACCGACGTAAGCTGGATATCGATTTTACCTTTTGTTGTACCACTAAGCATTTTAGGCTTAGGGATGGATTGGTTCATTGGAGCGCGCAAATCAAAAAAAATGCTTCCTTCTATTCAAGACATTACTGCTCACGAAACTGCAGCAACGATTGAACCCGGTCAAATCAATTCACCTAGGAGAATCTTACAAATCTTCTTGGCAATCATTATTTTTATTACAGCCATTTCCTTAGCTGAGTCAATGTTTCATTATTCCTTTTTAATCCTAGTTTCATTAATTGTGATTCCATTTGCATTTACTTGGTCTCTATTCCTAAAAAAAGGAAAAGATTTTGGCAATCAATTACTAAAGCATTTTCAAGCCTTTTCTATCACTATGAAAGATCAATTTTTTATTTTTCTATCAGCTGGATTTTTTATATCGACGATCAATATCTCCCATACCGATGTATGGTTAAATGACTGGATAATGAAATTTATTCAGGTGGCTGGTGTGGAAATCTTTATGATCTTACTTCCCTTGGTACCTTTAGCTTTTGCCTTTTTAGGTCTTCATCCTGCCGTTTCCCTAGCACTTATGACAGGAGGATTGGATATATCTGAACTAGGACTTAATCCACACATTCTAACAGTAGCTATGTTGGCTGGAGCGGTATCTTCCTTCCTAGTAGGTCCTTATAATGCCACATTAGGTCTGATGTCAAATCTAGTGAAAGATACATCTTATAAAGTATCAAATTGGAATACTTCTTTTGCGACAATATATATCGGCATTGTTATGCTTTACCTCTTTCTTTTGCAAGTATTTACTGTCTAACATGGACTATAAAATATGGAAAACCAGGAACTGGGAAAGCAGATCCTGGTTTTTTCGATTCATTTATTCTTTTTCTGACTGAATTTCTTTTATTATTTCCTTTGCAAAGTGACCCAGGGTCCCGTTACTATAGGACCGGATTACCTCAGGTGCAAGGGATGTTAACGCTCTTTTAAGATATTCTGGTGATAATCCTCTTTTTGTATATTCAGACTCCAAATCTATCGCTGTTTTTAATGCGAAATAAGTCGCTAATTTATTTACCTCTGTTAAACAATTCTCACTATCTATTATTACCTTTCCAAGAAACTGAAAAATTTCCGCTATTTTATTAGGTAGAGAAGCTTCTGTTATAAATAGGCCATTTCCATGTTCCAATAAGTCTCTTCCATGACCCATATACTTCACACCATGAACGTTTAAGGATGGAAATTTGCTTTTAACTTCGTTAGTATGGAGGTTTGTAGCCATATTGATAATATCAGGTGACTGCTGTAAATTGCTATGAATCTTTAAACTTGAAATAAATGGGATAACCTCTATAGCCGGCAGTGCTAGAATTAGGACATCTACTTCCGTTCGTTCGCTTTCCATCAAGATATAACCATGTTGAAAATTTTGAACAAATTGTTCTGCTTTTGATTTCACAGGGTGGTAAACCCCTATTGAGATTCCTTGTTTATCCCAATGAGTCATCATCGCCGTACCGAGTTTACCAATACCAATTAAACCTATCTTTTCTTGTTTCATCTTAATCCCCTCTCTTCAGGTCATATTATGTCTTCCATCTTTCCAAAATAACAATCTGTAATGAAAAAATAAAGCTATTCCAAAAAGCAGTTTTAAACTGACTTTTGGAATAGCCCGATATTAACTAGAAACTATAATAAAAAATAAATCAAAACCTATATTACCAAATTAATACTGCACAAATAGTTGCAATGACTAGCCCAGTTACCACCGGGAAGAAGTTCTTTCTGGCTAATTCTAATGGTGAGACTTGCAGGAAGCCGGCTACTGCTACAAGAGATGACCAGGCAATAAGTGTTCCTCCACCGCTCCAAACCGCACCCATCTGTCCAATAGCTGCCAAGGTACCAGGATCTATGTTACTACCAGGAGCAATCGCACCAGACAACGCACCTGTTAATGGAAGCCCAGCAAATCCAGATCCATCTAACCCTGTAATAATTCCAATTATCAAAATACTAAACGCTGCAATAGAAGGACTTTGCGGTATATAATTTTGGCCTGCTTGGATTAAGTCAAATAGAAATGCGGGTTTTGCAGCATCCTCACCTAAAGAAAGGATTGACGCAGAAAAATCACCACTACCCATAAAGAAGTAACCTGCAATGGGAATCACGGGAGCCATTGCACGAAATGCGAAAACAAAACCTTCGGTAAGATGCTCACTTATTTTTTCGAGTGCATGAATACGGTTGAAAGCAATAGTCGCCAATACTAATAGGATCGTCGCAACCCCGCCAATAAATGCTGCACCGTCTCCACCCTCAAACCCTGCTCCATTACCAATTTTGGTCTGGAACATAAAAATCATAACAGCCAACATCGCTAAAGGCACAATGATAGCAAATATTTTACCCCATTTATTTTTTATCTGGAGAATTTTAGCACTCTCTTCAATTGTTGCAGCAAGCTCCTGGTTCACTTCAAAGATTGCTTTTGCTTCATTATTTACGTCAGTTACAGATCCAGATTTTTTGGTAATTGCTTTTCGATGCGTTACATACACAATCGCTAAAGAACTTATACCGGTAATGAGAGAAAGAATGAATGCCTTGTCTGAAACTAAAGCTTTATCAATTCCTGCCGCTTTTGCACTAAGCATAGGCGCCACTTGCATAATATAATCTGATGAAAGTGCCATTCCCTGACCTGCGATACAAATTACCATTGCTGATGTCATGACGGGTAATCCCGCACTCACTGCAGCTGGAACTAACAAAGCACAAATGAGTGGAACAGCTGGCGTTGGCCAGAAAAAGAGGGAAATTACATAGGTTGTGACCATTAATACGAGATAAGAAATATGACCGTTTACCATTATTTTTTGGATAGGTACGACCATCTTTTTATCCGCCCCTAGATCCTTTAAAGAATTAAGGAGGCCTATCATAATAGATATAATTAAGAAAATACTGAATAGCTCTTTAGCTGCAACGAGATTTGCGTTAAAGACAGCTTGAAACCCCGCTATAAAACTCCCTTTATAAACTGCAGCTATTACAAATGTACCAATAATAAGAGGTAAAACAATACCTTTTCTAAAGAGCATGATAACAATAACGGCTACAGTGACAAATAGATATACCCAATGAGCTAATGTTAATTCCATATTTCCCCTCCGGCTCTCAACATTGTTTAGATCTAGGTTCCTTTTTGAACAACAAGTTATCTTAGCTTTACAAAGTAGCTGAGGTATTTTATGCATGCTAATTATGTATTACCTCAATTACAATGGATTCATTAACTCTTGTCATATTGCAATAGTCGTATATTGCATATTGTAGATTGTATACCAAGATGAAATAAAAAATTTTTCAACTTTTTAAAAGAATAATAAGTCCCTACCAAAATCTGCTGTTGATTTCTCACGAAGGATCCTCAATAATTTAAGATAACGCTTTCATAATTTATTTAACCGGTAAGCCACCTCCTCATTTTCCCTAAACCCACCTTGTAAATCATAATAACATCATTAATGGTAACATGCAAACAATTTTAAATATTTTGATATTTTTGTATTTTTTAAATACTATATTGCTAATCTTAAAAGCTTTCGGTAAAATAGAGATAAAAACGGTATATCGTATACCAAATAATCCATGCAACATTTTTCAATTCTCCCTTCTATTCTGAAGTTTTACTCTCTATCTACCATTTATTACATTTACGATAGCATGTAATAATAGTAATCACCAGAAAGTTGTGAAGAAATCTAACATTGTTTTTAACTGCGTTAATGTTGGAAACGTTTCTATCTAAACAAAATTAGAAAATATTAAACTTCTTTTAGCTGTACCCCAGAGCTTTGGTATCATTATTGATTACCTGTTTTTCGGTTAGAAAAATAAAATAATTGAGGTGGATTAAAAATGCTTAAAGCAGGAATCATTGGTTATGGAACAATTGGAAAGAGTATTGCCGAGTTAATTCAATCACAACAAGCCGGAAACATCGAACTAAAAAGTGTTCTGGTCAGAAATCCAGATCGAACTGAGGACTTGTTGAAGCAAAGTTTTTCTATCACTAACAATGAGGAAATTTTTTTCAATCAAGATTTAGACATAGTTATCGAAGCTGCAGGTCATCATGCCTTACAATTATATGGGGAAAAGGCCTTGGCTAGCGGGAGTCATTTGCTGATTATTTCGGTGGGAGCGTTATCCGATAATGAGTTTCTGAATACGTTACAAAAAGCAGCCCAAGAAAATAATAAACAAATTCTGCTTCCTTCTGCTGCTATTGGTGGTTTAGATAGAATTGCTGCTGGGGCTTTAGGTGAAATTGAAGGGATAACCCTTATTACGAGGAAACCTGTAAAAAGTTGGTACGGGACGATTGCGGAAGAAAAAGTTAACCTTGAAAGTATTACTGAGCCCTTTTGTATCTTTGATGGTAATGCCCGAAATGCAGCTAAATTATTTCCTGAAAATGTTAACGTTTCCGCCACATTAAGTCTTGCTGGAATCGGATTCGATAAAACAAACGTTCAAGTTTACATAGATCCAACTATTAAGCGTAATATTCACACGATTAAGGCAAAGGGCTATTTTGGAGAAATTGAGATTTCTGTTCAAAATGAACCATACAAACAAAATCCTAAATCAAGTCCCATTGTAGCGATGAGCGTTGCGAAAGTGTTGAAAAATCTAACATCATCCATCGTAATCGGAGTTTAAATGATAAGGAGAAAGAGCTCGAGCCAACTCTTTCTCCTATGATGATTATTTTTTATCGCCCTTTTTAACAGATTCAATGTAGGCTTTTCGAGAATTTTCAATATGAATTTTTGTTAAATATTCCGCCATCTCAGTTTCTTGATTCACGATGGCTTCCATAATTCTTATATGCTCTTCCATAGACTGTTCTGCTCTTCCCGTTTGTTTATATCCCAGCTTTGCAAAAGCTTTTATATAATCTGATAATCCACTTAAAATTTCATAAAGTTTAGAATTCTTTGCAGAACTATATAGTAAATGATTCATCTCGAAGTGTAAATCTGAGTAATCAGATTCTCTTTTATCCTGCAAGCAAGCTTCCACTTTTTTAATGCAAGCAACAAATTGACCTTTTGTTTCATCATCCAACTTTTGAACAGCTAATTTAGCAGCCAATACCTCAAGGGATGAAAGAATCGTAAACACCTCAATGATTTCTTTCTCAGAGATGTCTGCTACAATAACACCCTTTCTAGGGACGGTCTTAACAAACCCTTGTGATTCTAAGCGAAATAATGCTTCACGAATGGGAGTTCGACTAATGTTTAATCTTTCGGCCAGTTCCCTTTCCACTAATCGATCGCCTGCTTTGAATTCCCCTTCTAAAATTAGATCTTTAATGTGGATATAAACCCTTTCTCTAATCGAGATAAGATTATCCTCCGTCCAGTTACTTACCATTTTTCCTCCTTCTTCCTACCGGTATACTTTATACCAATTATATCGTATCTACTTTAAAAACAGCAATTTTTAGGTATATTTCCCCTATTCAGATCACTCTTCTTCCTCTAAGAAATACTCATTTTGAAGATTCTCTATTGTCATAAACAGCCCTAGTGATAATTTCTGTTATTATTTCTGCAAGAATCGTAACTGTATACAAACGCGTATTATTTAACGACTGTACTGGGGAGGATGGATCAAGATAATTTACGATTGCCTTCATATGGTAATTACCTACACTCGGTAAAACCTTATTAACAGCATTTCCTGGAATAAAGGGGCCTTCTTTTAAAAAAATATACCCTATTTGACCTTCATCCCCCAAGGAGGCATCAATTCCAAAAATAAAAGCTTCCCTATATTTTTCATGGATTTCTTTCAACACTTTCTTTATATTTAATGCATGAACAGGCTCCTTTAATGTTCCGTAAACTGGAAATGGAATATTCTTTTCCTTTAGCATGGTTCCAACCAACGGCCCGAGTGAATCACCTGTAGACCTGTCTGATCCAACGCACAAAAAAATTATTTCCTTAGACGTTTGGCTAAGTACTTCCTTAAGTTTATTTGAAATTTTTTCAATCTCCGATTCTTTGGAGTTTTTCTGAACGGACATTATTTTTGAATTTTCTTTCTCGTCATTCCTTTTCATATAACGAAAAAAAGACCACATTTTATCCAACTCCTCGATTATCATTGCATAGAGAGTCGAAATTGATAATTGAACACAAGATAAATACGGATTACCAAGAATGAAGTTTCAAATAATTCCAATAGATTTTAAAATATTTGCCTAAAGAAATAGTTCAGTTCCTTTTCAGATAGAATGATTTTCCCATCTAAATTTTGGGTCTGTAAAACAAACTCTTTTACGCCAATAAACTCTGATTCCGATATAACAAAGAAAGTGGTTCCTTTCTTATAAATATCTTTGTAATCTTTCATTAATCTATACCTCTTCATTTACATACCTCAGTCTGTGTGGTTGATAAATATTTTACAGACCGTTCTCGATTGACACAAGAAAAGAGCAGTCGAAAACTGCTCTTTTACTCATGTTTGTTATTCATTTCGCAGCTTCAAATTGAGGAGGCTGCTCCAGCCATTTTCTTTCAATCATTAAATTCATTCCATCTTCCCCAAAAGTTCCGGTTTTGGTAATAAAATTTGCATACATGGCGCTAATATCTCTGCGCATGGTAGTTCCTAAACCAGCACCGTATGCTGCCATTCCTAGATTTGAAAGGACCCCAATGACATATAGCATTAATTGTTCCGAAAACGGAGCAACCGTTGAATCAGTGACGCCGTAATCCCATGAGTTGACCGCGGGGACTTCACTTTCCTGTAATACATCATGAATGGAGCCTAAGATGTGTTTGCACAAGTTCTTTCCTCGAAGGAAATATTCACGAAGTTCACGATCCTGTGATACTTGTGAAAACGCGGTGCACATTTGCATCCCCATTTCATTTTGGATAGCATTTATCAATAAATGTGTGCACTCAATTCCTAATAGCGGACGTCTGCGTCCTAGCCAGCCTGTCAGAAAATTTTCTTTGTTAACGAAATCAATTTCTGTTGGGTAATTCATGTAAGGCATTCGCACATAAATTCCTTTTTCCTGCATTTTGCTTACAGCATTATGGTATAACTGAGCCACATCATCCATGAGGGTATTAAATAACTTTCGCACATCTTCCCTCGCGGAAACGGTTAAACCCGCAGTATGCGAAGCAACCCCAAATTTACTCATTTGAAGGATACACTGTATGTAATAGAGATCGGAAAAAAGTTTGGCTGCATTTGGGACAACATGTTTCTCCACCTTGAAACCTTCAGGGATAACCATTTTTTCCTGTATAAATAACTGTTCAATCTGATTCTTATGTTTCTCAGCCAAATGCTTCGTTTCTTCTAAAAGTGTTAGAATCTCAGGATCTTTACAGGTTTCTATAAAGTGAGTCACCATGCAGAAAACTACACTGATATTTACACTGGCTGTCCAAAGAGCTGATATCTCAGCACTCGTTAATTTAACAATCTCTACCTTATTATTCATGACATATCCCTCCATAACTTTTAGAATTCCCAAATTAGAGTTAGGATATTTAATGTTCCATTTTATAATTACAATCTAAAATCCTACTGTCCGCCTGAGGTGGACAGTGTCCATGAGCGGTGCCTGTCACCATTTTAGTGTCATCAATATTGTCATCATTAATATATCACCTAGCTCTTACTCGCCTATTTTCCGCCCCTTTTACTGGATTTGTAAAACATGCTTTTCACCCCCTGCATAGTATGATATTGAACACCATAGTGAGGGGGTGAATTACATGAGTAATGGTCATTCTTCCTGTGGCATTTTGGGACTTTTCCTAGGATTTTTAACAGGTGTTATTTGGTTGCTGCTTGTCACTTTAAATGTTTTTACCACTTTGCTTGGTCTCCTGACTTTAGGTGCCCTTGCCCCTATTTTAAACATCGTATTTGGATTAATCAGCTTCCTGGTTATCATTGTTTTTGGTTTACTCATCTTTAAGAAAGTTTGGCGCCAGTATAAATAGTAAAGTGTGTCTGTTTTATAAACCAAACTTTATTTTACGAACAGTCTCTTTAAAGGGACTGTTTTTTATTATTTTTGCACCTTTCTCTAAACCTCTCAACAATAATTGATATTCATGCTATTTCTGTTGATATATGGTAAAATGGAACTAATATCTTCCAATAGATAAAGGGGCTTGTACCCTTTATTGTACAGGAATACAGATAATCCCACTTTTACGGTGAGTTATCTTATTTTCTGTAAGGAAGGTTTATTTTTTATATTTAGGAGGAGTTATTAATGAAACAATCAATGAAGTTTTGCAAAAAGTTCAATCCAAGTTTGGGGGTTATCTACTATGAACCATAGTCTACACCTCACTAAGAATTACTATGTTAATTCAACAGTTAAATTATATAGACAAAAACATCAAGGAATTAACAAATCTCTATCTTTCTTCCACTCCTGTCCAAGAACGATTAAAACACTTTTTTAATTTATATGTCATGGAAGTTGAGGAGTTATTAAAAACAAATAAACGAAATGAATTCATTTCACATTTCCCAAAAGTTTTTATCGGGACAAAGGTTACGGTTTTATATGATGATGAATATGAATCAGAGGATTATGTAATTTGTTACCCAGAACAGTCAGATCCAGATTTGGGCTATATTTCCTTTTTATCTCCAGTAGGCAGACAGCTGCTTTTTAAGAATCTCGGTGATAAGGTATCCATAAAAATCCCAACCGGAGAACTACTGGTAACCATTAAAGAAATTTCATTTGTCGGCGAACTAATAGAATATGGAAGTAAGACAAAAGAGGCCTAAGAAATGAAAACAGACCTTCCCCCAATGGTGGAAGGTCTTTCGTTTATTTACGTTCCGCTAAGACTAGCCTCAAACATTTCTATGATTTCTATAAATCTTGAAGCTTCCCTAAATGTATGGTCAGCTAAGAGAGGATGTATAATGCTCTTAATTCGACATTCTTCGATTAAGTCTCTTGCAGTTTTCTTAAAATCCCTTAATGAAGCGACGGATACTTTATTTTGGTTTAAAAACTGACCGAGCAATGGTTTGGTTTCAGATTGAGGCCGCATATAGTCTAAATCTACTGCCTGAAACAACAATTTATCAAAATCATTACTAAACTCTCTCGCCTGATCTACTAATTTTCTTTCTGAAGGATCTAAAAGGTGTCCGATAAACTTTGCGTGGTCAGCCATGATTTTTAAGAAAAATACATTTTCTTGAATAACCGTATCTGGTGTCGGGGCTAATATTCCTTCATTTAATTCTTTTAACCGATTCGCAAAATACGCTGCCTCTCTGCTAATATGGTCAACTAATAAAGGGAAATTATTGTGTCTGATTTGACAGCGCAGCGTTAAATCTAATATCTTTCTTTTATATGCATAAATGGCTGCAGCTGCTTGATATACCTCAGTATTAAAAGCTTGAACTTGACGAAGATCCGAATTTACTGTAAATCTTGCAAGCTTCTCCTCAATCCGCTCGAATAAATCCATAAACTGCTGGGCTTCTTCAATCAATTGTTTCTGTTCGTACGTGAACCCCAGACTTAAAAATAAAGAATGCTCTTTCATAATCCGAGACCAAAATTTAATTTCGTCTAATGACCGAGCAACAATCGGGTTTGCCATGTTGTCCCTCCTTAACTATACACTTCCCTCCCAAATATATGTATGGATTGTTAGTCCCTATTACCTAATTTTCTTTATCAACATTTTTGGGTGTACAAAAAAAGCTAAGGCATTCGCCTTAGCTTAAGAAAATCAATTTATTAATACGTTAATCCATGACCAAGCTTATAGACATTTCCATCACTGTCTTTGTAAGCATAGGAAAGTCCTTCTGGCATATATTTGTCCTTGTCATAGCCTGGTACATCGTTTGGTGACACACAATCACCATTTTCATCGACAGCAATTACCTCTTCACTTGCTGGTAATGATAGCGGCAGGACTCCACCTGGTTGGAACTCACCAGCGATTACCTCAAATTGCGGTTTAAAGAAGGTATCGTAACCAGCAATCAATGCATCCGCTAATGGTTCAGCATTTCCAAGAATCCATGGCAATGTCACATTTATACTGATTACAACTTTACCACCACGATTTCGAATCGTATTACACACTTCTTTTAGGTGTTCAATTTCACTCAAAGTCGTTTCTTGATACTCCGAGCCATCTAAAGCTTTAATCGTTTTATTCTCGCACAATTCAAGTTCTAACAGTCCAGGTGTCGCATTGAAATAAGATCCGGATTTTGGCTGCAAGAACAAAATCGCTACATCTGCTTCCTCATGGTTCTCCGTTAAAGTAAAAACTCCAATTTCCTTACATTCTTTCCTAGCTTGGTCTGTATAAGTAGCTGCAAGTTTTTGATCCTTATGGAAGACTTCTACATAAACATTCTTATTCGTAAGCTTATCAGCCGTTAATGGTAATGTCTCATTTGAATTTTTAAGAACGGTTACGGATTTCTTGTGTGCCTCGTATGCAGCTTCCCAGTGCGCTGGAGTACCAACCACTTCAGTTGCATTTTCAGGTGAAACGTAGGTACGATCATCAAATATTCCTAATGTAAACATTTCAGTAAGAAGACGTACATTTGCTTCATTAATACGCTTTTCACTAATCCAACCTTTTTCAATTGCAATTTTCAAATTTTCGATATCATTGGTATCGGCAACAAGATCGGTCCCGGCATTGATTGCTTTTGCAAAACGTTCTGCTTCGCTCTTATCTTCAACGCCCCAGCTCATTTTATTTGTGATACCGCTATCACTGTTGATATAGCCCTTAAAACCTAGTCCTTCACGAAGGATACGTTGTAAGAAATAATGATTAAATGTAAAGCCGACCTCTTCAAAAGGAATGTCTTCACCCTCGAATTCTTGAACGACACTTTTGCTTATACTTGGTATTGAGTAATATGGCATAATGGAGGAAGTTCTATGTTCGACCGCTGCTCTAAATGGCGGTAAGTGATACTTTTCTAAGCTTCCTGGAGTTGGGTACAGATTCCATTTTCCTTCTGCATAGTGAGGATCAAATCCATTTTCCCTTGCACCACCGCCTGGAAAATGCTTCGTTGTCATGGCGATACTGTTTTTCCCTAACTCCTTACCTTGGAATCCGTCAATAATACGGCCAATGGCGTCTGAAATAAATTCCGGATCTTCCCCAAATGTACCATACGTACGCTGCCATCTAGGATCTGTGGCGGTATCAGCCATATACATGTAACCTTTTCTTATCCCTGTAGCTTCCCACTCATCGTGCGCAATTTTAGCAAATTCGCTAATCAGTGATGCATCGCCGCCATTTTTGATCTCTCCCATTGCTGCAGCAGCAAGCCCTAACGTTCCTGGCCATGTTGAAAAAATCCCAACTGCATCGTTCATCCCAAAGATGGATTCACCATTTTCGTTTCGTGAATTGGAGGCGATTAAACAAGGAATACCAAGACGAGTACCCTCGGCTACTTCATTCATTTTATTGATCCACTCTGCCATTTCAGCTGGACTATGGTTGTCTCTATGAATAAAGTGACGTAAATGCATATTTTCAATTGTGTGAGTAGTTCCATATATTTTTGCTACCGCAAAGATGTTTTCACCTTTTTCAACGATTGCTTCATCAAGTACTCCATCATGGCTTGTCTTAGTCTTATCTTCTTGAGAAAGACCCATTTTACGAGTATTAATCAGCATCATACCGATCTTTTCATCGATATTCATCAAGGAGACTAGGTTCTCAGCCCGTTCCTCCGGACTTAAGCGCCAATCTTTATACGGTTCTAGTTTTCCGCTATTATTTAAATCTTTAAATTTTAACCCATCGACCTCGATGATATTTTTAACTCTGACCTCTAAATTCGGTTGTTTCTGGTTACTTTCCAATGTAATGCCTCCTAAACTTGTTTAAATCTCCTACTGTTAATATTAGCAATTTGACGAAGCATCCACACCCAATATTGTTGTCTTTTATACGATATTGCGACTATCTTAAAAATAAATTTATATTTTGCAAAAAAATCATTTCTTTTTAACATTGAAAAGAGGCAATGCCTTATGCATGTGCCTCTAATTCTACTTGTTTGTTGCGTTTATAATCGGAAGCTGTCATTCCTGTTATTTCTTTAAACACTTTACAAAAATAATTATAACTACTAAAACCGACCTGCAATCCAACTTCTGTTGTCGATAACCGACCTAATTCAATTAAAAACTTTGCTTCGTCGATTCGCTTTCTCTGGATGTAATCAATCACTGAAAGATTCATTTCTGATTTAAATTTTTTCGCGAGATACGTCCGATTAAATCCTATTACATCCGCTACGGTTTGCAAATTAATCGATTCATGAAAATGAAGATTTATATACATTAACGCTTTCTTTACAACAGAGCTATACCCTTTGATTGCGAAATTTTTTACTGCTTCACAGTATTCATCAATCATGCTTACGTCGATTTTATTTAATTCGGACATTGTCACTGCTGATTCAATCTTAAGCGCAAATTTTTCCGAAATTGCATGTAAATATTGTGGTTCTACACCGCCGTTTCCAGCAGCAATCCTGTACATGGTATTACCTGAAAAGGTAATATTTTTTCTTGCTCGTAATGGATTACCAGGCACTCGATATAAAAAATCTCCAGTATGATGATCAAGCATCGCTTTCATTGCATTTTCTACATCACCGTTTTCAATGTAATGCAATAATTTCTTTTCTGCCTCATACCTTTTTTTTATCTCTACCCCACTCTGGTCATAGTCGTTAGGCTCGACATCTAGACGGTATTGCTCACTACTATGTTTAGAGGCAATGATTTGGGCTTTAATATGTGGGTTCATTACTATATTGACTACTAAATCACCTATTGCCAAGTAGGACTGTGCTAATAGTGGTAATGATTTATAATAGGTTTCTAATTTTTTTAACCAATTATTCTCAAGATTGTTTTCCTTTATTACGTTCCAGATCATATGATCAGAAACCCGTTCATTTAAAAATGGACCAACAACAACCATACCCGCATAACGTTCATCCTTGTTTATAGGTACAGCCAAATACGACAATTGAAAAGTATCCGTTTGATAACAAAAACTACTTTTATTTGCTTGAACTAACTCTTTTTGAATCTCACCTAACATTCGTTTTCGGGATTCAATCATCATTAAGGGTTCATTATCATCCGCAATATGTATGATTGTCTTCATTTCTTCATCTAGTGCTTGTACACCTATTTGAAACGCTTTATTAATTTGCCAACACTTACTTATCAGTTCTTCCAACTTAATCACCTATACAAATCATATCAAATCAGTATCTCCGCTAACAAGTTGAGGGATGTCAAAACAAAAAAGTTGGTTCCTACCATTAGTAAAGAACCAACTTTCCTGTCGCATAACCACTTACATTATTTCTGATTCTAAGGTGAATCCTTCCACGACTACATCATCTTCGATTTCCAGCATTAAGCACCGTTTTCCTTGGAACATAATATATTTTACATGTTTCAGGTCTTTCGGACTTAGTGATAGATTTGCAACCTTTGTTTCAATTTTTATTGTTTTAGGAAGTAAACTACTCGCTTTAAGTTCATGTTTTTCATCATCCAAGATAGCTTTGAAAGCATGTTCCACTTTGGCGGTATCTACATTTTCAACCCCGCTGACCGTTAAAATGCGTTCGATATCACGAGAATCCAATTTCGGGGCTTCACTTTCTTCATTTTCTTTGCTCTCCTGGACTACTCTGTCAATTTCCTCATAGACATTCGAAATAACCTGGGATTCTACTTTGTCACCGATTACTTTATTAAGAATGATTTCGAAGCTGTCCTTTTCTTCTAATGCGGTAATAATTTCCTCGCAATTGAGTACCTCTTCCATAAATGTCTCATCTGGTTGATTCGCTTTACCTGCACAATAAAGAATGTGGTTCACATCGGCAGCATTGTCATTGAAAGCAGGAAACAAAAATCCTGACATCGGAGAAGCTAAATTAATGATGGGATCAAAAGCGTTATTCGATCTAAATTCTCTTTCCACATAATCGAAAACCAAGGATCTTTTCGGCTGATCGGTTCTATTCAGACTGCAGAGGATAAACTGGTTTGAATAAACTTCATCATCCCCGCCTTCTTCGGATTCTGGGTCTCGTTTCTTAGTCGCTTTTCGATATTCACCTCGTATGAACGTCACCACTGTATCAAACTCATAAACAGTATGAGCGAACATCTTACCGACTATTTGGTGCATGCTGTCAATCCAATCATCGGTGGTTGCTGCCTGTAACCCGTCGAAAAGGATGATTTGGGTGCTGTCTTCCACATCATGTTTAAATTTCAGTTCAAATAGTTTTGCATCGAGCTGTCCCGTTAACACCTTTTTGAAATTCATCAAAAATAATTCTTGGGACTCTTGGTCTAACATTTCAAATGGTGAAATGACGGAATGGTAGATTTCACCTGATTCTTTCTGAACATACACATTTAAAATCTCTCGTATTTGCATGAGATTGTTGTTTAACTTAAATTGCTTCCGGATATTAGCTATGTCTTTAGCATTCATTTATCTCAACTCCCATCCCTGATTATACTGTTCAAAAAGAAAAATAGTAATACTTGACAATTTATCCTCTTTAGATCAGAAAAAACATAGAGTGCTCAAAATCGACATTATTTTTTATTAGAGAACAGTGTTTTATTTGTGTTAAGCTAGTGTTAAATATAGATGTATGCGATTACAACATGAAGAAAGGGACTTAAAATGCAGGTAAGAGACTTCATGATCAGAAAAGTTTTTACTGTAAAACCATCGAATACTGTCAAAGAATTGCTAGATATCCTCAATTCCAATCGAATCGGCGGTGTTCCGGTTGTCGATGATAAAGGTCAATTGGTCGGAATGGTATCTGATGGTGACGTATTACGCTACCTAGCTCCAAAACCCCTTGGAATTGCGGGACTTGTTTATATTATAGAAGATGGAGAAATTGAGGATGTACTTCAAGAAAAATTGGATACACCCGTCAAAGATATCATGACAAAGAGAAATCTCTGCTATGTATCGCCCGATGAAGAGTTTGATAAGACCATCCTATTATTATCACGTCATCGCTTCAAAAAACTCCCTGTCGTGAATGGTGCGGGCCGCGTTATTGGTGTGTTAAGCAGAGGAGACATAATCCATAATATATCGAAAAAAATTATTTCATCATAAAAAGTAACCATTCGCTATGAAAAGACGAATGGTTTCTTGATATTTTCATAGATTTTGGGAATTTGCTACTACCTGCGGACAGGTTCTGCTGTTTGGACCATAGCCGTTGATTTTTCTGTTACTAAACTTGGTTTTTTTACAAAGAAAGAACCTATTAAACCAACTACTGAAATTCCTGTAATAAAGTAGAAAGCATATTTAATTCCAGCAGCTAATATTTCAGGCTGAGTAGCATTCGGAAAGTCCATTACATAACTGTTTTGTCCACTTGTAAATACCGTAATCGCGATTGCTGTGCCAGCTGCCCCAGCAACTTGATTTAACGTATTCATCGCTGCTGATCCATCACCATATAATTCACGTGGTAATTGATTCATTGCATTTGTTTGGGCTGGCATCATCACCATCGTTAAGCCAAAGAATAAAATCATAAACGCTACTACTACTTGCCATGCTGGTGTTTGACTTGAGATAGTGGTAAGAAAAACGATATTCCCAATTAAAACTAAGATAAAGCCAGCAATAGTGAAACGACGCGCTCCAACTTTATCGAAAAGCGCCCCTACAATCGGTGACAAAATGAAGTTAACTGCATTTCCAGGCAGTAATAATAAACCAGCCATCGCAGCACTAAATAATAAAGCCCCTTTTAAGTAAAGTGGCAGTAAAATACCCGTGGATAAAATGATTAAAATACCAAGGAACATCGTTAATGTTCCTAATGTGAACATTGGGTATTTAAAGACTCGTAAATTTACCATGGGTTGAGCCATTTTATTTTGACGAAGACCAAAAGACAGAAGTGCGATTATACCTACTAGTAAAGGTACCCATACTTTAGGTGATGAAATAGCTACTTCAGCCATTGTACTCAAGGCAAAAATTAATCCACCAAATCCGATTGTTGATAAAAGAATGGAAGAAACATCGATTTTAGGTTTCGTAATTTCCGAAACATTTTCAATTTTAGCGACTGCAACGAGAATCAATAACACATAAGCAATTGCGCTAAACCAGAAAATATATGGCCAGCTTAACGTACTAATAATAACACCTGAAAGTGTTGGTCCTAAGGCAGGAGCTAGTGTAATAACAAGACCCATAAGCCCCATTACCACTCCACGTTTTTGAATTGGGAAAATAAGCAGCATTACACTAAGCATGACCGGTAATATTAGACCAGTTCCGACTGCTTGTACGACACGGCCAAGCAGCAAAACGCTAAAACTGAAGTTTAACGCTGCTAATATTGTCCCTAGCAATGAAATAACAAGTCCTCCAATTACTAGTTGTCTTGTCGTAAACCATTTCATTAATAGTGCTGAAATCGGAACTAAAATCGCTAATACTAATAAATATCCTGTTGTAAGCCACTGTGCGGTGGCTGCTGTGACTGAAAATTGTTCCATAATATTTGATAATGCCATGTTTAATGCCGTTTCACCAAATAACCCGGCAAAAGCGCCTAACATTAAAATAAATGCCATTGTCTTAGGATTCTTAACTTGGATTTGTGTACTCATATAAATCTCCTTTTATATTAATCTATAGTGCTGAAATGATTGTCGTAATTTCAATGATCAGCCATTTTCCAATCCCCGTTGTACACCCCCACTTACGAACGAACCAGTTAACTATATCAAAAATTTTTTCTCAATGTCAACCTAGTTGACAAAATATTTTCCCTGAGTTATTATCAACTAAGTTGACGATAAATACTGGAATAGTATATGTATAATATGAGGTGCCTTGTTGTCTATTCCGCTCATGGTATATGTAAAATAATATAAAAACCCCCGCCTTGTGCGAACAAAGCGAGGGTTTTGATTTCATTAATTTATATCCCAATCTAATTTTAATAAATCTTTAAGAATTTTTATATTCTCTGTACCTATTTTTTCGGCAATTTTATTCTCAAGTTTAGCTTTAAGAGCCTCGTTTTTTTCATAGCATTCTTCACCGAAAGCTGTTAACTGGATACACTTTTCCTTCTTGTTGTTTTCAACATTATCGATTTCGACTAATCCCTTCTCAGCAAGTTTATTGATGAATTTATGAATTGCTTGACGAGAAATTTCTACATTTTTTGTGATATATGATATGGTAGGCTTCTTTTTATAAATTCTAGCCATGATATACCATTCAGAATTAGAAATATGAATCTCACTTTGATTGTTCCAGGCTTTCTCTGAGATTTTTCGTACTAACGAATGACGTTCGCTCAATAAGTCAATCAAATCTAATTTTTGTAATTCAGAGGTTGGGATCAACTGATTCACTCCAATCATAATTTACACCCCTTACTATACGGAATCCAATATTGGATGTCAATTTGGTTGACATTGAATTATTGAGAGTTACTGTGGCGTTGATGATTCAAATTCAAGAGTGTTTTTCGTGCTGAGCACTTTCCACCAAGAATTAAGTTCTGGGAAAATTCCATTTAAGACAACCGTTTCCCCTATATTCGGTGCAATCAAATTTACTTTTTTATGTTTAGCAGCACGTATTGCTCTTTCTACTGGATCTGTCCAGCTATGATACGCCAATGTAAAAGCACCCCAGTGAATCAGCATCATGTTCTTACCTTTTACATCAAGATGAGCTTGAACGGATTCCTCTGGCTGCATATGGATTTGAGACCACCGTTTATCATATTGGCCGCCTTCCATTAAAGTGAGGTCAAAAGGACCATATTTTTCACCAATTTGCTTAAAATGCGGTCCATAACCGCCATCCCCACTCGTATAAATTCTAAGTTTTTTTCCAAGAATGACCCAGCCGTTCCATAAGGTACTATTACGATTGAACAATCCCCTGCCGGAAAAATGCTGTGACGGAACTGAAGCTATTGTCAATCCATCCCACTGTTTCTCATCCCACCAATTACATTCTATTATTCGTTCTTCTTTTACGCCCCACTTCATTAAATGTGCAGCTACACCCAGAGGGACGAAAAAATGACCCACTTTATCTTTTAACCTAATAATAGATGGGTAGTCCAAATGATCATAATGGTCATGTGTGATTAACACAACATCGATTTGTGGTAATTTCTCAATCACATATAATAGATCTTCGCTGTAACGTTTGGTGCCAACAAATGAGACCGGTGATGGAGAAGGTCCAAACATTGGATCAATCAGAATTTTCTTTTTGTCTAATGTAAGCAGCATCGTTGAATGCCCAAACCACGTCAGGCTGTCTTCGACACTGTCGATTTTGTTCCAATCAAAAGAAATCGCAATAGGGTTATGTGGACTCCGATTCTTTTTTCCTGTTAAGGAGTCTTTGATTAATGAAAGAATGGTAGATACATCCATCTTCATGTCCGTAGGACTTTGATTGACAAATTTCCCATTTTTATAATGGTTAAAATTTAGATACCGTTCAAGTTCCTGTTTACTAGGGCTGCCTCCAAACGTCGGGTGTATGGTAATAAATAGAATGATTCCAATAGCTAGCACGCCCAAAATAATAAATAAATATTCCATTATCAGAGTTGGTCTCCCTTCAAATACGCTTAACTCGTAGGAACTAAGGAAATTTCATATGGCTCCTTCCCTTATCATATCTAACAAGGTTGTATCTATCAAATTTGGCTTCCGAAAAAAATAAACACCGCCAACTTTTGATGGCGGTGCTAAGGTTTCTTACTTCATTTCTGTGACAGCAAAGTAATTTTCTTCATTATCTGCAAAGTTAAACACTCTTCCGTCCGGAATATTTACGATTTCTCCAACGGTTATATTTTTATCTTTAAAGTCCTTGTATAGTTGATCGAGGTCTTTTGTAAAAAACATCAGTGATGGGGTTTCTAAGTTAACTCCCGGGGAGAACTTAGCAACCACTTCCTTGTTATGCAGAACGATACTTGTTTGAGCTTCCTTGGATGGTGCAATGACAAACCATTTCATGGCACCATTATCATGTTCAGACAGCACAGAAAAGCCAGCTTTCTCTGTCCAAAAATTGACGGACTCTTCCTGGTTATTCACATAAAGCATAATTTGACCAACTATATTAATCATCTGTTCTCTCCCTTTCTACTTTTCATATATTAACTACCTACATTTTAATCAAATTTTCACTATATATTCATTGCTTTAACCGCCAAAGAAGATTATTTAACCATTCCTCTTGCGTCGACTTTCCAAACGTCAATTACCTGTCCATTCTCATGAACGACATATTCTTCGAACTGATTGACAACAGTACAGGCATGGTTCGGAATGATTTGCACTTTATCATTTAACTTTAAATGCGTTTCTTGTACAAAAACTCCAATTCCGTGCTCTTCGGATAAACGTTCAATGAGTACTTCAGGGTGCCCGATAATCTCGCCGAACCCGCTAACAGTCTGATTACCATGTGCACCTTTGTCTAAACATAAAGACTTACTGCCTGTATCGAAAATAATCCGATTTTTATAGACACCAACAACCGATGCTAGTATAGTTACCGCACAATTCTCATAGTTTGTTACACCTAGACCAACTTGAATGGCATCGAAAAACACCGCATTACCAGGTCTGATTTCTGTTACGCCAGCTACTTTTCCTGCAATCTTGAATGTTGGTGTAGAACCAACACTTCGAACTGGTATCGGAATGCCAGCTTGTTCACATTCCGCTGCGCTTTCTACCACTGCCAAACCTTCCTGCAGGCCTATGTTTTCAATTTCTTCATAGGTTTTTGCTGCATACGAATGTCCGGCATGTGTAAAAATACCACCGAGTTTAAGCTTTGAATGACTCATTATTGCCTTTGCTAAAAGAAGAGCTTCCTTCCCTGGTTCCACTCCACACCGATTGAGACCAGAATTGACTTTTATCCATACTTCTAATGTATATGGTGTATGTTGTAGTCCTCTTTGTAGGTAACCCAAGGATTCAGGATTGTCTACGGCAACTTTCAGTCGAACCCCTTTTTGTAATAGCTGTATCAATCTATTAATCTTGTCTGGATTTGAAATGGGATAGGCAATTAATATATCCTTAATTCCTCCAGAAGCCATTACTTCTGCCTCACTTATTTTAGCCGTTGTTATTCCCACTGCTCCTGCCTCCACTTGCAGTTGGGCGATTTTCACAGATTTGTGTGTTTTAATATGAGGACGATAAGCCACACCTTGTTGATTTGCAAAATTAGCAATTTCATTAATATTTACTAACAATTTTTGATGATCTACCAGTAAGGTTGGAGTGTCTAACATTTGAATATTCGTCATGATTCATACATCCTTAAATAAATACTTTTCCATTCGGATATCAAACCACATTTTATCCGCCCAGTAAGTGAAATTTTCGATACGTCCAATCTCTTTGTATCCTAGCTTTTCATACAGCTTTCGAGCCTGTGTGTTAAATTCAAACACACCCAATTCCACACGAGTTAATCCAGCCTTCTTTATTTCTTCTTCTAGAAATTGAATCGCCTGATACCCAATCCCTTTCCCCCTGCCCGCAGGTTCTCCAAGGGTAATGCCAATCCATGCAGTTCCTGCTTCATTCTTATAAAGGTGCTCGGGGTCAACCATATAGTTCATTTCACCGACCAACTGGTGATCAAGATAAATCAGGTACGTGTGATGGTGTTCCAGTCTTTGTTTTAATTCATCCAGTGTCAAGGTGTCTCGTCGTTCCAATGCTACCTTGTCTTGGTTAGGGCGGGTTAATGGGATTAAATCGGGATTGTTTTCCCATTGGTTAAATACGTCAACAAGCGCTTGGGTAGGTTCTGTTAATTTTAAGAAATTCGTCTTCATGATGGTCTCCTCTTCTGGAAATCAAATATAAATATATTTATAATTGAAATTTATCTTTTATGACTTTCGCTACTTCTTCCGCACTCATATTTGTATTATTAATTCTGATATATTCTTGTCTTGTAATTTCACCCTCGAGAGAATTCAACCTGTATTTTTCCATCGACCTCTTTAGGTTATTTTCAGACCATTCAATATTTCTTTTGGTCGGTTTATACTCTAGACGGTGAGTACTTTTATTTCGCTCCAGTCTTTCATTCAAATCTGCTTCAAGTTCGACGAAATAAACGTTGCCTCCTCTTGACTCGAATATCTGGCAGACTTTGTCTACATATTCCCAATCTGAAGGATGATCAAAGGCCCAGACATAGGTGAAAATCAATCCTTCCAAATCACTCTTTGCTACGGCCTCGAATATTTCCTGCCGAAACAAGCTTACTAATCTTTGTCCTTCCTTCGTACCGAAATCAAAAATTGGCGTAACCAATTCAATCGTCATATGATTATGAAAAAGCTTTAAACCAGTTATTTTCGCTAGTTCTTGCCCCACCGTCATTTTTCCAACAGCCTGTGGACCAAATATCAAAACAAATTTCATAAAATCCTCCTAACACTTTCTATACACTATGAAGATAATAAATTCTCTTTTTGTTACAAAATTCCTTCATTGATACATTCAAATCTTAGTGTCAAAAAACTGTCGAAAAATCGGAATCATTTGAAGAATGTCTTTTTACTTTTTGCAAACAATAATTCTAGTGTTATTTCTAACACACAAATAAACCGGTAGAGGTGACTAAATATGAAAAAAGATAACAAAACAAAAGGGGAACCCACTCTTGCAGAAGGCATTAATACAGAGGATATCTTAAATCAAGATGCTACCCAGGAAGAAATCGAGAACGGAGAATCAACAAATGTTACGGTTTTAACATTAGATGAAAATGACCCCAGTTAAAAGTAATCCTGTAAAAAAGCGATGCCCAATTCGCATCGCCCTTTTTTACAACTTATACCATAAGGCCCTGGGTAAAATTCCCAACCAACCAATCCACTATATATCACGACTGATTCAACCTTCCCATTAAAATGGTATGATAAAAATTTCCGTCCGAAAGCAATTTATCATTTTTTAAAGTACCTTCCACTTCAAAGCCATATTTTTTATACAGTTTAATGGCTTTATCATTGGTCTCTAGTACATTTAAGTTGATTTTCTTTATTCCAGTTGTATCTGCCCACTGAATCGATTCATCTAAAAAGCTTTTTCCTATATCATAACCCCAGTAGTCTTTTAAGACACAGACCCCAAATTCTACTTTATGAGAGAATCGTTTTAATTGGTTTCCTTCACATCGGCAAAAACCTACGATTCTGTCATTTACCTCAGCTACCAAAAATATGTTGTTAGCCCGTTCTGTATCCTCTTTAATAACCTGTTTAAAACCTGATTCATCTATGTATGCCTCACCTGGTTCCCTATCCAAATTCTCTGTTTCACCATCAATCTGCACTCGGACTTCAGACAAGCTTTTCGCATCCTTCTCCATTGCTGACCTGATAATATACCGTAAACCATTTATCGTGAATTCTTTGGTATCAACAAGCACTTAAGGATCCTCCCTATGTGAAAAAATATACTGAAGACTCATTCATTTATTCTAATCTTTTATAAGTAGACTGTAAAATAAAAAGCGCAATGGACAAAACCTCATCCATTGCACTTGATTTATTTTATATACTTACTGATTCATGCTGTGGCTGTAGCGCTTTTTTCAATGCCTGAACATATTGATTTTTTGCTTTTTTCCCTATCTCAGAAGTTGGATTTAATAGTTCAAAACCATGGTAAGCACCTGGATACAAGTGAAATTCCACAGGAACTCCTGCTTGCGCCAATTTTGCTACATATTCTATGGTTTCATCACGGAAAGGATCTAACTGACCTACACATGTATAGGTTGGCGGCAAATTAGAAAGATTTTTTGCACGGGCAGGTGCTGCATATGGTGAAATTTCTCCGTTTGCATGTTCGCCCAAATACATTCTCCAGCCTGCTAGATTATTTCCACGGTTCCAGATTGCACGTTCATCCGTAATTTCGTAGCTGGAAGGTGTTACATTACGGTCATCAATCATTGGGTACAATGGCATTTGGAAAGATATGGCTGGTCCCTTTCGATCACGGGCTAACAAACTTAAAGCGGCAGTCAAGCCTCCTCCTGCACTTTGACCCGCAACAGCAACACGCGACACATCAATATTCAACTCATCTGCGGCCTTCGTCATCCATACCAATGCAGCATAACAATCTTCGAGTGGTGCCGGAAATGGATGTTCAGGTGCAAGACGGTAATCCACGGAAACGACAACACACTGTGCTTCCTGTGCAAACTCTTGGCAGTCTCCGTCCGAACTATCTGCGTCTCCTAATACGTAACCTCCTCCATGGATAAACAATAGAGCTGGAAGCTTTGTTCCATTCCGAGGTGTCGGTTCATAAATTTTAACCTTCATATCCTGGCCGTCACCGCCAGCTATGCTGCGCGTAGTAATGTTAACGCTTTCAAGTTTTTCAATTGGAATGGCTGGTGCTTGTCTTGCTTCCTCCAAACCCTCAGGAAGACTAAGCGGCGGGAAAACTGTAAGTATTTCTTTCAATTCTGGTGCTACTCTGCTCATAAAATCCATTCAAAGATCCCTCCTATACAAAACTTCTTTTCTATGAATAATCAAAGCTCGTACAGTAATCATATGCAATTACATATAAAGATATAACAAATTAATAGACTGTTAGACCTATTTTTCCCAAACTATTTCTGTCCATTTTCTTCAATTCTATAAAATCCAATAATGGACCAAATGAACCTTTTTTTCATAAAAAAAACACCTCTATATAAGAGATGTAAAATATTCTCAAGTATGACTGATAAAATTATTTTCTCAAAATGATAGACTGCAAATGAAAAGGTCCAAACCTCCTTTTTCTAAAATCTAAATAATTTACTTAATAAGTATCGCTGGATATCCTTTTGCTTTCAACTCTTCGACCAAGCCCTTTGCATTTTTGATATCTGCAAATGCCCCCACTTGGACGCGATATATTACGTTAGTTGATGGATTCTTTACTAGACCATACTGAGCAGCAATCCCCTCCACCACTGCTTTCGCAGCTTTTTTCTGGTACTGCGTTGTCCTCATTTTCATAGCTTCATTATGGTTAGTCATAAAGGCGAATTCGATTAATATTGCGGTCATCTTGGTTTCTCTTACTATCTGAAAATTAGCTGCTTTAACTCCACGATTTTTAAACCCTAATTCTCTCACTAAATTGACTTGTATCTTTTCAGCGAGTGCAGCTGATTCTTTTGGCCACGTGGTATACAGATATGTTTCAGTGCCACTTGCATCGTTCCAACCTGATCCGTACGCATTCAGATGGTAATCGATATGGACATTAGCACCCCAGGTATTTATTAATTCACAGCGTTTGTTTAGCGGAACATCACTTTCCCCAGTAGGATCATCAATCCGTTTTTGACTAACTCCTTCATAATTTTCAAGTTCTATCATTACAAGCTTCACAATCTCACTTGTAACCTGCCATTCTTTATATCCATCGGGGGACTGCTTTCCTGGCGTGATACGTGCATGTCCTGCAGCGTGAGATATTTTCAACATAAAGTACCCTCCTTTTTTTTAAAAAGGAACTTTTTCTAGTTTTTTGGACAATCATAGCCCTCTTTTAGCTCCCTTTCATTCACCCTTTATATATGGATAAGAAACCAAAATGGACAGGGTCAAAATAATCCCCAAAAACAAAAAAGCATGGAACATGATGATCCATGCGCAAGTAACAAAATTTAATACTGAAATCCTTTATCCCCTGTTATTTTTATCACACCTTCCATTTTTACACGAATGTAAAATGAGACTGAATCAAAAATTAGAGGAGGGTATTGTATTGTTAAAGTTATTTATTTTCGTATTAATCCTTATTACTTTGGTCGTGTTAAGTATGTTTATTGCTGGTGTGCTGGAGTTACATAAGCAAGAAAAGGAAGACAAAAAGAATATCATCAGAGACGGAATGGAAGGATATTTGGACAAAACGTTTGGTTTTGGGAATGTAACCATCTTCAAATCGATTCTTGATGCTGATGGCAATACTAGATACTTAGTATATTTGCCAAAGTACGAATGGTTTAAATCTCCGCAATATGAATGGTATGAAGTCTATGCGATACAGAGCGGATTTAAACACAACGCCATAAAAGGTTAATAGATTTGCAAAAGAACACCTCAATTGTTGAGGTGTTCTATTTTTAAATAATGCCCCTATAACCATCCCTCATCAATTGTACTATTGTCGGCGAGAGAAAATGCTGCATTCGTAATGGCTTTTGATAAGGTTTCACCATTTGCACAAACATCATTAAAACAAACCTCATGTTCACCTGCTGCAGAATATGTATAGCCGAAACTTTTTAATCGGTCAACAATTAAAAGTGCTTGTTCAAGGTTTTCCTCCGGCTGAAAATCATAAATAAATACCCTTTTTTCTGCGTCATACCATCTGTCATACCGATTTAATTTCCACCCAAGTATTCTACGTGCAATGACCTCTGTTTTGTTCATATCTGACAGACCTCTTTTATTCTCTAGATTATTATATTTTACCATTCCTCAATCTAACCATCTGTTTCAATATTGTGTCACAGGTTATTTCATAGGTGCAAAAAAGGACCAATATGGCCCCTTCCGGTTTAAGAATTATTTTAGTAACTTCTCAATATCATTTTCCATCTCTTCAGGCAGGGTACTTGGAAAATAGCGTTTAACAACATTTCCATTTTGATCAATTAAAAACTTAGTAAAGTTCCATTTAATATCAGAACTCTCTAGAATCTGTGGAAAATTGTTACTGAGATGCTGGTATAATCTACTGTGGGTATCCATGTTACTATCCTCTGGTGCCTGCTCACGTAAATACCGATAGAGCGGATGTGCATGCTCCCCATTTACATCAATTTTCTTAAACACAGGGAAACTTACATCATAGTTGACTGAGCAAAATGCTTGGATTTCCTCATCCGTACCAGGTTCCTGCTCGCCAAATTGATTACAAGGAAAGGCTAAAACCGAGAATCCCTGATCTTTGTAAGTCCTATAAACTTTCTCCAAACCCTTATATTGCGGGGTTAAACCACATTTACTTGCAGTATTCACAACCAGCAATACTTTTCCCTTAAAGTCCTCTAAGCTACTATTTTCACCATTTGAATGCTCAGCTTGAAACGCATAAATCGACATATGTATACCTCCAGCTCTTTTCTTCGTAAGTTATTAAAACTCAATACTACTATTCCACAAAAAACGGTCATAAACCTGCAAAAACAAAAAAGTTAAATCTCTTCACTGAGCTATTTCACAACGAAAATCTTCGAACTGATACAAAATGAACAGGAAGTTCAGCTTTATTTTCACTATAGTAATCTTTAAGCTTACCTTCATATATGAATTGAAATTTGGATACGCTTTGCAAATCATGAGGTGTAATAAGTGATAGAGGCTTATCAAAATCGATGATGTTAGATTGATTTAGTAGAAATGCAACAAATTGAGAGCAGAAGAAGGCATTTTTCCTTTTTATCGGTATATTAAACATAACGCCAAATAAACCTAATAAATTATAGCGATAATCTTTCTTCTGTGCTTCCAATTCTTTTAAAAAATAGTTCATCTTTTGAATTTGTTCCTCTGTTACGGTGATAGAATAAATGGCACAGTCCGCTTGTTTAAATAAACCTGCCTTCACATCTTCCCTAACAAATCCTCCTATAAAGGGGTTTCGGACAGTTTTTCTCCCAAAGCTATATACCTCAGATAACTGGCTATCACAGGAAATGGATGCATGATTATATGGTTTTTTCGTATATAACTTTATTAATTTTGTTAAAAATGAACCCGTATTCGTTAAAAGAAGGTACATCTGTTTTTCCACCATCATTAGCCTCCTCAAGAAAACTTCTCTGTTTTTACTATACAAATAAAAACTTAAGAAAAGTTTCATAGAATCCTTAAGATATTCTTAACTTTTAGGAGTGTTTATTTTACATGTAACGCGGACTCTTTTTTACAAAAAAAATCACCTTTCCTGTGGGATAGGTGATTACATTGCTCCTTACATTGCTTTGTACTTTTATACTAGGTCAACCTCTTTCCATTTTCGAACACTATTTATAAACCAGACTCTTGTTGCTTTTTTTAAATCAGAGTGTGTGAGTACTTTTTCGTGTATTTCTCCATTTTGTAGTAAACTGTCACGAAAAGTCCCAGCTAGTAAACCGCTGTTTACGGGCGGAGTCCATCGTACACCGTCAATTTCCAGGGCAACGTTGCCATTTGTAAATTCGGTTATTTCTCCGTCTTGATTCCAAAGCAGGACATCAAAAGCTTCTGCTGGCTTCTGTTTTTGAAACTTTTCGTAGATTTCGCGATTGGTGGTTTTATGGTACAGAAATGGATTGGTTTTATCGACTGGCTCATCTGCTATGACCACTTTTAACACTGCATCCTGTTGGGTGATAGGTTGACCTTCGATCATTAACTCTCCATCTTTAGCCAATAATAATCGAACCTTGATCATCCCGTTATGTTGTTTATCTCTATACTCGTTTAAGAATCCTTTTATCCTTTCAACTTCGATAGGATACCCAAAATACCGGGCTGAATTCTCTAGGCGTTTAAGGTGCTCTTCAAGCAAAAAATAATCCCCATTGTCCAGCAGCAAACTTTCTAACAACTGGTATTCCGATGGTTTTTCCTCTAACAGCTTTGCTTTTGCAAGAATCTCATTGTATTCCCCTTCTGATGTGGAATCCCATGTAACTCCTCCGCCAACACCATACACGGCGCTGCCAGTTGAATGGTCAATCAGCACTGTTCTAATAGGTACATTAAAAATCGCTTCTTTATCTGGTGTAATATAGCCAATAGCACCGCAGTAAACCTCACGTGGTTCATTTTCTAAGTCTGCAATGATATTCATCGTGCTAACCTTTGGTGCACCTGTAATGGACCCGCATGGAAAAAGTGCTTTAAAGATATCTAAAAGGGTCGTGTTTTCTGTTACCTTTGCAGAAATGGTGGAGGTCATTTGATGAACCGTCGGGTATTGTTCAATTTCAAATAATTTCTCAACCTCAACCGTTCCTGATTCAGCAACCATTCCGAGGTCATTTCGGAGCAAATCGACAATCATAAGGTTTTCTGCACGATTTTTCTCGGATTGAAGCAGCCAGTTTGCATTTCTTGCATCCTCTTCAAATGACGCCCCTCTTTTAATCGTACCCTTCATTGGTCGAGTTGTAATTCTTCCATTTTTCAAGTGAAAAAACAACTCAGGTGAAGCAGATACTATACTATGTTCACCCGTTTGTATGTAAGCGCAATAATTAGAGCTTTGTGCTTTTTTTAGCCTATTATAAAAAGCAAGACTATCACCGCTAAATTCTGAATGAAGACGGATGGTATAATTCGTTTGGTATGTATTCCCATACTGTATAGATTTTTTAATAGAGGAGATTGCTTGATTATACTCCTCCATCGTAATGGCTGGTTTCCATTTAGATACGGAAAAATCCCCATCACTGCTAATTTGTTGAGGTAGGGGTTTTGAAAAAATACCAAACCAGAGCAAAGGAAAAGAACCCCCGCTTTTGACTTTAAATGCTGGATCAAATGCGGAAGCACTCTCGTATGATAAATATCCTGCAACATAATACCCTTTTTCTACAGCTTCTTGTACAAGCTGAAAGCACGGTAAGACATCTTCCACTTTATGTGCGGCTATCACTCTGACCGGATTTTGAAACGTTAATGGTTTTATTGTTCCGTTTGAATCGGCAAATTCAAATGCTAAAAGAGGTTCTTTTTGTATCATGATCTATGCTTTCACCCTTAAGTTTTCTGATTTTTAAAAGGAAGGCTGTGTTAAACTTGGCTGTTGATTTGCGCTCCTGGCGCTATGCTTTCCGCGGGCTCGCCCGTGAGCCTCCTCGGTCGTTCCCGACCTGCGGGGTCTCACTCAGCTCGTTCATCCCGCAGGAGTCAAGCGCCCTCCGCTCCAATCAACAGGTTCTAAAATCAACAGTATCCTTTAACACAGCCTAATTGAAAAGAAACCTCTTTTAGTTTATTTATCCTTGTTTCTTTCGTCAACTCTTTCAGCTATTTCCTGGGCTAACTCGGTGGCGTAGTTTGGCCGCAATTTTCTTGGTGATACATCTTTTTTGGCTGTATCATTTGCTCCTGTACGTCTCCTGTAGCTCATTACTAAATAAATGAGGGAGTAAATGACAACCATACTACTTCCAGTAATGAGGCCTGCTGTTTGTCCTGGAATAAAAGGCATGCATAATAAAACGATGATTAAGCTTATTAATGCAATCCAAGATGTAAGAGGGAACCCCGGCATTTGACAGATCCCGCCCGGCGGACATCCTTCCCTTTTACGAAAGCGGATATGACTTGCCATGATTACGGCATAGGTAAAGATTAGAGCAAATCCGCCAGATGTAATTAAAACAAGATAGGCTCTCGGAAATAACAGACCAAAAAACAGTCCAATCATCATGGACAGCCCGGAAAATAAAATACCTTTGTACGGAACATCTCTTTTGTCCTTAAGCCAATGCGGTGCATGACCTTCATCAGAAAGGGAACGAATCATTCTTCCTAATCCAAAAATACATGCCAGCATCGCTGAGAGAATCGCTGAAATCAATACCAGATTTAGCGCCGTACCTGCCCAGCCAATCCCCCATCGATTTAGTGAGGCAACCATCGGACTTACGTTTTCACTAAGTTCTGCTGTAGGAATAAGTGGCAGCAGCACTGCCGCATACAGGATATATAATCCGACCAATGAAAAAACGGTATAGCGAATCGCTTTCGGTATCGTTTCAGTTGGATTATCGGCCTCAGTTGCCGCTAATCCAATGATCTCAAAGCCCGCATAGGCAAAAACAACCAGGAGCATACTTCCAGCAATCCCCTGTACTCCTCCAGGCATGATTGGTTCCCTCGCCAACTCTCCGGCACCAATCGCTGGTGTTCCTGGCATTAAACCTACAATCAAAACCAATGCCGTTAAGATAAAAAAGATAATCGCAAAAATTTTAACTGCAGATAACCCGCTTGCCAGCTTTCCTATTTTATCTGCTCCTAATAAATTAAGCAGCGTAACCGCTACAATAATTGATCCACCTAACCAAGCGATTGATACATTCGGTACCCATTCACGAACCAACAATGAAATGGCTGTAGCTTCACTCGACATCGATAAAACGGTCCCTGTCCAATAAAGCCAGCCCACAACAAATCCTGTTCCCTGTCCAAGTTCCCTTGCCGCAAATGTACTAAAGGAACCTACTGTGGGTGCACCCACAGTCATCTCTGACAAAGCATATAAGATCAGATACACAAGCCCGCCGGCTAAAATATACGATATTAAAATAGATGGACCTGCTGCATTAATCGCCACAGATGATCCAAGGAAAAAAGACCCCCCAATGACACTTCCTAACGCCATCATCGTTAGCTGCCATGCAGACAACCCTTTTCGCTTGCGCTTCATTATATTTTCAGCCATTTTGCATGCTCACCCATTTTCTAAAATAATCTAACGTTATTATTTACATCATTTAGAAAAGGATTCTATGGGATATGCTGCTAGTATTTGTAAACACCCTTTGAATGGCCGAGAGGTATCCTGCAATTGACAAAAAATTTACAATTCACCAACTGTGTCTTAACAATTCTTTACTATAATGAGTGTAACTAGGATGATTGGGGAGGAGGATGTTGCATGCGTGAGTTCATGTTTAGAATCGTCATCTTGATTCCGATTTGTACTTTTATGTAATAAACCTTCACTATTCCTAATAAAACCTGCACAAATATGCCTCTATTTTTATTCTAACGAACTTGGCAGCTGTTGATAAGCTAATTTCATAATGATTTCTTTGTGTTGCGGATAAACTTTCATCAATTCTTCTTGTGTAAACAGTTCAAAGTCTTGAAATTCAAATCCTGGGGAAACCATACATCCCACTAGTGAACAAGTTTCCTTCTCCGAAACAGAAGACCCAAATATGGAATTTTTCTTCACTAAGACTTGGGGTACTTCGCCTGCATCAAGATTCATCCCTAACTTTATTTCCTTATAATCGCCACTTTCATCAATGACATGAATACTTAAAGAACTTCCACCGTGATAGTACCAAAGTTCATCTGATTTAAGCCGGTGAAAATGGGAGACATCATCAGAGGTTAAAAGAAAATAAATACTGGTATATAGCTTACGTATTCCCTCGTAATTAACGGACAATTCGTTGTCACTAATATGTTCATCTGACTTAAAAGTTTCTTTGTAGTAACCACCTTCAGGATGTGGTGTAAGGCCAAGCTTCGAAACTAGGTTATTCAAATCATTACGATGCATGATATAATCCCTCCATTCTACTATTTGTTTCATCTATAAACTTATTATCTTTTTTACACAACAATAAAAGCTGCCTTCATGGCAGCAATATACTTACCAGATTTTCCGCTGGTTCAACAAATTTATTAAAAAATCCTTCTAAAAAGACGACCTTATTTTTTTTCTAACTTTTCGAAGGAATTTAAGCGGCTATACCAGTGAGCCAGTAAATAGAATGAGGTTAGGATCAAGAAAGAATATGTAAAAGACCAATCAATTTTCTTGTATAAATCAAATTTAGCCAATGCAGGCATACCTACATATGCACCTAGCACTCCAAAAAAAACTGCTTTTAGATATGGATTAAAGTTAGGCCTATATTGCAACAATAGCATGACAAACACTGGTAAAACAGAAAGTCTGTACGAAAAATTTATTGTGGCTACGGGAACTACCTTTACCGGATAAGCCCATTTTCCAAAACTAACTCCAAGCGTATCAAGGATTTCTGATAATACCATTACTAATAAACCTGCAGAAAATAAACGAGCTGTGCTTTCACGATTTCGGAAAATCCCCCAAATAATCCAAGGGGCAACGATCATAGCTAATGCTGTCCACCACTGCCAAGTAAATAGAAAGGCATTCATTACTGTTTCAACAATTAACTGGTTTGCCTCATTAATCATTTTAGTTGCTTTATCTACTTGTTGCAATCCTTCTTGGTAAGTCATCGACTACCCACCTTCATCACAATTTCATGTCCTGTTAGTTTACACTGTAGCTTCTTTAGCTATTCCCCATTCAAAAGTAAACTAGTTTATTGAAAGGTATCCGCACAGAGTACCCAAGAATTTAAAATGAAGGTAAAAAAATGAACCTGGATATCATTACATTTTTGAGATATATCTACAAATTCTCACCAATTTCTACGCGCTTTTATAATATTTCTACAATCCACATAAAAACAAAACGCCACCGATTAATGGCAGCGCTCTTTTGGTTTTACTATTATATTACTCTCTTCAATTCCTCTATAAAGCCAATTACCTCTTCTTCTTTTGTTGCCCAGGAAGTCACGAGGCGAATTGCCGATGAATCAGAATCTACCTTCTCCCAGACATGAAAAGCATAGTTGTTTTGAAGCTCGGTGATAACTGCATTCGGCAGTATCGGAAAAATTTGATTTGACGGTGAGTGGGTCAAAAACTTTATATTTGCTTTTACGAGCTCATCTCTAATCCTGCCTGACATCTGATTTGCATGCGCGGCCAAATCAAAGAACAAATTATCCCGAAAGAGTTCAAGAAATTGTATGCCCATCAATCTTCCCTTGGCAAGGAGCGCCCCTTTTTGCTTAATATGGTAACGAAAATCTTCCTTTAAAGATCCACGGCAAATCACTAATGCCTCACCAATCAAAGCTCCATTCTTTGTCCCGCCAATGTAAAACGCATCGACTAGGTTTGGGAGATCGCTCAACAGCAGATCATTCTCCTCTGAACACAATGCAGAACCAAGCCTTGCACCATCCATATACAATATAAGCTGATTACGTTGGCAAAAGTCATGTAACTCCTGCAGTTCGCTCTTAGAATATATAGAACCAATTTCAGTAGAATTCGATATGTAAACTAATTTCGGCTTTACCATGTGCTCATCCGGATGACCGTCTAGTACTCCCTGCAAATCCGCTGGTGAAAGTTTTCCATCTTTCCCCTCAACTGATAGAATTTTATGACCGGTTGCTTCGATGGCACCTGTTTCATGACCCAGAATATGTCCGCTGCTAACGGCGATTGCCGCTTCATGTGGTCTAAGGAAAGCTGATATAGCAATAAGATTGGTTTGTGTTCCTCCTGAAATGAAGTGAATATCTACGTTGTCATTTAGGAGTTTCTCCTTTATCCGTTCACTTGCTTCTTTCGAATATCTATCCTCACCGTACCCCTCTTCCTGCTCCAGGTTGGTTTCTAGTAGTGCATTTAGTATTCTAGGATGTGCCCCTTCACTGTAATCGTTCTTAAAGCTGTACATTCTATTGCCCCCGTTTATCACTTTTTCTAATCATCGTACTATATCTTACCAAGATTTTTTACAACCTGCCAAAAAAAAGTCACATGTTTCAAACCGAAAAGAAGTAAAATATTCACTACCACTCACTCGACGCTTTTGGTATTATTACCAATATCAGATTTTCATAATGGGTTATTAAGGGAGACCAAACAAGTGGAGATTTATAAAAGAAAAGGGAATTTAGTTAAAATGCACCCTGCGCAAATCCTTGTTCTCGGATTCGGCGGGCTAATATTATTGGGGACTTTCCTTTTTATGCTCCCAATTGCTACTTATGAAGAGGGGCGTGGGCTAAGCTTTATTGATGCTTTATTTGAGGCCACCTCAGCGGTTTGTGTAACCGGTTTGGCTGTTGTCGATACGGGCACCACCTTTACCTTGTTTGGAGAGATTGTTCTCCTCTGTTTGATTCAGGTTGGCGGGTGGGGATTTATGACAACAGGAATATTTATGTTCATTATCTTAGGGAAAAAAATTGGATTAAAGGAACGCTTATTGCTGCAAGATTCCTTAAATGTTTTTTCTCTTGCTGGCGTTGTCACCTTAGTTAAGCGGATCATTCTTATTACATTTATTGTGGAATTTCTTGGGGCTGCTGCTTTAGCCATTCGCTGGTCTTTTGAAATGCCGCTTGGGAAAGCCATTTATTATGGAATCTTTCATTCGATTTCCGCATTCAATAATGCAGGTTTTGGGCTTGAACCTGATAATTTAAGTAAATGGGTTGGTGACCCTGTTGTAAACATCGCCATTACTTCTCTTTTCATTACTGGGGGGATTGGTTTTACCGTTATCCTTGATTTATGGGCTAAGAAATCTTTTCGTAAACTATCTCTTCATTCCAAAGTTGCGTTACTCATGTCACTCTTTTTAAATATTATAGGATTTTTAATTATCTTGATTTCGGAATATAGCAATTCGGCTACTATTGGAAACCTAGCGTTTGAAGATAAGCTTTGGGCTTCCTATTTTCAAGGAGTCGTTACCAGGACCGCTGGTTTTAACACAATTGATATTGGAGCCATGAATCTTTCCTCTCTTGTTTTCATGATGGCACTAATGTTTATAGGTGCATCTTCAGGGTCGACTGGCGGCGGAATTAAAGTAACCACTTTCGCTATTATTATCTTAGCTTTTTGGGCAGTCGTGACAAATCGTGACCACGTGAACCTTTATAAAAGAAGAATTTCATGGGAACTGGTAAATAAATCACTATCGATTGTCGTAGCCGCTTTATTTTTTATCTTTCTAATCTTCTTTTTACTAACTTTTACTGAAAAAGCTGATATGAGCAAATTACTATTTGAAACCATTTCAGCTTTTGGAACCGTGGGTTTGTCAGCAAATTTCACACCAGAACTCTCCCCAGCCGGAAGAGTATTGATTACGATTATGATGTTTATAGGCAGACTTGGGCCATTAACCATGGCATTTGCTTTATTGAATCCTAAAAAAGAAGCCAAGGTAAAATATGCAGAAGAAAAAATATTAATTGGATAATGAAAAACACACCGTTTATGCTTTGAACGGTGTGTTTTGCAGGTTATAAATTACTTTTCTAGGATTTCCTTAATTTTTTTCAAATCTTTCATATTTGCTTTCTTCATCATGGAAGACATAAACGGCGAGATTATTTTTGAAAAGCCAGTTGGATTCCCTTTATTTCTTAAGGTCATTCGTGTTTGATTATCATTAATCGCTTGCCATGAATAGATAGTCTCCATTGGAAAAGGTCCTTGAGCCGTTTTCATCACCAGTTTCTTTCCAGGAATGAGTTCTATAATTTCATACACATAGGCAAGATCACGGCCAAGAAATTTTGCTTTAAACGCAATTTGTGAGCCTAAAGTTAGTGGTTTTGGTGTTATCCATTCAGCAGAATTAATATTTACGTACCATTTAGGGGCATTTTCAGGGTCCGCCGCATATCCTGAGACCTGTGAAATAGGACAATTAATGGTTATTTCTGTAACGACATCAACCATATCAAATCCCACCTTATTTCTTTTCTACGTAATTTTTAAGTAAGGTTCCGAGAAGGTATTCCCAGCCCTTTTTGTGCTCTTGTTCCCATTGTTCTTGGATGACACCAGAGGCTGTATGTGAAAGCTGCAATACCGTACCCTCATCTTTTTCAAGAAGACGATAAGTATAGGCACTATTTACTGCTCCCTGCATACCGAGATGACCGAAGAGGCGAATTTCTGCAGGAGCGTTCACGTAGTATACATTGCCCCAAATGGCACCCTCTTTTTCACCCCATTTTTCAATAAATTGTCCTCCTGGAACAGGCTCAAAGGTAAAGTGAGAGGTTACACCTTTAGGAGCAATCCGAAACTCCCACCAATCCTCCACTTTTTCCGTTAAAGCTTTGAAAACCTCTTCACGTGGTGCGTCAATAAATAGCTCCTGTTCAATTCGAAATTCACTCATTTGTCCATTTCCTCCTTTTTGTCTTACTGTCGACCGTAGGTTTAATAGAGAGCTGGCAGTTGTTTGCATATATTTCCCTACCCAGCGGTTATGCATTTCCTGTAGAGGTACCGCATTAAGAAAGTTTCGTTTATACTTCCCTTCACGCCTGACCACCACCAAATTGCCTTCCTCTAAAATCCTTAAGTGTTTCATGATGGCATATCTAGTTACATCCGGAAAGTATTCGTCTAATTCACCCGTTGTTTTAGGTGACTGCTTAAGGATATCCAAAATCTGCCTTCGGATCGGGTGACCTAATGCTTTAAATACCGTTGAAAGATCTTTGTCCATTACTAAAACCCTTTCTTCAAGGATTTAAAAAACATGTTACCAAAAAGTCACATATATTTCATGTGACCTTATAGTAACATGTTAACAAACAGCGGTCAAGCTGACTTACTATCATAAAAAAAGACATTATCTCCCTAAAGAGACAACGCCTAAGTCCAACCATTTAAATTCATTTTAGTAGTTTGATATCTTGTACTCACATTATTTATATAAACAATTGAAGAAAAGGTTCGATGGACAAAATAAACACCAACCAATTGGACGGTGTTTATTTAAACGGCTAAAAGTTTAATGACAAAATTTCTGCCAAATATTCTACTTATGCAATAAAACCTTTACTAACTAAATTAATGTGAGCTTTTTGTTTAAGTAATCTAATCTTTTGTTTTTTGGTTAATCTTCTCCAAATCCTTACTTTGAAATACATAAAAAGCCCTCCTAACTTATGATTGGAGCCCCTCCAAATACTTCTACACATTTCTACTTTTTCATCTATCGAACACTAATTTTAATATTTTTGTGATTATGTTTTCATTTTAACAAACATATTGTTGATTGAGAATTTAAAAAGGTCGACCAATTCTAACGTAATGTTACAAAATTCACTGTTAATTTCATGATATTCATACTTTGAAAAAGAATATTACTAGAAATTATCCCATTCATGTCGAAATGTATTTCGAATATTATGAAAATATATGTCAATATTGCGAACGATTAAGTATAAAAATAGCCCTTCAGTTAAGTAACTGAGGGCCTTTAGTTCATTATTCTTCCTAATAAAAAGGAAAACTTTGTCCATTTGTGCAAGTGTTAAAATTGTACTCTACTCATTTGTCAAGGTAACTGGCACCCAAATTTCACTGCGAAAAGTTGGAGATGTTACGTCTTTATGCTCGTTCCACAACATTTCTGGTCCCACTGCAAGTTGATAGTTTGAAGAAGGAAACCATTCTGAGTAGATTCTACCCCATACATTCTGCAGCATATCAGGAAATGGTCCGACTACTTCAAATACTGCCCAAGTTAAGGCAGGTACTTCTAGTTTCGTTAAATCATCAGGACATTCCTTCGTTGTTGCCACTCCGATATAGTGATCTAACTCCCCTTTTTCCTCCATTCGCCCTTCTGAAAAGTTCGTCGATGCACTAAGCAGTCCAATTGGCTCGACATTAGAAAGCTGCTTAAGCCTATTAATTTTCTCCATATCTAAACTTTGCCACATCGCTGAAATTTCCGGATTCACGCCATTAAATATAATGGGAACTCTCTTTTTAATTCCTACTAGGTTAAAGTGTTCTTTTTCAACTATTCGGTAGTTCATTTCACTTGCTCCTTTAATGGATAGTTGGAAGGTCATTCTTGGAAAAGTTTTCAACGATTGACCGCCGTTTCTTGCTTCCGAAGGTGTAATTCCATGCAAGCTCTGAAAAGCTCTTGTAAAGGAGTCTGGTGAGTTATATCCATATTTAATGGCTATGTCCAATATCCTCGCTTTACTATTCATCAATTCAAAAGCTGCAATTGAAAGACGTCTGCGCCGTATATACTCAGACAGTGATACACCCGCTAGATAAGAAAACATTCTTTGGAAATGAAATTCCGAGCAAAAAGCGAGCCTAGCCACTTCTTTATAATCGATATCGCCCAGCAAGTTTTCTTCTATATATCCTATTGCTTCGTTCAATCTTTTTAGCGAATCCATGAATGACCTCCTCTCATTAAAAGAATAGCAGAATGGAAATGGAAACATCCGACTATTCCTGCACAGATTTGCAGGATTATATTCCATCTATTAACAGGCTAAGCCACATGTACATTTATTTTTTCCAAAATACAATGAATAAGCCGCAGGAAATTCCTGATTCACTCGCTGGACCTCTTTTGCAAAATCCTCCTCTGTTTTCGGGACGTCTGCTAATGAATTCGCCTTATCCTGGGTATCAATGTTTGCTCCAGGCGGTACAAAGCTGTTTGGTTTCAGCTCTACTCCATTGGTAACCACCGCTCCAGAGGAAATAAAGCTTCCCTCCCCAATGATAGCATTATATACGATTGCCTTGAAGCCGATGAATACGCCGTTTTCCACTCGGCATGGACCATGTACCAGGGCACCGTGCGCAACAGAAACCCGGTTCCCAATATAGATGGAATACCTTTTATTGTCTTTCTCAAAATACTTATTTTTTAAGCCGTGAAGAATCACACCGTCTTGCAGATTACTATTGCTTCCAATATAAAAAGGAGTTCCTTCATCAGCCCGGATACTTACAAAGGGTCCGACGAAGGTATTATTTTGAATGGTTACATCACCAACGACATACGTAAAAGGACTTAAAAATGCTTGATTATGAATAATGGGAAACCGAGGATATGGATTTACCGAAGTTGGTGGATTATAGCCGACATAGTAACTGTATAGGTTGAATGGTCCATTTTGATACCCTTGTTGATTCCACAATTTTATCTCTCCTTTCTTTTTGAAATCGTTAATATGTATGTAGATAATGGTGACATATGTATTCAATTTATTTTCTCTTTATCACCAAGCAGACGGCAACACTGTTGCCGCCCTCTAGTTAAACAATAAGATTTGTCCCGATACTTGCTATAACTCTCTCCATTTACCCAAGATAAGCCAAGGTTGCATGATCGGTTTTTCTAAATGTTAAGAACCAAGGGACCCCTAATGGTCCTCCATTTAAGAATGGTGGTACGATTTCAATATACATTTTTGTATGAACGTCGTAGACTCGTACAGATCCTGTAAATTCACCTGTAGGTTCACCCGTTTCATTATCAACTGGTCCATTAATTGGTACATACAGTTTTCCGTTTGGTCCGAACAAAATAGCAGCTGCGAAAACGCGTGGATTTCCCACAGTATACAGCTCAATTTTGTCGATTAAGTTCCCCATTTGGTTGAAGATTAATATCTTATCGGTATCGTTCTCGTCCGCACGAAAACTTGTAACGTAAAGATTACCGTCAGGACCCCAAACTAAACCTTCAGGACGGTGAAGATTGTTTTCTTCGCTGGACGTGATGAAATCTTCAAGGTGCTCCCCTGTGACCGGATTAAAACGTAGAACCCAGCCATCAAACCCATTAAAAATATTGACAACAGAGACATACAGTAAGCCATCATGTGGACCGATGACTACACCGCGAGGAAAGAACGGCGCAAAGAATTCAGGGTGTAAGAGGTTGCGTAGAAACTCACCATTGCTACCGTTGTATTCCCTTAACTCCCCGGGCTGATTGTTAATGTCGAGAAAGTCTGCAACAAAAAGTGAGTTATTGTTTGAGAGGATAATCCCACGGGGTGCAAAAGAAGCGGTAAAACCGACAGAACTGACGAGTTCACCTATAAGCGCTCCCGTTTTACCATTATATTTCAAGATATTCCCAGGTTCATTGACGTCACTTTCAACGTTTTGATTTGAAACAAGAAGATCTCCTTCAGGATTGAATAAAAGACCACGTGGTCCGTTTAGACCACCGCTTCCTGATGTGACAAATTCACCGAGGAATTCCCCAGTCAACGCATCGAATCGCTTAATCGTGTTATCCAAGCCATCACCAATATAAAGAAACTCTCTTCTTAATCCCATAAAACCCCTCCTTTCTAGTGAATGTAAGAGTAAAAAATTTTCCACTCTATTTAGTCTATGGAGATGTTTGCTTTAGTGTAAGGGACAAACTATCTGATAAAATAGCATATTTTAGTAGAATTAATATAAAATAGAGAGAACCGTAGGATAACGTATTAATCAATTAACCAGTTGCGGATTAAGGAACACACCGTATATATACAAAACAGCTGCATAAATGGGGTATTTATGTATAAATGGTGCCTGTCACCCAAACAGCCAGAGTCCTATTCGGACTCTGGCTGTTTCGTTTTTGGTTCTCCGTTGTTTGCTTGCTGCTGATTGGTTTTGAAGAGATCCTTTGATAGGGCGTTTAGTTTGTTTACGAAGCGGTTAAATCCAAATCCTACGAAGAAGGCGAAGCTTATTTGTGCGTAAGGGGTATCCTCAAAGTCTACGAATTCGATCAGTAAGATTCCGCTTTGGATTAAGGTGACTGCCACTATTGCTGTACCCGTTGCGAATATCGGGTAAAAGATGTACATAATCCATTCCCTATAGTCATTTAATTCGTCTTTCATGTAATGAGAACAAAACATATATAAATGTCTCAATGAGCCCCCAATGGATCCGGCGAAGAAATAATACAAAAAGATTTTAATGTCATCAATAAATGGCAGTGATTCATAAAGTGCTCCAGTCCATACGATCCCTATTGCTATAAAACTCCCAAAAAACAGCAGCGAAAGATATAGTAAAATACCGGCTTTTAACCAATTATTCACCGAAATCACCCCGCTTGTGATACTCCATCCTATGTGGTAACGGATGAGGGCGTGACTAATTCAGGTTACATAAGCCCAATCATTGTTATTTTACTAAATATGAATGAGCACAAAAAAAATGACGTTTGTAATACGTCATCTTTTCCTATCTATCTTAATTGTGCCCAAAATTCTAAAAACCAAGAATTTCGGTATCACAATCATGGCTGGAAGATGAAGAATTACTTCCCCTCCACCACTTCTTTAAATATTTCGTAAGAACGTTTTTGCTTCTCAACATCATAGATATACGACACTGCCATAATTTCATCTACACCATAGTAGTCTTGGAAGCTTGTCAGCTGCTGTCGGATGGTTTCTTTGCTTCCGATTAAGGTCACACTTGACATAGACTTTGCCATTTCTTCTTCCATTGGAGTCCAAATGCCATCCATGGTTTCAACAGGCGGCTTTAACGGATTACGTGACCCGCGAACCACGTTTAGGAAAAACTGGTGCATTGTCGTTTGTAAGATTTTAGCCTCTTCATCGGTTTCTGCACCTATGACATTTAAACACACCATCATATATGGTTTGTCTAGGTACTCAGAAGGCTGGAACCGCTCGCGATAAATCTTAATCGCTTCACCCATGAATTTTGGTGCAAAGTGTGAAGCAAATACGTATGGCAGACCCAAGCTTGCTGCTAAATAAGCGGAATCTGTGGATGAACCTAGAATATAAATTGGAACATTGGTTTCCACACCAGGATAGGCTTTTACATAACCTTGGTGCTCTTCTGGTCCAAAATAAGTCAGCAGTGCCTGAACATCATCTGGAAACGTATATACGGAGTCATTTTTTGAGCGGCGCAGCGCATTTGCAGTCATCATATCTGTTCCAGGTGCACGTCCAAGCCCAAGTTCCACTCGATTTGGATAAATGGTTGCCATTGTTCCGAATTGTTCAGCTACGACTAGGGGCGAATGATTTGGAAGCATAATTCCGCCAGAACCTACCTTGATTGTTTTGGTATGCTCCAATGTATGTTTAATGAGTATGGCAGTAGCTGAACTTACAAGTGTTGGAGTATTGTGGTGCTCGGCAATCCAATACCGCTTATAGCCCATTACCTCAGTTGCCTGCGCGAGATCCACCATTTCCTCAATTGCTTGCTGCGATGTCCGTCCTTCGCGAATTGGAGCTAGATTCAAGACGGATACAGGTATATTAAAAGTTCCCATTTTATTTATTAGTCCTTTCTTTTTAAAGGTGTATTTCTATAGTAACAATAGAAATACAAGAAACAAACTTATATGCTTTGCTTACTAATTCTAAAATTATCCTGCGTCACTTCTGATAAAATGATTCACCACATGATTTCAAAATACTTCATGTGTCCTGTTTTCTATGGTGATTAGCTAGTTTGGGCTTCATGAACTCTTCATGACGACCTTTTTTCCAATCCTTTCAAAAGTTTAGTCTTCATAAACCCTTCGTGAGGACCTTTTTTCCATTCCATTCAAAAGTTTGGTCTTTATAAACCCTTCATGACGACCTTTTTTCCATTCCATTCAAAAGTTCGGGCTTCATCGACCTTCTATAAGGACCACTTCAGGATTTTTCACCTTAACTTTGGACTCCATAACTCTGCTTTTCCTTATGTTTACGACGGATCGCCAATTCTATTAATTTGGAATATCCTACCATAATTCTCATAGACTTCAAATTGTCTTTTCTATGTAATTTAACTGTAATACTATTCTATTTTTTTAATTCATAGGAATAGATTTAAATACATAAAACCAACTTGGAGGACTAGATTGATGAAAAAACTAATTACTTTACTAACAATTACCGCATCACTACTTTTTGCTTCCCCCGCTTTTGCTTATATGGTTAAGCCTGGAGACACGATGTCAAGTATTGCTAGAGAGCATCATTTAACCCTTCAGGAATTAGCTGATGAGAATCCCCAAATTTCCAATTTAAATCTCATTTACCCGGGTCAAGAGATCAATACAAATAAAACTATTAGGTCTAATGAACCGAAAATAGAAGAACCTGTGAACCTAAGTCTATCAAACCAAGAAATAGATTTGCTTGCACGATTAGTTAGAGCTGAGGCCCAAACGGAACCTTTAGAGGGGAAGATTGCCGTCGCTTGTGTAGTTCTTAACAGAGTCGAAAGTCCCCAATTTCCAGACACCATTAAGGAAGTCATTTATGCCCCTGGTCAATTCCAACCTGTGCAAAATGGTGAAATCAATAAGCCAGCTGATGAGGAATCGATTCAAGCGGTACAAGCCGCTCTTACAGAACAACGACAATTGGCTCCCGGAGCCTTATTCTTCTATAATCCAACTATCGCCACCAGCCGATGGCTCGATTCAAGAACAACCACTCATGTAATTGGACAACACGTCTTTAAAAAATAGCAAAAAGGACCGGCTTTGGTCCTTTTCTCAAAATCATTTATTAATGATTTTCTTATCTTTACCATAAATAGTCAGCTCATATGGATCATTTCGTACTTCAGCTGTCTTTTCATGTGTTTGGATAAATTCCGTAATTTCATTTTCTATTTCGTCTGCGAGCTGTTTTGCATCGGGATCCGTGGATTTAAGCGAGATTTTCACTTCAATTTGCAACGGCAGTGGATGAAAGGAATAAGAAAGGCCCGTTACTTTAAAAGCTTTATTCTCCATTAGTCCGCCAAAAAGAATACTGATAATATCATGTTTCCCCCATCTTAATTCTTGTTCCCGTGCAGCCATATCGATGCTGGTAATTCTATATTTAAATTTACCATATTCTTTGGTAAGCTCTTTTAATTTTTCTTTTAATTCCGGAACCCTTTTTTCAGTATTTGGCAATGCAATATACATAAAATTTTCCATACTATTAATTCGCACTTCTATAGGGAATGCCGGCTGGTAATTATTCTTCTTGAGCAGATCAAGCACTTTTTCTTCCAGCTCCATGCTTTTGCTCATATATTCATTTTCCTCAGGGGTAGGTTCCGTAGGCTGGCGTAATACTCCCCTATTTACTTCAATATCATACTTCCCAAAATTTTGTGCGACTAATTCACTATTTATTTTTTGGATAACTTTGTCCTTGACTGATTTTACTTCCTCTTTGGAGCCTAGCAGCTCAATTTGAATCTCTCTATCTGTAACTGAAACATCTAATCCATTAACATCATACTTATTTTCACTTATAACATCGCCTATCACTTCATATAAGGCCATTTTGTATTGCTCTTGCTTTATAAATAAACTAAAGTAAGGAATTTTGGCTGCTACCTTTGCCATACCTAATGAAAAATGGGTAGAGCCGATTAATAGAAAAAATAAAGCTGCTGCTGCAACAGAAGAATAGCCCCATCTTTTTATCAGCCTTTTACGACCCTTCCTTTGAGGCTTTTCCGGGAGATTCTTAATCACGTCCAATACATTTTTCTTATGTTTATCCTCAAAACGTAATTGAGAATTCTTCGGATATTTTAACTTATCCTCCATAACTATGCCTCTCCTTCAAAGAACATTGTAATAATTTCTTGGCCCGATGAAGCCTCGTTTTTACGGTATTAGAATTAAGTCCTAGTAATTCAGATATTTCATTGACCGTTAATTCTTCGTAGTATTGAAGGATAATAACCTCTCTTAGCTTAATTGGCAGTGCTAAAACCTTTTCAAATATAATTTCTTTTTCTTCTCCCTCAAGGATTTCCTCCTCAACCGATTGTCCCCCGCTTGGAAAAATGGAACGAAAAAAGTCTTGGTAACTAATATTACGATAAGACCAGGTTCTAAAATAATCCTTGCATTTATTTACGGTAATTCGGTACAGCCATGTTTTGTACGAAGCTTTATTTTGGAACGTCTCCAAACTTTTATAACAGCTAACAAACACTTCCTGTGAAATATCTTCTGCCAATTGTTTTTGTTTTACATATGTAAAAGCAAGCCTTACCACCATATCTCCATACTCTTCCATCAGCCAACTTAGTTGATCTTCTTTTGTTAACTCATGGATTTCTATTGGTGATGAAGTTGTTTCTTTCTTTTTCACAAGCATTCATAACCCCCCTCTTTCCAAAAACTTAGACGAAGCAATCCCCTCATCAGTTCCGTAATAAAAATCTTTTTTCCTAAATTATGAATGAGTTGAATCCAAATCTCGAATAAAAACGCCTGTCATGGCAACAAAATAGAATGAAAGGATGTGTCACATGTCGAATGAAGTCATTATAGAGGAGCTAAATACCTTATTAAGGGGAACATATATGGGGATTCGATCTTTTGAACACTATATCCAAAAGGCTGAAGATGATGAATTAAGGAAGGTCTTTCAATCCATGCAGCAGGAGGTTAAGCTGAATGCTCAGAATCTTGCTGAGCGGATTCAAAATCTTGGCGGTGTCCCAGCTGACGATGAAGGCTTCTCTGGTTCTATGCATAGTTTTATGCACAAAGCCATGCTTCCAGATGATTCAAAGGAAATGATTGAAGACGCTTTGAAAGGCTTAGATCAATATGGAGTTCAATATTCTGAAGAACTTGTCAGGGGTGACCTCGACCCTGAAAGCAAGCTGCTTGCCGAAGAAGTCATTGACACAAGCCGTAAACAAATCGAACAGCTGCAACATTTACTTCACTAGTTTTGAATCGAAAAAAAAATGACGTGTGCTTTATACACGTCATTTCTTGTATATTGATTACTTCTCCAGCTTGGAGTACTACAATCCCTAGAATCATTGTAAACACAAATTTGTTCATTCGATCACCTCTGTCTTCACACTAACGAAAGGAATTATAAATAAAAGAAGCTATTGCTAACAGAACTGAACCACTTATAAATCAGCCAACAAACAATAAAAAAAACGCATGATCATGATCTTTTTTTACCTTTTCTCTATAGGATCTCTGAATTTGTCTTTGTTTTAAATCGAACCAGCCCTTATCCTTTTTCATTCTTTCACCAACCTAATGGCTTTTTATTATTAGACGGAGAAAAGGATAATTTCGTTTCAACTTTCTTCCAATCACACTGACAACTATTAAATCTAACTTTTTGGCAAAAAGAAAAGCCGTCATGAGACAGCCCCTGTTAGATTAATCTATCAATTTTTATTAACTAGTAATTGTAAAACCTAAAACCATATCCTTTTATAATAATCATACTCATATAAATCCATATTCTCGTCATTATCTTTTTTTGGGGCACACTCTTCACAAGGTTCTTCTGACTTGTTATGTTCACATTGTTCGAATAAAAGTTCCATGGTTTGTTTCCCCTCCCCTAGTTCTTACTATTATTATAATGTAAACGGTTACAAATGTCTCCTATTAAATACTGGAAATTAAATAATATAATAGTAATAATTGTCTGAAGGGGCTTAAAAAATCCCCTCACTTTTATAGATTCATTTTAAAGTACTCTTGGGAATGATAGCTTCTAAATCCACATGATTCATAGAGCCTTAAGGCGTGGGCATTTTTAGCCTCAACCTCTAGAAAAATGGACAACCCTTTTTCGTCCTCCATTTTTACCACATTCGATAATGCTTTTCTGCCGATTCCTTTTCCCTGGAGTTCTGGAAAAACAGCAAATCCATAAATCCAGGCTTCACCATTCATTTCGGAGAGTCGCATTTTCCCTGCAATTTTTCCATCTATTTCAATAATTAATCTTAGATCCGTATCAAGGTCTTTATTTTCTTGCTTATACTGGCGTGCTTCCTTTTCATTTAACCCAAAGCATTGTACATCAAGTTGAATTTCCGCCTCAGTATCTACTTCCGAAATAGACGGTCTTACCATAATAGAGTGATTTTCATGCAATTCCGTTTTCTGCCATTTCATTTGATACTCTACCATAGATAATTCGCAAGGGACAATCTTTAAAAACTCCTTGGCTGATTGAGATTTGCTTGGAGCATTTAACAAAATGGTTCTAGCCTCACGTTTCTTTGTTTCCTCATGTGCTTCTTCAAGCAGCTTTGAAAAGATTCCTCTTCTTCGGTAATCCGGGTGTACCATTCCGCAGATTTCTACCTTATTACCGAAATAATAGCTTCCAAGGAAACCAACAAGCTTGCCATTTTCATAATAAAAAAAATCTTCCTTACGATTGTCAGACCTGTTTTCAAGCATATCAAAATTAAGCTTCAGCTTAAGCTGCCCTTCTTCCTCACAAATTTCCTGAAGCACTTTTATATTCTTCAATTCTTCTTTCGTCAGCATTCCTTAATGCTCCTTTTTATCGTATTTATGGATTAAACCAATCCATGGATGTCCTTCTGAGAATTGTTGCTGCAAAGATAATGTTAGCCATTCTTTTTCCTGTGTTGACAGAATTGGAAGCATGGTTTGAAGGTCCATGAAATCTTTTTCTCGAACCTTTGATGAACCTCCCTTATACAGAAGTTGGATTTCTGCTCTTAAATAGGGAGTACCTTCATTTGTCCATACTATTATTTCGTTCAATGGCTTTTTGATTGACTTATCTCTTCGATAAATCCATTGGTTTTCGAACGTATCTACTAACATTACTTGAAAAGCCCATGGTGAATCTTGATTTTTGCAAACCCAAACATCTGTCGTGTCGGTTAAGAACTCTCCCTGTACCCAAGGCATAAGAACGCCGTCTTGAGCTTTATATAATTTCCATTCCCTGCTTAAAAAATCGTACGCAGATTCTTGTTCGTCTCGAAGGATGATTACATCGATATCACTATGTTCCCTGCTCTGTTTACCTAAATGTAAATCTAATGCCCAGCCCCCTGCCAAACTCCAGGTAATAGGAAGATCAGAAAAGAGGTCAGCTATGTTAGAAACCGTTAATGGCACCCAATTCTCATAATCTGTTCGCAAAAAATGATCACCTCTAAATTTGGTTTCCATGGAACACTTTTAAAATAAATTCACGCTCAGGGACCTGCAGGGTGTGATAGGATTTTAAAAATGCAGTTTTATCGTATGCCGCTTCTTTCAAACTCACATCTACAACATTATTAATAACGGTTATGATTGCATAAGGAGCAAGTGGTTTATGGTTACAGCCCAACGATCCTGGATTAAGGTATACTGTATGCTCCCCGGTATAATAATGAAGCGGATGATGATGACCGAAACAAATCATATCAGCCTTTTTATCAAAGAATAATGTCTCCATGTTTTCCGTACTAGGTTCGACAATGGAAGAAAAATGGTCCCTGCTGATAGGGACATCTAGTTTGCTATTTTCAATCTGGTAATGAATCAATAGAATGGAATAACGATCGATCGTGACATTCAGCAACCTGGGTAATTGCTCTAATGTCGTTATAAGGGCCGGGTTTAATCTATCTAATAGCCATTGATGATGGTCTTTTACCGGTAAATGACTTTGAGGATATTCCTCACCCTTAGCCAAGGCTAATATGGCTTCATCATGATTCCCTGTTATCATCGATACATCACTTCTAGAAAAAAGCATCTCTAATACCTCATTGGAATCAGGACCAATGCCAAGCATATCCCCTAAACAATAGATATGGTCAACATCTTTGCGTTCGTCAATTTCCTTTAGAACCGCTTTTAATGCAGGTGCATTTCCATGAATATCGGTTAAAACCGCAAAACGCTTCATACTATTACTCTCCCATTTAACTATTCTAGTCCCCCGTGGTATTTATTATAATTGTATTATTCTAAATAATAAAACAAAATAATAGCTCTCTATGTAAAAACGCTTATGGATAAAACTCCATGTGTGTCTTCTCATGTTTATAATAATTCAATCTGTCCTGCAATGTCCCTGTATGGAATTCAAATTTATGACCGTCTAGATCTGTGAAATAAATAGATTTTTTATCTTTACTATCTCTAGAGCGGCCAGTTAATATGTTGACACCCAATGTCTCTAATTTTTCATACATTCGTTCATAATCTTCTTCCTCAATTGAAAAAGCAATATGTGTATAGGACTGAATTATTTCATTACGAGGTATATCCTTCTCAACATTAAGTGCCAGCCACATTCCATGTAAATCAAAATAGGCTGTACTCCTCCCCTTGACTAACAACTTTGCCTCAAACACATTTTCATAAAACTTAATTGATTTGTCCAAATCGCTCACAGAAAATAAAAAATGATTTAAACCTTTTATCATCCCTGTCCCACCTTCCTTGCCATATAAAAAAGGATAGAATTGGAATCTACCCTCCTTAACTAATTTACTTTTCCTGTTTATTATTTTCAATACCTTCTTTTTTTCCTTTTGATAATGTTCTACGGTCACTGGCTTTCGGAGGTTCTTCCATCCAGCCATTTTCAATCATGAGATTCGCACCATCTTCGGCAAATCTAATCAATTCAGAAATCATCGCCATATATTTTTCAGCAATGTCTGCTCTCGATGTTACACTTAATGCTGTCCCATAAAAGGCAATAGCAATCTGTGACGACAGTTGGACTTGATACATCATCCACTTATCTGAAAAGGGTGAGGTTGTCGAACTGGTAACATGCGATTGCCAGGACACAGGAGAATTCAACTTTTCCTCACGAAAGATTTTCTCGAATGCGGCAATATGTTTAGTGGAAATCTCCATTCCTCTATTGATATACTGCCGAACTTTCTTCGAAGCGGCCACTTGGCTAAAACCAACCTTTAATGCGACATGCATTTGCATTTTGTTCATATTAAAAGTAATATCCCCTATTTCAATCCCGGTTAAAGGACGCCGTTCGCCAAACCATCCTGTTAAAAAACTTTGATGTTTTACGAAGTCGATATCTTCAGACGGCGTCAGGACAGCAGGCCTTGAAAATAGCCCTTTCGTCAGCAGACTATCGATAACCTTCTCAAAAAGCACCATCGTTTCCGAGTTACAGGTGATATAGTATTTGCGAAGATCTGCTCGTATGGACGTACTGAGAGATAGAGAGTACCCTGTCAGCCCTTGTAATGTCATTATGTAAATATAGAACAGATAAAAAGGATCTTGAAACAAGCGGGGAGCATGAATATTCACATCCTCCTCTGTAAATCCTTTTGGGATGGGAACACCTTCCCCTGCAAAAAACTCCTTTACATTTTGCACATGACCTTCTGAAAGCTCTAATGAATGTTTGTAGATTTCAATAATATCTTCGTCTTTTATGTGTTCAAGTGCATATTTAATAAAACCGATCGACATTGTTTCAAACATAAATTGAGTCCATAAACTTGAAACCTCTGGAGCCGTTAAAGATATTCGTGTTGGTTCCATCACTCTCTCCTTTTACGTTAAAAGATCTTCCCAAAAACGTTTATTTAGCTGACAGTTCATCACGATCAATGGCTTTTGGCGGCTGTTCCATCCACCCATGTTCAATCAATATATTTGCCCCGTCTTCTACAAACAAAGAAACCTCGGAAAGTGCTTTCAAATACATTAAACCAATATCTCTACGTCCATTTACGGCCATTGAGTTTGCGAATGACCGAATTTTAATCGCAAACATATCTACTTTGTGAAATACCATAAGTCGATCCGAAAATGGCGAAAAAGTAGACGCAGTCACCAAATGGTCAATCTGGGATGGAAACGGCAAATTTTCCTTATGGAGTTTATCTTGAAAATGCTGAACTTCCCGATCGGTTATCGCTTTACCTCTTATAAAAAATTGTCTCACTTTCTCCTTTTTTGCCACTTGGCTAAAGCCAATTAATAGAGCTTTACTCGTAATATTGTTCTCAATATTATCATAAAGATGAGTGATTTCGAGCGCATGTAATTGTCGAACATCACCGAAAAAACCATTCAAATAGTTTTCCTTTTTAATAAAGTCGACTTGTTTTGGCACTGGAATAGCTGGAGGTCTCATAATATAGCCTTTTTCAATCAACACGTTGTTAATCTGCCCCAGCAGAATGGTCGTAGTTTCATTACAATGGATGAAAAATTCCCGTATGTCTTCCCTCATTACCAACGGAATGGCAATGGCATATATACTCATTCCCGCTTTGGCAGCATATTTCAAATAATGCACATAAAATTGATCTTCAAATAAGCGAGGGGCACCTAGATTTACGTCCTCTTGTGTAAATCCTACAGGAATTGGGAAGTCTTCTTTTTTAAAAAACTTCTCGATTGTTTGCATAAAGTCAACTGTAAGGGCAAGACCATTTTCTAACAGAGTCTTGATATCCTCTTCTTCAATATGCTTTAGAAAATACTGCAAGATCTTATGAGACATACTATTCCCTACATAGGTAGCCCAAAGTTTTCCCATTTCCACAGCAGTAAATGGGTTTTCTGGAGCTAATTTATCTGAGCTAATGTTAATAGGCTTCATTAAATCCATGTTTATTCCCCTTAACCTTATTTTCCCTTTAGTTTTTTCCACAATCCGTAATATATTCTCATTTCTGTTAATAAATCGGTACTTTAAAAAATATGACAAAGAATAAAATGATTGGAATGGAGATGATTAATGCTGCGATGGGACGTTTATAATGTAAAAGCAGCATCGAAAAAATGATTAAATTGAATAAAACGGACCATGCCATTGTCCATCCGTTGTGATGCATAACCAAATCAAAAAAACGTAAATTTATGTATTCTACTAATGAAAATAAAGCCACCCAGAATAGTAACCACAAAACCATTTTCATTGTCTTTTCTGGTAAATTTCCTAGAAAAATTAACACCGTTGCAGGATATGCCACGAACATGATTAATAATGAAACCGTTAGATGATTAGGCAGAAGATTTTGACCAAAGATCGTCTCCTTGTACTCCCACATCATATAATTTTTACATAGAACATTATAAAGCAAATCACCAAACCAAAAGAATAGAATAGTGGAATGGTATTTAGTCCAGTTCCTCCAATCACCCCATTTTAATCCGGCAATGAGAAACAAGCTATTCAACAATAAGTGCACCTCATCAGCTCCGTTTTTTCTTGTTGGAAATCATAAACCAACACTCGATGTTAAAGTTATGTTAATACTATATATTGTTATCTGGAAATAAATTGGATATTCCGTGATTATGTAATTTATCTTTCATGATAAAACGAACAAAAAAGCGCTTCTGCATGTGACAGAAACGCTTGAAACAAACTATTATCGTCCCTAATTGAAACAGATGGGATATTTATTAAGACCGTTGCGCCCTTATAATTTCTAGATATTGTATATCGCCTAATCCATACTCTCTGAAATTTTCTAAGAGGGAGTATACAAGTTCTTTTTCCGTCATATTTTGGTTCTTCTTAATATATAACATTAGGTTACTGTCCTCATGAAGATAAGTTAAATACAACTCAATGCCTTTCCTTAAGGGTACTAGATGGATTGATTCAGGGAGCGTTTTATTAATCAATACTTCTACATAGTGTTCGTAATAACCAGCTGCCATTAATGTGTAATTTCCCATAGGTTCAAACTTATCACCAACAATATTCAGGTTAATGGGCTTAGTGTGACCGTTTTTGTCAAGCCAAGCAAGGATTGTGAGGATATTGATTTGACAAAACATATCCTCGTCAAACCATAGTTCTATGTTTGTAAAACTTTTGCTAAAGAGCGGCTTTAATGGGTTTAAGGTAGTATCAGTATATTTTTCTCGAGTTACGTGATGAACCTTTGCACGTTTTTCGATGAATTCCGGTGTGAAGAGGCCTTCTGTTGTTTCCCCAGAACACATTGCTTCGTTAAAAGGAATCATCTTTTGACCTTGGAGGAAATTGTTCCTTTTAAAAAAATCGTACATTGCTTGTCCATTTAATATATGTAATGTTGTTTCTTCAACCATCGCTAGCAAACCTACCCTTTCTTTATCCCTTAATTAAGCATCCTTATAAAGTTATTGCTTCAATAGTTTTTCCATGACTACTATGTTAACTGAGAAATTATTAGAATTCGTAACTATTTCCTCTTTCGTAACGGTATAACCAATAGATTGATATAAACGCACATTATGAGTCAGGCTGCTTCTCACTTTACATAGCAGTTTATGAATTCCCTCTTTTTCAGCATAATCCTCGAGCCAAGATAGCATTGATTTTGCGATTCCTCTTCCTCTGGCATAGGGTGGAACAGATACTCTAGAAAAATATAATGTTTGACCTTTCGTATTAAATCGTAAAGACCCAAATGGATTCCCATCCATGTAACATACTATAAACTTTTCTAAACCATTTCGAAATGAATCCCTTAACGTATCAAGCGGTTCATTTATCGCACTTGAAGGAACTTCAAGATATCGATACTCTTCAAATGCCTCCTTCATTAGTTTGTGCGCAATAACAATCTCCGCTTCATTTCCCAATTTTATCATTTTGTTTATCCCCCATTAATCAAAAAACTTCTCTTTAAATATTGGGCTAAGTTCACTCCACACATCAAATTTATTTCCATCAGGATCATAGAAAACAAAGTTTCTTCCGCTATGTCCTCTGTTCTCAATATCTCCCACTTTAATTTCTTTTTCCTTAAACTCCCTATGAATGTCTTCAAGAGCTTTTAGTCCATTCACTTCAAATGTGAGGGAGAAACACTCTTCCCCGTAGGAATTATAGAAGTTAGCACTTTGATTCTCCTGTGCCTTTACAAGGAAAATACTTTGATTGGCAAAATCCAATATGGCTTTGTCTTTATCTTTATAGTTTAATACTGCTCCTAATTTGGTTACATACCATTTTGATGAAAGGTCTACATTTCTCACTGGTAAATAGATAGTACCCATCCTAAGTAATTTATTTTCCATCATTTTCTCCCTTCAAGCAAAAACATTTATCCCCTTTAATACGTTTTTATGGTTAAAGCCTCATTTAAAATAACATTTGACAGTCCATAATCCTCAGACTATTTACTGTTTTGTCTCCTTTGATAACACTCTCCTATGAAAAAGGTGACAATAATCGCGATGATAAATGGGATGACAGAACCACCTGTCGAGAAACCGGTTGTAGTTTCTTCATAATACCGAAACATTAACCATTCGATCTGAAACTTATAGCCAATGGAAAGCAGCGAAAAACTTATCAGAAAGAATGATATTAAACCTAAAATCACTGTTTTCACCAAAACAAATACAGCCCCTCATGATTTTTTTATTTTAAACATAAGTTTAATGCAAACTTAGGATGAAAAACATAAAAGAAAAAATAAAAAAGAAGGTTAGAACCGAACCCAAGATTGTTTGATTATGAGTACTTTTTTCTTCTTTTGTGTTTTTACTAAAAAAAACAAAATTAACAAACAACAATACTCCCAGCAATGAGGTTACAAACATAGGAAGAAGTATTTCCAGAACATTCTACCCCCTTTTTTGTCTAATCTATAATCTTATTCGCTTTATAACTGAAATTTTCCTTTTTCCACCATTTAAAGAATAGACAAATGGTATTTAAACTTGGTAAGATGTCTAGTAACATAATTCATTTATTGAAAAAGGAGCTACACATAATGTTTTTGACAAAGCTTCAACCAGAGGAGAAAGAAGCGTTTCTTGAGTTAGCATATCTAATGGCCACCATTGATGGGAAATTCTCGGTATTTGAAAATCCTGTTATCGTGAAGTATCAAAAGGAAATGGATCTTGATGATTATAAAATCAAAGGCTTAGCGATTGATGATATTCTTAAGGTTTTTAAAGAGGAACGCTCGAAACATATTGTTCTAACTGAAATCCTTCGCTTAGTATATTCAGACGGAATTGTTCATGAAACTGAACTTGAATCCATTACTTTAATTAAAGAGCACTTTGGTTTCGATGCAAATAAATATGCTAATTTCAAGGATTGGATTGAAGGAATCAAAGAATTAGCTAATTACCCAGAGCATGAATAGATACTGAATGAGAAAAAGCAACGCTAATGACGTTGCTCTTTCTCATTTTTGACCTTTTCGCAAAAGATAAAGGTTTTTCTTTATTTCTTTTTCTACACTCAGAAAAAATTTCTCTATTCCCTTGTTTGCCCCTCCACTTATGACTCGCTCTGCTGCACCAGACAGGGTTCCTGAGACTTTCACTTCGGCTCGTATATTGAGCTGTGTGCTTCCCTGTTGGTCATTGAAAAATATCTCCGCGTTGCTGCTGATCTCCCCTAAATTACCTCTTCCTTTCAGAAGCAATTGAAAATAAGACGGGATCTGTTCCTTTTCCAACCTAACCTCGAGTGTAAAAACATCTTTTAATGGACCTATGTTAACGTCAATTTCGGCTTGATATAATCCCTTTGTGCTTTGAACAAACAATCTGCAGCTTGGGAGTGCACTTCCTAAAATTTTTTCATCCTTGATGTACTTCCAGACTACCTTTATCGGCAAACCAAAAGTATGCTGGTATTCAATTTTCAAAGGATCCCCTCCATTTTGAAGGTCTTTAAGTTAAAATACCTACTTAACTAATATTCATTTTACAAATGAATATTCAAAATTTATTTTTAAAGTGAGAAGGGACCCCTTTAAACTAAAAAGACGATAACCAATGTCATCGCCTTTTTAACGATATTCAATTTCTTCGTCTGATCGATACATGATATAAAATGGATAAGTTCCATCATAATAGTAGCCTGTTTCATTATGATACCTTTTGGTTTGTATCATGGATGGAAATCCTTGTTGTGTTAATTTACGGCGCAGTCTCCCGACATTTGTAATATACGTGTTTGGAATAATCGTATCGACGACCGAGAAATCATGCCTTGTGGCTGGCACATCTTCTGAACTATTTAATAGAAAGTAACTCAGCATATTTCCTTGATCCTGAGTAAGTGAAGCTTCCTTCCCGTTAAAAAAAACCATAATGGTCCGATCACTAAAATAAACCAGCAGAGTGTCATGCGCCGGCCGGGCAATTAGTTTCTCACATTCTGCTTTCGAACAAGTCGTTCTTCCCTCTTTATTTACCTTATAGAACGCATGGCGCATTAAATATTGTTCATTTTCTATTAAACTGCTGAACAATGGAGATAACTCCTGTTTCGGTATTTTCTGCGTCTTCGCTAGTGGTAATTGATTCATTTTTTCATACGTTTCCTTGGCAATATGCAAGGCACAATTGGTTAAGTACAAATGGGCATTTAACTGTTGCTGTTCATTTAATTGATAGAGATGCTGTTTATGGTAATGGTCATTATCTAATGCGCTTTGGAAATATTGAATCGCTTTTGTATATTCATTAAATTTATAGGATAAGAAACCAAGTCGATAGGCTGCCAATGGATTGGTTTTATCATACTTTAACGCTTCCTCCAAGCAGCGAGTCGCCAAGTAATCATCTTTTTGATATTCGGTCTTCAAATACGTTCCATAATGAATGAGACAGTAAATCAATTTCCTTTTTACATAATCTAGCGAACTTTGAACATCCTCATTACGACTCCGGACAAGCTGGGAGAGTTTTCGATACATTTCCTTGTACACTTCAATTTTCATAGAATAATTAGAAAAGCCATGCTCCTCTTCCTGCTCATTCAGTTCTTCTTCAATCTCTTCTAATTCTTCAATGGTTTTATCTATTAAACTCATTATTGTCCCTCCCCCAATGAAAGATTAGATCCACTCAAGTATTTCTATACGATTGCCAAAGGGGTCAGCTGTATAAAAACGATTGGCCCCAGGAAGGTTATTGTCTTCAATCACTTCTACTCCGTTAACGCTTAAATGTTTTTTTAACGCTACAATATTTTCCACCTCAAAGGCAGGATGCGCTTTTTTTGCTGGTGCAAATGGTTCCTCTACACCAATATGTATTTGTGTACTACCATTTCGAAACCAAACTCCGCCGCGCTTTTTCAATTCTTCTGGTTTCTCCATTTCCTCAAATCCTAGAATATCTATAAAAAACTTCCTCGCAGAATCTTCACAACCTTTTGGAGCAGCAAGTTGAATGTGATCAATGGCTTTAAAACGATACATACAGAAACTTCCTTTCAAAAAAAGTTTATTATATACAATTTTCGCCACATCTTGATAAATTCCTTCTATTCCCTACATGAAAACATTTTGCAATTATCCCAAATAGCCCTATAATCAAACTATCTTATTAACCGCTTGAAAAGAGGACAATGCATTAAAATACACTTCCGAACATGACAGTATTGGTGTCAAAACATATGAGGAAGACCATAAAGTTATACTAGAAATCAGTGACACGGGGATCGGAATCAAAGAAAAAAATATTCCCTTTATCTTTGATCGTTTTTACCGTGAAGACAAAGCACGGACGAGAGAATCAGGCGGAATAGGGTTAGGTCTTTCTATTGCCAAATGGATTGTCTTCACTCACGACGGAAGTATTAAAGTCAGCGTCAATGAAAATGGAGGCACGACATTTAAAATAAAACTACCCATGTAAATAAACAATGTAAAAATAGCCGAACTCAGAAAGAGTTCGGCCTTTCTATTTTTAATATGGATCTGCTTCATGTCCCATTTTTTTTGCCTTATCTGTCGCCTCATCTGCTTCAGCCGTGCTTGTATGTGTGGTATCGTTTCTCATTTCCATCGCATTTGCTACGCCTTCTTTGACACGTCTTCCATAATCCTCGTCTGCATTCGTAAAATATTCAATCATTTTATCCTGAATTTCTGTTCTGCAAACTTTGAGTGCGTCGACCAAATTGCTGATGAGCTCATCTCTTTCCCAGTCCTCAAAACTCCTATATGGTTACCAGCTTGTCCAAAATCATTGGTGCGGTCAATTTTTTCACAAACCAATTTGTCATTATAGTGTGGTTCATGAACTTTACCTACCTGTTCAGCTTCTTTTATACCTCCAATAACGGAAGGCTCATAATTGGTGTGCGGACTTTGACCTGGTGCCAAATCTACGTGATAGGACATTTGCCCGCCCCGCTGATTGGTTGCCACCCGCTTTTTAGGTGCATTAATAGGAAGCTGTAAATAGTTCGTGCCTACGCGATATCGCTGTGTATCTGAATACGAAAACGTCCTGCCTTGAAGCATCTTATCATCTGAGAAATCCAAGCCATCCACCAATACTCCCGTACCAAACGCAGCCTGCTCTACTTCATTAAAATAATTTTCCGGATTTTTATTTAATACCATTTTACCGACTTTTAAAAAGGGGAACTTGTCAGTTGGCTGGATTTGTCCCTCTTGCTATTATTGGATCCATCTTGATTGGAGCCGTCTTACTTGTCTTTATTAACAAGATAAAGATTGAAAACCCTTATTTATTAGTTGTTCGATACAATAGCACTTCGATTGAAAAATCACTGGAACATTTTATTGCTCGACATGCCCTAAAGCATTCTCTTAAATCAAAGTCTGCGATGCCAGGTAATGATTTTGAAGTAACCTATGAAATAAGAGTCAAAGATCATGACCTAGATTTTATTAATCATATTTCTAGCATGGAAGATGTAAAATCAGCGATTATGTTAAGCTATGACGGCAATTTTACTGCTTAATGTTTATTGAAACACAAAATAGAATGAGCAAAATCAAACGCCTAGAGAATAATAGCTCTAAGCGTTTGATTTTAATTATTTATCGTGACTATTATTAATTTTTTACCATCCGTTTCACACATGATAAAACTTACATAGACTAATGATGACTTTCCAAATTATTTATCTAGGGAGATGACTGTAATTTGTATAACCCTTACCAATATAATCCTTATCACTTTAGTCAAACTCAGCAATATAACTCAAACCCAAATAAACACACGGTATTAAGAACTGTCGAGCCTTTTGTGCAATATGGATTAAATGAAGCAAAACACACTTCTTATGCTCATGCATTACGAGAGGTTGCAGCTATTACCTACCTTATGGGTATGGGATATGATCCTAACATGGCCCACAGGATCGTTGAGTCTTGGGAGATCAACGAGGTATTTTATCCAGGGCAAAGATTTAATTCCTAGCCAATCAAAAGGTAATAAGGTAATAAACAAGACCAAATCGGATGTGATTTGGTCTTTCAACTAATAAATACAAATGATGTTACACCGCAAAAGAGGAACTACTCTCGCATAGTCTTTTAAACCACTAATTAACTTTTATTCATCTTCATCTTCTTCATTTTCATCTTTATCTTTATCTTTATCTTTATCTTTATCTTTTTTCCCCTTGTTTTTTTCCTTATTGCCCTTTCCATTATATTTCTTTTGATTTTCTTTTTCTTTTTCCTTCTCCTGCTCTTTTCTTGCTTTTTCCATTACTTCTTTTATCTTTTTTATTTCATTTTTGTATTTTTTTTCAATGCCTGATAAGGCAAATTTTTCATCAGAAAGCTCTGACTTTGCTTTTGATAGTATTTCTTTAAAAATAACAGGTGTGGTTCCACTGCTTGATGTACCTAAGTAATGAGTTTCATCCGTCTGATCATACCCAAGCCATACAGCTCCTACAACATCAGGCGTATAACCAACAAACCAATGATCCTTTGTACCCGCGTCGTTAGCAAAAGGCAGCTGAGTGGACCCTGTTTTACCAGCGATATCAATGCCATCCATAAAAGCCTTCTTCCCAGTACCCTCTTGTACGACACCTTTTAGCATGTAGGTGATTTTTTGCGCGATTTCAGGATCTGTTATTTTCGTAGACTTGTTCTTCCATTTCGCGATCACCTTTCCATCAGCATCTTCTATTTTTTGAATGGAGTGTGCCTCTGCCATGGTTCCATCATTTGCAAATGCAGAATATGCTTGTGCCATCAATAAAGGCGAGGTTCCTTCATGCATGCCACCAAGTGCAATTCCTAGAGAATGGTCTTCTTCTTGTAACGAAATACCGAACCGCTCTACTGATTTTGTCCCCTGCTCCAAACCTATTTCATTTAATAACCAAACCGGAGGCACATTGTACGAATTCACGACAGCATCATACATCGTTACCTCGCCACGGTATTGCTTATCAAAATTCTTTGGCTGGTACCCTCCAATATTAAGCGGACTGTCTTGTAATAAATCAAAGACTTCGTATCCTTGTTCTAATGCTGGTGTATATACTGCCAGAGGTTTCATCGTTGATCCAGGCTGTCTCACTAATTGTGTAGCCCTGTTAAAGCCAAGTAAAGTATGTTCGCCTCTTCCACCAACAAGCGCTTGAATTCCTCCACTTTCAGGAGCAATAAAAATCGCACCGCTCTGAAGAAGTTGATCGCTTTGACTAGCTGGAAAGAGATTATCATTCTGATAAACTTCTTCTGTCGCCTTCTGGATGGTTGGATTTAACTCTGTGAAAATATGAAGTCCACCTGAAAGAACTTCGTTTTTTGTCAGCTTATATTTCGTCATTGCTTCTTCAATAATGTGGTCCACATAATAAGGGTATTTTCCATCATACTCGTCTTCTACTTCTTCCTCTTTTAACACCACCGGTTGTTCTTTAGCCTTTTTAACATCAGATGCACTAATATATCCTTCCTGTTCCATCAAAGATAAAACAAGATTTCGTCGCTCTATAGATTTTTCCATATTCTTAAATGGTGATAGGATAGAGGGTGCTTTAATTAAACCAGCGAGCATGGCAGATTCACTTAAGGTTAGTTCACTTGCTTCTTTCCCAAAGTACGTTTTCGCAGCTCTTTGGATTCCCCATGCACCCTCACCGAAATAGATTTGATTTAAGTATCTCTCCATAATTTCGTCTTTTGAGTAGGTTCGTTCAATCTTTTTTGTAATGATGAGTTCCTTTATCTTTCGAGTATAGGTTCGTTCATGAGTCAAAAATGCATTCTTAGCCAACTGCTGTGTAACGGTACTACCGCCTGCAACAATATCTCCACTTAACATATTTTTGACAAAAGCCTTCATAATCGCAAAATAATTGATTCCACCATGATTGTAAAAACGTTGATCCTCGGTAGCGACCACTGCATGTATCACTTCTTCCGGGATTTGCTTAATTCCTACACCTTCAATACTCGAGTTGGAAATTTTGCTGGCTATCTCGCCATTTTGATCGTAAATAATCGTTGGCAGTGGTGCCGGCTTATTTAATTTACTAACATCACTCGTCCAGATGAAGATATTTACGACAAGTAAACCACATAAGGCAACTATTATTCCTGCTATAATCAATTTCTTAACTAAACTCTTATTTAAAAACTGGCTCCAATCCCGTTGTTTAGACGCCTTTCTTTGCTGTCTTTGTTCCATTCGTCCCACGTCTTTGACCACCTTTAATTCTACTAACTGCATTTATCTTTTTACATATTGCTCTATTTTAAAACGAAATTTATTAAAGTTAATGAGAAATAAGCCTTACATTCTATAGGACTAAAATATCATTATCAATAAAAAAAAGAGCATACCAATTATTATTGGCATGATCTTTTTTCGTTACCTTATGTTATTGATTAGTGGTTGGTGGTGTCTGGCTGCCATCTGGCGCTTCTCCTGTAGGAGGTGTTTGTCCACGATCAGGTCTTTGACCTCCGCCTCTCATGCCTCCGCCTCCAGGACCGCCGCTGCTGCCGGTTGTCACACCGGATTCATTAAGCCACGTTACAGAGTCCGAAATCGTAAATTCTACTACTTTGGTACCGCCAGTGTAATCTCCATCACTGTAAAGACCATCTGCCTCTTTACCTGTTGACGTTCCCCCAGAATAAAGCGTATAATCCTTATCCTTTTCGAGGTTTGGTGAGCTGATAAATACTGCTTGATAATCTTTCTCCGGTGCAAAGGTTGCTACTGTGTTTCCATCGCTGTCTTCAAGATGCAGGAGTGTACCTGCTGCTTGTGTTTCAGGATAGGTCATAACCATAGCATTCTGGATTGATTGTTCTGATGTAGCCTGTAACATCCCTGCACTACCTGCTGCAATCAAGAAACCACCCGTCATTTCAAAACTTTGATCGTAATCAAGTGAACCATTGCCATTGTCTGTCGGACCATTAACTAAAACGGTACCAGCAGTCATTTGGATCGCACCATTGGAATCGAGTCCATCACCTGCCGAGTTAACGGTAACAGTTCCACCTGAAATCGATAATAAATTGTCATCCGTTTCAGTGGATTGGAAGTCTATCCCTGAACCGTCATTTCCGCCGCCAACATTGATCCCATCGTCACTTGCAGTAACGTCAATTTCACCATCCGCTATACTTATGACTTTACTCTCAATTCCTTCATAGCTTTTGGTAATGTTTATTTTTCCACCTTTTGTAAGAACAGCTGTATCTCCATGTATACCATCATCTCCTGAGGCAATCGTCATTTCACCGTCTGTGATGGTGACGCTATTGTTGCTGTGTACGGCATCATCAGAAGAATCAATCTTAAAGCGTCCCCCACCGATAGCCACATCTACCGTTGCTTTTAATCCTTTTGCACTATCAGTTTCTGTTACTGTAGTGGTTGTCGTTGTGGTTTCATTGCCAGTTGGTCTCATATCATTTCCTTTCGTTGCTACCGTTTCTGGGCTGCCGCCACCAGAAGAAATGGTATAGTCTCCATCAGCAATTAATAAAGAGCTTTCAGCTTGAATTCCATCACTACTTGCTGTGATATCATACCTACCACCCTCAAGGGCTATATTTCCTTTCGACGAATCTTTATCATTGGATGACTTGATTCCATCTCCGCCGGCCACAATGGTAATCGTTCCTTCCTTAACTCCCACCACATCTCGTCCCATTAATCCATCATCTACTGAATCAATCTCAATGGTACCGCCTGTGATTCTTAATTCGTCTTTACTCGTTATTCCATTATTGTAATTTCCATGGACCGTTAGTTTACCAGTACCATTAATCGTTAGGTTGTCCTTACTAAAAAGGGCTGCATTCGGCTCATCAGATGAATCCTCTAGCACATATTCGGTTCCATCCGATAGCGTATTATCCGTACCTTCCGGAAGAGATACAACGGTTTTTCCTGCATTTTTCACATAAATCGGAGCTTGATTGCTACTGTTTATTGAGGCACCATTTAATACGAGCTTAACAGTTCCCTTATCTTCTGCATCGACAATGATTTGACCGTCATCTAGATTACCGCTAATAACATATACTCCTGCAGCCCTTAGGGTAACAACATTATTCGTTACTAACACTGCTCCTGTACCATCAAAGCTAGCACTAGCTCCATTTAATTCAATATAAGTTGGATATTCATTTTCCCAATCCGTGTAAAAATCGTCATCGCTATAGGAAATAGTTTCACCTATAACTGCACTAACCTCTTTATCTCCAATTGTACTTAACTCCTCCGTGTTTACAGCTGCTATGGTACTGGATTCGGTTGTCGAATCATTATTCTGACTGCAGGAAAACAAAAGGGTTGAGCATACTATGATAGAACCTGCTTTTAAAAACATTGATTTTTTCTTCACTATATTGTCTCCTTTTTCTATTTCTAACAAATCCGGGGTTTTGGTATTCATGACCATGGATTCATTTTATAAAGGAAACCTTAAACAAACCTTAACAATAGAGCCCGATCAATGAGTAGGATTAAGTAAATTACTATACATATATTTATTTTTAAAGGAAATGATGGAAATAGGTATCCGCTAATTGGAGGTCATATAATGGAAGTAGACAAGAAAGTAATGATTACAGCTGCAGAACTTGCTCAGCTTTGGGCTCAATACATGAATGACAGCGGCAGCGCTTGTGTTCTTACATTTTTTTTGGAAAAGGTGGAAGACCCAGAAATAAAACCTATTATTGAATTTGCATTACAATTATCCAAAAAACATATTGAAAAACTAACGGTCCTTTTTAATGAAGAGGATTATCCTGTCCCTTATGGTTTTAATGTAGATGAGGATGTTGATTTAGCCGCTCCGAAGTTATATTCAGACAGCTATGTTCTTCAATTTATCCACCAAATGTCAAAGATTGGTCTTACCACCTATTCAGCCAGCGTGGCATCAGCGGTACGATCCGACATTACAGATTATTACATAGAATGTCTTTCTGAAACGATGCAATTGTACAAAGTATCAAAGGATCTTTTATTGGAAAAAGGACTGTATGTAAGGTCTCCTCATTTACCAATGGAGAAGGTGGAATTTGTCAATAAGCAAGCCTTTCTTTGGGATGCAATCGGTGAAAAAAGACCATTAATTGTCGCGGAAGTAGGCAATCTATATGCAAACGCCCAGCGTAATATTTTAGGAACAGCTACTCTGATTGGATTTAGCCAGGTAGCGAAGGACAAGGAAGTTATTCAATTTTTGCTAAGAGGGATCGACATTGGTAAGAAACATATAAAATTGTTTGGAAAGAAATTGGAGGAATGTAACCTCCCTGTTCCGGCTAGCTTATCTGCTGAAGTCACAACAAGTACATCGTATACATTTTCCGATAAATTGATTATGTTCTTTACGGCCGGGTTAATTGGCTTAAGTATCGGTTATTACGGTACTGGTGTCGCTCAAAGTCCTCGGCTGGATTTGGGGGTCATGTATAACAGATTATCATTAGAAATTCAATTGTATTCAGAGTATGGCGCTAATATCATGATCAATCATAAATGGATGGAACAACCGCCAATGGCTGTAGATCGTGGTGAGTTAGGAACCGAAAAAACGTAAATGTACATGGAAAAGGCCGGTAATGTAACCGGCCTTTCTTGTGTTTATCTAAGTATTTATCACTTTATTGTTGTAGTTGGTTATCTTGGTCCATCTTTCCCTTTGCCAGACTACTGGTTTCAATATATTTGTATTCTTCCTCTAGGTCACTTAAGGTCCATTCATACAAATGTCGATCTTCTTTTTTGAACACACCCACTTTAAGCAGTTTATCTATAAGAAATTGCCTTCTTTGCTGGACTGCGGTTCGAAGAATGTTCTTCATACCATGTCACCTCCAGTTTTTTTAATGCTCCTAAGTTACCTATCCGATTGTAAACTTTTCCTTGGTGGGTGTGTGTCGATTTTTAGCATCTTTACCTACTCTTAAAGCAAACTTCATCTTAACTTAATAAATGATAATAAACTGTATTTTTATTAATGGTCTATGGTTTAGCCAATTTTTGATATGATAAATAAAAAGAAGTTAGCGGGGATGTTTTTGATAAATCTTAATAAGAAAATAAATCGCTTTTACATAACACTGTTTATTGCCTCTCTTGGAGGTATTCTCTTTTCGCTTTTAGGAATCCCTATTCCTTGGCTGCTCGGGCCGATGACAGCTGTTTTGATTTCTTCCAAATCAAGAGGATTTCAAGCATTGTGGCCAAGACAGATTCGGGACGCAGGCTTGGTGCTATTAGGGTATTCGATAGGATTATCACTTACAAAAACGGCTTTGATCCAAATTTTTGGAAAACTGCCCTTAATGCTTTTATTAACCATCATTCTTATAGCCTTTTGTTCTGGGATTGCTTTTTTTGTTTCTAAGCTTTCAGGTATTGATTACCCTACCGTCCTCACTGGCAGTATTCCAGGAGGACTTTCTCAAATGATTACTTTTGCAGAAGAGGCAAAGGGGATTGATCTGACTGTTGTTACTTTTCTACAAGTAACACGTGTAATTATCATTATTTTCTCGGTTCCTTTTTTAATTAGTAGCCCAATATTTGATCATCTTTCAGGTAAACCCACTCTTGACCTTGCTGAAAACACTGGATTGTTTTTTCCTAACATCCTTCTATTTGTGGTAATATGTGTGATTTTTGCTTTCATAGGAAAAAAGCTGAATTTCCCTACACCATTTTTATTAGGACCAATTGTTGGAACTGCTATCTTGACCATTTCTGGTTTCCACGGTCCGGAACTGCCAACCATCCTATTAGATTTATCTCAATTCATGATTGGGAGCTACATTGGCTTAATGTTAAAACCAGAAAAGCTTGAGAATAAAACAAAAATCCTCTCACTGGCGATCGTTAGCGGAATTGTAATGGTTTTGGGATCATTAGGGATGAGCGTGCTTCTTGTCCATTTTTACGATATCACACCTTCGACAGGCTTTTTAAGTTTAACTCCTGGAGGTGCAGATCAAATGGCTATTCTCGCACATGAAGTCCAAGCGGATTTATCCATGGTGGCGGGCTTTCAATTATTCCGGCTTCTATTTATCTTTTTTGCTGTACCTCCATTGCTAAGATTGATTTTTAAAAAGAAGTTGTTAAAAAAAGAGGAAAAGCCCACCTAATCAATTAGGTGGGCTTTTCGATTATACACCGCGCTTATTACCCCAAAGCAGAGCATGTAGTTGAGGCAACACTCTGACATTGTTTAGCTGACTGTCTTCGACTACCCGATTGACGAGCCACTCATATTTATTAAGCAGCTTTTGGATTAGTTCTTGATTATTACCATTCATAATATCGTCATTCCCTACCTGCAAATAAAAAGGTATACCTTTATAACGCTTATGGACCATTCTTGCATATTCGAGATCAGTTTCATCGAAAATAACGACTTTTAAACTAACATTATTCTCAAACTGGTTTTCATCTAAATTTATAAAAATTGAATCTAATATTTCAAAATTTGTTTCCATGTTCGAGCTTGGAGGTTTTGGCGAGATGGTGAGTTCATCAATTTTTAAAAACCAATCCTGCCATCTGCTTCCCTGTGTTTCAATTCCAATCTTAATCTCATTTTCTGTTAATAAATCAATCAGTGAATCTAGATTTTTTAAAAGTGCAGGATTCCCCCCTGAGATGGTAACAAAGGAGAAATTGTCCCCGCCAAGGGCTTTTAATTCTGTCAAAATTTCTTCTGCAGTCATCTGCCTAATATCATCTTTGGCGCTGCCATCCCACGTGAAGGCTGAATCACACCAGCTGCAGGAGTAATCGCAGCCGGCTGTTCGAACAAACATTGTTTTTTGTCCAACGACCATTCCTTCTCCTTGAATCGTTGGGCCAAAAATCTCTAATACGGGAATTCTGTTCATTCCTCCATCCACTCCCTTCTCGCTTCTGCATAGCTGGTAGGCGTTTCAAAAAGACGGACAAATTCTACTCTAGCTCCAATATAATGATCCTTGTTTTCCTCTTTGGCTAATGCTTCTTTCATTTTTTCATAAATCCAGACGACGATGTTTTCGGCAGTAGTATTCATAGGAGGAAGGGTTTCGTTTAAATAACGGTGATCAAGGTGAATTTCAATTTCATTTTTCCATATCTCCTTGATATCGCCAAAATCCATCATTAATCCTCTGTCATCTACATAGCCGCTAATCCCAAAGACCACTTTATAGGTATGTCCGTGGAGATTCTTGCATTTACCTTCATAGCAGTGCAGGTGATGGGACGCATCAAAAGTAAATTCCTTGCTGACTAAAACGCGCTTATTATGATACTTGAGCTCTTTTCGCTGGATATCCTCATCTATTTTTTGCAGTTTATCGACGATTCTAAAGCCGTACATCTCTTAAAACCCCCCACTTAGAAAGTCATCAAGTCCGCGTTTTCTTAACACACATGCCGGACATTCGCCGCAGCCGTCAGAAATAACACCATTGTAGCAGGTCAATGTTTTCTCACGTACAAAATTAAATGCATCTAATTCATCTGCTAATGCCCATGTTTCCGCTTTATTCAGCCGCATTAATGGGGTGTGGATTACAAAGTTATCATCCATGGAAAGATTTAAGGTTACATTTAAAGATTTAATAAAAATATCACGGCAATCTGGGTAGCCGCTGAAATCTGTTTCACAAACACCTGTGACTAAATGCTTGGCACCAACCTGACGGGCTAATACTCCTGCAAAGGTAAGGAACAATAGATTTCTTCCTGGAACAAACGTTGAAGGCAGTTCACCTTCTTCTCCTTCTTTAACTTCAATATCTGAGCGTGTTAACGCATTCGGTGCAAGCTGATTTAATAAAGACATATCTAAAATATGGTGTTTTACACCTAGTTCATTAGCTATATTTTTGGCACATTCAATTTCTAAACTATGCCGTTGATTGTAGTCGAAAGTGACGGCTTCCACCTCTTTAAATTGTTTTAATGCCCAAAATAAACAAGTAGTACTGTCCTGCCCGCCGCTAAAAACGACAATGGCTTTTTCATCTTTTAACATGAGTAATGAAACTCCTTCCAAAATAGAAGAAGCAGTACCCCAAGATAGAAGTACTGCTTCTTCTTAGTTTTTTTAACGAGGGGTGCTAGAACCTCCATTGTTTTCTGTTAGTATGATACCATAATATAAGTAAAAGATTAATCTTTTAAATATTGGGATTATTTATTGTCCAATATTTTTCAATTGACGTTTGGCTGAGTGTCCTTTATCATATGGAGAAGATAATACCCGTACTTATACGGGAGAGGTTCATAGCTGATACCCTCTATAAAAAACTATGGATTCATGACTCTATGCCATGTCCATATGCGGACATGGCTTTTTGTTTTTATCCAGCTAGTTTGTAATAGAATGATTGCTTGGGCTTTCTGAATATACATTTTGACTTGGAGGTTTTTTTATGTCAGGCCGCAGCCACGAAGAAGGATTAAAAGATTTAACACTACTAGGAAATCAAAATACACAATACTCATTTGAATATGCACCAGAGGTTTTAGAGGCAGTCGATAATCTTCACCCAGAGCGTGATTATTTCGTAAAATTTAATTGCCCGGAATTCACTAGTCTTTGTCCGCTTACCCATCAGCCTGATTTTGCCACGATGTATATCTCATACATTCCAGATAAAAAGATAGTAGAGAGTAAGTCTCTAAAACTCTATTTATTCAGCTTCAGAAATCATGGTGATTTCCACGAGGATTGCGTTAACATCATCATGAACGATTTAATTAAGCTTTTGGATCCCCGCTATATTGAGGTTTGGGGTAAGTTCACGCCACGCGGTGGAATTTCAATTGATCCATGGTGCAACTATGGCAAGCCAGGTACCAAGTTCGAAGAAATGGCCACTTTCCGTTTAATGAACCATGACCTTTATCCGGAAAAAGTCGATAATCGTTAATGAAAACTTTTTGCAACAAAAATTAAATAGTCTTGTAAACCTGTAACATTTTCCATGTGATACATTAGTTTAGTAGTTACTAGACGAATGTAGAATGAGTTGATTTTATGTTAAATGTTAAAGAGGTTACGGAACAGCTTCGAGCTGAGGGGATTACTGATAGTGAACAGGTTGTCATTCGTTGGATTCTCGATGGGAAAATTAAAGCCAGAAGAACAAAGCACCTAAATCTCGAATACTCCATAACTCCCGTTGATTTAGCGTCTTTTATTTTGGAAAAAAAGATAGAGAACAAAACCAAGCAGTTCGGAGTAGATTTTCTCAATTGGGAAAAAACGTTTCGTGACAATCAAAAATTGAAAGAAGAAATTGAACAGTTAAAAACGACAATTCGGATCGAACAAGCAAAAAATCGATCCTTAAAAAGAATGCTAAAAGCAGAATATGAGCTTACCGATACTCCGCCGTTGACCCTAAACTCGATATTAGGATTAGATCCTGGTGCAGATATGGATGTTATTAGGAAAGAATACAAAAAATTATTAAAAGCCCTTCACCCCGACCGAGGCGGAGATGAACGGCTATTTAAAGTGTTTTATGAACATTATGAAAAAGTAAAGGATTCAGCAAAAAGCTGAATCCTTCAGATTGTAGACAAAAGGCACCCGAATAAGCTCATTCGGGTGCCTTTACGTTGGAAATTTGCTCGTAAGAGCAATATTTAGACCTATCCTATGCCTATTATTACGCCATTTCTGGACCTTTCCAGGTCCAGTTGGCCATCTTTTTCAAGTTCATGGCAGCAAAAGTAAGCATCGCCTGCATGGACAATTTTTTTAAACCTCTTAAGGTTGTCCAACGCATACCATGCTTTTCCTTAGCATCCGCAAAGACACGTTCAATCGTTTCTTTACGACGTGCATAAATGGTTTTATTCTCTTGAGTATGACGAAGGTGATCCGCTTCCTCCAAATAGTGTTCCCACACATGACGCTCAATGAGTTTTTTATGTTCTTTACTCTGAGTGCATTGGGAAAGCAATGGACAATTTTGACATTCAATCGGATTAGAGAAATACTGGCGCTTTCCATCCTTCGTCGTCGTTGAATATTTCAATACTTGTCCTTGCGGACAGATATAACAATCGTAGTACTCATCGTAAACATACTCTTGTTTTTTAAGATAACCTTCTTTTGTACGAGGGCGAGTATATGGTAGAACTGGTGTCATATCGTGTTCAAATACATATTGGGCAATTGGAGATGTTTTATAACCAGCGTCAGCCGCAACAGCTTCAGGTTTTCCATGTTTCTCTATTATCTTCTCGAGTAGTGGCTCGAAAACAACGCTATCATGAATATTCCCCGGCGTTACAATTGCCCCCAAAACAAAACCATTTCGATCCGCAGCTGCATGAAATGAATATGCGAACTGTTTCGTTCGTTCGTCCTTTACGTAATAACCACTCTCTGGGTCAGTCGTGCTTTCTTTAATTTCTTTTAATTCTTCTTTATCAAACTTATCTGGAGGAAATGGCTTTTTTCCGTGATCTTCTCGGTCTTTATTGATCTCTTCTTGTAGACGTGCCTCATATGCTTTCGATTCTTTTCTAACTACTTTCTTCTCAAATTTCTTCTTGTTTGCGCTAGCCTTTACATGAGTAGAATCAATAAATACGTGCTCACTACTAATCAATTTCTTCTCTGAGGCTTCCTTCAAAATTCGATAGAAAATCTGCTCAAATAAATCGGTATCCTTAAAGCGTCGCTCGTAGTTTTTACCAAAAGTTGAAAAGTGAGGTACCTTATCATAAAAACCAAAGCCTAAAAACCATCGATATGCCGTATTGGTTTCGATTTCTTCAATAGTTTTACGCATGGAGCGAATACCGAAGGTATATTGGATGAAAGCCATCTTAATCAATACTACAGGGTCAATACTCGGACGTCCCCGTTCAGAAGAATACATGTCTTGAACGAGTGAATAGATAAATGAAAAATCAATAGCCGCTTCGATTTTGCGGACCAAATGGTTTACAGGTACTAGTTGTTCTAAAGCAATCATTTCTATTTGGTCACGATTTGTCTGTGTATTTTTAGTAAGCATTTCATCCACCCCATTAAAATCTTTGTACCTTAATTATACAAAAAAACTGCCGGCAAACCCGTATTTTTTCGGATTTGTCGACAGTCTGAAGGATTCAGCAAAAAGCTGAATCCTTTTTTCATGAGTGCCACTTTTTCTTTTTTATCCTTGAAATGAGCTTCATGAACACTTCATGAGTACCGCTTTTTCTTTTTTCACATTTATTTGGGCTTCATGAACGCTTTATGAGGTCCATTTTTTCATTATTACCCTTGTTTCTTGCTTCTTGAAATAACTAATATTAAAAACCTATAACACTTTATTGCCTTTGACTCCGTTAATCGAATAGCTTGCGACTATGTTTGCACTTAGTGAATGGGAAACGGAGCAGTATTTGTCTTTTGACAATTGGATGGCGCGGACTACCTTTTCTTCTGGCAGGTCCCCTTCTACTGAATAGTGAATATGAAAGTCGGTAAATTTCTTCGGTTCTGTATCCGCACGTGTCCCCTCTACTTCCATGGAAAAACCAGTTAACTCTAAACGCATTTTCTTCAAAATCATCACGATGTCAATTCCTGTGCAGCCTGCAAGCGAATAAAGGAGTAGCTCTGTCGGTCTAGGTCCACTATTTTGACCACCAACTTCTGGTGCAGCGTCCATTCTTAATTCGTGTCCTGAAGGTGTTATACCAGTAAAAGCCATATCGCCTGTCCAAGTTATCGTTGATCTCATTTCTACCATCCTTCCCTTATGTAATACCACCCTTATTTTACCTTAAAAAAAGGTTTTGAACCCATAATTGAGTCCAAAACCTTTCGTATTACTTCAATAATGATAAGTCGATTAAACCTTTAATGTCACTGCTTGGAATATATCCAGCTTCTTTGCTGATATCTGCCATTTCCTGAATGACTTTTTCGTTAACGTCTGTTGTGACAGCTAAACGTGAGAACGCTGCGTCTACTTCATCTTTATTTAACTCTTTACCTGTTAGATCTTTTAAGTGCTTCATGACAACTTCTTTGCTCTCTTCAGGATTGTCCTGAATAAATTTTACCGCTTTTTTATGAGCATCTAAATATTGCTTTGCTAAGTCTTTGTTTTCCAAAAAGTCTGCTCTAGCAGCAACGACTGTATTGGTAGATTCCTTACCCCATGCAAATTTATCCCAGTCTAAAAGAAGTTTACCATTTGCTTGGTTTTCAAGTACATATCCCCAAGGCTCTTGTGTTGCGGCTGCGTCAACTTGTTTTTGGATGAAAAGAGATGCTGTGTCAGCAGGAGCTGCTGCAAATAAATCAACTGTACCGCCACTTGTTTTCGCTTTTAAATCTGCGTCTTTTAATGCTTTACGTAACATTACATCCTGCGTGCTTCCAATAACCGGAATCGCTACTTTTTTTCCATCTAAATCTTCTAATTTTTCAACTCCGCTGCCTTCTGCAGCCACTAGAACCGCTCCGCCATTTACTGCACCTGAGATGAGATGGTATTCTTTGTTTTTTACATAGAAGTTAAGTAATGGCCCTGGACCTACTGTACCAACATCTATTGCCTTAGTCGCCATAGCTTCCATAAATAATCCGCCATTTGCAACCGTTTTTGTTTCAATTTTTACATCTTTACCGAAAGCTTCTTCAAAATAACCATTTTCAAGTGCGACAATTGTTGCGATATGAGTTAGGTTCGGAAAATAACCAATCTTAACCGTTTTCGCCTCTCCGCTATTGCTTTTGCCTTCACCTTCGTTGGATGATTGGGCACAGCCGCTTAAAAGTCCAATAAATAAGATCGTGATAAATAGATAAAGCATAGATTTTTTTAACATTTTTTTCTCTCCTGGCTATTTTTTTATTAAACTCTTTTTCGAATACCCCATTTTATTTCTACATTGCGTTCAAGTCTGGAAAAAACAACATTATCGACAATAGTCCCGATGATGGCAATGATAATCATGACAGAGATAACTAAATCCATTTGACCGAGAGAACGACCCATTTCAAGCAATTGTCCAAGTCCTCCGCCGCCGCCAAGCAGTTCACCTGCCATTAAGGCGCGCCATGAAAATGCCCATGCAATCCGCAGCCCCGAAATGATTTGTGGTACAGATGCCGGAAGGATAACAGTTCGAAGGAAATGAAAACCACTGGAACCATATACTTTTGCCACCCGCTGATAAAGCTGAGGTACATTCTTGAAACCGCTCGTTGCGTTAACCGTCATGGTCCACGTGGCTCCGATTGTAACAATAAAAAGAATCGAAAAATCATTTAAACCAAACCAGATAATCGCTAGTGGGAACCAAACAATACTTGGAATTGATTGAAGTGCCGTTACGACAAATCCCAATGTGTCTTCGACCAGTTTATATCGCCAAATGAAGTACCCTAATATTAATCCCACAACTATGGCTATCGTAAACCCAAGGAGGATACGCCCCATACTTTTACCAATTGCCAGCGTAATTTGACCACTCATTAAGCCGTTGAAAAGTGTTTCCAAAACCTGACTCAGGCTGGGAAACATAAAATCTGGAAGGCTGGAAAATCTAGATGTGACTTCCCATATCACCGCTATCGCCGCGATGAAGATGATCCGTCTTAAAGCTGTAGTCATCACCGATTTCCTCCTTCAAAACTTTTTCAATTTCTTCTTGCAATATAGACAAGATTCGTTGTTCAGTATTTAACGTCACACTATCAGGTGTAACCCCATCCTTCATGGTTGGAACAGGAATGATTTCCTTGATCCTTCCGGGACGTGTGGCAAAAACCACGACTTCTTCTGAAAGAAGGACCGCTTCTCTAATATTGTGGGTGATAAAAAAGATGGTAACTTTGGTCTTTCTCCAAATATCAAGCAGCTCTTTATGAAGTACCATTCTCGTTTGTTCATCTAGTGCTGAAAAAGGCTCATCCATTAACAGGATGTCGGGCTCCATGACTAATGCTCTAGCGATGGAAACCCTTTGCTTCATGCCGCCAGATAATTCGTGTGGATAGGAATTTACATACTTACTGAGGTGAACCATTTTTAATACATCAAGCGCCTTCGCTTTTGCCTCTTCCTTTGGCATTTTTTTTAAATTTAGCCCATAGGTTACATTTTCTAAGACAGTCAGCCAAGGAAATAAACCTGCTTCTTGGAACACTACCACTCTTTCAGGACCAGGTTTCGTTACCAAGTCTCCATTAACGCGAATTTCGCCGCTATCTGCTTTATCAAGTCCCGCCACAAGGTAGAGCAATGTAGACTTCCCGCAACCAGATGGTCCAACAATTGAAACAAAACTTCCTTTTTTAACATTCAAATTTATTCCATCAAGTACTTTTACGTTTTCTTTTCTATCATTAACAAAACTCTTTTGAATCTTTTCTATCGTTAAGTACATGTATATTTCACCTCTTTTTCAAATCCCCAGTAAAACCATTGGTTTTATTATATTACAAACAGTTGTTAAGTCAACTATTATTCTTTCATTATGCTATTTATTTATTCCAGTATCGGATCTATTTAATTAACTGAATTTTCTTTAAATATTTTTCTACAAAGGTCTAACAACCCTAATGGATTCCCGTCGTTATTTGCTAGAACTTTGCTTTTTCTAATAGATTCTGGTGATTCATGTAGACAAGTTTTTTATAGTCATGGCAGGAGAAACACTCTTCTACCTCAAACTATTAGAGTAGACGAAAAAAATAGTCTATTGAATAAGTTGAAAGGTGGTCATAGCTATGAGCCAAGATATTACCCTACAACAAATTGCTGAAGGAGTACCAAAGACACTTTTATATGCATCTGATAGAGACATTGAAGGCTTCCAAAGAATTATTGAAGAAACAATCAAACTAAGAGAAGCGCATAGAAACCTGCAAAAAATGGTAAAAAGTTTTTCAACTTCTACGATTCAGCGAACCTAAAATTAATAAACAAAAAAAAGACCCATCTATTTAAATGGGTGGGTCTAAAATTACCTTCTAAGGCATACATATGACCTTAAGAGAATCTATTACTCTTGTAAGGAAGCAACAGTCTATTAGGTCTCATTATCAATCTTTGTAAGTGAAAAATAAAGGTCAAAAATTCTTCATGAAATGAGGTAGATTTAAATCGGCCCTGCCTCGCTGTTAACCTTCTATGGTCATTAAGCAATCTGTCAAGCTCTTGACTGCATACTATTGTTTCTTCACAAGACAGTCCTTTTTCCATACCTATTTCTATCATTTCAGCCCTTTTCTCATTTATTGCTTCTTCTAACTCTACTATCCTCATAACAAAAACACACCTCTAAACAATATTAATTATCTAGTTGCTTTTATATGTTAGTCATGGAAAGTATTATAGCATGGATTTAAATCTATTAAATCGTTTCGCTAAAACAAGTTAAATTATGACAAAACTAGACGATGTTTAAAATTTCTGAATATTCAACTTAAAAAAAGAGACAGGATTTCTGTCTCTTTTCCGATATTACACATGAAAATTTGTGCCATCTGTCGTAGCTTGGACGATTCCTGCACGAATAACGAAATCACCGAAGTGCTCGTCTTGGTTGCGTTCTTTCGCATAACGGGAAAGAACCACACGCAATTCACTTAAAATTTCTTCTTCAGCAATGTTTTCTCGATACATTTTACTTAAGCGGCTGCCATCATGGGCTGCTCCTAAGTACATATTGTATTTGCCTGGTGCCTTACCGATAAAGCCTATTTCTCCGAGTGCATGACGTGCACATCCGTTCGGACATCCTGTCATCCGAATGGTTATCTCTTTATCTCGAAGACCGTTCTCATCCACAATATCTTCGATTTTGTCGATAAGACGTGGCAAATAACGTTCTGCTTCTGCCATTGCTAAACCGCATGTTGGCAGGGCAACACAGGCAATCGAGCTGCGACGGAGCGCTGAAATATGCTCACCATCTGTTAGACCATATTGTTCAATCAATTCATTAATCTTCTTCTTTTTCTGTGCAGATACATTGGCAATAATTATATTTTGATTGGACGTCAGACGGATATCACCTGTATGTATCTTGGCAATTTCCCGTAAGCCTGTCTTCAGCTTATAATCATCAAAATCTGCGACACGTCCACCTTCAACGAACAATGTTAAATGCCATTTTCCATTAATGCCCTTTACCCAGCCATAACGATCGCCATTGTTATCAAAATGATAAGGTTTTGCTTCACCAAGACTCCAGCCCAGGCGCTCTTCTAGTTCTTCCTTTACTGTTTCAAGTCCTAAACGGTCGACAGTATACTTGAAACGAGCGTTTTTACGTTCTGAACGATTACCGTAATCTCGTTGAATCGTAATCACTTTTTCTGCCACATCATAGATTTGTTCTGGTTTAACGAAGCCTATTACCTTGGCAAGCTGCGGGTAGGTCTCCTTGTCTCCGTGAGTCATTCCCATTCCGCCGCCAATTGCAACGTTAAAGCCGACAAGCCTTTCGTTTTCAACAATCGCAATTAAACCTAGATCCTGTGAGAAAACGTCAATATCATTTGATGGCGGTACTGCAATACCGATTTTAAATTTACGCGGCAGATAAAGCGGTCCGTACATTGGTTCTTCTTCTACTTCCGGTGTTCCAGCGACTTTTTCCTCATCAAGCCAAATTTCATGATAAGCTCTTGTCCGTGGCAATAGATCATTACTTAATTTTTTCGACCATTCATACACTTCTGAGTGAACCTCAGACTGATAAGGATTAGATGCACACATCACATTACGGTTTACATCTCCGCAAGCGGCAATGGTGTCTAGAAGAGCAGCATGAATTTCCTGAATAGTGCTTTTCATATTCCATTTTAAAATGCCATGCATTTGAAATGTTTCACGAGTAGTTAACTTTAAGGTACCATTGCCATATTTTTCAGCTAAGTCATCCATGACAAGCCACTGCTCTGGAGTTGCTACACCACCCGGCATACGAACACGGAGCATAAACTGGTAAGCAGGCTCTAACTTTTGCTTTTGTCGTTCGTTGCGGAGATCACGGTCATCCTGCAAATAGCTGCCATGGTGCTTCATTAAGCGGTTATCATCATCTGGAATTCCTGCACTAATTCGATCTTGCATTACTTCCTTTAGTGTTCCGCGTAAATAGTTACTTTCTCTTTTTATACGCTCTACATCACTTGGCGCGCCTTCAGGTGCCTTTAATTTTTGCTTCACCATTTAAGAAAAATCTCCTTCCACTATATCAATATACATCGCGCTGGTACCGTTTTTGCTGCTGCATATCTGCTAAGTAGGCTTCTGCCTCTTCTCGGCTCAAGCTTCCTTCTTTTTCGATAATTGCAATTAGTGTTTGATGGACGTCATGTGCCATATGTTTTTCATCACCGCAAATGTAAAGGTGAGCACCTTCTTGAAGCCATTGGAACAATTCTTTGCTTTGTTCTAGCATACGGTGTTGAACATAAACTTTTTCAGCTGTGTCCCGTGAAAAAGCAACATCCATTCTAGTTAATACACCATCTTTCAACCATTTTTGCCACTCTGTTTGATAAAGGAAATCTGTCACGAAATGCTGGTCTCCGAAGAACATCCAAGACTTACCTTCTGCCCCAGTTTCCTCGCGTTCTTGCATAAAGGAGCGGAATGGTGCTACACCTGTACCTGGTCCTACCATAATGATTGGTGTCTCAGGATTCGCCGGGAGCTTAAAGTTTTCGTTATGTTGAATGTAGACTGGTACCGTGTCTCCTGGCTGTAATCGTTCTGCTGTAAAAATAGAGCAGACACCTTTGCGGTCACGACCATGAGCGTTATAACGGACGGCACCTATTGTTAAATGAACTTCATCTGGATTTGCATTTAAGCTGCTAGCAATCGAATATAAGCGGGCAGGCATTTTCCTAAGTATTGAAACAAACTCTTGAGGAGAGCTATTTAACGGTCCAAACTCACGAACCACATCAAGTAAATCATGTCCTTCAAGATAGGATTTTACTTTTTCATTATCATTTAGAAGTTCCTGTAGTTCATTGTTTGCAGTAAGTTTTGCTGCTTTTTCAAGAAGCGGTTTTGTTAATGTTGTAATCTCATAATAGGTTGTCAGGGCATCTTTTAACGAAAGAACTTCGCCTTGTTTATTAATGGTTACACTTTCTTCTGGGTTCCATTTCAATTCTTCTAGAAGAAGGTCAACTAGTTCAGGATCATTTTCTGGATAGATTCCAAGCGCGTCCCCTGGTTCAAAACTAAGGCCAGACCCTTCTAGCGATAACTCCAGATGGCGTGTTTCTTTGTTTGATCCGCGGCCGTTTAAGTTGAGATTATCAAGCACTTCTGCTCTAAATGGGTTGGTTCTTGAAAAGGTCGATTCAACTGTTTGAGTTGCCGTACCTTGAGTTAGTGCAGGAATTCCACCCTTTGCTTCACCAAGGCTGCTTATGACTCCTTCAAGCCATTCTGCTGCTGGTTCATCGTAATCAAGATCACAGTCGAAACGTGGATAAAGTCTGGTTCCACCTAGTTCCTCTAGTCGAGCATCAAATTGTTTACCTGTTTGACAGAAGAATTCATATGAGCTATCTCCAAGCGATAAGACTGAAAAGTTTAAGTCTTCAAGCTTCGGAGCTCTTTTGCCATGTAAAAACTCATGGAATGTCAGGGCATTATCCGGTGGATCGCCTTCTCCGTGGGTACTTACGATAATAAGTAGATTTTTTACTTTCTTAATATTGTTTGGCTTAAAATCACTCATGGCGGAAACAGTTACTAGGAATCCTTTTCCTTCAAGTGTCGTGCTTGCCTTTTTTGCTAAGCCTCGTGCATTACCTGTTTGTGATCCGTAAAGAATGGTCACTTCTTTTGAAGCTGTCCCCTCTGTAGTTCCTTGCTGGCTTGGCACCCCGAGGACTGAAGCCAATGGCGCAGATGCTGCACCCGCAAGATACCCACTCAACCAAACTTTTTGAGATTCAGTAAAAGTAGGTAAGAGACGATTTAGGAGTTCCGCCTGCTCCTGATTAAACGGACTGTTCATTACCTGAAGTTGCAACGTTATCCACCTCACTATGGAATATAAACTTTATCATACAGTATTTTTTTAGAGGCTGTTAGATTTAAATTAGTCTTTTTAATGACCCAGTTCTCTATTTATATGTTTTAGTTACCTAAATTCTTTTGTTTCTACTCACCAACCGCACGTTCGATTACAATATCTTCTATTACGGTATGGTTGCTTAAAGCTGGAGTACAAAGAATCCTTTGACCTTCTTTTTGACGAGATCGCACGATTTTGTTTAATTCTGCAAGAAGGAGACCGGTAAATAGCATATAAGGAACGACAATTACTCGCCCTTTAGCTCCTTCCGATATCGTCTCTAATCCCTCACTCAGCTTCGGTTCAGTGGCTGCAAAATAGCAAACAGATACCTTTTCAGGTTCAAGTCGCCCTCCGATGCCATCTGCAATCTTAGCAAAGTTCACATGAACATCAGGGTCACTGCTGCCCACACCGACAATCAATAACCTGTCAGCGGGGAGCACTTCACCTGCTGAATCCTTAATTAACTCAGCGACCGCATCCAAAATAACTTCCTGCACGCCAAATGGATTCTTTATTTTGACCGGAATAGTAGGATATTTAGCCATTAAGGGTGACAAGGCTTCAGGGATATCCCGTTTTATGTGTCCCGCTGCCAAAAGAAACAGAGGAACGACATCGATTTCCGTTGCACCTTGTTCAACACATGTTTCAAAGCCTTCTTCAATCAGCGGCTCTGTCAACTCAAGGAAACTGACTTCCTGAATTGGTACATCAATTCGCTCCTTAACCTTGTTAATAAAGGCTTTAATTTCGACCGCACCTTTTTTTGAGCGAGTACCGTGGCCGATATAAAGAATTGCTTTCATACAATGTGCTCCCTTCAGTTGTTACCGGTTGGCTACTGGAATATTTGGTACAATTTCTTCTTGGAACCAATTTAATTTTTTGTGCAAACTAACAACCTCGCCAATTACGATCATACTCGGATTGGTAATTTGCTCTCTTTCCACCACTTCTTTAATATTTTCAAGTGTTCCTACCACAATCCTCTGGTCACGTAATGTCCCCCAATGAATCAGAGCAATTGGAGTCTGTGGTGATTTACCGTTTACGATTAAGTGTTTGGTTATCATCGGAAGATGGGCTATACCCATATACACACAGATCGTATCTACACCCTTCGCCAAATGTTCCCACTGATGTTCGGCACAGGCATCACCAGCCTGATGTCCGGTAATAATTGCGAAGCTTTTACTCAAGGAACGATGGGTAACAGGAATTCCTGCATATGCAGAAGCAGCGATTCCAGCTGTAATACCTGGAACGATTTCAAACGGAATATTATGCTTCGCACATTCCTCCGCTTCTTCGCCGCCACGTCCGAAAACAAAAGGGTCTCCTCCTTTTAAGCGAACAACCTGATACCCCTTTTTGGCATATTTCACTAGGAAATGATTAATGGTTTCCTGTTTCATTGTATGATAATGTGGAAGCTTGCCGCAATAGACAAGTTGTGCTCCCTCTTTTGCATTCTCCAAAAGTTCAGGATTTACCAGCCGATCATAGAGGATGACATCAGCTTGCTTGAGGCAGCGCAATCCTTTTACTGTAATTAAATCTGGATCTCCAGGACCCGCACCTACTAAATAAACCTTGCCAACCATTGATCAACCATCCTTTCTTATCAACTCATGTTAGAGAATGTTCTTTTCTTGGAGGTAACTTAATATTTGATTCACTGCCTCTTCCACTGTTAAAAGGTCAGAACGGACTGTAATTTCTGGAAACTCTGGTGCTTCATAAGGGGAATCAATCCCAGTGAAATCCTTTATTTCCCCGCGTCGAGCCTTTGCATATAACTGCTTCGGATCACGCTTTTCACATTCTTCAATTGGACAGTCAACAAAAACTTCGATAAACTCGCCTTCTTGGAAAATGGCCCGAACTTGGTCGCGGTCGGAACGGAATGGCGAGATAAATGCCGTCGTTACAACGGCACCGCTATCTACAAACAATTTAGCAACTTCGCCAATTCTTCTGATATTCTCTGTCCGGTCATGGTCTGAAAAACCAAGGTCTTTATTTAATCCATGGCGGATATTATCACCATCTAAAACATATTCATTAATACCCTGACGGTACAATGCGCTTGAAACGGCGTTTGCAATCGTGGATTTACCAGAACCAGAAAGTCCTGTAAACCAAAGTACACAGCTTCCATGACCATTTTGAGCATGACGGTCGGATTTTGAAACGGTACTAGCATGCCAAGTGATATTCGTTGCTTTTGTCATTTGTTTCTCCTCCTTAAACCGTCGTCTCTTCTTTCATTCCTTCAATCAACACTTCAACAACCTCTTTACGGCTGAAAGTGGATGGTGGAAGCTGGCCTGCACGAAGCAATTCTCTTACTTTTGTTCCAGAAAGGATCACTCTGTCTTCGTTACTATGCGGGCAAGTTTTATCAGAAGCCATTCCTTCACACTTTGTGCAATAGAAGCTATGTTCAAAGAATAAAGGTTTAATACCAAGTTCCCCTTCAGGAAATTCATTAAAAATTAATTGAGCATCGTACGTACCATAATAATTACCTACACCTGCGTGATCACGGCCAACGATAAAATGCGTGCAACCAAAGTTTTTACGGGCAATTGCATGGAAAATCGCTTCTCTTGGTCCTGCATATCTCATTGCCGCTGGGTAGACACCAAGCTGTACACGTTCCGCTGGGTAGTAGTTTTCAAGAAGGACACGATAGCTTTTTAGACGAACATCAGCAGGGATATCGTCAGACTTTGTTTCCCCAACAAGTGGATTCACGAAAAGTCCATCAACAGTTTCAAGTGCTGCTTTTTGAATGTACTCATGTGCACGGTGAATAGGATTTCTTGTTTGGAAACCGACAACTGTTTTCCAGCCTTTTTCTTCAAACAATGCACGTGTTTCTTTCGGCTCGAACCAAACGTCTCCAAAGATTCCTTTTTCCGGCTTTTTAACTAACACTACTTCACCAGCCACATAGACAGGTCCTCTTTCATACAGACGCTTTACTCCTGGATGAGCAGTTTCAAGTGTTCTATAGACCTCTACGGCTTCCTTGTCTAAATTCGGTTCATACCATTCTGAAACAGTTATAACTCCATATACCTCTTTATTGTAAACTAGCTTGATTTTCTCCCCAACTTCAAGTGTTGCTGCTGTTTCATATGAAACAGGAAGTGTAACAGGAATTGACCAAATCGTATTGTCACTAAGTCGCATGTTCTCTACAACATTTTCATAATCTGCTTTTCCAAGGAAACCGGTTAGTGGACTAAATAACCCAACACCGATCAACTCAAGGTCACTTAAGGCAATGGCGTCGATTTCTAGGTCTTTTTCGATAGATGTAACATCATAGTTTGGATCAAATGCTTGGATTAGTTTACCTCCATGAGGTGCTGGTAAAAATGACAACAGAATCAAACCTTTCTTCATTGAATTTACGTTTTTTTTATAAAAATCCTCTAAATTAGAGATTTATATCAGCGATAAAGAATTTATCGTTGAAATCAAAATGTTTTAGTGAAGCTATCAAACTACTTTTCTGCCGTTTCTATGACTGGTTGATTTGACCTTTTCATCAATGACGACACTCCAAATACGGAGATTAAAACGCCTGCCATTGCTACAATCGGATAAAAGTTATGTTCAATCAGCAATTGGATAAGTGTATAAGAAAGCACCATGGATAAAACAGGTGACACAATCCAAACCGTAAGAAGCTGAACCACTATACCTTTTTTTAAGACAGACTTGCCATGTTTGGCAAAGCCAATGCCGATGATTGAAGATGTTGTGATTTGTGTCAGTGGTACAGGGATGCCGAAAACAGAGGCGACAGTAACAATCGCTGCTCCTGTTCCAGAAATGACACAGCCCTCTTCCAGACGAAGCGTTGTAATTTTCTTCCCATTTGTTTCAAGAACACGATGACCTAACAGAATGGCACCAGCTGCTACAAAAAGCCCGCCCCAGAAAATACCGGCACTGGTCGACATGATATCAGCCCCGACTAGCGGTCCCACAGCATTGGCAACATTGTTCATCCCCGCTGAGAAAGCTTCAAATAATCCCATACATACGACAAGTACGGATAGGATAGGAATGGCTTTCGGCGCCTCCATCCACCGTTTCAATGTTTTAATTTTTAATAGATTCGCAGCCAGGATGGCAATCACAAATGCCGCGATAGGAGTAAGCAGCCAAAAGACCATAATCCATGCTAGATTGCTAACAAAGACAGATTGATAAACAATACCGGCCCCTACCACTGACCCTACTGCTACTTCACTTGTGGAAAGTGGTATCCCAAATATATTCGCCAAAAATAACGATAGTGCTGCTGAAGCTAAAACGATCAGAGCGATTGGTACGGTAAAAGTGCTGTTGGGTACAATTCCGCTGCCAATGGTTTTTACCACTTCGCCACCACCTAGCCATGCCCCAAAGAATACGGTAACACCGCACATTAACAATGCCAGCCTTTTCTTTACTACACCCGCTCCATAAGAAATCCCCATCGAAGCAGCGGCACCGCTAGCACCAATATTGACTGCAAAAAATAATCCTATTATTACTGCTATAACTGTGAGCAATCTAAAAGCCCCCTTTTAGGATGTGTGTAAGCCACACTCCGTCTTGCCGCTTCCCGCCCAGCGTCCTGCACGTGAATCACCATCTGCCGTAACAGGCTGTGTACAAGGAAAACAGCCGATACTAGGGTAATTTTGATCATGCAAGGTATTGTAAGGGAGATCTTTTTCCTTGATATAGGCCCAAACTTCGTCCCATGTCCAGTGAATAAGCGGACAGATTTTAATATTCTGAAACTTATCATCTTTATTAAGAAATTGAGTATTTGCTCTAGTTGGTGATTGTTCTCGGCGAAGCCCTGAGATCCACGCTTGTTTCGCCGTCAGCGTCTCCCTTAATGGAATGACTTTGCGGATATTACAGCATTGGTTAGGCTCCCTCTTCCATAGTGCTGACCCATATTGCTCGCGTTGCTCATCTAATGTTAGCTTTGGCAGTTTTCGTTCAATCCTTAATGAAGGAAAACGCTCTTCGATTTTGTTAATAACCTCATATGTTTCCGGAAAGTGTAAGCCAGTATCTAAGAAAACAATATGCGCGTCTGGCTTAACCTGTTGGATGAGGTCGATTAACACAATCGCTTCAGCACCAAAACTGGATGCATAGACAATTTGGTCTTCTGGATAAGAGTTGTATGCCCACTCCAATACCGATTTTGCTCCCTTTGTTTTATCCTCAATAGAGAATTGATCGGATATCTCATTCCAGTTTTCATATGTTACCGTTGTAGTCATTACTATAAACCTCCTCTGTTTATCAAAAAAGCCTTTCCCGAAAAGGAAAGGCATCTCACGAAAGTTAAACGCCTTATCTCCCAAAATGAAGATCATTTTGCTGGAATTAGCACCTTGCACAGCAGGTTGCCGGGCTTCATAGGACCAGTCCCTCAGCCTCTCTTGATAAGTATTTGTAATTGATGAAATTAATCCTACCATACCAATAGGTTTTATGTAAATGAAAAAATACAAAATTAAGAAAAATTAATTTGTCTACATTTTTAGCCTTATAAAAAATAAGCGTCCTAGACAGATATTCGTCCAGAACGCTCATGTTACGAAGTAATATTTTCAGGCTGACTTACCTTCCATTTTTCTAATTGACTTAAACCTCGTTGTTCGTTCAGTTGTTGTTTAGCTATCTCTATACCCTCTCCTATATCATTGACGACACCGAACAGGAAATAGCGAATGCCAGTATTAAAAAGCACTTGATTGTAAAATGGCTGTAATGATTTGGATTGTTCCCCGCTCAGAATCGCCAGCGTAATGTCAGACTGTTCTTGTGCAGATAGCTTGGTATCTTTATCAAACTCTTGCACCAACAGCCCATATTCCTCTGGTTTTACAATCGATGATTCGATATTTTTGTCTGTTATTTTATAAATAAAGCTATTGCGGTGAACAGGCAAATCCTCAGAACCTTCCATTCCTTGAACCACATAAACATTTTTAAAGGAAAGCTCTTTAAAAATAGGTGCGATTTTGTTAATCGCCGTTCGGTGATAAGCGCCCATCATCAGTGAATTTGCATTTGCTAGATTTAATAACTTCTCTACTGTATTAAACAGAGTTCTTACCCCAAGCTCTTTACGAATCCCGCGCAGCCTTCCTAAACTAGAGCAATATTCCTCAGTATTAGCGAAAGCAATTCCTGCTACCTCGATTGTTTTTGCCAGCCCTTGGGGCGTTTGAGAAACATTTAGACCTAATTGTAAAAGAATCTCCATGATCGTCGTTCCATATTTCGGCGGCAGTGAGTCACTTCCATGTAAAAATACAGGAATGCCGTATTCAGCCATCAAAATGGCTGTTGGTATACTTCCTGTAAAAGAATTCCTTCCATTATACGGACTGGCTAGATCAATAATGGACTGGTTTGACGGTTCTAGTTTATTACTAACATCCTGATAGGCATGCACAAATGCGAGCAATTCCTCCGGCGATTCCGTTTTCAAACGGAGTGCAATCAGATAGGCTGCAATTTGCGCATCTGTCGCTTTGCCACTAATTATAGATTGAGCAACTTCTTTTGTTTGTTGATAGTCTAAGTCCTTGGACCCTCTTTTTCCTCTTGCGACTTCTTTAAGCCATTGTTGCATAGCTTTCCGCCTTCCCCTCTGCTTCTAATAAACATATTTTATCACGGAAGGTGACGACTTCTCCAACAACAATCATTGCAGGATTTTGGATTCCTTCTTTTTCAACTACACTGACAATTGAACTTAATGTTCCTGTAACGGTACGCTGTGCCAACGTTGTCCCTTGCTGAATGATGGCTACAGGGGTATCTTCTTTTTTTCCACACTTTAATAATTCCTCGCAAATATAAGGAAGATTTGTGATTCCCATATAGATCGCCAGCGTATCAACTGCAGTTGCGAGACTTTTCCAATTAATATCCGTTGGTTTCCCCTTCGGCTTGTGCCCCGTTACGACAGCAAAAGAACTGCCTAATTCTCGATGTGTAATTGGAATTCCAGCATACGCAGGGGCGGCGATACCTGCTGTTATACCTGGAACTACTTCAACGGAAAGTCCATTTTCCATTAGGGCTTCTACTTCCTCCGCTCCGCGTCCAAATACGAAAGGATCACCGCCTTTTAATCGCACAACGTTTTTCCCCTGTTTGGTGTACTTGACTAACAGATGGTTGATTGTTTCTTGCTGTAATGTATGATAATTTGGTTGTTTCCCACAATAAATAAGATGACAATTCCTTTTTGCTTCCTTTAACAGTTCTGGATTAACCAGACGGTCATAAAGAATAACATCTGCATTCTGGATACATCTTAACGCCTTTACCGTTATTAATTCCGGGTCACCCGGACCTGCTCCAACAATATACGCTTTCCCCATAACCTTCGCTCCTTCCTATCGCTGTGTACCCGATACAGCTGCTTTTGTTGTGGGTATTTCCAAAACAATTTTCGATTCTTGTTTCCCATGTGTGTAATACAGCGCAAATCCGGTAAAAAGAACCCCGCTGACTAAATTTCCAATTAGCACAGGTATTTGATTCCACAGCCACCAATCAGCCATGCTAATATCTGCGCCAAGAATCATGCCTGCTGGGATGACAAACATATTTACCACAGCGTGCTCAAAGCCTTGGGCAAAGAATATTAATATTGGCAGCCACATTGCCGCAATTTTTCCAATTACGGACTTTGTCGTCATCGCCATTACTGCACCAAGTGTCACCATCCAATTACAGAGCAGCGCTTTTACAAATACGATGAGCAAACCTTCTGAACCAAGACTTTTGTACCCTAGCGTTTTCGTTTCCGCCACTGCAAGAATCTTTGCTGCAACTGCATGATTGGTGACCTGGCCGAGCTGTGTAACTGCTATTATATATAGAATGGCGTAAAAAACAGCTCCAATTACATGACCAATAATGACCCAAAACCAATTCTTTAACATCTCGGTTCCTGTTGCTTTTTTCGCCATTACTGCAACGGGAATGAGAGCAAAACTACCCGTAACTAATTCCAATCCAAGGAGAATAATAATGACAAATGCAGCTGGAAATAGTAATGCCCCAACAATCCCTAACCCTGTTTGGATCTCAGCTGTAAAAGCCAATGTCGTGCCAAATCCGAGCAATGCTCCACCTAGTGCTCCTCTGATGAGCAGATCCTTTACAGGTAATTTAGCCTTTACTTTTCCTGCTTGAATCATACTTTCCACTACTTGATTTGGACTTATAATCGCCATCATTTTCACCCCCCTAATTTTAATGACCTTGTATTATTAATTGTTCAATTTCCACTTTTTTAGTGAATCTTTTTTCGATTTGGGTCACTATGAACCTCCTATAGTTACCCAAACCACTATCCCTAATCGATTTCGGTCACTATGAACCCTTCATAGTGACCGAACCACGATCGCTGCCCTGACTCGGTCACTATTAACCTATTGAAAGAGACCGACATCCCCATCTATTCTCTGATTAAGACATAGACTTGACCGCCATTAACCTCCACTGGGTAAGTCTGAACGCAACCTACATCTGGCGCCTGGACATTGCCGTCTTTAACACTTATTTTCCAGTCATGCATGGGGCAAAATACATATTCCCCACTGAGTATTCCTTCTGCAAGGACGCCGCCTTTATGGGGACAGCGGTTCTCAATGGCTCGGATATCGCCATTTTCCGTTTTAAAAACGGCGATTTCCTTATTGCCAACGATGACTGTTTTTCCCAACTTTTGCGGTAATTCTGCTACTTCCCCAATGAAGACGCTGCGTAATGTTTTTTCCATAAGATCCACTCCCCATTATTTCGTTTCTACTGGTACCTTTACATTTTGATATAAGTCTCTTAAAAGGTTTTTATTATTAATCGCTTCTTTCCATGGATCTTGAACCACAGACAGCGCCTCATCGATTCGATTATTGTATTCCTTGACCATTAATTCATCCGATAGTACATCTCTAATATGGTCTATCCCTAAGCGCTCCACCCATGCTGAAGTCCTTTCTAGGTATTTAGCACTTTCACGATAATATTGAAGGAATGCCCCAATCATCTCGACCAACTCATCACCTGATTTGAACTTAAACAACAAATCCGCTTCACGCAGATGTGTCCCGCCATTGCCGCCGACATACATTTCCCAAGCGCCTTCTACACCGACAACACCTACATCTTTAATTCCGCTTTCTGCACAGTTACGCGGACAGGCTGACACAGCCATTTTCACTTTATGCGGAGTGTTTAGACCTTCGAACTTCCTTTCTAGTCTGATTCCCATTCCAATTGAATCCTGTGTTCCAAACCGGCAGAAATTTTCACCTACACAGGTTTTTACAGTGCGAAGTCCTTTAGAATATGCTGACCCAGATGGCATATCAAGCTCTGCCCAAATCTTTGGCAGGTCTTCTTTGTATACACCGAGTAAATCAATACGTTGACCGCCCGTAACCTTTATCATGCCAACCTTATATTTATCAGCAACATCGGCAATTTTCCTTAGGTCTTCGGAAGTTGTAACGCCGCCATACATTCTTGGAACAACGGAGTAGGTACCATCTTTTTGGATATTCGCATGCATTCTTTCATTGACATATCTGGCTTCGTGCTCGTCTTGATATTTCAGTGGATTGATCATTCCCAAGTAATAATTTAAAGCTGGTTTACATTTTGAACAGCCATCAGACTCCCACTCCAGCACGTTCATTACCTCGCGAATATGGGTGAGACCCTTTTCACGGATTTCGGCAAGTACTTCATCTCTTGATAATGTGGTACAGCCACAGATTGCTTCCTTTTGGTCCGCTTGAAAGTGTTCTCCAAGTGTACAAGCAAGTAAATCAGAAACAAGTGATTTACACCCCCCACATGAACGGGAAGCGTTCGTACACCCTTTCACCTGATCAACTGTCGTTAATCCATTTGCTTTAATTGCCTCGACAATACTTCCTTTTGTGACACCATTACAGCCGCAAATAATCTCCTCATCAGGCATGCTTGCTACTAAATTAACCTCAGAATTAGCACTTTGAGATGACTCTAAATACTCCTCAATCAGTGCCCCTTTTTTAATAAAGTCGAATAACTTATTTCCGTCCTTTGTATCACCGAACAGGACAGCACCTGCAATTTTTCCGTCTTCAATGAGTACTTTTTTATAAGTTCCATTCCAATCGTCGTACATTTTATATACTTTGGTACTCTCATCTTCATTGATTTTTCCTGCCGAGAATACATCGACACCAGACACCTTTAATTGGGTTGATAATACAGAACCTTGGTAGCCATTATCTCGCACTCCACAAAGTCTTTTCGCTAATACTTGTCCTTGCTGGTATAGAGGAGCCACTAATCCGTAGGCAATTCCGCGGTGCTCGGCACATTCTCCTACCGCAAACACATTCGGGATGTCTGTCTCTAAATAATCATTCACAAGGATACCTCGGTTAACGGGTATACCTGCTTCTTGTGCCAACGCGACATTCGGTTTAATCCCAACCGCCATCACGACCAAATCTGCTTTAATTCTGCTGCCATCCGAAAACTTTAGTCCTGTGACATGTTTTCTGCCGGTAATTTCTGCAGTATTTTTTTGTAATATAAAATTCATTCCCTGTTTTTCTAGTTCTGTTTGCAGCAATTTACCTGCCGTTCTATCTAACTGACGCTCCATTAAGTAATCGAAAATATGAATGACATCTACCTCCATTCCGAGGTTAAGAAGGCCTCTCGCTGCTTCCAATCCAAGTAGGCCTCCGCCAATGACCGCCGCTTTTTTGTGTCTTTTTGAATATTCAATCATCTCTTCGCAATCTTTTATATTCCGAAACGCCTTTACTCCTTCCTTATCTGCGCCTGGTAATGGAAGCATGAATGGGTTAGAGCCTGTGGCAATAATTAACTGATCATAGGACTCAATTCGCCCTTTATCGGTACTCACAGTTTGGTTTGTTGTATTAAGGGATGTTACCGTCTCTCCAGGATAAAAACGGATCTTGTTATCTTCGTACCATTCCCAGTCATTTAAGGTAATGTCACTCACTGAAGTACCACCCTGCAGGACCTTTGATAACTGAATTCGATTATAATTTGGATAGGGCTCAGTGCCAAAAATCGTAATTTCAAATCCTTCTGGATTTATTTTCAACACTTCTTCAATCGCTCTGACTCCTGCCATTCCATTCCCTATGAGAACTAGCTTTTGTTTTATCATGTGAACACCTTCCTTATTCGTTTTGAATTATCTGAATTATTTATAACATCATGACAACTTTATTAACATCACTTTGGAAGGTTATCTTACACATTATTTCACCGCTTTAACCGGGTAAAGCATCCTAAAAACCTTTATTTTATCAAGGTGATAACGGATACATTTACTCACAAAATTCATAAAAAAATTGGACCTCAGAATGAAGTCCAAAAACCAAATCACCACATGAAATGTGTAAATATGTAATCTCCAGCAATTAACCCAAAGCCAATTGAAATATTGACCAATCCTAAAAATTCTGACACCTTCTGTTCTTTTTTGAGCGAAGCATTTTTATAAGCTTTTACATCGGTAAGTAGGATTAATCCCCCTGTTACCCAGCAGAGTACGATTACATAATTTAAATATCCGATATACATAAAAAAACTCCTTATTTAGATTTCATGCCAACGCGGTGAATATGGGAATCAACCTTAACATCAAATGTAAGATTCTGATAAATTTCCTCCCATTTATCTTTTGTCTTTACGCTTTTGTTCCAATACCGCGGTAATTTAGCTCGAAAATGTTCACCAAACCCAAAAATATCAGATTTTGTTTTTTGCGTCTTTGCAATTAATTTTTCAATTGCCTTTTTGGTGTTTTTAGAAGTTTCCTTCTCAATCTTTTTCAATATAGCTGAATCTGACAGTTGTATTTTTGCGCTTTCCTTTTCATCAATCTCACTTTCATATTGGACCTTGATTGAGACATGTGGTCTGCCATTCTTAAGCATGACTTTCGTCCTTGTATTTCGGCTAACGGCTCTTACTAAAACTGATTCATCAGTGCCGGGGACTTCAGCAAATGCTCCATACCCGCCTCTGCCGATTCCTCTTACGGCCATAAAGATACCTATTTCCAAAGGATTTGTCTTTCCGACCATTCTATCCTTATTGAAATAAGCAAGACCGTTAAGTTGTATAGTAGACTTTCCTTTAAGTTCTAAATATGGGAGGTAAGGATCCTGCCCCTTACTAGAGTAAATGGTCCAAAAAAGACCAATAAAGCTGGGTGGATATTTTCCTATTGCAGATAAATTGTCAACCATGTCTGCTAAATAAAGCGATGGGATACGTTCGAGCTCTGGGATAATATTCATATATTTTGAAGCTGATTCCTTTGAGACCACTAGAGAGGCTGTTCTTCGAATTTCGGGATTACGTCTAAGAAAATCATTAAAACGGGCTGTTCCTGTTCTTGCTATTTCCTCACTTAGGACTATAATTCGTAAGTGACCTAGAAACACTTCATCTGCAACTTCCTGCTGGAGATTTAGTATCGCATCCTCTATAGTATGACCAACAACCTCCACCACCAAAACAGGCTTTACAGAACCCCCAGGCTGCTGTGGACCCAGTGGTATTTCTCCAGGGACAGCGATTTGGGCCGTAACCTTAATCATTTCTTCATCAGGAATCGGATACTTTTCACTTAAATGGGAAACCTCATCTTCCATTTTGCGATCCTTCTCACTAGCTTTATCGATTCCAATTGCTAAAACATTTGCTCTTTGTTCAATTTCTTTACTGTCCCAGCAGCCTGATAGTAGTGGTATGAGGAAGTAAAACATAATAACAACTTTTATCTTACGATGCTTTTGCCACATTTTTTTTCCTCCTCCAGCTCCTGAGGAAATCGATTAGTAAAAGGAAAGCAGGATAGATAATTGTAATAAGTAAACCTGCTCTTCCGATTAATTGGATAATCTCATACATGTGTAAAACGTTTTGCGGTGCCATCGCCAAAAAAAACACAAATGGCAGAATAAAATAAGAGAGTACTTTATGGTCCTTAAGTCTGAAAAGCTCTTTAATAGAATGGATGGTAAAGTAGTAACTTGAGAATAAGGTAGTAAAAACAGCCAAAACCCATACCGCCAAAAAGATGATATCGAGCCTTTGTAGGATATTACCTGGAATTGCTGTTGTCCGAGCCAGTTCTAACGTAGGCCAAAAGATTTGTTTAATTTCTTCTGGTCCAAAAATAGCCACCGTAGCAATCACAATTAATAAGTATAGTCCTCCTGAAATCAGGATTCCCCATAAACTAGCCTGCATAGCTTTTTTGGGCGTTTTCATGGCCGGAATAATCATCGTAATAATGAAGGACCCCTGAAATAGCGCTGAAACGGTGAGCATCCCTCCAGCCATATTCCGAAGATCATTTCCTATAAAAATTGGACGTAAATATAAGAGATTGGCATTCTTCAATGAAAAGGCAACGACAATTAAAACGGGTGCCAATATCATAGGGACATACAAATTGTGGATATAGGCAAAAACATTGATATTGTTCCGACAGCTAATCGCTGCCAATAAAAGCATGACAATAACTGTGACTTCTAAAGGTGTTTCTCTTAGCACTGCCGATACCACAACCGCACCAAACTCTCGTGCTGTCAGACTGGTTAATATTAAAAAAAAGAAGATGACAACTATGCTAAAAGTCTTGCCCAGCCATTTCCCAATGATATCTTGACTATAGGTAATAATGGTTTTTTGCGGGTGGCGAATCCCAAGATAGGTTAGGATCATTAATCCAATGGCTGCCATAACTATTCCGGTAAAGGTGACAAATGGAGCGCTTGTTTCTCCTGCTCTGACTGCAAACATAGGCAATGGGAGAACACCTACTCCAATAATCGTACTAATTAAGATCGTTGTGGCTTGAAGTGCTGTTATTTCCTTCGGATCCCCCATCGGTTGTTCCCTCCCGCTGATCATTTCCTAGTTTGCTATTCTCTAACATCTTATTTTCACTTTCTGGAAGTCTAGATTGGTTAGATGGATGAAGAAAGTCCGGTCTTTTCGGCATCCACCATAACGGACTCCGTACCACAACATCTTTCATCCCTTCATAGTCAGAGGGAGAAACAGGTGCCATATATGGGACACCAAAAGATTTTTAAAGAGAGCATATGATTAAAAATAAAGATAACACCTACCATCACGCCGTATAGTCCGAAAATCCCAGCCAAAATCATGATAGGAAATCTCAGCATCCTTAGTGCAAAAGCTGCTGTATAGGTGGGTGTGGCAAAAGAACCAATTGTGGTTAAGGCGATAACCACAACTGTTATCGGGCTGGATAAACCTGCTTCAACAGCCGCCTGTCCGATTACCAGCACCCCTACAATGGATAAGGCTCCCCCTACTTGTTTTGGCAGCCGGACGGTAGCCTCTCGTAATATTTCCATCGCGACTTCAATAATCAAAACCTCGATAACAGCGGGGTAAGGAACCCCTGCCCGGCCCCCGGCAACCGCTACTGCAAATTCTGTCGGCAGTAGTTCCGGGTTAAAGGCAATTAGGGATACGTAAAGAGATGGAAAAACAAGTGAAAACACTAAAGCCAATATCCGCGCCAGTCTAACAAAACTTCCCATTAAGAACCTTGACGAATAATCCTCTGTTGTTTGATAAAATTGATTAAAAACAACCGGTACCAATAAAGAAAATGGTGAGCCATCAACTAGAATAGCCACTCGTCCCTCTATTAAATTTGCCACCGTTTTATCTGGCCGTTCTGTCGATTGGGTCTGAGGAAATGGTGAGAAAGGATTATCTTCAATGAATTGTTCTAGATACCCCACATCTAGGATGGCATCAATATCAATCTCCGAAAGCCTCTTTTCTACTTCTTTGATCACTGTCTCATTTGCAATTCCTTTAAGGTAACAAATGGCCACCGTTGATTTTGTCAGCCGGCCGATTTTCATGGTTTTTACTTGGAAGTCTGGTGTTGGAAGTCTGTATCTTAATAAGGCAATATTCGTAGCGATGCTTTCAATGAAACCCTCCCTTGGTCCTAAAATGACTTGTTCGGTTTGAGGCTGGTCAATCGCTCTTTTTTCCACTTTTCGTGTTCCAATATGAATGGCTTCCTTGATGCCATCAATAAAAATCACCGTTTCACCGCGAAGCATCAATTCAATTAATTGATCAATGCTATCTCCAACCTTTGCCTCACTATGATAAATCGTTTCTGTTAGGATCATGTCAATCAATTGGGTAAGTGGTTTTTCCTTTCCCATTAAATGTTCAGGTTCATACATGAGAGACTTCAGTATATCCTTATTAAGAGAATCTTTATCAACTAAGCTAGAAAAATACACGCAAGCTGCTGAGAATTGGCCAAAAATCTTAAAATGTTTTATTTTTAAATCTTCGTTATTACCAAGAATTTCTTTTATTTGTTTCTCAGTCTCTGTTAAGGAGCTAGAAGTTGGTGTGTTTTCCTTTTGTGAAACCAATTTACTCGGTGTTAACAATTGAGGTTTTTTAACGGTTCGTTTCTTCTTTCGAAATAAGGACACACTTTCACCTCCTAACTAATAATTTTTACCAGTTCACCAATTTTATTCCTCCTTGACCATTGGATATAGTGATAAAAAAACAGAGATCTAGAAAGACCTCTGTTTACTGTATTATTTTAATCTGATGAAGAAGGGACACACGCATATCACTAAACCAATTAAGGTAATGCCGATAGCACCTAGTTTATTTTTATCCTTAAGAAGGAAATAAGCATGTGCGAAACTATAAAGTCCACCAAAAAGCACGACAATCCATAAAATGACCAGCACGACTAATCCCTCACCTTTTCCATTTCAGATTCCTTCATCTGCTTACCGAATCCGACAATTTCTACATCTACCTTAATATTCACGGTTGCAAAAGGGTAATTTTTATTGGTCCAGTCCCACTTCTCGTACTCCTTCGTTGAACTAAATAACGGACGTGCATATAAAGACCAATAAAATGGTTCTGATTTAAATTCATCTTGGGTTCTTTTAACAAGTGTACTTAGATTTTCTTTTAATTCACTTTCAATCTTCTTTTTCAAGATTCTCTGTTTTTGTAGATCTTCAGCGTAATTTTCCATACTCGGGCTTGATAATACTTCAATTTCAATAGGCACCATGACATTAATTACGGGTGGACCCTTTCTTAATTTGATTTTTACCTTTGTAGCCGTTTTTTTCTTAACTCTGCATGCTACCATATATTTTTCGTTCAATGGATCTTGATAACTCACATACATATCTTCTATCCTTGCTGTATTATCAAGAATAAGCGCGCTTCGAGTTTCTTCTCCTGTTAATTTAGCGATCATTTTCCCTTCTTTAAATACCGCAGAACCTATTAACTGCACCTGATTCCCACCTTTTTTCGGAACATTGCCAGCTAAATATTGGTCCTCCTCTTTAAATGTAACGCCATTGTTTTTTTTACCAATTGAGCCGTTTATTGCTAAAAATAGGTCTGCGTCTCCATCTGTAATCGCTAATAGACGATTGATCGTGGACTCTGGTACTAAACCGGTTTCAACTGATCTATCAATTATAAATTGATAATATTTGTGTGCCCGTATCTGTGACTCTGGTTTATTTTTTCTAATAAATTCTGATGCATTCTCCTTTGTTACAATAATACTTGTTTCTCTACGGACCTCTCTCTCCTTGAGCGCGGATCCCATGAAACGATAAAAGACGTCTGTTCTTGCCAGCTCCTCTGATACCACGATTACTTTAGCGTGACTGAATGAAATTTGCCTTGTAATAAAAGAATTAGCCATATTCTTGGCTGTTACAATATCCGGTGCTGTCAAAGTAACAATATTTCTCTCTGGATCTTCCTCTTGTCCTGGTGCTCCTTTAATATTCAACTTTGGATTAGCAAATTGAAAGGTTACATCTACCGCTTGTTTCTCTTTTGCTTCAATCTTCTCAGGTAAATCTAATCCAATTGCTATCGTATATGACATTTGCTCTAACTCTTTCCGATCCCAGCAGCCGGCAAGGGATAAGACAATCCCCAACCCTAAAATGATTTTTATGTAACTCATCTATTCTTTACCGCCTTTACTTTGAGTATTAGCCAAAGCAACGGAGGAAGGAGCAGCAACATGTACTTCGAGTACATGATTATTTTTTGTTTAAGGATAAAGATATTATCTAATTGATTTGTTGGGATCAATCCAAGTAACAGAACCAATATGGTAATTGGAATGAGAGTATGTTCAAACTCCTTTATATTAAAAACATATCCAAACAACATACTTACCAAGTATAGATAAACAGCAAACTTTACTATGATCACCAATAACCAAAAAGTTAAGAAAAAGGTTTCGATATTGGTAATGACTCTTCCAATTGACACTAGTCTAGTTGCTTCATTAAAAGGGTAGGTTATTTTTCCTACACTCTGGGAATCAAAAACTAATATATAGGACATATAGAGTATCACCATCATCAAAGCAGAATAAGCTAACGAACCTAAAAGACCTCTCGAATAGGTTTTATGATCTTTGACAAAGGGATACAACATAGAAACGAAAAAGGCTTCTGCATAAATAGGTACATTATCAAAGCTTGACTTCGCTATCTCCCATTTACCCGCTCCAAACAATGGAAATATCCGGTTTATTACAGCATCTTTCGCTAGAAGAAAAACCAATATCCCTAATGCAATGGTAACGTAAGGAAAGATCATCCATGCGACAGAACCAAGTGCTTCCCAGCCTTTCTTAGCACCCCATAAACAAAATAATAACAATGCAATGTAGAGGATAAATAATGGAGTTTTCGGGAAATTCATCGTAATAAGTTGGTCCGCATAACTTCTGCTTTCCACTGATGTGTTAACCAACAAGAATAGAAACAGGATAAACCCGATTCCAAAGGCGACATACCTTCCCATCGCTAATTGCAAGATTTCTAGTAAATTTTTCGTTTGATGTTTTTTTAGGATAAGATTTAAAACAACGATAGAAGGAAGAATGATGACAAAGGACCCAATGATCACCATCCAGGCAGCATTAAAAGTATCTTCGAAAAGTCTTGTTGTCGTCATATCTGTCGCCTTTGTACTAATCATAAAAACAATAACGGAAAAAAACTCCCTTATACCTATTAAATCCTTCTCAACCTTAACCAAACTACCACCTATTTTCACTCATTTTGAACAGGCTCTTTTGTTAAATCCTTTGTTTTTACATAGGCTGGTCTTAATTTTTCATTCTTTAATAATCTCCGAAATAATGTATCTTTTGAAGACTTGTATTTCGGTGTAAATGGCGCCAAATAAGGGACACCAAACGTTTTAATAACCGATAAATAAAATAATCCGATCATAAAGATACCAACCATACCAAATATACCAAATAAACTAGCGGATAAAAGAAAGCCAAATCGAGCTATCCTTATGGCATAATTCAAATTCACATCACTTATCGCAAAGGATGAGAGGCCCGTTAATGCCACAACGATCACCACGATGGGACTAACCACATTTGCCTCTACTGCAGCCTGACCTAAAATTAGTGCACCAACAATACCAATCGTTGGACCAATCGGAGTTGGTACTCGAATCCCCGCTTCCCGTATTAATTCAAATGCCATTTCCATTAAGAGTAATTCTAAAATAGCTGGGAACGGGACCATCTCACGGGCACCAGCGATCGCTAAGAGTAAATCCGCAGGCAGCATTTCAATGTGATAATTTGTAATTGCGATATAAATAGAAGGAGTAAACAAGGTAATAAACATGGCAGTCATCCGCAAAAACCTTGTAAAGTTACCATATATAAATCTTAAATAATGATCGTCGGCAGAATGATAAAAGGACCAAAAAGTTGCTGGTGTTACGATCGCAAACGGGGAGTTGTTCATCACAACAATAACATGACCATCCTCGATAAAAGAGGCAGCTCTGTCAGGTCGTTCCGTTTGTAAAATGGTCGGAAATAAGCTGGTTGACCGATCTTCTATATGCTGAATCAGGAGACCTAGGTTCTGTACCGCGTCTTTTTGAATAGCCCCAATCCTTGATTTTACTTCATCTAAGACTTTCTCTCCGGCTAATTCTTTGTTGTAAATGATATAGACTTCATTGTGGGAACGACTGCCAATAATCATTTTTTCAACAGTAAAATCTTCAGAGCGAATTTTTTTCCGAATCAGCGAAATATTTTGGTCCGCTCTTTCCACGAAAGACTCTTTTGGCCCTAGTAACGTAGTTTCATTTTGCGGCTTCTCAACACTACGCCCCGCTGAAGATGATGTATTTAACACATATATCACATTCAGGCCATCCACAAGTAACAAAGTGGCGCCTGTGTTTAATTCACTTACAGCTGCGGAAATCATCTTCTCTTCTTTGATTGAACTAATACTTATTGCAGAAGGAATATCAATAATTTCTTTGGCTGCTAAGATTAGTGGCTTTATGATCTCCTCATCAATTAACTTCGTTTCAGTCATAGATGGAATAAAAAATAGAACGGCCTTCCTGCCCATCATATGAATAGTGAATTCTCTCACTTTAAAGTCTATATTTTTCGGATAAGAGTAAAGCTCCTTTATTTTAGGTACATCAAGCAGGAGATTTCCAGAAACATAGTCGTTTTTGACGCTTTCATCACTTTGTAACAACTCTTCACTGATTTCTAATTGATTTGTTTTTATTTTTTTAAACAATGGACGTCTCATGTACGTTACCACTCCTACTGGCTTCACTTGTTGTTTCAAGAGAGTGTCCTAATGTGATAAATTCCGTTAAAAAGACACAATAATCTACCTATATTAGCATTGTTTATTCTTATCTAAACTATTCCACTATTTGGTACGAAAGTGGCTTCATCTAAGACCTAGGGTGTAGACAAAGTTACGGCTCTAGTTCATTTTGAAAATACCACTGCATTGCTATACTGGAATAAAGAACACCGATATTTGAAGGGAGAGACGAGGAATGAGAACTGTGCTAATTTTTATTACCGGTTTTGTTCTTGGAATACTTCTTACAGAGATGATTAATATTTATGGATTCTTGTTATATGATCAGACTGTCAGCCTAAAGGTTATACCGTTTTTAATAGGAATTGTGCTTGCGGGGATTGACTTATTGCTTCGCCGCAAATCAAAACTGCCAAATTATAAAAGCAGCCTCCATTAAGGACGCTGCTCTCTTTCATTACTTTTTCTCAAGGGAATAATTATTTTCTTTTGCACTTTTACTTATATAAAAGCCCTTCTTAGGTTCGACATAGAAATTTAAGGGGCAATTCAGATTATTGGTAATGGCTTCTTGAAGCTGAACTGCCTTTTGCCGCTTGTTGTTAAAGGCTCTTTCCGACATATCGATTAAGATTGTATGACCAAAGCTCGTTAAAACTTCAATTCGATTGATTCCAACAGGGTTTGTTGTTTTAACATGAATAAGTGAAAACCATATATTGTAATGAAACTTCATATTTTTTGTAGGAAACAATAAAATGCCCAACTGCGGATTCACACTTATAGGATGCATCCTTGTTGGAGTCAGCAGGTATTTTGAACTACGCCTGGCTCCAAGGAAATTTGACCCTAAATGTAACAAGGTTTCCTCGATAACGGCAATTGGACTCTTTCTAACAAGGAAAGTTTCTTCCCCTTCAATCACTCTTGACCATAATTCTCCACAATCATTGTACTCACCTGTTAGTAAAACCGTCTTTTCATTAATTAGGTGTTTATCTCTTACGTCCATATATTAATAAGCCTCTTTTCTAGTAATAGAGTTGATTATTTTAAGAATAAGAGTATACTAACATAAAGTTGATATACTCAACTTGCCTTGCCCTTGGGTTTCGTTCCGCTAAGATCATTACCCGAGGGTGAAACTTTTTCCACGTTTCCGTTATACATTTCCACAAAATTCCTCCTCAAAAATAGTATATTTTACTAGAAGATAGAAAGTAAATCTGTTATTTATAAATAATTTTCAGGTCACTCACACCTACCTTTTCAAGGCTAGTTCACCATATTGACGAACGTTATATTTGAACGTATAATGAATATTTTTTATTTCCGAATATGCTATTATTTACAAAGACATGGTTCGACATTTATTTTAACCCCCAAAATTTCATCTATTTTTCTATTTTTTTAGCATATTATTAGCTCATTAAAATGAACATTTCAGCCTGTTAACTGAAAATTCATAAATTCACATAAAATACATATTTGCCTTTTTCTCTGAGAAATAGAAAAATCTTACCCTTTTATTGAGTAAGATTTTTTGTTTTATCATTGTTTACATAATATTTTTATGTGATTCTTCAATTCCTCAAGATAAGCTTCACTTAAAAATCCTGTTCCGCCTCTAATGATTTCTTCAAAATAATGTTCCGGGGGCGCTGTTTCTGCTTCCTTATTGACAACCGTAAAGGTCATCACATCTTTGTATAAGCTTCCATTTATGAAAAGATCCACAAATGTTGGCCGATATAGACGTGAACCCACCCCTTCTCTTCTATAAAGGTAAGGAACACAATCGGTGGGAATCTCATATACCTTCCCTTCTACCACTCCGCCTTCCTCAACAATGTCAGCACGACCGCCATCAGGCATTGTCACAGAGTATCGTAATGTATAACCGTGCAGGATGCCGGTGCCTATCACCTTTTGAAAATATTGGTCCACTTTTGCTAGTTTAAACCGTGCAGGATCCATGCAGCTTCCATAGGCAAAATATAGGATTGGGTCTTGTTTGCGAAGATGATATTCCTTCCAATCACCACTCTTGATCTGCGTTTTCAGCATATGACTATTGTGTTTTGCAATGGTATAAATATAAGCTTTGGTTTTACCAGTATCATGAGAGATTAGTTGTATTTTACGATTATATAAGTTATCTAGCGCCTTCACACTATAACCTTCCAGCTCATCTAATCTATGAAGCTGGTCCTCCGTAACCAGGTACAGTTCACCATAGACCACATCCGCAGCCGATTCCTGGAGAGCAGGATAGCCAAAACCTGTATCAAATAACTTCCCCTCCGTCCAAGCCTGCTCCGCAACAAGCTCTGCTTCCTCCAATAAATAATGATTTCGCTCATGCCTCCTAAGCGTCCCATAAACAAAAACAAAATACCTCTCCATCCTAACCCCTTCTTTCAATTAAGTATAAACACATTATCCTATAATCACGATGACAACACTGTCATTTGGTGCCTGTCACCACTCGTGGACACTGTCCACCTCAGGCGGACAGTGGGTTGAGAAAAGTCCCCATCACAATAGAGAGTGATGAGGACTGTTGGCTGCTTGTTATACTGCTTCTAGTTTTTGTGGGTCTATGAATTTTCGTTTTTGGATGTAGATTAGTCTCCATGATAAGGCGATTCCAGCCGCTAACAATCCTGCTGTAAGACCAAGCCAATATCCTGTCGCACCCAGTCCTGTATAGTTTGCAAGTACGTAGCCAACTGGAAGGCAGATTAACCAGTACGCAATTAACGTCATGACAAAGGCAAGATTAACATCCTTATATCCCCGTAAGGCAGCTTGTGCGGTTACTTGAATGGCATCACTGATTTGGAAGAACAACGCAAAAATTAAGAAATGCGCCGTTAGGTTAATGACTTCTGTTTCATTCGAGTAAAATCCAGCCACTTGGTACCTGAATAGAACCACTAATACCCCGGTAATAAGAGCGATTAAGATAGCAAGATAAATACCTAACCAGCTGTAGCTCTTTGCGTCCTTGTATCTGCGTGCCCCTACTTCATAACTTACAAGAACCGTTTGTGCCATCGATATGCTTATCGGAATCATGTAAAGGAAAGAAACGATGTTTAACGCTGATTGATAGGCAGCAATCGTGGTAACATTAAATTTACTTAATAAAATGGTTACAACAGCAAACATACTGGTTTCAAAGAACGTTGATAGTCCCATAGGTACACCGATTTTCAGTATTTCCTTACACTCTGCTAATGAGAATTTCTTCAAATTCTCAAACACGGCAAAGCCTGAAAATGGTTCCTGTGTTTTTACAATGTACACTGTCATTCCAGTGATCAACCATTCCGTGATGGAGGTGGCATATCCGGCACCTGCTCCGCCAAGTTCCGGGAAACCCCAATTTCCAAAGATCAGCACAAAATTCAGAAAGAAATTGATTGGTAATGACAGAAGCAAGATATACATTACTATCCTTGTTTTTCCTAATGCATAGATAAATGACCTAAGCACGTTAAAGATAAAAAGCGGAAGAATTCCGTAGCTAAGACCAACCAAATAGTCAAAGGCCGTTTCCTGTACGTCACTTGGAAGATTCATTTTATCTAAAAGTGGATCTAAAAAGAATACACCAAGCATAATGACCACAATGGTAATCATAACGGAAATGTAGAGTCCATGTCTTACAACCGAAGCCACTTCCTTGCCTCGCTTTTCCCCGAAGCGCTGTGCCGCTATTGGAGAAACCGCCAGCAGAATCCCGCTTATCCCTGTAAATATCGGGCTCCAAATTGACGAACCAATGGCAACAGCGGCCAGGTCTGAGGAGTTATATCTTCCTGACATAATATTGTTAAAAAACACCATCGAAAACATACCGAGCTGAGTGATTAAAATAGGTATTATCATGACAAAAATTTGTTTTGTCTTTTCTTTTAATGTAAACGTCTGATTCATATATAAAACTCCTAGAAAAAATGAATTATAAAAGCCAAATTTTTATTATACTGGATTTTGGCTGACTTGAGTAATATTTATTACTCTAACGGTCTATTTTTTGTTAAATAATTTTCAAAAGTATTATATAGAAATTTCGGATACCGTAGTATAATATAATCGTTATTTATTAATAGAGAAACTGGTGAAGAATCGTGCGTACCTATAATGAAAAGATTAGTATCTATCATGGAATGGTTTCTACCATTGCTATTAACCTTGCAGGAAACTTTTATCCCATCTTTGCTATCTCGATTCTTGGAGCTACCAATTATCAAGTTGGATTAATTAGTTCCCTTCCACCTTTAATTGCCCTTTTGATGACCATTCCTGCTGCCGTTCTATTAAATCGTTTACAGACGCAGAAAAAAACGGTTGCCATGTCAGTATTAGGGGCGCGATTATTATTTTTACTTCTCATGGGAGTTGTCTATATCTCTACCTCTTACCAAGCATGGGTATTTTTAATTATTATCGCATTTATGAATGTACCTGCCACCATTGCAAACATTGGCTGGCAAACGTTAATTAGCGGAATGATAAAAGACGATCGAAGGGGTTCTTTTTTTAGTGATCGCAACCGCTTATTGACGATTGCTGGCATGATTTCCACACTTATTATCGGGATTATTATGAAGAACCAATCAAATAATGCAACCGCCTATCAGTGGTTATTTTTCACAGCGTTACTTTTTGGAATACTTGAAGTGTTTTTCTTAATGAAACATAAAGAAACAGTCCAAGCAGTCACGACCACAAAAAAATCGTCGATGGATTGGTCCATTTTTAAAGATCATGGGTACAAATGGTTCCTAATTGCGGCACTCTGTTTTAATTTCACCTGGCAGATGTCCTGGGGGATATTCAATATTTATCATGTTCGAATCGCAGAAGCCACGATTCTTTGGATAAGTATCTTTTCGGTAGCATGTCAGTTAGTGCAAATCTTTACTTTTCCTTTGTGGAAAAAATGGGCAGAGCTAAAATCTAATACGCTTATGCTCGTATGGGCTGCGCTCGGAATGGCGCTTGTTCCATTTCTAACCGTTATGTCTACCAATCTATTCTATTTAACTTGTGTCCAGGCACTATCTGGATTTTTCATTTCTGGGGTTGTGCTCTTATTGTTTAACCTTTTGCTTGAACAATCGCCAGAAGAAAAGAAAACATATTGTATCACGACTTATAATGTACTCCTATCCTTTGTCGCCTTTTTAGCCCCACAGATTGGGATTATGCTGTTAGAGGGACTAGGCATACAAAAATCAATGGAGTTGAATTCCTTTATGCGGATTGGAAGTGCCTTTGTATTTCTTCTCATGTATTCTCGTACTAGGAAATTCACAAAAACTTTGTTAGTAAAAAACTAGCAATTTTTTCTAGTAGATTGGCATTTTCTGTAGACTTGGGTTGATATACTAGTCATATGGAGGTGGTCCTTATGTCAAAAGAAAGTCGCATTCGCATACCAACAACAATAAAAACACCGTACGCGTAAAAAACAACTTCAATTTAACCATAAACCTGGGAGACTCACTGAATCTACTAGCACTCATTGGCGGTATTTACCTAATTAGAACCTTAACCAAAAAACGCAAACAAACACCTAAACAAGAAAAAATGTAATGGATGTGGTTTCCATTACATTTTTTTGGTGCCTTTTTTGGTGCCTGTCACCATTTATTCATTTATTCGCATTTATTCATAGTTTTACTGCATATCTCTTTCGTTCGTTAAAGTAGACCCAGTCTTTGAAGCCTATTTGTTTGAGGCGGGCTTGGACCATTTCGAATTCGTCGCCGACTCGCTCTGGGTCGTGGGCGTCTGAGCCGAAGGTGACTTTTACTCCATGATGGAGTGCCATTTCTAAAATATCATCGGCTGGATACCATCCCCCAACGTATTTGGTTTTTCCGGAGGTGTTAATTTCAATAGCGACATCGTATTCCGCTATGACCTTTAAGGTGTGTTCAACTGCAGCAGTTTGAATGTTTGAAAAGTCAGGATAGAAGCCTTTCATCGCATCAATATGACCTAGAATTTGATACATGCCGCTGCGCGCAGATTGTTCAATTAATGAATAATAGGATTCTTTGGTCTTTATTTGTTCTTTAGAACTCAGCCCTTCCCAGCGGTCCTTTTTAAAAATGCTCACCCCATCTACATGATGAACAGATCCAATTATATAATCAAATGGATAGCGGTCAAAGTACTGACGATAGTTTTCTACATATTCGGGAAAGAAATCTGCCTCAATTCCTAATAGGACATCAATCTTCCCAGAATACTCTTGTTTTAACTTCAAGACTTCCTCTACATATTCAGGAAATTGACTTGTTGCCATCGTTATGTGAGGAAACGGATGGTCTTCTTTACTTGAAAAATACGGGGTATGGTCAGAGATTCCGATAATATTTAACCCCTTCTCGATACCCGCCTCGATATAATCTCGAATTCCTCCCCTTGCATGACCACACCGATCATGATGGGTATGTAAATCAAATTTCAACATTGTTTATCACCTCTCCATATTTTCCCATACTATGGTACTTCCAATCAAACCACAACACCAAAAAGTCTTCCCTGATCATTAATAAAATTTGTACATTTCCATTTTACTCCACTCCTTGTCCAATCCAAAAGACAAGCTGTTTCATATATATAAGTAATATTGTGAATGAGAGGTGTTTTATGGAAAGTTGTAATTGTCGTGCAAAAGTAACCGCATGTGCTGTACCAGTCGAAACCTTAATCGATCGATTTTCATCTAGAGGCAAAATTACTATATCTGCACGAATTTGTGAAGTTGATTGTACAGCCAATAATAGTTTTATTTCCATTCTTTATGGTGACGATTTGAATCAAAATAACAGCTTTGTTTTTAAATCCGCTGCACCTGGTATCCCAACTTGTGAACCCGTATCAGGCGGAGGTGTCGGTATAATCTTAACAGCGGAAGGACAAGCCTCTGGAGTCAACTTTCATGACATGGCTATTCTTTCAAACATACATTTTCTACATGAGACCATTATTGGTAATGCCATTTGTTCCATCTCTTTAACCGCGAATGGTCGGACCTTCGAAGTTCCAGGTTGTATCTTCACTAATTCTGAAAACAAAAATTGAGCAGCTCCCAAAATGGAAGCTGCTCTTTGATTATTTTTTTAGGTGGTATGGGACGGTTGTGATAATCACATTTCTTCTGTATAACAGGTAGGCTTTAATTAATAAGCTTGATTGGTTGTGCAGAATATTGTGCCAGCCTTTTTTTGGTATAAATTGTGGAATGATGACGGTAACACGGTAATTCGCCTCACTAGCTTTATGCTGGACGGTATCAACAAATTTGGTAAGTGGCTGGATAATACTCCTATAATGGGAGTGCAGGGTGACAAGTCTTACATCTGGCTGCCACTTGTTCCATTTTTCTTCGAATTTCTTTTCATCGTCCCTTTCAAAGGAAACATACACGGCAAGTACTTGATCCGCTCCAAGTGATTTTGCATAATTCAGAGAGTTTTCTACCACTTGGGTAATACCAGCTACAGGAACAATAATCACGTTTCCTTCAATAGGAACTGCAGGCTCCTCACAATTTAATCTTAACTGCTCTCCCACTGCTTCATAATGCTTTCTAATTCGGTAAAAGACATAAACAATCACTGGTAAGAATACCAACACAGGCCAAACCTGCGCAAACTTTGTTAAAAAGAACATAATCGTAACAACAAAGCAGATGATAGCACCCGTTGTATTAATGATAAGCTTCGACATCCAGCCCTGAGGCTTTTCACGAAGCCATTTTAACATCATTCCCGTTTGGGACAAAGTAAACGGAATGAAGACCCCAACCGCATACAGTGGTATTAAGTGCTCCGTTTGTCCTTTGAAAAAAATAATTAATAAAATTGAAGCTAAACCTAATGTGAGAATTCCATTCGAATACCCTAATCGGTCACCTCTAATCTTAAACATCCTTGGAATAAACTTATCATTGGCGAGATTGACTGCCAGCAATGGAAACGCTGTGTATCCTGTGTTTGCCGCAAGAATTAAGATTAAAGCGGTTGTGCCTTGAATAAAGAAATACATAAAGTTGCGTCCAAATGTCTGCTCCGCAATTTGAGAAACCACGGTAACCTTTTCATTCGGCGTAATCCCATAGTAATAAGCTAACAATACAATTCCCGAAAATAATATCGCCAGTAAGCCCCCCATTGCTGCCAACGTTTTAGCAGCATTATTTGGAGCTGGCGCTTTAAAGTTCGGAATTGCATTTGATATCGCCTCAACACCAGTAAGCGCAGAACTGCCTGAAGCAAATGCCCTTAAAAGAAGAAATAAAGATATCCCTGCAATGGGAGTTCCAACTGGTGTATGTAATTCTGCCGGAACCTGCCCTGTAAAAACATTAAAAAGTCCCACACCAATTAAAATAAATAAAGCAAGCACGAATAAATAGACGGGATATGCTAAAATAGAAGCAGACTCCGTTACACCTCTTAGGTTTAAAGTAGTAATAAATATGACAAAAATGATCGCAATACCCACATTATGGTCATGTAAAGCTGGAAAGGCCGATGTGATCGCATCAGTTCCAGCAGATACACTAACAGCTACTGTTAAAATGTAATCAACCAGTAAGGATCCACCCGATATAAGCCCATAATTGATACCTAAATTTTCCTTTGAAACTACATAAGCGCCACCACCATGGGGGTAGGCAAAAATAATTTGCCGGTAAGATAAAATTAATGCTGCTAATAAAACTAAAACACCGATTGCAATCGGAATGGAATACCAAAATGCCGCTGCACTTACTGTTACGAGTACGATTAGGATTTGTTCCGGACCATAAGCCACCGATGATAAGGCATCAGACGAAAGAATCGCCAGTGCTTTTGTTTTATTGAGCTTCTGTTCCCCTAGTTCAGTTGACTTTAAAGGTCTGCCTATTAATAATCTTTTGATTGAAGAAACCATCGATTTCTGCACCACCGTGTATTCTATAAAATTATTTTGTTCTGTCTTATCATGCTTAAAAAGCACAAAAAAATGCCTGCAAGTCAAAGTTAATAGACCTGCAGACATGTATGAACTGTCTAACAAGCTCCACCTTCCTTCTCATTAACGCTTACGAGGTTAGCTGTCGGATTCGGGCCATTGAGTAGCCCTACCTATTAAAGGATTCACCCCTTGGATATACTATCCATATGAATGGGTCCCCCGCACCAATTTGGTCTCAGCGATTTAGAAATATGAAACTGTGATTATCATACTCCTGTGTTTATCAAATGTAAATCAAAATTTTTTAAAAAAATAAAGATTGGAGAAATATATATGTCTAAAAAGAAAAAGCCGCTTTTGACAGATGAATTTTTAGATGAATTGGCTAATGAAATCAATGAGCTATACGGTCGCCCTGTTGAAAAAAACGAAGATATAAACAATCATAAAGAAGACGATTAATCCACCCTATGTATTTCACAATAACAATGGTACACTTGTCCAAATTGTAAGAAATCCCCCATTTTTAAGACAAACTTTGTTATTGGTACATATAATAACTTATCCAGTATTATGGTTGGGGGGAAACGGAATGGAAAATGTTATTCTGCTATCAAGAAACACCTCTAACAGAGGGATTTTAACGTTACATCCCAAGTTAGCAGAATCTATGGGAATTACTCAAATTACGGCTAGAAAAATCAGATTTGGTGCAAAAACCTATCAATCTATTGTAGACATTTCTGATGAATTGCCACTAAATGGGGCAAGCCTATCTGAAGATATTTTGGACATGCTGAATATACCACAGCATTGCAGTCTTGAAATCAAGCAGAATGGCAACGAAATACAAATTGGACCCTTTATCGGTTTACTCGCAGGTTATTATCAAAGCTCGATCAAGAAATATCTCGATCATTTACGTGATTATGTTTTACTTTATCGTGAAATTAAGGGTGCCATCCTTGTCTTTTCTCTTGACCATGTTGATAAAGTCAACCAACTCGTCACAGGCTATCTTTATAATCCTCGAACAAAACAATGGGAAGAAGGAACCTACCCATATCCTGCCTCTATTTTTGTGATGACTTCTTCTGTAAGCTCCGCATGGATACAGCATTTTAAATCCATCATTGGCAATGTAATTTTTAATGATTTCTTTCTAAATCGATGGAGTATCCACAAAAAATTGGCAAGTTCCATCGGTGTAAAATGTTATCTTCCGGATACAAATCTATATGGTTCACCTCAAGATCTATACTATTTTTTAAAGAAATTTCCTAATTTAACGGTGAAGCCGCTAAACAGTGCTAATCGGCATGCCTATCGTGTCTTACTAAAAGAGGCAAACTCTCTCGTTATAACAAATTTAACAAATTTGGAATCAAAGAATTATCGATTTAGTAATCGGGATCAGGCCTATTCTATCTTTAGTAAATATTTTAAAGAGGGAGAAAACATCATCCAAGAATCTATTGATGTAACCGGATATCGAACCATTACTGTACGGTTTGTTACGGTTAAAAACTATTCAGGTGAATGGCAGGTAATGGGGTCGTTTACGAGAGGCGACCAATCGATAAAGAATGATGGCAGATTACTGCCAATAGTCAAATTTGAAAAAGAAATGGTAAAAGAATTCTTGCATCAAAGCGATTTACACGCTTCCTTGACTTATGAAGAATTGAACCATATAGCTGTTGATACGGTAAATGAATTAGAAGGTATGGGGGTGCATTTGGCAAATGCAGCGGTTGATATAACGGTTGGAGAATTAGGTGATATCTGGATTTCAGAGATTGACCACTGCAACCCCGCACACGATATTGCGTTAGTAGCTGGGGATCCGGACCTATACTATGAGATTTTAAAAACCAATATGCTTTATGGTAAAAAACTAGCAGGTTTTTAATATAACGAAAAGAGCTAACTTACAATTAGCTCTTTTTTGCTGTTTCGATAATTTCCTTCAATTCATTCGTAAAACCCTTTACTGCTTTATTTCCTAACACTGTTACCGGAACACCTAAATAGCCGTACTTTTCAACTTCTAGTTGATATTCGGCGTTTTTTGATATATCTCTAACCTCGTAGGGAATCCCTTCCTCAGTAAGGACTTTTTTAACCATTGTGCACTCAATACAGTCGTTTGTCGTATAGACGATAACACCTTTTTCCATTGGTTCCTCTCCTTCCAACCATGCTACTCTTCTTAAAAATAAATATGTTCTGCCGTTATTTTATCACTTAAGCTGATTACCCCAAAGGAAAAAAACTTTTGTCTTCTCTTGTCGGTTGGCGAACCGGGGTTAAAAATTAATAGATCACCTTCATACCTCATGACAGGAATATGAGAATGCCCAAAGATTATACAATCCACATTCTCTCCTTTAAATGCTGCAATAGCACGTCTTTCAGTTGTTTTTCCCTTCCCGTGTCCATGGATAATACCAAATCTAAAACCGCCTGCTTCAACAATCTTTTTTAATGGTAATAATCTAATTATTTCCTCATCATCTACGTTCCCATAAACTCCTTCAACTCTTCCATTTCTCCGCAGCTCATGATAAACATCTATCGTCTGCCAGTCACCAGCATGAATGATCAAGTCGACATCCATTAATTCATCTAATAACCTCGCAGGCAATCCTTTTTTTCTTTTTGGTAGATGTGTATCTGATAGAACGACAATTTTCATATTATAATTCCTCTTATTTTTCTGATAATCCTTTAAATTTGGTATTAACATACCTGTTTCCAAGTTGGAAACAACTGCATTTTTTGACGCTTAAACGCCGGAAATGTCTATTCTTGCGCTTTCCCAAGAAATATATTCTCAATTCCCTGAATATTTAAAATCTTTACTATTATGTTCATCTACAAAATGTGCAATCAATGGATTCAATTTGGTAGCAGCTTTTGTAGGAATTTGATGTTTTTCCTTGTCAATGAAGTATAATTCACTGCATGGCAATTTTTCTTTTAAAAGATTCGCATACCGATGAAAAGATTTGTCTTTCTTCCCATAGACCAATAAAATGGGAAGTTCTATTTTATCTAATTGATTGGTACAATTATATTTTAAACTATATTGAAAATATTGATTAATATTTCTGGCATCACCTTTAACTGCTTCATTGTACAAGTTCCTAAACATCTCTTTTGTATCGGAATTGCCCCATGTAATGGCATATGCTAGAAAAGAGAGTGACCTAGAATTTGCAAGTTTAACAGCTAAAGAAATTCTTTTCCTCAAATAAAGATCACTCGCTTCTGACATTCCACTTACTAAAATACCTCCTATGGCTCTGTCGGAATAAGTCAGCATAAATTCTAATGCAATAGAAGCTCCTGTCGAATACCCACATAGGAATGCTTTTTCTATTCCTAAATGATCCAGCAAACGTTTAATATCTTCCACAATTAACGGATAAGTTATCGTTTGATTTGAATAATGACTTCTACCATGACCTCTTATATCAAAAGTAATAACGCTAAAATCCTGAGATTCCCCATCCATTTGATATCTGAAATTTTCACTCGTAAGTAAAGGCGGATGGATAAAAACTATGGGAGTTCCATTTCCTTTAACATTATAATATAGACTGACATCTTTCACATCCATCATTGGCATTGATCAATTCACCTCGACACACATTATGAATCACTTAAATAACTTAAATTCCAAAAAATATTTCTTTTGTTATTATGCATCTTTTCGTAATAAAAAACTGTTCCCCTAATTAAAAAGGAACAGTTTTTTATTTTAAAGAATTAAGTAAGCAATCGGTGCTGTAAGGAGAATGGTGAATACTACCCTTTCAAACCAAATGACGACAAGTTTTCCAATTGTTAGTGGAATTTCTGTCGATAGGATACAAGGTACTACAGCTGAGAAGAAGATAATGGATGATACTGAAACAACAGCGATAACAAATTTGGTAACAATGGCGGCCTTGGTAACTAACAATGCCGGCAAGAACATTTCTGCGATTGAGACAGCACTTGCTTTTGCAGCAAGCATTGGTTCCGGAAGTTGTACCAGTGCAGTGAAAGGATAAAAAATATAACCCAGCCAATCAAATACAGGTGTAAATTCAGCTAATATAAGTCCAAGTAACCCAACAGACATGATGGATGGCAATATTCCCATTGTCATGATAAAGCCATCTTTAAGGTTGTCCCAAATATTTTTACCTAAGCTTGAAGATTGGTCGGCGGTAATCATTGCTTCTTTCCATGCTGTTTTAACCCGGTCCTTTTTAATTATTACCTCCTCGTCACCCTCCATGTCCTGGTAATAAGAATCACTCATTTTATTTAGCGGCCAAATTCTAACTGTAATCGCGGTAACGATGAAAGTTACAACAAATGTTACCCAAAAATATGCGTTCCAAACTTCCATTAGATTCAATGTTTTCGCAACAACAATCATAAAAGTCGCGGAAACAGTTGAAAAACCCGTTGCAATAATTGCTGCTTCTTTTATTGTATATTTACCCTCTTTAAAAACACGGTTAGTAATTAATAGACCAATGGAATAGCTACCTACAAAAGAGGCTACAGCATCTATTGCTGATCTTCCTGGTGTTTTCCAAATCGGCCTCATCACTGGTTGCATGAATATTCCGATAAATTCGAGCAAGCCATAACCTACTAAGAGAGCAAGAAAAACAGAACCAATTGGAACTAGCAGTCCAACGGATATCACAAGTTTGTTAAAAAGGAATGGTGCCATATCAGGATCGAAAAACCATTTCGGACCAACATTAAATACAAGCATAATCGCAGTAACAAGTCCAAAAATTTTCAGAATCGAAAACACTGTGGTGACAACATCTTTTTTCCAGGTCTTTTTCATAAAAGGATATACTGCACCTAACAATATGACCAGTAATGCATAATAAGGTAAAACATTTGGGACCGCAAGTTGAATATATGAAACAAAATGATCCAGCATAATCGAAGACTTTCCATTCAAAGTAACCGGAACAAAAAATACAAAAATACCGATTGCACTAAAAACAAAGAACTTCATAATATTCAACATATTACTATTCTGCAATTCTGGTTGCTGCACTTGTTGTATCGGCTGATTCTCCATACCCAATCCCCCTTATTCCTATTAGTACCCTATGTTCATAGAATATTAAATTACCTATTTGTCCACCTGAGGCGTACATTTGTATTTTAGTGGTGCCTGTCACCAAAGCTAGCAACTAGATATCAAACACTATCTAGTTGCTAGCACATTGTCGAAGCATGACTCCTGTTAGGAAAGTAAGGAATACGTGTGTTCCTAGTTTAACGGTTGGCTGGACGAGTGTGTCCTTTAATGGATCGAGGCAGACGATGTCCATTGCTTTTACTTTTGGATGACGACCTGCTGCTAGTACCCCTTCTAGCAACTCTTCCGTTGTCATGCCCCCCGGGGTTGATGCCGGTACCCCAGGGGCATAAGCAATATCTAACACATCCATATCTACCGTTAAATAAATGGTATCAACCTTTGAAGATAGTTCTTCTAAGCATTGCTGAACGGTTTCTTCTATCCCCTTTTTTCGAGCTGTACGAAGTGTAAAATAATTAACCCCTTTTTCATCTGCATATTGTTTTAAGTCCTTCGTATTAAAAAAGCCATGCAGACCAATGTTGTACATATTACTGCCGTCAACTACTCCACTTTCAATTAAATTACGCATAGGTGTTCCATTTGATGGACCATTATCTGACATGTCTCGCAAATCAAAATGAGTATCAAATTGTAAAATTCCAATTTTTTCAGAAGGCTTTGCCTGGTGCATTCCTTTCACCATCATCGCTGTGATTGAGTGATCTCCGCCAATCGCACACACCTTTGAATCTTGAAAATGGCTATGGACCAATGCGGCTGCCTGAATGATGTTGTCGTGGCACTTTCTAATATCCGTGACATGCATCGGAACATCCCCGGCGTCAAGTGCATTCATTTCTGCCAAATCAACATCATCATCAAGATTGTAGGTTGCAAAGCTCCGCCAAGAACGTCTAAAGGCATCGGGAAACTCTGACGCACCAGAAGCACTTATCGATGAACGAGACAAAGGAACACCGAGAATCACGACCTCGGCCTCCTTGATTTTTTCAAAGTCATTCAAAGTGGTTATTGGCTGAATCCATTCATGAACCTTCCCCCCTGCCCCACTCTCAAGGTTTACCCAAGTAAAGCTGGGTGGATTAATTGTTGGATAGAGAAAGCTCTTCAAGCAAATGACCTCCTCTGACAACCACCACTCCATTTTTTATAACCGTATGCGTATGATTCACTCCATAAGAATATTGAAGCTTCATATAATTATCAACACTGAACATCGTAATATCTGCTTTTTTTCCAACCTCTAAACTGCCAATTTCCCGACCACGATTGATCGCATGTGCTGCATTAATTGTTGCTGCAGTAATCACCTCAGCAGGAGTCATCCCCATCTTCAAACAGCCAAGATTCATAATGAAAGGCAGAGACACAGTCGGTGACGAACCCGGATTACAGTCGGTTGACAACGCCACTGGCACTCCCAAATCAATCATTTTACGGCCATTTGCTGATTCCGCCATTAAAAAGTAAGCTGTCCCCGGCAGCAGCACACCAACGACACCTTTTTCAGCCATCGCTTTCATGCCTTTTTCTGAAGCTCTTAATAAATGATCTGCAGATATTGCACCAACCTCAGCCGCTAGCTCTGCCCCTTCATATGGTTCAATTTCATCCGCATGAATTTTCGGTATCAGCCCGTGTCTCTTACCTGCCTCAAGAATTCGCTTTGATTGCTCTGGAGTAAAAACACCATGCTCACAAAAAACATCATTGAATTCGGCCAACCCCAGCTCCGCAACCTTTGGAATCATTTCATCAATCAACAGCTCCACAAAATCATCAGGATTGTCTTTATACTCTTTTGGAACGGCGTGAGCACCCATAAAGGTAGGTACAATATCAATAACATGCTTTTCATTGAGCATTTTAGCTACTTCAAGCTGCTTAAGCTCGGTTTCCCACTCCATCCCGTAACCACTTTTCGCCTCGACTGTTGTCACGCCGTGACGTAGGAATTGATTTAACCGTTCAAAGCTTTCATTAAAAAGCTCTTCATGACTTGCTGACTTAGTCTTCCTTGTTGTTGCATGAATCCCGCCGCCGCTGTTCATGATTTCCATGTAGGTGGCACCTTGTAGCCTCATATTAAACTCATTTTCTCTGCTTCCAGCAAAAACAAGATGAGTGTGAGGATCAACTAATCCTGGAGTAACAAGCTTTCCACTGGCATCCACTATCTCCGCTTCACCAAGACGCTTATCATATTTTTCAAAAAGCTCCTCATCTAGTCCTACATCACAAATGACACCATTTTCTATCCAAACACTTCCATTTTTAACCAGACCCAACTCAGACATCGCTTCCTTTACAAGAGGAGCATGTGAACTCCCCTGTAAGGTCACGAGCTGTGAAGCATTTCTTATAAAAATTGGCTTACTCACCCGTACCACCTCTTTAGTCTTGTTTCAGCATTGGCATTTTGATGCCTTTTTCCTTTGCTGTCTTAATTGCTAGTTCATAGCCTGCGTCGGCATGACGGACCACACCCATCCCAGGGTCTGTTGTTAATACTCGTTGTAAACGGACTTCTGCATCCTTCGTACCGTCTGCAACTATGACCATTCCGGAATGTTGAGAATAACCCATTCCTACTCCGCCGCCATGGTGAAGTGAAACCCAGCTGGCACCTCCGACTGCATTGATCATGGCATTGAGAATTGGCCAGTCAGAAACAGCGTCGCTTCCATCCTTCATTCCTTCTGTTTCCCGGTTAGGAGACGCAACAGAGCCTGCATCTAAGTGGTCACGGCCAATAACAATCGGCGCCGATACTTCACCTGAGGCTACAAGATCATTAATGATTTTTCCTAAGCGGGCACGATCACCGTATCCAAGCCAACATATACGAGCAGGAAGCCCTTGGAAGCTGATTTTTTCCTGAGCCATTCTCACCCATTTACAAAGGTGCTCATCATCCTTGAATTCACGAAGCAGGACTTCATCAATTTTTCGAATATCCTCAGGGTCCCCCGACAATGCCGCCCAGCGGAAAGGTCCTTTTCCTTCACAGAATAACGGACGGATATATGCTGGTACAAAGCCTGGAAAGTCAAAGGCATTGTCTACTCCCTCATCCTTCGCCACCTGACGAATGTTGTTACCATAATCAAAGGTTATGGCCCCTTTTTGCTGCATGGTCAGCATCGCTTTTACGTGGATTGCCATGCTTTGCTTTGATAGTTTTACATACTTAGAAGGATTTTCTTTTCTAAGAGTGGCTGCCTCTTCTAGACTAAAGCCTACAGGCACATAACCATTTAACGGGTCGTGGGCAGATGTTTGGTCTGTTAACACATCCGGATTAAACCCTTTTTCGATCATTATTGGTAAAATTTCAGCAGCGTTTCCAATAAGACCAATTGAGAGAGGCTTTCCGGCTTTCTTTGCTTCCTGTGCTAGATTAATAGCCTCTTCTAAATCGCTCGTTTTTACATCAAGGTAAGCGGTTTCAATCCGGCGATCAATTCTTGTTTCATCAACATCAATGGCTAGACAAACACCATCATTCATCGTTACCGCTAGCGGCTGAGCTCCACCCATTCCGCCAAGTCCGGCAGTTAAAGTAATCGTATGCTTTAAAGACCCGCTGAATTCCTGGCGAGCAAGCTCCGCAAACGTTTCATAAGTTCCTTGGACAATTCCCTGCGTTCCAATATAAATCCAACTGCCTGCTGTCATTTGTCCATACATCATTAATCCCTTTTTATCTAACTCGTGGAAATGCTCCCAGTTCGCCCAAGCCGGTACTAAATTGGAGTTTGCCAGCAATACCCGGGGTGCGTCCTTATGTGATTTAAAAATTGCTACAGGTTTACCAGACTGAATTAACAGTGTTTCATCGTTTTCTAGTTCAAGCAGTGATTTGACAATCGCGTCATAAGCTTCCCAGTTCCGTGCAGCCTTACCAATTCCTCCATATACCACTAAATCCTCTGGGCGCTCAGCTACTTCTTGGTCAAGATTGTTCATTAGCATCCGAAGTGCAGCCTCTTGAATCCAGCCTTTTGCATGTAGATTTGTTCCTTTATAATTCTTAATCACTCTTGATTTTGCTGTACTCGCTTCCATCCTATTCACTCCTCTATGTCCTTTTATCTCTCCTTTATTATAAAAATAAAATCTTCTGAAAAATACAAATCATTCCTTAGAAAAGTAGCATTATTTATTTGTATAACTCGTTTATTTTTAGCCTAAAACTTCACTATTTTTAGGAAATAGTAAATTTTTTATAAAAAATAAGATTCAGCCTGTCACTGAATCTTATCTTCTTATCCCTTATTCATCCGAAATTCTCTCGGTGATACTCCGACTATTTCCTTAAACGTTCTGCTAAAGTAGTTCGGATTATGATAACCAATTAAGTGTGAAATTTCCTTTACTGGCTTGCTGGTCTCAAGCAGGTATCTTTTCGCTTCTTTTATTCTTATCCCTGTCAGGATTTCCGTAAAGCTTCGGCCAGTTTTTGAAATCAGCAAATGACTGAAATAGGATGAATTCCTATCGACGTATTTTGCCACATCTTCTAGCTTTAGTTCTTGGTTTGTAAAATGAGACTCAATATAGGAAATACCGCGTTCAATTGGATCCTGTTTAACCATCTGTTGGCTGGAATCAACACCTAAAAATATCTTTTGAATAAACAAGATTAGATTTTGTACGGACCGATAGAGAACACTATCATACAAAATCGAATGGAATATATATCGATACTCGTTTTCGTAGCTTTGCTGTTCATCTAAATCATAGGTCTTCATGAATCGTCTAATTTGTGCCAGAATACTTGTAAGTCTAATTCTTACCAATCCAGGATCAGGATAAGGATTTTCTAATCGGAGAAATTGATCATATAACCATGTTTTTATACCTTCAATGTCATGATTTGCGAGCATGTCCAACCATGCCCTTTGTTCCGGAGGAGCCAAAAAAGGGTCGATATGTACCCAGTCTGCTGTATTCTCAAACTCAATTATTTGCCGATAACCGTGATAATAGGTAAACTCCATCATTTTCTGCGTTTCTAGAAACTTTTCATTGAGACTAATGTGTGGTGATTTTTCATTCCTGATTAAAATAGCAAGCGGGTCGGAAAATTCCTCTTCCCACCTTCTCATCGCCTTTTGACATTGCTCTTTACTATTTTGGCAAGATTCTTTAAACAAAAGAACAACCCTATCACTTAAAGGGAAAATACCATGAAGTTCTTTGAAAGGGTAGTCTGATAAGAAGGAATATAACATTCCAATTTTTTCACTATTTTCGACTTTAAAAGCCGCGATGATATAGTCTTCTAAAACTTCTGAATTGGAAATAAACAGCGACTCATAGGTTGAGTCGTAATACACTTGAGCAACGGGTTTCTTTTTAGAATCATGTTTTTTATCAAGTCCTTTCGTCGCTTTTTGATAAGCAGATTTTACCTTTGTGGCAGAAAACGGTTTGATCATCAATTCTAAAGCTTGAAGGTCAATCGCCATTCGTGCTTTTTCAAAGGTTGCCTCTGCACTGGTTAACAGCAAAATAGGCTGGTAAATCTGCATTAGTTCTCGGAAGCTAGACCAATTGTCACTGCTAACCATATCGAGTTCTAAAAGGATGATATCCGGCGTTTCTTTTTCAAATGTTACAATAAAATCCTGAAAGTTAGAGGCTAGTAGAATCTTTGTTACAGGGATGGAGGATGTTTTTAACAGCCATTTTAATCCTTCTCGTTCATTTAAATCACGTTCCGCAATCAGCCATTTTCCTTCTATGATATTCCCCCCCATCTAAAAATAGTGCTACTAATATAATAAAAGTATATATTCAATGTGGCAATCTACAAATATTATTCGTTTACTTTCTTATTCATGAAATGCAATAATTTAAATCGAATTCATAGGTTCATTATGAGCATAATAATTTTTGTGACTATTGACGAGAGGGGAAAATCAAGACATGAAATGGCACAAAAATTTGCTTAAAATCATACAGGACCGCCAAGGTAAAAAACTTGCTTTAATTGTTGACACCTCAACAAATGAAACGAAAATTGACCTCATTGCAAATATTGTAACTTTTTTCAAAGAACTAACTCCGGAAACCACACTTGTTCAGGCTGATTTTAAAATCCGTAGTACAGATCCGATTACGGAGGGAACTGAAATCAAATATCACACACATGGTAAAGCTTCCTATACCCTTGCCTTGGAATGGGCGGAAGAAGAAAAGATAGAAACTGTATTCTACATCACCGACTTAACTGGCTTTTTGCCTGAGGACATGCAGGTACCTTATGAGGTATACTGGCTTGTGCCGACTGAATTTGTTCCGAAAGCACCATTTGGAAAGGTAATGAAAGTGGTATAGAACCCAAAATAAGAACTCCTCACAAGCATGTTGAGGAGTTCCTTACATTAGCTTTTCACTATTTTTGATGGATTGTTGACTTTGTATTGGACTGCAGTGTCAACGATGAACTCTTCTTCTACATCTTTCCCTTTTGCCAATTTCTTCTTAGCGACCTTCCCGTCGAATTCAAGCTTGTCACCTGGCTGCAGTTCGGACTTCTTTAGCGTTTTACTGTGACTGCACCATGCAAGCCCAAGTTCAATCGGTGGTTCTTCGACGATGACCACATTTTCCAGTACAACCACTTCATCATTTTCTTCATTAAATGGATTGTAGGTAAGAGCGAACTGTTTAACACTTGCCGTAAAGTGAACTTTATCTGCTGGCAGCTCAATTTTTGGTGCTTTTTCTTTTTTCGGTTTGGCAGCTTTAGGCTTTTGCGGTTCAGTTTTTTCTTCCAGTTTTGGCTCTGGTTTTTCTTCCTGCCCTTGGGTCTCTGTACCCTGCTCTGCCGTACTATAATCCTTCTCTTCTACCTGCAGCATACTCTCCTTACCAAAACTTGAAGCCTGCATTTCCTTTAGAAAAGCAGGGTGGATGCAGCACAGATTTCCATCTTGGAACTCAATCACAAGTGTGTTAAACTCGTCTGACTTCCCATAGGTTTCATACCCCTTAATCGTCACGACACGCTGGTAATTCCGTTCCTTAAACAGAAACTCCCGCTTTGCCTCCTTCGCAGAAGAAAGCCCCCACTCCTTCAATTTCTCCTTATAATGATCATCATCACGAAACCCAATAAAATCCCCCTTCGGAGCAACATACCGAGTCAAACCACTCCGCTCTAACTGCTCATGCTCAATAGCCATATAATCACACCTCTCTATTTTGCTCACATTGGTGACAGCCCACATTGGTGACAGGCACCACTAATGTACAAATGTCCGTATCCAGTGGACACTTTTCTCACCATTTGATTTCTATATGTATTTTGTGTTGATACCTTTTTTATTGTATCAAAGTTTTCTGCTAATGAAAAAAGCTTAGGCATGAATTTTGCAGTCAAGACTGTCAGCAAAATTCATGCCTGTTGGTTAGATGATGATCGGTGGTTTTCCAATTGGGTAGTATTCTACTGAGCTGCATGCTCGAATTTTCTCTTCTGAAAGACAGTTTCTGCCGTCAAAGATGATTGGTTCTTTCATTTTTCCTACCATCTTCGCTACATCCAAATTTTTGATCTCGTTCCACTCGGTTAAAATGAACACAGCGTCTGCTTCGAAAATCGCTTCATCAATGGATCCGGCATACTTAATTTTATCACCAATAACTTTTCTTGCGTTGTCAGCAGCAACTGGATCATAGGCGACGACTTCTGCACCTAATACTGTTAATGCTTCTGAAATTGGAATGGACGGTGCTTCTCTCATATCATCTGTCTCTGGTTTAAATGCTAGTCCAAGCATCGCAATTTTCTTCCCTTTTAATCCGCCAAACCGTTTTACCGCCTTTGTTACCAACAATTTTCGTTGATATTCATTAATGGCAATGGTTTCTTTTAATAGCGGAAATTCTACTCCATTTAATCCGGCGGTATGGAGCAAGGCTTTGACATCTTTTGGAAAACAAGAGCCACCGTACCCAATACCAGCATTCAAAAATGCTTCGCCGATCCTTTTATCTTTCCCCATTCCTTTAGCAACATCGGTGACATCTGCTCCAACTGCTTCGCATAAATTGGCTATTTCATTGATATAACTAATCTTCGTAGCTAGAAACGCATTGGAGGCATATTTTATCATTTCAGCACTTCTTGTACTTGTTAAAATCACAGGCACATTTAATGGCTGATACATGTCCCTAATTTTCCCTGATGCCTCAGCATTTTCCGAACCAATAATAATTCGGTCCGCCTTCATCGTATCCTCAATCGCAGATCCCTGCCGGAGAAACTCTGGATTCGAAACCATTTTCACCGGAAACCCACATTGGTCTTCGATCATTTTTTTTACAAAATCATTCGTACCGACTGGCACCGTACTCTTAATCACTACAATGGTATCACGCGTAATATAGGCAGATAGATCTTTCGCAGCTTGTACCAAATAAGAAAGGTCTGCTGCCCCGTCATCACCCTGAGGTGTACCAACCGCAACCACAATGATTTCTGCATTAGCTAACGCCTCACTTAGAGAGGTGGTAAAATGCAGCCTGCCTGCTCCCATATTCGCAGTTAGTAAATCTTCAAGACCAGGTTCATAAATAGGAGAAATTCCCTGAAGTAATTGGTTAATCTTTTGTTCATTAATATCGATGCATGTCACATGATGGCCGATTTGTGATAAACAAACTCCTGTTGACAGCCCTACATAGCCTGTACCTAAAACAGCAATGTTCATATCAATCAATCTCTCTCTTACTATTTTCAAAGGTTTCTTTCCTAGTAACTTCTTGCAAATAGGCTAACACTGATTCTCTAATATCCTCGCGGCTTAATGCGAAATCAATCGTTGCCTTTATAAAACCAATTTTATCTCCGATATCATAGCGGCTGCCGTCAAAGTTATAGGCAAAGACGGCCTGAAGTTTATTTAGTTCATTGATCGCATCAGTCAGTTGTAATTCGTCTCCTCGACCCATTGGAATTCTCTCCAAAATCTCAAAAATCTTCGGACTGAGAACATAACGACCCATAATTGCATATCTTGAGGGTGCCTCTTCTATACTTGGCTTCTCTATTAACGAATCAATATGGAATAAATCCGACTCAATCATCGTTCCTTTTGGTTTAATAATTCCATATTTGCTGACATCTTCATCTTTTACCGTCTGTACGGCAACAACGGAACTATTGTAATATTCAAAAACATCTATGACCTGCTTTAGGCAGGGAATATCCGACATGACGATATCATCTCCAAGTAAAACCGCGAATGGTTCGTCACCAATGACGCTTTTCGCACAAAGAATAGCATGTCCCAGCCCTTTCGGCTCTTTTTGACGGACATAAACGATATTTACTAAGTTTGATATCTTTTGAACATCTGCTAACATATCAAGTTTGTTCTTTTTAAAAAGTGTATCCTCTAGTTCATACGATTTATCGAAATGATCCTCGATGGACCTTTTTCCTCTGCCGATGATGATGATAATTTCCTCAATACCGGAAGCGACGGCTTCTTCAACGATATATTGAATGGTTGGCTTATCAACAATCGGCAGCATTTCTTTTGGCTGTGCTTTCGTTGCTGGCAAAAATCGAGTACCGAGGCCAGCTGCTGGTATAATGGCCTTACGGATTTTCATATGCTGCCTCCTTTCCTTTTCCCCTTTATCCTTTATATGCAGAGGGACAACCTCCGGTCACGTTAGTAACCTATTAAAATCGTTTTTTTAAAAGGACATTTTCTATAAAATAAAACTCCCTTCATAAAGATAGCCAAGGGAGTCATTCTTCTTGTTCATGTATCGGCCGATAAACACGTTTAATAAACCTTTCCATCAATTTTTTGAGTATTCTTTTACGGCGTGTGTGCAGTGTAGTAACAATCGCTTTTCTTTCTTCACTCGTAACCTGCCAATCTTCAGGAATAACTGCTACAATTTCTTCTATTAAATGAATGGGCAGCGTTTGAATGATTTCTAGCTGCTCGTAAAACTCCTGCTCATTCTCGATAAAACAGGCCATAATTTGATGGGTTGTACTCTTTAGAATCGTTATCGGCAGTGTTTCAATATCCTGCAGTGTCCAGTTATAGGAAGCGAACACTTCGGCATGATCGATGATCCGCAAACGATAGGAGTATGGTGTGTCGTCGCATAGAATGATATTTTTCCGTGTTCGATCACGATTGCACAGCCAGTAATCAAATAAAATAATACCTGCTAGATTTTCTTTGTTTGTAATAGCTGGAACTTCGGTCACTTGATGTCCATCAAAACAGTCTGGCACGTAAAGACTTGCAAATTGAAACTGTGTGTGCATCATTTGAGAGAGTTCAGGGTACTGTGAGGAAAACTCCTGGGGGATTTCAACTAATTGTGCGAAAGGTATTGGCAGTCCTAGGTAGCGTGCAAGGCAATAGCCGACCCATTCGTTGGCAAGCGTTTTTTCAAATCCAGGCTGGAAATACTTCACGACATAGTCCCGACCATCATTAAATGTTATTAAGTGAGCATTCGATTTTCCTTCTAATGTTTTCTTGTATGCAACAGGTTTAATCATTCTCCATTCACCTCATTGGAGTGGATTCTGCCTATTTTTTTCAAAAGATGGACATATTGTTCTGCCACGACCTCTATCGCAAATTTTTCATGGACGCGTTCGATTGCTGCCTTTGACATTCGTTCATGAAGGCTGGGATCATCCAAAATAACCGATAGCTGATTCACTGCATCTTCTACGTTTTGTCCACGAAAAAGCAGTCCGTGTTCACCGTGGAGGACCAATTCTGTGACCGGCATCATATTCGATGCCACTACAGGTACCCCGCATATCATCGACTCAATAAAGGTATTTCCAAACGATTCCGTCTTCGTAGTGGCAAGCGTACAGCCGCCTGATTGGCGAATTTTCGCATAAACATGCGGCATTTGCTGATAGGGTATCACCGGAAACCATTTGACTATGTCTGTTAGCTGCTCCTCCTGCCATTTGGCTGCGAATTCCTCCCTCTGCACACTTTGAGCACCCCCGATAACCCAAAATTCAATATCATCACGTTGACCTTTCATAAGTTTTGCTACTTCCAATAGCATTTGCCAGTTTTTACGTTTGTCCAATCTGCCAATCCAGCCGATTATTTTCTTTCCGTTTGGAAGGATTGGATCACTATCAAAATTTATCTCTTCACACGACAATGCACGATAAAAGGATGTATCAATACCGTTGTAAATAACATGTATCGGAATCCCGTCAGTTAGGATAGAAACTAATCGTTTTTGATAATCTGATGGAACAATGATTGCCTCCGGCTTTATTCCTCTAAATGATTTTAAATGCGGCCGTAGCTTAATAAGTTCCGGGGTGCGTGCCTCTACCAATACGGGTCCTCGAAAATTTGCTTTCCTAATCCATTTAAAAGCCGCACCCGTGTCAACGACAATGATGGCGTCATAGTGGTTGTTTTGAATAATTTTGATAATCTCTCGTTCATCCTTTGTTAAATATACGGGAGCTACATCTTCCATAATATGAAGTCCGCCATGATCGGTCGTATACAAAAACTCTGTATCAATTCCATGCTTTTTAAAATAAATTGAGCGATTACGCCAGCCGGCATTCACCCCGCCAACGGTAAGCAGACGCCAGATTATTAATATTTTCATAATGGTTCCCCTCGTTTTAATTGGGCTCCTCCTCAGCCTTGTTAGGTCTCTTTTTGTTCAACCCTTATAAGGGCTTAACGTCCTTTTTTATCCTTGTCTTTCTTCTTGTCTCGCTTGCCATCACGGCGGTCTCGGCTCTCGTATCTATCTCCTGCGAAGTGACTGCCTCCTCTACCACCTTTAGCGCCTTTACTGCGTCGACCTCTATCTCCCTCGAAGTGTTTTCCTCCACGGTGTTCACGATCACCTCTAGCGTGTCGATCACCTTCAAAACGCGTAACACCGCCATAGTAACTGTCGCCCTCAGGGTGCCTTTCAGCAAAGTTTTGTTCTAGTTGGTCCCAATGCTCATCGATTTTGGCCATGACTGCTTCTGGATCCACGCCTCTTGCAAGCATTGTTTTCACCCATTCTTCCTTGAAAACCTTGTGAACTAATCCTTGCAGCTTGGTCACATAGTTCTTCTCATCTGCCGTTGTCAACAGGGTGTTACTAAGATCTTTGATCTTATTCTTATCCGGTTCCTCCGGGAGAAGTAACGCCGTTATTTGTCTGGATATTTCCTCCAAACGAATATAGTGAAGCCATTCCGCATATAATTCCGGGGCCATTTCTTGTACATGTGACAGAAAGATTGCTTTATTTTCCTCCCCTAGAGAAGTCAATAATTTACGTGGATATGGATAGACACGATCACGCCAAATGGTTCTCGCTACGTCAATTACCTTAAGACTGCCGTCCGGCTGAAGATAAATTTGCCGTTTATGATGGTCAATTCTCTCATACCCAATTTTTTTAAATGTGATAAGCATTATAATTAATCTTGCAGAAAGTGACTTAGTTAAAGGCTGGGATTGTAAATATTCACGTAAATCAACTCCCCGGATAATTTCCATCACAATATAGAGTGGACCTTTTTCATAGAGCTTTGGAAATAGTGTGGTATGCTGCCCAAGAGATAAAGCGTAATATTCGCGCTCGCAATCCTCTGTATTCCCAAATACCTTCACACAAATGTCATCCGTTATTTGGAATACTGCACCTTGCCGTCCTTTTCCCATCATTACTAATGGTGAATTATTTACTACTTCCACATCTGCATTTACCATATTTGTCACTTTAATGTTTTTCATCCATTGTTCTAAATTTTGAGTATACATAAATTCCCTTACCTCCTTCCTTTTTAAGTTTGCCGCTGATTTAATTAATATCTTGGCAGCATTATTGGTCCCTGCTTGTCTAATTAAAGGACCACAGAAATACTGCCTGATATAATAGATTCAATTAGGTCATAAAGTGTAAAGGCACATGTCTATAAAATAGAAAATATTAATGATGGCACTGGCTAGGCTTAAAAGAATCCATCAGCGAGAACAATTATCAAATGGCAACGCCCACCTGACCATGCCCACAGAAGTACAAAAGGCATAATTCTATAATCTTTAAGAAAGAGCTTTCCAAAAGAAGCCGCCTTTTTTACGAAAACGATTGAAAAATATAACAATAACACCCTCTATTTATTGTACAATTATGATAGATACCAAAATATGCTATTTCATCGACTCAATCTCTTTTCCATCAGTGCTATCATGGAGAAATAATTGGAAGAGCTAAAGTAAAAGGTGATGGGTCAGCATATATTTATGTAAACGAGGTGTGAATTTTGATGATACAGACGGAAAGAATACCAGGAGCTTTTCACATTTTTGGTGACAACAAATAGGGGGGTACTTTATGAGTCGTTTGTCGAAGCAAGAAAAGAGCTGGATTTTTTACGATTGGGCGAATTCTGCTTACTCCATCTTAATTACAACAGCTATTTTTCCTTTATATTTTAAAGCAGCTGCAAATGGTGCAGGTCTTGCTGGTTCTACCTCTACTGCCTATTTGGGTTATGCGAATTCCTTTGGAACACTGCTTGTTTCCATTTGTGCACCGATTTTAGGAACCATCGGTGATTTTAGAGGCTTAAAAAAGCGATTATTTACCTTTTTTGTCATTCTAGGGATTGCCTTTACTGCACTGCTGGCGGTTGTCCCAAGCAATCAATGGCTGATCCTCTTAATCTGTTATGTTATTACCGTCATTGGTTTTGGAGGAGCCAATATCTTTTATGACGCCTTTCTTGTCGATGTGACGAGTGAAGAACGGATGAATAAGATATCTGCCCGTGGGTTTGCAATGGGCTATATCGGAAGTACTATTCCTTTTATCATCGGCATCGCTCTTATTCTATTATCACAACAAGGGATTCTCCCTTTGTCTGTAACTGTTTCCACACAAATAGCCTTTGCAATTACAGCAATATGGTGGGGAACCTTTACGATACCAATGTTAAAAAATGTTCAACAAGTCTATTACATCGAGCGGGTGGCAAATCCGATTTCTACCAGCTTTAAAAAGGTTTTTCAAACACTTAAACGAATTAAAGCTTACCGTCCTTTATTTTTATTCCTTATCGCTTATTTCTTTTATATTGATGGAGTCCATACGATTATTACCATGTCTACTGCATATGGAACGGACCTTGGGATTTCTTCCACAAATTTATTAATTATACTGTTTGCTACTCAAGTCATCGCTGCTCCATTTGCCATTTTGTATGGTAAATTAGCGGATAAATTCACAGGTAAAAGAATGTTACTGGTGGGGATATTTATTTATATCATTATCTGTATCTATGCTTATTTCATGAAAACCACCTTAGATTTCTGGATTTTAGCCATGCTTGTTGGTTCTTCCCAAGGTGGGATTCAGGCTCTCAGCCGTTCGTATTTTGCAAAGCTGGTACCAAAGGAAAATGCAAATGAGTTTTTTGGATTCTATAATATTTTTTATAAATTCGCCTCAATCCTTGGGCCAGCCTTAGTCGGTTTCACCGCCCAACTCACTGGTAATACAAACGCTGGCGTATTTAGCTTAGTTATATTATTTATCCTAGGTGGTGCTGTTTTACTGCGCGTGCCGGAAACGAATGAGAAAATCCGATAAAACGAAACAACGCCTTGGGAATCCCCAAGGCGTTGTTTGATGTCATGCAAAAAGGTCTTTATCAAGAATCATTTCCTTCTCTAGGTGACTTGCTCGAATACCAAATTTTGGTTTCAACCTGCCGATTTCTTCACCCAGTAAAAGTTTAATTCCCAGGTATGGAAGGTTAAGACCTGTTAAGCAGCTAAAATGCATTCCTCCGCTCATTCGCGGATTAATTTCAAGCAGCTTAGGTACACCTTGATTATATTTCACCTGGATATTAAAGAGGTACGGTATATGATAATGCTGGTGAAACCTATGTGCCAGCTGAATAAGCTCATGATGATCAATGATTTCTCTTATTCTCCCCTCCCCTTTCATCCTTGGAATTGCGGCATACAACTGCTCTGTCGATGCAACACAGTCAATACTGAATTCGGGACCGTCTAAATACTCTAACACCATTAAATCTGGGAAAACCTCTTGCTGACTTAAGATTTCACAGGCATAGTGATACGGGAGGCGGCGGCTGCTCGCCCTCCTAAAAAGCTGGTCAATACTTTCTATTTTATCTTCAATAATGCGAAAACCAGTGGCGCCTTCACCAACAACGGGTTTAAAACAAACTGTGTGCCCTTTGGCCCGTAAACTTTCATAAGCTAATTTGAAATCATTAATATTATTGACGACGTAAAAATCCGGTATTGCTACAAGTTCAGCCCCATTTTCTTCCTTCTGCAGGATAGAGTGATAGGCTGCTGCTTTATTATCCAATGTTTCCATTAAATCAGAATCTGGACATACCAGCACTTTGACACCAATTTTTTCAAAATCAGCAAGCCTTTTTGAAATCAAGACATTTCCTTTCCTTGGAATGAAAATATCAATCTTATGCTTCCGACAAAACGCAAGACAAAACTCAATATATTCCTCACCAGATACGGTGGGTTCTGTAAAGGCATAATCACAATACTGCAAATAGAGAGCGTCCATATTTGAATGCGTGCCAAATATTTCAAACCTGCGCCCCTCATCATTCGAACGAATCAGCTCCATAAAATGTGTAACCGTCGTAAACCACCTATTAAACCAAATCCTCATACGTTACCTCTTTCTCGTTGAAATTCTAAAAACTTTACCCATTATTCGCCAATAAACTACATTTTATACATTTTACTGGCTGTAACTATGAATAAATTGGGGTAAAATGTATAAATGGTGACAGGCACCAAAAGAGGCACCAAAAGGGGCACCAACTAAATGGCTGCTCCACAAAGGAGGGTGTTAGGGATGTGCGGAAGGTTTACGTTGACTGCAACGGTTGATCAGTTGATTGACCGGTTTGATATTGAGTTTTTTCTTCAGGAGGAGGAATATAATCCTAGTTATAATGTGGCTCCTTCTCAGTCGGTGTTAGCTGTGATTAATGATGGTGCTCGTAATAAGATGGGGTTTTTACGCTGGGGGTTAATTCCGCCGTGGGCGAAGGATATGTCGATTGGTTATAAAATGATTAATGCACGTGCCGAGACCTTAACAGACAAACCTAGCTTTCGAAATGCTTATAAGAAAAAACGATGCTTGATTGTGGCTGATAGTTTTTATGAATGGAAGAGGCTTGATAGTAAAACCAAAATTCCAATGCGGATAAAACTTAAATCGAATGAATTATTTTCAATGGCTGGTCTTTGGGAGAACTGGAAATCGCCTGAGGGAAAATCTATCTACTCATGCTCTGTAATAACCACCAGTCCTAATGAGCTAGTGCATGATATTCACGACCGGATGCCAGTAATATTAAAACCAGAAGATGAAAAGTACTGGCTTGATCCTTCTATTACTGACACTACTAAGCTCAACCCATTGCTTAAACCGTTCGATCATACTTTAATGGAAGCTTATGAAGTGAGCCCGCTGGTTAATTCACCAAAAAATAATTCCATAGAACTGATACAAAAAATCTGTTAATATCACAAAATGCCTGACCCATAAAAATGGGTCAGGCATTTATTATACAAGTGAAAGGGTTGTATTAATTTTCATGACAAAGGACATGATGGCAGTCGTATCTAAATTCGATGTGTCCACTGAAACACCACTAACCTTCTTCACAATTTGCCTTTCAATAAAGTTCATTTTACTGACAAGGAATTCTCCGCCAAAAATCCCATTAGCGATTGATATTTTTCTCAATTCCTCAGGGAATGCCTTGTCAAATTGTTCAAGGGCTGTTTCTCCATCGTGCCAGCAGCAAAGGAATAGACCCAATTTCTTTGTTAACAGCTCTTCAAAATGCTTACCGATAAAATGCTTTATTTTCCCTTGTATACTTCCGGCATGGATCGAGCCTCCGATGATTACGAAGTCATAATCGCGTACATCAAAAGTAATCTTATCCCGTTTCAAATCAACTGCCAGGACTTCTCCTTCCATCCATTCACTCACCATTTGGACAGCTTTTTCTGTTGTGCCATGAGATGAGCAATAAACAATCAATGTCTTCATAAATCATCCTACCCTCCATGGAAAATTATTACATCGTTTACGAACGAAAGTTATACTGTCGACTTTTTGTTGTCTTACTATCATTATAAAGCAGCATTAATCAATATCCCGAAAAAATATTGGCAATATTTCTACAATTCAACTTCCTTCACAAGCAAATCTAAGTGGTCACACCAAATTCTAAGAATTGGAATAAAATAGTTAGAACAAATATATGATCAGAGGTGATAAAATGAATTCCATTACCCTGCCAATGATCTTATCTGGACCAATCGTTCGAAGAGCAGAACCTAGTCAAATAACAATTTGGATTGCGACAAGTAAAAGCTGCCGAATTCATGCGAAGATTTATCGTATCACTTTAGATAAGGCTTCTCATTCTTTTGATTATGATGTTATCCAAGCAAAATGTGAGACCAATACGATTCGAATGGGTAAACAACTTTTTATTCATTTGATACAACTCTCCCCTCATCAGGATACTTTCCCAACCGATACGTTACTCGGATACAATATCCATTTTAAACGAGGCTCTGAACTTCAAGACCTAAAATCCCTAGGACTACTATCAAAGAATGATCCAGATTCCATCACCTACGGCAGCCTTGACTATCCTACCCTTTTCCTCAACAGCTCTTCAGAACACTCCAATGTCCTTTATGGCTCATGTCGGAAACCTCATGGAGATGATGAAGATACACTCTCCACTGCGGACCTATTGCTAGAAAAGGAATATCATAATTTGCTCGTTCGTCCAAGCACATTATTTCTGATGGGAGACCAAATCTATGCAGATGATGTTGCCGACCCATTGATTCCTGTAATTTCTAAACTAAGCGAAGAATTAATCGGTGCGAGAGAGCCCCTCGAATTAATCGATGAGAGGCTAAAACATGCGCCTTTCCAAACAGCATTGAACCAAATCAACGGCCGGCAATATATTATGGAGAATTTTTGCCATTTTACTTCTTCCCATGCAAGCAACCACCTGATGACATTCGGAGAGTATGCCGCAATGTATCTGCTCGCATGGAGCCCGCAGCTATGGGAAACTGCCCAAGAATATGCTCTCATTGAACACTACGATGACTGTGTCAAGAAAAATCAGATGTATTTTGTGTTCCCAAAAGAGGAGCGATATGCAAAGGAAAACAAAAACGAAGAGCTTCGGCTAACGAATCGTTTTACTGAGCAGCAGGAGGCAATGATATCTTTTCAGCACTCTCTTCATCGTATACGACGACTTCTTGCAAACGTACCCACCTACATGATGTTCGATGACCATGATATTACCGATGATTGGAATCTATCCTTTAAGTGGAAGGAAAATGTTAGAAACTCAGCCTTAGGAAGTCATGTAATCGCCAATGGATTATCTGCTTATTGGGCTTTTCAAGGATGGGGTAATGCGCCACAATCCTATGATGAAAAATTCCTATGGTTGATGAAAACTTATTTTAAAATGCTGAGTATCGGAAAAATCATGACGTATCAAGAAGAATGGAAAGACACCCTATGGAACTTTGATACTTGGCATTTTGTTGCTCCGACAAATCCAAAAGCACTCTTCCTGGACACACGGACACAAAGGGAATACAACATGGAACCAAGACCGGAGAAATTTGGGCAACTTATCGAGGAATCTATCTGGGCTCCGCAACTGATTAGTCAAAAAGGCTGGGAGCGTGTAACCAGCACTCTGTTTGATAACGGATGGAAAAGCGGCAGCCCTTTAATCATCGTTTCGGCAACACCCCTTTATGGAATGGGTCTTATTGAAACGTTTTTACATGATTATATTTATCCGTTAAGAGTATTGGGAGTAAATGTGAATACTAGGTTTGATTTTGAAGCGTGGAAGTATAATGGAAAAGGGTTTACTGAATTTCTCAATCAGGTGGCAGCTTGGAAACCGAGCAGGTGTATTATTTTATCAGGAGATGTTCATTATGCCTCTGCTGTTAAAGCTGCTGTTTCCTTTAAAAATGGGCAAAAACTAACAATTAACCAATTTACAAGTTCTCCATTGAAAAATATGAGCTTCGGTGGTTTATGGGGTATTTTAATGAAACAAATAATGGCCCTGAATGCTATAAAAAGAAAAAACAACGAAATTCATCGTGTTTGCACTCCTTCCTATTTCATTAAAGAAGTCAGTAAAGGGAATAACTCAAACAGCTATTTTTGGAAGGATATCGTAAATTATCAAACATTAGAAAATCATTCGATTATGGAAACCAATAATAACCTCGGCTTACTCAAGATTAGAAGAAGATCATTAAACAACAATCTACTGAATCATCATCACAAATTGTTACAACCATGAAAAATAGTGCTCCACGATAAGTGGCAGCACTATTTTTCAAAGATTTTTCCCTTGTCCGTTATAAAAAAGACCTTCGCCTGTTCATTCATCTCGTTTTCGTAATATCTTACTTCCATTAGTACAGGAAAATCCTCCTCCTTTAAAAATTGACTAAGCTTTTTCATTTTTAGTATTTCGTTTTGTTGATTTACTTGTGTCCAATTTGCTTTTATATCAATAGGAATGGAGGTGGAGAAAATCGAAACGTTTGCTTCTTGATAGGCAGGAATATTCGGACCAAAGAATTCCCCTTTGTCCTTAATTTGTAGTGCTTTAAACAATCCTCCATTTAGATCTGGAAAGAGTTCTTTTATTTGTGCTTTAAGATTGGCTGCTAATTCACTATCCCACATAACTTTTGGATAATTATCGGAATAGCCAAGAGGGGCATCTTTATCTTGCTTAATAATAAATAAGAGGTTTGGGTACTCTTTAGGATAGGCATATCCCTGGTACGTTTCACTTAAAAAATTATAGCTAATTTTAGTTACAATAAAATCAGACTGATATTTTTCAGAAATGTATCTCTTCATATTTGTTTCATGCTCATGTTTTCCCCAAGGAGTGCCGTAAAAAACTGTATACGTGTAAACACTAAAAGAAAGTATAAGTCCAGCAAATACCATTAGAATAATTTTCGTGGCATTTATATTCCTCACCCCTTATAGTTTTCAGAATATTATAACTATAATATTCTTCATACTATTTTCTTATTCCTTCTAGCAAAGTACTTTAATAGGAATAAAAAAAGACGTACAAAAAGTACGACTTAGGCTCTACTATTTCTTCATTAATTTTTGAATGGTTACGAGGACCTCGTCTAAAACCTCATTGTCCCCTTCTTGTATTCTCTCAATTACACACGTTTTCAGATGACCTTCTAGCAAGAGTTTTGCAACACTATTCAATGCAGATTGCGTCGCGGAAATTTGCGTAATCACATCATCACAATAGGTGTCCTTTTCGATCATTCCTTTAATTCCGCGAATTTGACCTTCAATTCGATTGAGCCTTGTAACAAGGTTACTCTTCACCTTATCAGAATGATGGCTTTTACGGTGGCTGCCTGGAGCCGCACAGCAGGAATCATCATTCATTTCTTCCTCATATTCATGGTCAAAAGACATTCCATCACCTCATTTTTAATTATTATATCATACCCCCGTACCCTAAAGCGATATACGAAAGATGCCTATTTATAAAATAGGCTTTCTGCTACTTAATCCCCAGTTGATTTTCCATAAACGTTTCTAAAAGTTTAAGTTTGTTACTCCCGCTTCCAAACGGAAGGATAAATGTATCTTCAGCCTCTTCTGCTCTCTTCATTTTTGCAATTTCTTTATGAATACCTTCCATTTTCCGATCCAAATGTGCAGCCATATCAGCACTTTCTTTTAATTCATCAAGCATCTTCTGCGGAATTTCTTTATTGTATTTATAATAAATTTTATGTTCTAAGCTTGCCCAGAAATCCATCGCAATGGTACGGATTTGAATCTCAACCATGATTTGCTCCTCACGGTCGGACATAAAGATCGGAATCTCCACAATCATATGCAGACTTTGATAACCATTTGGTTTTGGATTTTTTATATAATCCTTATATTCTATAATTCGAATATCTTTTTGATTGGTAATCATCCCGCTTATTTCATAAATATCGGAAATAAATGAGCAGGTAATCCTAATTCCGGCTATGTCCTTAATAGTTGTTTTTATACTTTCTAATGTAAAGTCACATTGCTTTCTCTGTACTTTTCTAAAAATACTTTCAGGTGATTTTAATCGTGAATTTATGTGTTCTATTGGGTTATAATCATGAATATAATTAAATTCATCTTTAAGTATATTAATTTTTGTCGTCATTTCATCGAGGGCAAATTTATAGGCCATCATAAACCGAGTCAGTTCAATTTTAATTGCTTTCAAATTATTTAAATCAAGGGTCTTTTCCATTCCCGGCGATTACATCCTTTCAAAAAATCCTTACTCTTCTTCTACTGTAGATTCTTCTGATTGTAAATTTTTGATCACTTCTGGTGGAAAAATTAAGCGGCAAATCACTTTTGCGACTTCACGATAATCTGTCACAATCCCACATTGTTTCACTTTTTCAGGTGCATGCTCGGCCAATGTCATCAGCGACCATGTTACTGTGTTTAGATCCAAATCTTTCCAAGTTAACCCCTTCGCATATGCCTTTGTTAATCCTGAAAGAATTCTAGTAAAAATTTTTCGTTTTGCCGCTGCTAATACCTCAGCAAATTCTGTATCCTTAGCCAGTAATTCTGGAAGTACCCGCTGCATTCCCATTTCCTTAATCCGTTTATCATGTGCTTCTAAGAGGGAAGTCAATGTGCTTTCCGGATCAGATACACCCCATTTTGGTTCAGGTGGCATTAACATCTCGATTTGGTCTTCTAACAGAGACATTAATAGCTGTCGTTTATCCGAAAAGTACCGATAAAAAGTACCGGTTGCTACCCCTGCATTTGCTGCTATTTCCTTTGCCGTTGTATGTTCATATCCTTTTAAAATAAATAATTCATAACCACTTTTTAGCAGCAAATCCCTCTTTAGTTGGGCACGTTCCTGCTTAGGCATTAATGGAAACTCACCCACCAGTTGGTCTTCTCGGTCTGACATTTTTCTCACCTCAACATTATTATACCACAAAACATAAATATTGAACCCTAGTTCATGTTTCCATTGACAGAATCTCTTAATCATGTAATACTTGAACTATAGTTCATGTTATTTTCACCCTTGTTCACACCCCTTGGCATTGGTTGTAAATAACATGAACAAATTATTTATTTTTTGTATTTTCGAGACTTTTTACTCGCTTTTTTTGTTTTTATTCATATATAATATTCTATAATTAACTTTGGAAGGTGTTGATTAATATGGCAAATCATTCTGATAAAAAAGATATCTCAATCAACTCAAGTGTTTCACTAAAGGGAATTGTAAAAGCCATTTTCAACGATACCGTACACGTGCAAATTGGCGGTAAGATTATTACTTTACCAAAAGCTGATTTCATGTTAGATAAATCTATGAATTAAAGAAGAATTACATCCAGAAAGCCCATTGCAGACTATGCAATGGGCTTTCTTTTGTAGGGAAAATTACATTACAAGCTCATAATGGAAGGATATGGCTCCTATTTTAAGAACCTGTGAGTTATATTCACGAGTATCCATGTCAGCAAAGCTGACAGCTAGATATGGCTTTTTTTCGACTTTGTAAGGAAAAATCTGGAGTGTTATCATTAGTACTGCATTAACAATAAGCCGAAATGAACGGCAAAAACCGGAGGGATTCATTATCCATTATTTGAAATTGAAGTATACAAATGAAATGGAAAAAGGTCTGCTGAGTGCACATGGAGTTTGTTATGAAGTCTATAAACGTAAATTAGATGTGAGAATGGAAGTTGAAAAACGGCGTGAGCTGGACCACCTGTTATGTAAACAGCTGTACGCACATTTTGATGGAAAACTACACGGTTGATATATAAGAGGAGCCTCCTTATGGAAGCTCCTTACTCTTTATCGTAACAAGATAATGGTTTTATAATTTGGTCTTGTGATCATGCGCATAAGGTAGGCAGATTCATCGGCGTTTTCTTTTCTCTTACCGTTTAAAAAGTTAATGATCGTCTTAGAATCTCTAATTCCAATTCCATGCCCATAGAATTTATCATTCCCAAAAAACACTACATTTTCTGCCCTCCACCACGGCTGCTTCGGGTCAAAATCAGGATTTTTAAAATGTAAAACATCCCCAATGAGGAAATCCTCTCCATCTTTTTGGTAAACCGGGAGATCCTCGTCAAATTGCCAATCCATTAAGTATAGACGCCTAAAATACGTATTAAATGCCCTCGGTCCAATCGTATACAAGGCAGCAATATATAAAACAATCGCAATCGCGGTCGCACATTCAAAGGCATAGTGCTCCCCATTTTTCACGATATCTTCGATTCCCTCTGAAGGGTTTATTCCCTCTCGTAAAAGAAACCCTCCGTTTGGTAATCGATACCAGTATTTTCTGTTAGGAAAGGAATAAGCGAAGGTCGTAAATTTGGCACCGCTCTTCTCTAATGCCGTTGCTGCTTTAACAGTATTTACTCTGAATAATAATTCAAACTTTAGCTGCTGTATGGATTCATAGTGATAAATCACAGGGTAACTCGCCATTTGTTTTATAATCACCTTTTGCTCGGTGCTTGTAATGTCTTTACTAAGGTCCTCAGGCTTGACAATTCGGCCATTTAAACTAATCATTTGATACCTCCTTTTTACACCATATGACTCTGTTCCTAGTTACATGCAGATGCATAACAAGAAAAAAGCCAGAATCCATTCTAGTGGACCTGACACTGTAATAAAAGTTATTTATTTCTGATGAAATGTACGATTAGTCCACCCACAATCGAGCCAATCGCGGTTAATCCAAAAATGATAAAGTAAAGACGCTCCGCCAAATCAGCCATTCCCTCTCCCGGAAAAAACTCTGCCTTTCCATAAATAGCGATGGCAGCTATAAATAACACAAATGATGGTACCCAAACAATCCAACTTGGTTTAACCTTTACTAATAAAAACGGAATTACCAACCCGATAAGAAATAACCCAAAGAATAGCATATCTTCAACCCTTCCAGTACCTTTTATTCATTAGACGAATAAATGGAGGCTTACGTTCCGAAACAGAGTCTGAGATAAAGCCCATTTTTTCTCCGAATATAAAAAAGGAAAGAAACTATAATTCAGTTTCTTTCCTGCTAAATGGTTATCTAGTTGAAATTAATACAGGCACATTGTTCAGTTTACCACCTGAACTAGAGACAATTGTTAAGGTTTCACCTGTTACAAATGAAACTGCCCTTTTCGAGAAGACCCATTTACCATCAGGTCCACTATAGAAACATACTCATATTCATAGTGGTTATAACCGCTTGGTCTGGGTAGATGGTCCGTTCAGCGATTTTATATTCATCATTTACTTTTCGAATGATATCATTTCTTTCACCAAACATTTCCTCGATCGTATGGCTCGAACCCCTGCTCCGCTTAAATAAGAAGTAGCTTCTTACTTTGAATTCATTCGGGTTAGCTGTACTTTCTACGAGAATATTCGTGATAAAATGGCGCTGTCTTGTGGCGGGATTTTCAACCCAGGCAGATTTTGTATATAGGCGATTTGCCCTTGTAGTCAGTGACTTTTTGGTTTCTTCAAAAAATGCCGAATCCTCTGCGATATTGTTAGCACCTACACCTTCAACCGTTTCACGTAAAGGCATGCGGTAAACCAGATCATCCGTTAATAAATTTAACCATTCTTTATATTTCCGACTGTCCAAAAGATAGGCCTCTTGATGAAGGAAATTAATAATTTCCAATTGCAGTTCTGTGGTTATTTTGTTTTTCAATTTGGAATTCACTTACTTTCCTCCTTTACAAACAAACCTTTTGAAATATATTTTAACCAATGTTCATGCATGCTTCGAGCAATTGCATCCAAATACGTGGTAGGATAAGCGACACCAGGTCCAGGGAAATTCTCATCCGGCTCAACGCGTCCAAGCCCCATTAAATAGTTATTAACATTATTGTAGTTTAATTCTTTATCACGCATCATCAGACCTTTACTCACTTCGACAATTCTTGCCCAGTTTTCGGTATCATCCTGCTCGAGTGTCCCTGAAGGTCCGAATGAACCTAGGTACCCTTTATAAGCAGCATCTTTATATTCCTCTGGAGCTGCTTTATCAATCATAAACCAACACCAAACCTCTACTTTATCTGGTCCAAGTGGTCTCCACATACGGAAATTCAAGTAATTATGTAAATGCCCTTCTGTACCATGAATGGGACTTACAAATGAAAGGTTTGGAAATACTCCACCAACAAAGACCGTTACTCTAGACTGAATATCTAATTGTTTGGGAGATAAATGTTCTTCAAATAATGGCCATATCGATTCTGGCATACTTTGAAATGGAACTCTAGCTTTCCCTGTCTTCGAGGTAATGACATTAATTCCATGTCCATTTTCCAAGACCACTTGATGTCCATATCCAGCATAAAGTGGGTCCTCAGGGCTAATCCCCATTTCAACAGTCGAACGGTGCGTAGTCTGAACATGGTAAGGATCTGCAGCAAAATTTTCGGCGGTTGCTTTCCAATTTGCTTTTGCGACCCAGCGTTGTGGCAGTCCTTTTACTTCCATTCCACCACTTCTACCTAGTAATATATCAAAATACCATTTCATTTCTCCTAAATAATCTTCCAATGGTTCAGCGTTCACATCTAAGTTACCAAAGATCATTCCCTGATAGCTTTCAACTCTAGGTACTTTGCGGAGATTCCATTCTGCTTTACACATTTCTTCACCGTAAACCTTATTCCCTGCAACAATACCGACTAAATCTCCGTCGGTATTAAAGCTCCAACCATGATAGGGACACGTAAAGGTTTTTTTGTTTCCACGATCTGCCGTACAGAGCATCGTTCCACGGTGGGTGCAAGAATTTAAGAAGGCATTAATTTCACCATTGCGGTTTTTTACAAGTAGAATGGGATCGTTTACCATCCACCTTGTAATATAACTCCCTGGTTCCTTAAGTTCTGTTTCATGTCCAAGGAATTGCCAAGTATAACCATAGATTTTCTCAATCTCCAATTCATAAATATCTGGATCCGTTATTACCCATTGTGGCAATAAACCCTGTTCCATTTTTTCCTTTAACAAGTGGAATGCCTTTTCATCTAGTGTTTTGTTAATCATTGCAACCTTACCTCCTTTGGACTCTATCCTCAAAAAAGAATACGCCTTCAATTTTCAATAAAAATATTCGATATTTATTTTTTGAGTAATTTAACTCATTTTTATTATCACTTAGTTAAAAGTTATCAAATAATTTTTTAATAGTTAATATATTTAGAATATTTACTATTCTATTTTCGCTATTTTAATAGAGAAAATAAAGGACCCCATATACCATACGGAGTCTTGTTTCAATAGTTGTTTTCAAATCCCGTATTTTGCTTGGGTTTCTGTCTTCCGTTTTTGCTTTTCTTGAAGCCAATAAATAGAATAAAGGAGTCCGAACAGAACCATGAATAGAATTGAAATCTTAAAAATTATCGCATAACTGAGCCATTTTGCGATAAATCCTACCCACAACGCACCTGCACCGATGCCCAGGTCAAATGCTGAGAAGTAGGTAGCCGTTGCAGCACCTCTTCTGTCAGGTGAAACACGAGTAATGACCCAAGCCTGTAAAGTCGGCTGTATCCCCCCATACCCTGTTCCATAAAAAATGGCGGCTATCACTAATACAAAAACACTAGAAGAATAGGATAAAATAAGTAGTCCAAGCCCCAGTGCTAATGCACAAGGGACAAGCACATAATTCTGTCCCATTTTATCAGCGATTTTTCCGGAAGTTGGTCTGCTCACCATCATGCTCAGGGCAGAAGCAAGAAAAAACCATCCAACATTAACAATCCCCATTTCCTGCCCAAATAATGTCATCGAACTTAATATACCCCCATGTGCAAGTGTCATCATCATGACCAAGATGGCTGGTAACAGTGCTTTTTTTTCAATAATCGAAACCTTTTTAGAGCTAGATATTTTTTCTTGCTTTTGAGGATAAAGGATAAATTGACTCAACAGGATACTTAGCGAAATTGAAACAGCTCCAATAATAAATACCGAGGTAAATCCATACTCCACCATTAACCAAATCCCGATGAGAGGCCCTACGGCCATTCCGATGTTAATGGAAAGACCGAAATATCCCATTCCTTCTGCGCGCCGTGAAGGGGGAATATATTCAGACACCATCGTAGCGTACGTGGTCGTGGCAACTCCCCAGCCAATCCCTTGAATCATTCTAACGAAAAGAATAAGGCTGACAATAATCATCCATTCATAACTTATTACAGTGACGATAAAGACAAAAAGTCCAAAATATAGGACTTTTTTTCGATTGAAAACATCCAAAGCGCAACCGGCAAAAGGACGTATCACTAGAGCCGAGATGGTAAAGATTCCGACAACCATTCCAGCAGCAAATTTATCTCCCCCCATTTCCACGATATATATGGGTAAAATGGGGGTCAATAAATGAAAACTAAAAAATAGAAATAGATTGGACATAGACGTGAGGATAAAATCCTTTGTCCATAGAGAATTTCCTACAGAATCAGGATTGTTCATTTATTCTTTTCACCGCCTCAGGTTTAACATTCGGGGCTGGCATTTCTTTCATCTTAATGTATTAAGATCTTTATTTTGGTCCCACTCTTCCCCGGTAACAGGGTGTGGATAATGAAATGGCAGGACACCTGTATCCGGCCATAAAACAGGTTTAGGCACGATATCAAGAATTTCATCTGGCCCAATAGGATCTGTTGGAAATGTTTCAGAGAAAAACGGATATAAATTTGGAGGGGTATGTGCCCAACCTGTTTTAAAGTCAGCATGCCATAGACCACGGTAATCTAAAATCTTAAACTTCCATATACCATTTTCTTTTACATACGTATTCTCGTACACACCGCCTTCCCACCACTGCCTTGTTAATCCTTTAGCAAGTTCGTGACGTCCTGCTTGCATGAACGTACGATACCTTCCATTTGCGGTCTTTCCGTCTTCGGAGATGGTAATTATATCCTGCATCATAATATGATCTAACAAAAAGCCATAAATAGGTCCGTTATGTCCATTTGTATGTCTCATCCGTAAACGATCACAGAAAAAACGGCGCACACCTTCCTTTCCTTTGAAAATTCCACCCATAAATCGGACTTCACTATCTACTGCAAATAAATCTACTACTTCATTAAATAAGCATGCATCAAAATAGTACCCATAAATATGATGCAGTTTTCGAATCGAGTCGATATCGTTTAAATCCGAAATACGCTTTGTGACTTCCTCTATCTTTTTTTCAAGCACACTTATTTTTTCAGTCATATTCGTTCGACACCCCCAAAATTATAATTAATAAAACTCTCCTAACTTAACCTTCTCGCTTAATAGATTAAATGCAATCGTACGACGTAATATTTCATCTGTACCTTCAAAAACTCTGTACTTACGAACTGTACGGTACCATCTTTCAATTGGTAGCTCCTTGGTTACCCCCATCCCTCCATGGATTTGGAGTGCACGGTCAACAACTTGATGTACCATGTTTGTACTATATAGTTTAGCAATGGAAGCATAATGACGTTTACCATCTTTTCCTTTTTCAGCTAATTGAGCAGCATGAAGCGTTAACAATTTGGCAGCCTCCAGCTCGACTGCAGAATCAGCAATCATCCATTGTATCGCTTGGTATTCTGAAATCGGATGGCCAAATGTAACTCTTGATTTAGCCTGCTCCATGGCCATATTAAGTAAACGCTCCGCAATACCTATCGACCATGCACTGATTTTGACACGCCCCATAGTGATCCATTTCATTGCAAGTTCAAAGCCTTTTCCTAATTCACCTAAAATATTTTCTTCAGGCACACGAACATTTTCAAATACAACTGAGGAAACAACCCAATCATCCATGGTTTGAATTGGCTCAGAACGCCATCCCATTTCACGGTCAACAAGGAAACAAGTTACTCCACCATTGCAGCCTGTTTCCTTGTCTGTAACTGCAAAGACCATTGTAAAATGAGCCTTATGGGCACGGGTAATAAAAATCTTTTCGCCATTCAGCACATATTCACTCCCTTCCTTAACAGCACTCATTTTAATTCTTTTAGCGTCAGATCCAGCCCCCGGCTCCGTTAGAGCGAAACAGGCTGTTTTCTCCCCACTAATCACTGGATACAAATATTTCTTTTTTTGTTCTTCGGTGCAATTATAAAGGATATTATCCGCCTCGCCACCAAAGGTAAATGGAATAAATGTTTTTCCTAATTCAATGTTGATTAAGGTCGTCATAAATGGTCCAAGATTTACACCACCATATTCTTCGGGTGTATTAATCCCCCAGAAACCCATTTCTTTCGCTTTAAGCTGTAATTGTTGAATTTGATCATCCGTATATCCAGGACGTCCTTCCCGTTCATTTCGCATAACTTCCTGCTCTAATGGAAGCAGTTCATTTTGAACAAATTGACGAACGGTCTTTTGAAGCATTTCCTGTTCCTCGGTTAAAGTAAAATCCACTGTAAATCCTCCCAACTAAAAAAACTATTATTTAAAGAAGGTATGCATTTCTATATCGTGCATACCCACAATTGGTTTTTCTATTCTCTTTCGTTATTCTGAAGTAACAATTAGTGCATCAAGAGCCAAGACACCTTTACCTTCAGGATAGACAATCACTGGATTAATATCGATTTCTTCAATTTCATGTACTGCATTCATTAATTGTCCCACCCTCGCCACAACCTTTGTTAAGGCTTTGACATCCGCTGGTGCAGAACCACGAGCTCCCTTTAATAAATCGGCTGATTTTAATGCTAAAATTTCTTGCTCGATATTCTCTTCGGTTAAATTCGGTGACATAAACCGGACATCCTTTAAAACTTCGATCCAAATTCCACCAAGGCCAACCATTACAATTGGTCCCCAATCTGAATCTCTTCGTGCCCCCACAACCATTTCAATACCCTTTTCACCCATTTTCTCAACGAGAACACCATCGAGCTCCAAATTAGGCTGAGCTGCTCTAATATTTGAATGGAGTGTTGTCCATGCCTCTGCTAATTCTGTTTCATCCTTAATACCAACAATGACACCGCCTACATCACTTTTATGCGCTAATACTTGTGATTGCGCTTTCAAAACTACTGGAAAACCAATACTTTTAGCTGCTTCGATGGCATTATCAAATTCTTTTGCTAATAAGAAATTTGGAACAGGTATTCCAACCTCTGCAAAATATTCTTTGCCAGCGTATTCAGGGATAACTCCCTTAGTGGTCAGTACTGGAGTCTTAATTGGAGCCTGCTGCCCTAAACTATTAACCTTTTTTAAAGAATTACCATACTTAGTAAGAACAGCTATAGCCCGCATTGCCCGTTCCGGGGAACGGAAAAATGGAATGCCATTTTCCATTAGTTCTGTGGCCACTTCCTCTTGCAATGGTGATCCTTCTCCCATAACAACATAGGCAGTCGGCTTTGTTGTACCACTAATGGAAGGAAGTGCAGCTCTCACTTTTGCCAAGGCAATATGTGGAGAGCCTGGTAAAACGATAATCATTAAACTACCAATCTTTGAATCATCTAATAAACACTTGGCAGAACTCGTATATAAAGACATATCGCTTAAAACTTGAGCGGTTACATCCAATGGATTTGTAGCACTTGAGAATTCAGGTAATAGCTTTTGAAGCGATACTTTTGACATTTCTGATAGTTCTGGGAGATTCAACCCAACGGTCTCACAGTAATCAAGGGCAAATCCTTTTACTGCACCAGAGTCAGTCAGGATTGCTGCCCCCTCAACCGGAGGCCTCTCAAAACTTGTTAAGAACCAAGATACATCTACTAATTCTTCCATTGTCTCTACCATAATTACGGCTTCTTGTTCTAACAGGGTTTTGATGACGGTATAATCGCCAACTAATGAGCCTGTATGAGACTGAGCTGCTTCTCGTGAGGCTTCACTTCTGCCTGGATGTAAGAGTACTATGGTTTTACCCATCTGCCGTGCCTTGGCAGATAATTCTAAGAAAAGCTTTGGTCGACGAATATGTTCCACATACATCGCAATAACTTTTGTAGGTTCATCTTCTATTAAGTATGCAAGATAATCTTCTATTCCTGCAATTGCTTCGTTTCCAGTCGAAATCGCATGGGTCAAGGAAATTCCACGAGCCTGAGCAATCTCTCGAAGATTGGACATCATTCCGCCACTTTGTGCCAAGATACAGAGGGAATTGTTATTTTTAACTTCCGTCTTTTTTAGACCTGGGGCAAACGTTAATGGGACGTTTTCCACGAAATTAGTCAAACCCATACAGTTCGGACCAGCAATCATCATTCCATTTTCTCGACCAATTTCTGTAATTTGTGCTTGAGCTAATTTCCCCGCTTCACCGACTTCAGCAAAGCCTGCTGCAAAAATCATTACAGCCCCAGCTTTTCGTCGAGCACAAGCTTTAACAGATTCCACTACTGCTGTATAGGGAACACATAATACAACCGCATCAATTCCCTCTGGTAAATCATCAATACTAGGAACACAAGGCTTTCCTTCTACATCTGATCGTTTTTTATTTACGAGGTGAATCTCTCCACTGTAATTGAAGCGTTCTAGATTCTTTAAAATGGTATTACCTGCCGAACCAGGTGTTCCAGAAACTCCCACAATCGCTATCGAACGAGGTGATAACAACTTTTTAATAGAAGCAGGTTGAATCTCCAATTCTACTGTATTGTGATTAGGACTCACGGTTATAACCACCTAAACCTGGTTTAAAAGACTTGTCATCAAGGAACTGTTTCAAACCTTGTTGGCGTCCACGTTCCGTATCTTGAGCAATATTTTGAGCCTGTTTGGCAAATAAGTATTCTTCTGCAGTATCATAATCCATGTCACGTGAGTATTTGTAAGCTAGTTTTGATTGATTCACTACATGAAGGTTTTTGCTTAAAAGTGTTTGAGCCAATTCTCTTGTGCGCTGGCGCAGTTCATCTTTTGGAACTGATTTATTTACCAAGCCCATTTCTGCAGCTTTCTGACCATTGAATGTTTCTCCCGTCATAATGTAGTACAAAGCATCTCGCTGGTTTAACGCACCAGCTACAGCTCGTGTAACATTCCCCGCAGGGATAATTCCCCAGTTAACTTCAGATAAACCAAAAATTGCTTCATCAGCAGCAATTGCTAAATCACAAGAAAGCATCGGTGTGAAAGCTCCCCCAAAACACCAGCCATTAACCATCGCAATTGTTGGCTTGGAATAATAGGATAGTTTTCTCCATTGCCAAGCTGTAGCATTACGGCGTATTTTCATAACTTTTGCAGGGTGATCATCATCAATATCTCTAAAGTATTCTTTTAAGTCCATACCTGCGCTAAAGGATTCGCCTGCACCAGTTAGAACAAGAACTTTACAACGATCATCAAGTTCTAGTGCATCCAATACTTCATGCATTTCACTATTTAATGCCGGACTCATTGCATTTCGTTTGTTCGGTCTATTTAATGTAACCCATGCGATCCCATTTTCAAATTCTACTTTGACGTTTTCTCCACCTGGTACAACTTCTTCAGTTTCTATTGCTTTCCTTGCGTCATTAACAGCCATCCAACATCCCTCAATTCTTTTTAGTAGTAACGTGTTAATAAAAATGAGTTGTTTAACTCATTAATTTAATTAAAGTTTATCAAATATTCTGTAAATTGTCAATTAACATTTAAAATAATGAGTTGTGTAACCCAAAAAAATATACTAAACTGATATAAAGACGAACAATTCTAAAAATTATTTTATAGAGGGTGGTGCCTTATGCGTGATATTAATATGACTTCAATTAAGACGATTGACCGTGCCATTGATGTCCTTCAAGTTTTTACCCTAGAGAAATCAGCACTATCCATTGAAGAGATTTCAACCATGACCGACATTCCGAAAAATACCGTTTATCGAATCCTATACACTTTGGAAAGAAGAGGTTTAATTAAATTTGACCAGGATTCACTTACGTATCAGCCTGGACTCCGCTTAATAGAGTTCGGTTTTCTGCAGGCTGCGGTTATGGATGTCAAAAAAGAAGCAGAGGATTTACTTGATGAACTGTTTAAGAAAACAAAACAAACCGTTCTAATGGCTCTAAAAGAAGATGATGATCAGCTTTTTTATATTTTTAAAAGAGAGAGCAGGGAAGGATTAAAGGTTTCTACTCAAGTAGGTGTGCGCCGAAATATTTTCTTTGGAGTGCTTGGTCATTCCATCCTTGCCTTCTTTCCAGAACAAAAGGTGGAACGATTGTTACAGGATGAATTTAAACCAAGCTCCCCTAATTCTGTTACCGATAAAAATATTATTCGACAGCGCTTATCCAAAATAAAGAAGGAACGAGTTTATATGCAGGCGAATGAAACTACTGTCGGTGTAATGGGTATTTCTGCCCCCGTTTTTAACGCTGTTGGTGAGCCTATTGCTGCCATTGGGGTTATTGGACCAGCTATTTACTTTGATGACGATCAGGTAGAGATGGTAAAAAAGCTCGTGAAAGAATGCGGGGAAAATATTTCAGAAAGAATGGGTTACAAACTAAAATTGGACCCTATTAGCTAATAAAAAATCTCCCCCATTATCAATTATGGGGGAGATTTTATTACTTTATGACGAATTCTAACTATTTTACATCCCATTCATGGACATTAATAAGCATCCCCATATCCTTAGGTTCGCCTACTAGTACTCTCTTGTTCACTGCACGTAACCGTTTATCCAAGTATAAGCCAAGCTGTGGCAGTTCTTCTGCAAATAACTCTTGGAATTCATGGTAATATTGCTTCCGCTCATTTTCATCTGTTGCCTTTAGTCCATTTGCTAATGCCTGGTCTACACCAGCATTACTAAAGCGAGTAAAGTTAATGCTGGCACCTGTTCCAAATAGCTGTGTAACATCAGGATCGAGCTTAAAGCGATTATTCCAAATAAACATATCATTATCACCAGATCGTAAACTTTGGACAGCAGAAGCGGTATCCAATTTTTGAATTTCAGCCTTAATTTCGACTTCATTCAAATTGGCAACAATAATATTCGCTGCCTGCTCCATTGTGGCATCTCCTGTTGGAACAACAAACTTTAGGGCCTTGTTTTTATCCCAGCCAGCTTCAGCAAGTAAATCTTTTGCCTTTTTAGGATCGTAAGGGTATTTCCCCTCTACGGCATTATTATAAAATGGATGAACTGTTGCGTAAGGAACATTTACTACTTGACCTGATCCTTTTAACAAATTATCGACAAGCATTTGACGATTAATACCATAGGCAATCGCCTGTCTTACGCGTTTGTCCTTGATTTTTTCATTATTAAAGCCGATGAACTTATCGTTTAATGGGAGACCCTCTTTGGTTACAAGGTTATCCATCGATTTTACCTTGTCATAATCCTGGATTGCTATTGAACCAATTTCAGGGTAGTTCATATCGATTTCTCCACTTTGAAATTGAGCTACAAGATTAGCAGCAGGCATGATTTTAAAATAAAGATTGTCGAGTTTTGGAGCTCCTTTGTAATAGTCTTTGTTTGCTTCCAATTCAACAAATTGATTTTTTTGGTAACTAACAAATTTGAAAGCACCATATGAAACAGTTGGATTTTGCATAAACTCATTTTGATGTAATGTTTCAGGGTCTACATCTTTTAAAATATGCTTAGGCATTGCCTTAAGGTTAAAGGAGATTTTTTCATGGAATGCCATAATATCAATTGGCTTTTTCGTTTTAAAGACGATGGTATGTTCATCAATCATTTTCACACCCGGTAAATCCTCGAAATTTCCTGCCTCAAGCTTACCAGTTTTTCCTAAACCTTCAAGAATTGAGAAATTTGATGCGAATAATGATGTTACTTTTGGATGTGAAATCATTTGCATCGTAAAAAGTACATCCTCCGCTGTTACTGGCTGTCCATCTGTCCATTTAACGTTTGGATTAAGTTTTGCCGTAAACGTTTGATTGTCTGTTGTTTCCACGCTATCTGCCAGCATTGGGACATAGTTGAAATCCTCATCTAAATCCATTAAAGGGTTAAATAACAAGTTGGTAATGTTCAACGTTGCAAAATCATTTCGGTCAATTGGGTTAAAGGAGCCCGGCGCAACGGTAATCCCAATGCTGATTGATTTCTTTCCACCAGTGGCTTCACTATTATTATTTGACTCTTCGTTTGAAGTAGTCGTGGATGAGTTTTGACAAGCAGCTACCATAAAGATTACAAAAAAACAAATCAATAAAGTTACGAATCTCTTTGTTTTCACCATCTATTTATCCCCCTCATTCCCTAAGATCGAATATGAATACCCTTTATCTTGAATCCCCCCAATAGGGGGATTCAACCATTTCTTTCTTATTTAACATCCCACTCATGAACATTGATTAACATACCAATATCCTTTGGTCCACCTACTGTTACCCTTTTATTTACTGCACGGAGTCGGTAGTCAGCATAAAGACCTATTTCAGGCAGCTCTTTTACATGGAGTCCTTGGAATTTATCATAAAGCTCTTTACGTGCAGATTGTTCTGTTTCACGTAATCCTTTACCTAACAAATCATCCACTTCTGAATTACTCCAGTATGTGAAGTTATTGCTAGCCCCTGATTGGTACACAAAGGATACATCAGGATCAAGAACAAAAGAGAAAGTGATAGAATACATATCAAATTCACCTTTTTTTAGTTTTTGAATCATCCCTGGAATATCGGATTTTTGTACTTGCACATTGATACCTACTTCTTTCAGATTTGCTGCAATTAAGTCCCCGGCTTTTTCAAGCTCTTGGTTTCCAATTGGTACGATGTAGTTAACCGTCTTGCTTGAATCCCAGCCCGCTTCTTTCAGTAATTCTTTGGCTTTCTCTGGATTATATGGATAATCATTCTTAATATCCTCGTTGTAATATGGATGGACTGGTGCATACGGGCCAGTTGAAACTTCACCTGCACCCTTCAGCAAATCCTTAACCATGCCTTCACGATTGATACCATAAGCAATTGCCTGTCTCACTTTTTCATCTAAACTTTTTGTATTAAATCCTACTAACTTATAGTTAACTGGTGCACCATCTTCAGTTTTAATATGGTTCATCTTTTTTACAGTTTCATAATCTTGTAATGAGAGTGAACCAATATCAGGGAAGTTCATGTCAATGTCACCGTTTTGGAACTGTGCTACAAGATTAGCAACCGGCATAATCTTAAAGAACAGCTTATTTACTTTTGGTGCTCCCTTAAAATAACCCTTATTCGCCTCTAATGCTACATATTGGTTATTCTGAAATTCTACGAATTTATAAGCTCCATATGTTACTGTTGGTTTTTGCATAAATGGATTTTGCTGCAAAGTTTCTGGACTTACATTCCCTAACACATGCTTTGGTAAAGCCTTAAGGTTTGCTGCAATTTTTTCCTTGAAAACATTTGGATCCACGGGAGTCTGAGTTTTAAAGATAATTGTATGTTCATCTACCTTTTTTGCTCCAGAAAAATCAGCAAATGATCCTCCTTCAAATTTTCCACCTTTCGCTAAGCCCTCTAAAATTTGAAATTGTGAGGTCAGCAATGAACTGAATTTTGGATTTGTGAGCATTTCAAGACTAAAAAGGACATCATCAGCGGTAACCGGTTTTCCATCTGTCCATTTTGCATTTGGATTTAGTTTTGCTGTAAAGGTTTGGTTATCAGTTGTTTCGATACTATCTGCTAACCTTGGAATAAAGTTAAAATCCTCATCCATTTCCATTAATGGATTAAACATGACGGAAGAAATATAGAATTGAGACCAATCTGCCCTGTCAAGCGGGTTAAATGATGCAGGTGATCTAGTGATCCCAATGCTAATCGATTTATCCCCCTTCGTTGCTTCCCCGTCCTTTTTGACATCAGTGCTCGTTTCATTTGAATTACAGCCTGTTATAACCAGCATGAAAACAAGACAAATCACAAGCCATTGCCAATTACCCCTAGTAAACCACTTCATCGATATTCCCCCAATAGTTTTGTATTCTCAACTATGAACCTACTTAATACTCTTAGGATCCAAGGCATCACGTAATCCGTCACCGATAAAGTTGACAGACAATACGGTAAGCATTATGAGTAAACCAGGCGGCACCCATACCCAAGGCTGTGATGACAAAACGGTTAGTGATTGGGCATCGGTTAACATATTACCCCAACTTGCTGTAGGAGGCTGAACACCCAGACCTAAGAAGCTTAATGAAGCTTCAATGATAATAGCAGCTGCAATCCCGAATGTCCCATTTACCAAAATAGGAGCGATTACATTCGGCAAGATATGTTGAAAGAGAATCCGTGGGGTACTTAAACCTAGTACAATACTTGCCTTCACATAGTCTAGTTGTTTCACTTGTAAAACACTGCCTCGAACAAGACGTGCAACCCCCGTCCAAAATAATAGACCCATGACGAGTATGACATTTGTTAAGCTTGGACCTACCACACTAACCACAACAAGGATTAACATTAAATGTGGGAACGACATAAAAACATCCGTTAACCGCATAATAACCATGTCTATTTTGCCGCCATAGTACCCAGATAACAGCCCTAATATTGTACCAATTACTACACTTATCGCGACTGCCCCTACTCCCACCATTAACGAAACTCTTGCAGCATAAATCAAACGGCTTAAGATATCTCTCCCAACTTGGTCAGTGCCCAGCCAATGCTCAGAAGTAGGCGGGGCTGAGAATGTTTCATTTACAGCGTATGGATCATATGGAGCAATTAATGGAGCAAAAATTGCCATTAATCCAAGTAATATCATCACAAAAAGTCCAATTACCGCTAGCTTGTGTTTTTTAAATCTTCTAACTACCATTTGCAAATAGCTTTCTTCTTTAATAGTAGATTCAGGTACCATCGGTATAACTTGACCTAAACTAGTTTCATTTTCCTGCTTTATGTTTACTAAAGACATAATTCCCCTCCCCTCACTATTCGTATTTAATCCGTGGATCTACAAGTGAGTAAACAATATCAGTAAGTAAATTCGCTGATACGACAATAACCGCTGCGAGTAAATTTAATCCCATTAAGGTAGGATAATCACGAGACATAATCGAAGAAATTGTCAATTGCCCAATACCAGGCCATTGAAAGATTTGCTCAATAATGACTGCCCCTCCAAGAAGTAACGGAATTTCTAAACCAATAACAGTGATAATTGGAATTAATGCATTTCTGAGTCCGTGTTTATTAATAACAATAAATTCTCGTAAGCCTTTCGCTCTTGCGGTTCGAAGGTAATCCTGTCCTAAGGTCTCTAGCACACTCGACCTAACGTATCGTATCTTTTTACCCGCAATTCCGATTCCAAGTACAATTGAAGGCAGAATCAAATGGAGAATACGGTCAGCCAAGCCATTATCTCCACCTAACGTAACCATACCGCCAGTCGGTAATAGATTCAGCTGCAGTGAAACGATGTAAATAAGACCAAGACCTAAGAAGAAATTTGGGATAGAAATCCCCATAAAAGCGCCGCCTGTAACTAAATAATCCAGCTTAGAATACTGCTTTGTTGCACTAATTATCCCTAAAGGAATCGCAATTAATAATCCAATAAATAGTGCAGTGCCCATTAATAAAATGGTTGGCCCTAATCGTTCAGAAATAATTTGTGTCACTGGTTCGAAGGTAGACATGGAAAATCCTAGGTCTCCTTTTAAGAGATTCATAAGCCAATTAAAATATTGAACATAAAGAGGAGCATTCAAACCAAGTGCCTCTTTCCTTGCTTCAATGTCTTCTTGAGATAGATTTGGATCGATCATCATCTCAACTGGATTTCCAGGGGCCATATTAATAATCAAGAAATTTATTATCGTTACTCCAAAAATAATGGGTATTGTTATTAGGAGTCTTCGTATGATATAGGAAAACAAATAAACACCTCCTAGAGCGTAAATCAATTAACAGCGAAGCATGCAACCGCATGATCCGTCCCTTTTAATTCAGGTACTTGCTGCCTGCAAATATCCATCGCGATCGGACAACGAGTATGGAAACGGCATCCCTTAGGTGGATTTGCAGGACTCGGGACATCCCCTTGAATGACAATTCTCTCTTTATTTCTAAGATTTGGATTTGGTACTGGATAGGCATTTAATAAAGCAAGCGAGTATGGATGTTTCGGATTTTTAAATATATCTTCTGTTTTAGCTATTTCCACAACCTTTCCCAAATACATTACCGCAATCCGATCACTAATATATTTGACTGCACCTAATCCATGAGCAATAAATAGATAGGTAAGATTTAATTCCTTCTGCAAATCAGATAAAAGGTTTAACACTTGCGCTTGTATAGATACATCTAACGCCGAAACCGGTTCATCACAGACAATTAACTTTGGGTTTAATGACAGGGCTCTAGCGATACCAATCCGTTGACGCTGCCCACCAGAAAATTCATGTGGATATCGATTTTTATAATGCTTCGGTAACCCAACCATATCTAACAGCTCATCGACTCGCTTTTGGATATCTTTTTGTTGAACGATTTGATGTACCTTTAATGGTTCAGCAATAATATCCTTTATTCTCTTCCGCGGGTTTAAGGATGAAAAGGGATCTTGAAAAATGATTTGTAAATTTGAGCGATAGTCACTCATTTGTTTATTGGATAATCCAGTAATATCATCTCCTTGGAAAATAATTTTTCCTTCGGTAGGGTTTTCCAAACGAACAATGGATCTTCCTATTGTTGATTTCCCACAGCCAGACTCTCCTACAAGACCAAGAGTCTCTCCTTCGAAAATGGAAAAGCTTACTCCGTCAACAGCCTTTACGTGTCCAACTGTTCGAGAAAGAATTCCTTTTTTTATAGGGTAATAGGTTTTTAATCCATTTACTGTAATCAGAGGCTCACGCTTTTCTACCGTAACATTACTCATGTGACACCCCCACTGCTTCTTTCAAATCTACTGTTAACCAGCATCTGGATAAATGTCCTTCTTCAGTTAGAGTCCAGGGAGGTGCATTCTTTATACATCGCTCTTCAACATGAGGACATCTAGTATGGAAGCGGCAGCCTTTTGGCATTTGCTGTAAGGAAGGAACTGTTCCCGGTATTGAAGATAAGCGTTCTTCCGATTCATCGTCTAAATGGGGAATTGAATTCATAAGACCGATGGTATAAGGATGTTTCGGGTTATTGAACAATGTAAACACATCCGATTCCTCAACCACTTGCCCAGCATACATAACAATGACTCGATCGGCCATTTCCGCAATTACCCCTAAATCATGAGTAATCAACATAATCGATGTACCATATTCTTTTCTGAGCTTTTTCATTAATTCGAGGATTTGTGCTTGAATCGTAACATCTAAAGCAGTAGTTGGTTCATCAGCAATTAATAGTTTAGGTTCACATGCAAGAGCCATTGCAATCATGACTCTTTGCCTCATTCCACCGGATAATGCATGTGGATATTCATGAATGATTTCCTCAGCTCTTGGAATTCCAACCTTCTTTAACATATCAACTGCAATTTTTATCGCTTCTCTCTTTTTCAATTTACGGTGGAGCTTAATTCCTTCAATAAGTTGATGTCCAATTGTAAAAACAGGATTTAATGAAGTCATCGGCTCTTGAAAAATCATAGAAATTTCATTTCCCCGGATTTTCCTCATTGTTTCTTCATTACAATCAGCAAGATCTTTACCATTAAAGAGTATTTGCCCATTACTTACTGTACCTTTTTGGCCAAGTAATCCCATTATCGAGAGTGAGGTAACACTTTTTCCACATCCTGATTCACCAACGATTCCAATTGTTTCGCCCTGTTTTAAGTTAAAACTAACATCATCTATGGATACTACGTCACCATGATCTGTCTTAAAAGTGATTTGTAACTGCTTGATGTCCAATAGCTGTTGCTCCATAATATTCACCTCTATTCAATATCCCCGCCTGACCTTGGTCATAAGCGGGGATTCTACTAATTGCAACTTTGTGGCAATTTCAATTTATTATTATTAAATAAGCGATTATACGTTCGTAGGTTTTTTCGCTTCCCACTTTTCACCAGTTACAGGATGTGGATAATGGAATGGAACTACTGCTGTATCAGGCCATAACCAAGGTTTTGGATCTGTTATTAATTCATCAGGACCGATCGGATCCTCCGGAAAAAGAACAGTTGGGAATGGGTATAAATTGGGTGGCGTATGTGCCCAGCCCTTATCAAAATCTCCATGCCATAAGCCGCGATAGTTCAACGTTTTAATTTTCCATACCCCATCCTCATTAACATACTCATTCTCGTACAAGCCGCCTTCCCACCACTGTCTTGTCTGACCTTCAGCACTTTCATGAAGACCAGCCTGCATTAGGCAGCGGAATCTTCCATTTGCAGTTTTTCTATCAGGTGAAACCGTAATAATATCCTGCATTTGTGGATGATCTAGTAAGAAACCGTAAATTGGACCATTATGCCCCTTCGTAAATCTAGTTTGGAAACGATCAATATAGAGACGGCGGACTCCTTGTTCTTTCCCTTTATAAATTCCTCCCATAAAGAAAGCCACTCCATTATCTGCGAACAATTCAACAACTTCGTTATATAAACATTGATCTAAGTAATAACCATATTGGTGATGTAATCTACGAATGGCTTGTGTATCTTCCAAAATTCCAACCTGAGCAGTTAACTGTTCTAGCTTTTCTTCTAACCGACGAATAGTTTGTTCCATTTATAAAACCTCCATTATTTTCCAACTTTTATACAGTGACTGTTTTAAGCTGAGATTCCGGTACCCAGCTTCCGTGTAAACCTTGTCTTAAACGTAATGGCAGTTTAACCGTTGCGACTGGGCCATCATCTAAGTGCTGTGCATCTAATACAACCAAATCAGATCGCATTTCATCATAACGATTCACTAGTGCTACAAGATAGCCTTCTCCTTCCGCAGCATTATCTGATTTTGGTATAAAGGTTGGTTCTTGCAAAGTAGATTTTGGTCCACAGAAATACCTTTCTTCTTTACCAGTTGATAGATCAATATGACCTAAGCAGTTAATAAACATACCTGTAATACTTCCCATTACATTGTTATCAATTGGTAACGAACGATCTGTTACACATAGGAAGCCGTGTCGGTAATGTTCCATAGCATATCGATCATCAATTCGCGGAAACTCGCCTACCATGTTAGTCAGTTGACTATGACTGAACGTACTTGTAGATGATTCCATATCCATTGTCCATCGTGTTAGACGCGAAGCGGCTTTGATTGGATCAAATGGTGCACCATGAACATCAGGGAAGAAAGGGAACATATTACCTTCCGCAACTGGAATATCTAGATGTATTTTTGTTCCATCATTGAACGCATTCATAACATGGGAAGCAAATTGATTCGGACCCTTAAACCAGCGAACATCACGCGCATCGCCTTTACGTGGAAGGACTCCTAAATAAATTTCTTTTGTTGCATCCCATCCGAAGGTTGGTTTGCCTTCTTTTGCCCGCTCAAGACTGCTCATGATTGGGACAACTGGGAAAATAACATAATCTCTAGTAACAGCAAAGTCATGGATCATCGCAGCATAGGGAGCCTTAAATTCTACTTCGTGGACAATATCTCCTGATGAATTAATTACGTAGTACGTAATATCTGGGGTGTCGATTCCCTTTGACGCATAACCAAAAGCAATCATTTCTCCTGTTTGTGGGTCGATTTTAGGATGTGCGGTAAAAGTTTCACTGTTTAATTTTCCTTGAAAGTCCCAATAACCTAACGTTTCTAATGTTAATGGGTTCATGGCTACAGGGGGACTATCCTCCTTAAGTGCGAATAAATGACCAGAATGGAAAATAACATGTGTATTTGCAGTACCGCGAATCTCACCTTTTACACTTGGATCATCTGTAAATGGATTCCGATAGGCACCGAAAAGTGCACGGCCTGCATTTCGTTCTAAGATAAATTTATCAGTACGAACATACCTAGTCTTTAAGTTTACACGTCCATTTTCAAAACGGAACATGCTGACCATTCCATCACCATTAAAGTAAATATCCTCACCTAACAATGGTGGATATTGTGGATCTGGACCTACTCGGTAAAAGGCACCATTTATTTCAGTTGGTAATTCCCCTTCGACTTCTAGGTCATGGATATCAACCTCTGCACGCGTTGGCATATTGAAGCCCGCATAAATTGGTAAGTCAGGAAACTTGTTCATGGATTTTCACCTTCCTATTAAACTATCAATTTTTGATACTACAATTATTTGTGATAATTGATGGCGTGGTATTCAATGAATTCTGTTAATCCAATCTCAGAATTTTCTCTTCCAATCCCACTTTGCTTCACACCACCAAATGGCATTAACTCATAGCCTAAATGAGATTGTCCTGATCCATTTATAAATGTCATACCTGCTTCAATCTGACGGGCAATTCTTAGTCCTCTATCAAAATTACCAGTCCAAATCGAGGATCCTAGACCGTATTCCGTATCATTTGCCATTTTCACTACTTCTTCTTCTGTCTGGTAAGAAACTAGTGGAATGACCGGTCCAAATTGTTCACAAGTAACAATTTCTTGCTTAGGATCAACATCACGTACGACAGCAGGAAGAATATAAAAACCATTATCCCAATTTTCTGGATCTAGTTTTTCTCCGAGCTGAACTATTTTTGCATTGCTATTCTTGATTCTTTCAATCAATTGATTAACTTGGTCATATTGATTTTTATTATTTACTGGCGCAAAAGTAGCTTTCTCATCTAGTCCATGTCCAACTTTGTATTGACCTACAAACTGACACACTTTTTCATAGAAGGTATCGTAAAGATTTTCAGGTACATAAACGCGTTTTATCGCGAAACACACTTGCCCTGATCTTCTAAATGCACTTCCAACAATTTTGGGAATAATATCATCGATATCCGCGTCGTCGAGAACAATAGCAGGGTCATTCCCGCCCAATTCAAAATGAATATTCTTTAAGGAGTCTGCTGCGTCCTTCATAATATACTTGGCGATTTGTCCGCCTCCGGTAAAGGAAATTTTTCGAACGTGTCGATGTTTATTTAATGCCGATCCTACTTCAACGTCACCGTGAATAACGTTAATAACTCCTGGCGGAAGAAAACTAGCAATCTTTTTCAACACAAGGCTAACACCCATCGGCGCATTTGGTGATGGCTTCATGACTAGTGTGTTACCGGTTACAATCGCTGGTGCTACTTTTTGAATCGTCAAAACCATCGGTGCATTCCATGGAACAATCCCAGCAATGACCCCAATTGGTCGTTTTTCAATACTTACCCAGCTGTCCCCATCCTCCTTTATGATAGGATGAAAGAAAGATTTTGCATTTTTTACCGTTGCCTGTACAGCGCGAACTGCCATATCAATTTCACCTAATGAGGTAGAATAAAGAACACCATTTTCTCGTGATAATGTGGCTGCTAGTTCAGAGGCTTCTTCTTTTAATAGACATTCAATTTTATAGAGGACTTCTAATCTTTCATCTAAGGTTGAATGGCGCCAGGTCTGGAATGCGGAATGTGCAGCTTCAACAGCTGTATTTACCTGTTCAACTGTTGCTTGTGCCACTCTGCCAACCACATCTGTTAAGCGACCAGGATCTCTCACTTCCACATATTTATCTGTAGCAACTTCTTGGTTATTGATTAACAATTGAATCTCTTTTACTTGAACCTCTTGTGCACTCATTTCTCATTCATCCTTCCTTGAACGTTTCTTCCACCCACTCAGAAGAAAACGTTTACATTATAGATTGAGTATTTCTACAGAGATTATATTTTATCTGACTACTGCTGGCGGTTCTCCTATTCCTTGCTCGCGGACACTAGCAATCATGGCTGAGCGTAATAGCCATTGTCTGGCTGTGACAGGATTTGTTGCAAGACTATTCAAGTCCTTTTGAAGCTGCAAACGATAGTCTGGGTCTTTTTCCTTTACCACTCGAGTGTTTTTCTCACTAATTTCTTTTACATAATCTACAGCCACTGTTTGGCGAACTTCACTGTATTTTTCAAGCTCTGATTCGTGGTCTGCTCCTTCATTAATAATCCGAATTAAGCGTTTGCTTATATCAGTAGCATCGTGAATGCCGCTATTTAATCCTAATCCACCCATTGGACTGTTAAGATGAGCAGCGTCACCTGCCAAAACCACACGCCCTTTATAAAACTTCTCCGCTACACGTTGATGTATCTTGTAAATGGTATTTTCAACAATTGGGAATCTATCTGTTGTCTTCAGTGCCTTTTGCATCGTTTGCTGTATACGTTCTGGATCTAAAGCCACCTCGTCTGGAACATCAGCAGGAACTGGATATAAGAATCTCCAAGCTTCTGGAACTCTCAATATGAATAAAAATTCTTCCGGATCGGAAATATAATTCACCATTGCTAGATCAGGAATATAACGATCAAATGGGATAGGTGTTCCTACTAGTAACCAACGTTCTTCATGGGTATATCCGTCAAATTTCACCCCTAATTTCTTTCTAACAGTACTTCTGCCGCCATCTGTCCCAACTAAATAAGGAGTACGAAGCGTCTCAAGTCCATTTGGGGTTTTAATTGTAACCGTTACGCCATTGTCATCCTGCTCATAATCCACTACTTCCGCTTGGAAACGAACATCTACCTCAGGACGGCTCTTTATTCTTTCATATACCACTTGGACATATGTAGCTTGTGATAATTGCAGACGAAATGGATATTTTGTTTCATCTTTAAGTAACGTAAAATCAAACTCGGCATATAAACCATTTTTACGATCACGGTACTGGACTTTTTCTGCCTTAAGCCCACGAGCAATCAACTCTTCCGTCACACCAGTTTCTTCTAATAACTCTAGGGTTCCGGCATGAAAGGTTGAAGCCCGCCACTCTTTGTTCGGGGCATTACTTTTTTCTAGGACAATAACAGGTATTCCATGGAAGCTTAATTTATCCGCCAGGGTGATCCCAACTGGTCCTGCACCAGCAATGATTATTGGATTTTTTAACACAATATTTTCCCTCCTTATGGAATGACTGGTTCAAATACTCCTGTAATTGTTTGATGACCATTATTTTTCTCATATTCTTCTACTTTTTCAAAATTGAAGGCTTCCATAATAGGTAAATCGTTGGTTGAGAATAGATATGCCTCTTTATCACCTGATAAATTCACATGCTCATGCCAGGTCCATGCTGGGATAACAAAGAAATCCCCTTTTGACCAATCATATCTAACCCCATTCATAACGGTATAACCTTCCCCTCTGAAAACATGGTACACATTACTATGAACATGTCGATGTGCCTTTCCTTGGAAATTAGGGGGAAGTTTTTGCATTCTCGCCCCTATACGGTCATTTGCATCTTTACCGTTAGTTGGATTAATGTACTCGACTGCATAACCATCAATTGGGTCTGGCTCATATTCACTTAACCCATCAAGTCCTTGTTTTGTTAGAGCCCATTGATAACGGCCTAACGGAGCAAGTTCTTCGTTTCGTTTTGCGATTGGTCGAATCATGCCGCCCTTAAATTGATTTGTATTATAATCGTTAGGGACAGTTAGTTCTTGTTGTTTATTTGGTAAAAATTCTGTGAAACATACGTTTAAGTATTTTGTAAATGGAGAATCCAAGCAGTCCATCCAGAGAACCTCTTCATCCCCTTCATTAGCATGGTCATGCCAAGCCATTGTAGGAGTAATCAAATAATCTCCTTCTTGAAAATCTAATTTCTCTCCATTAACTGTTCCTTTTCCACCTTTACCACTCATAATAAATCGTATTGCAGTTGTGGTATGGCGATGTGCTGGGGCAATCTCACCTGGCTTTACGGCTTGAACAGCTGCATAAAGTGTTTGTGTTGCTCCCCCCCAGCCGTAAGGACCGATATCCTTCATACCTGGATTGATTAAAAAAACTGCACGTCGATCTGCCCCATCACCGACAGTTAAAATTTCTTGTGCTTTTTTTAAATTACTTTCAATAAGTTCTTTTTTCCATAAATAAGGAATTGGTTTTGCAACCGGTTCGATCGTATTTAATTCATGAATAGCCGCCCATAAAGGACCTAAATTTTCGTTTTCTAATTTTTCATGAAGTTCTTGCAGTTCAGGTTTAACTTTTTGTGCCATATTAAATCACTCCTCCTTGTACTCTACATTGACAGAAAACTCGCCAATACGGTCAATCTTAATTGTAACTGTATCTCCTTTAGTGATTTCTCCAACGCCCTCTGGTGTACCTGTTGTTAGGATATCCCCTGGCTCTAGAGTCATCGCAGCTGAAGCTACTTCAAAGAATTTATAGCAATCATAAATTAAATCTTTTGTGTTTGCGGATTGACGAACCTCGTTATTGACCCATAATTTAAACCCTAATTCATTTGGATTTTCAATTTCATCAGCTGTAACAATCCATGGTCCAATCGGAGTAAAGGTATCAAACGATTTACGCCAAGGTCGGTCTTCTTTTCCTCTTACTGTGATATCCATTAGTGCGAAGTACCCAAATATGTAGTTATGGGCTTCAGATGCAGGAACATCTTTTGCCCGTTTTCCTACTACAAAAGCTACTTCAGCTTCATGATCCGTTCTCCGGTCTTTAAACGGGAGTTTTACAGTATCATTAGGTCCAATAATAGAAGAAGGCGCTTTCAAGAAAAAACCTAACTTTTCAATCGTATATTCAGCATTATTAAATTGTTCATTCATTTCATCTTGGTGTAAGTGATAATTTACAGGGGCTGCTACGATTTTGCTGGGAGCTGGCACTGGAGGTTCAAGTTTAACATCTGATAATTGGTAGACTTCACATTGGGACAGACGATTTTCAATTTTTGTTTTTCCTTCCGTAAAATTCCCCATTAATTTAACTAATGATTCTTGCGGTTTTTGACTATCCCATCCGATAAGGGAAGAAATATCATACACTACTTCATCTTGCACAAGACCTACTTTAGATTGATTAAACAGCGCTAATTTCAATGATTCTCACCCTTCCATCTCATTATACGAGTTAGGTAACTCATTTATTTAAACATAGATTAACAGACAGTCATAAAATCGTCAATATATTTTGAATATTCAAATTGACATTTATTTTTGTTTGTGAACAAAGATGTTACCTTATCTCTTTATCTATCTCTTTTGGCCAAATACTGGTATTATCAAATAAATGAAATTATTACATTAGGAGTGGGAAATATGAGAGATTTAAATATGGGCTCCATTCGGTCAGTTGAGAGAGCAATTGATGTTATTGAATCGTTTGCAATAAAAAATAAGCCTTTAACGATAGAAGAAATCGCTGCTTATACCAAATTACCCAAATCTACGGTCTATCGCATCTTATGTACGTTAGAGAAAAGACAATTGGTTATCTTTGATGATAATACCCTCAGATACCAGCCTGGCCTCCGTCTGCTTGAATTAGGGATTCGTTATACTTCTTTCTTTGATATAAAAAAAGAAGCAGAGGATACTTTAACACTTTTACATTTGAAGACGAAACAAACGATCTTAATGGCGGTTTATGCTGGAGATGAAATATCCTATATCTACAGAAGAGAAAATGAAGAAGGGCTTAAAGTATCATCAGGAGTAAGTGAACGTCATTATTTCTATGGTGTTTTAGGGCCGATTCTATTAGCATTTCTTCCAGATAAACAAATTGAATATATATTAAGTAAACCACTTCCCCAACAATCCTCAGCACTAATTACCGATTTAGAATTATTAAGGAGCCGTATTGTAAAAATTCGGAAAGAAAAATTTTATTTTGAATCTGATGAAACACATGTTGGGGCTACGGCTTTTGGTGCACCAATTTTTGGTCCAACAGGACAAGTTATCGCAGCAGCTGGAATCATTATGCCTACTATTCACTTTAACGAGGAAAAAAACATTGAATATCGACGTCTGCTTCTCGAGGCAACAACGGAAATTTCTGAAAAAATGGGCTTTGTTAAACATTCAACCCGATAAATAGTTTTTTTAAATTTTTTCAAAAAATCTACTTCTTGTTTCATATACAGCAACAAATGTCTATACAACGAAAAAATGAGTCGATATACTCAATTTATTAATGAAATTGACTGGGGTGATTTTATTCGTAAGGGTTGTTATTTTGCAGTGAAGGATAATTAAATTTGAATGCGTTATCAAATATAATTTGGAAGGGGACTTAACATGCAATCTATTCTAGTATTAAATAAAAATTATATAAATGGTGAATGGACTGAAGGAAAAAGTAACCGCACTTATGATATATTAAACCCTTACGATCGTTCTGTTGTCGCTTCTGTACGTTTAGCTACAAAAGAACAACTGGAAGAAACATTTGAAATTGCGAAGCAAGCACAAAAAGAATGGGCAAAAGCAACGGTTGAAGAAAGACGAGAAGTTCTTCATAAAGCTGCACACTACTTGAATGAAAACCGTGAAGAAATCGTTAATACGATTGTTCGTGAAACGGGCGGCACTCTATTAAAAGCGAATGTGGAACACCACTTGACATTAGAATTTTTAGAGGAAGCAATTAAATATGCAGATGAAATTTATAAAGTGAGAGAAGTACCTGGATCTCCTGAAAAGTTAAATCACATTCATCGTCTTCCATTGGGGGTTATCTCTTCTATTTCTCCTTTCAACTTTCCTATGAATCTCTCAATGAGAACCATTGCACCAGCAATTGCATTAGGAAATAGTGTTGTGCATAAGCCTGATATTCAAGTGGGGCTATCCGGTGGTTCCATTATCGCAAAAGCATTTGAATATGCCGGTCTTCCAAAGGGTGTATTAAATGTTGTCCTAACTGATATTGATGAAATTGGCGATGGTATGCTCACCAACCCTAATTTAAATCTTATAAGTTTTACAGGTTCTACACCTGTAGGTCGTCATATCGGTGCGATAGCAGGTCAAAACCTAAAGCGTGTTGCCCTGGAATTAGGCGGAAACAGTCCGTTTGTAGTTCTTTCTGATGCAGATGTCGATGCAGCTGTTAATGCTGCGATTTTCGGTAAGTTTATTCACCAAGGGCAAATCTGTATGATCATTAACCGAATCATCGTTCACCAGGATAAATACGATGAATTTGTGGAAAAATTTGTGGCTAGAGCCGCTTCCCTTCCATACGGTGACCCTAGTGATCCAAAAACAGTCATTGGACCATTAGTGAACGAACGTCAATTGGAAAAGGCGCTTCAATATATTGAGGATGCAAAAGCAGAAGGTGCAACGGTTGCTTTAGAAGGACAGCGTGTCGGTAATGTACTGACTCCATTCGTGTTTACTGACGTTGACAATTCTAGCAGACTAGCGCAAACAGAGCTATTTGCTCCCATTGCCACTATAATTAAAGCACAAACAGATAGTGAAGCGATTGAAATTGCCAATGATACAACATATGGTCTAAGCTCTTCAATCTTTACAAGTGACTTAGTGCGTGGTGAGGAATTATCGCTTCTAATCGATAGTGGGATGACACACATTAATGACCAAACCGTAAATGATGCGCCAAATATTCCATTCGGCGGTAATAAAGCTAGTGGATTAGGCAGATTCGGTAACCCTTGGGTGGTCGAAGAATTTACTGTAACAAAATGGGTTTCTATACAAACAAAGGTAAGACATTTTCCATTTTAAACAGCAAAAAACAAGGTGCAGCTGCCACCTTGTTTTTTTTGTTATGCAATCGATTCTTGTTTTTTAAACAATTTCACGATTTCTAATGATTTAATATGGTAGCCATCGACCTCAAGGACTTTAAACTCGTAATCACCATATTGTAGTTTATCCCCTTCGACTACATCCATTTTTTCGGAAAGAACCCAACCACCGATTGTATCCATTTCTTCCTCCTGAATGTCTAAACCAAATAAATCATTTACCTCGTCTATTAGTACCTTTCCATCTACGACCGTTTTATTTTCGCTAATTTTATTAATTTCTGGTACTTCATCTTCGTCAAATTCATCTCGAATCTCCCCGACAATTTCTTCGAGAATATCTTCAACCGTAACCAATCCTGCCGTACCACCATATTCATCCATTAAAATAGCCATATGAACACGATCTTTTTGCATTTTAACTAATAAATCATGGATAGCAATTGATTCAATGACCTGAATAACAGGACGAGTATATTCATCAATAGGAGTATCAAGGTTTTTACCACTGATATAATCAGTTAAGACTTCCTTCATGTTCAACATACCGACAATGTTATCTTTTTCTCCATCAATGACTGGGTACCTTGTATAATTTTCTACCTTCACAATTTCTAGACATTCTGCAAGAGTTTGTGATCGATCAAATACAACGATTTCCGTTCGAGGTACCATAATTTCTTTAGCAATACGATCATCGAATTCAAATATATTGTTGACGTATTTGTATTCAGACTGATTGATTTCACCGCTCTTGTAGCTCTCAGAGATAATTAATTGAAGTTCTTCCTCTGAGTGTGCTTCTTCATGTTCTGAAGCAGGTTTTAATCCAAAAATCCCAACGATCACACGTGCTGATCCATTTAATACTTTAATAAAAGGATACATAAGCTTATAGAAGATAATCATAGGTTTTGCAAAAATCAACGTTACAGCCTCGGCTTTATGAATCGCAATTGTTTTCGGAGCAAGTTCACCTACCACAACGTGGATAAAGGTTACTGACGCAAAAGCAATGATAAAGGACAAGATACCGGCTGCTGATTCGGCTATGTTTAATTTAGTGAACAATGGGTGAAGCATGTGTTCGACAGTTGGTTCACCCAACCAACCTAATCCTAAAGCCGTTACGGTAATACCTAATTGACATGCTGATAAATATTCATCTAAATTTGAAACAATTTTCTTAGCTGCAATTGCTTTTTTATTGCCTTCTGCTACTAGCTGATCAATTCGTGTACTACGGATTTTTACAATGGCAAATTCGAAAGACACGAAGAATGCCGTAAAAGCAATTAAAATTGCAATTACAATCAAGTTTATAATGGTCAATGGTCTCCTTACTCAAAGTTGTTAAGTAAGGAATACACCTCCTGGTTTTTGTAAATATAAGTTTAACTTAGTAATAATAATAATGTTTGGGCTAATGGAACACCTTGGGAAGAAAGTTTATTGACAACCATTTCTTTTTGATTGCTATTTAGTTTTTCAAGAATGGGTTCGAGTGCTTCAATTTCTTCTTTAAGATGACGCATTAAGATTCCAATTTGTTCAAAATGCTTTTCTACCTTTTGCTTATCAATACCGTTTTCTGTCTTAATTAACTCAATTGAAGATTTAATCTCCTCAAGCGGCATATTAAGATTTTTATAGTGTTCGATTAAATGCATAATTTGAATGCAGTCTTCTCCATACAATCGATAATTAGAATCCGTCCGAATAGGGTTAAGTAAGCCTATTTGGGTGTAATAATCGATTGTTCTTTTGGAGAGATTCATTAACTTGGCTACTTCGCCGATACGATACAACTTCCCAACTTACTCACCCCTTTCTATTATTATATAATATTATCATACCCAAAACTGTACAGTCAACGTAGTAGTTTTGTCTATTTATTACTTCCGGTCTTATCGGTTTTTCCAATACATACGTATGGAAATATATGTAAATAATCAAACTATGTACACGTGAATGGAGGTTCATTATGACCAATGTATTTGAATCGATGAAAGACCTATTTACTCCTCAAGCAGCTGATCAACAGCAAAATCCACTTCATGTTGGCGAGGTGACTCATGCGTGGGTATTGCTTACATTGATAGAAGAAGGGTTAACGGTTTATCAGAAAAGCTTAAACACAACCAAGGATGATGAATTAATTCATGCTTTAAGAAATGGCCAACAGGCTGCTACAGATATTGCAGAGCAGTTACGTTCTTTTTTAAGAAAAGAAGGTATACCCCTGCCGGCTGCGTCCGAGGATAAACCTTTATCGGATCCCGATGCCATTCCTTTAGGAGTAAAACATACGGACAATGAACTAGCTAATTTAACCTCTGCAAAAATTTCTGCTAAAATTACCCTGCTTGGCCAAGCATTAGCGGTCTGCGTACGAGATGATATCTGTAAATTGTTCTTTGAAATCCAGTATGAGATATTTAAATTCGGTTGCAGCTTAAAAAAGTTAATGAGTAAGCGAGGCTGGCTCAAAATCCCGCCTTATTACTATCCACCAGGATATCCGGAAAAATAATATGAAAAACCGTTCCTATTAAAATAAGAACGGTTTTCTTTATTATATTCCTTGATTAAAAATATCAGTCAGAACTGGAACGATTTGTTTCTTACGGGAAACAACGCCCTTTAGAACAGCGGTATTATTCTCTAAAGTAACATTGTATGCTTTTTCAACTGCATTGGTTTTACTTCCTAATGCTAAACCAACAGAGTCATTTGTTAAGATATCTGTTACGACGAATAAGAATAAGTCCAGGTTCTTTTCTTCAATATTTTTTGTAATCGCAGCTTCTAACTCTTCTTGGCGAGCTAGGACTTCAGCAGTATCTACTGCGTTTACTTGAGCGATTTCTACCTTGCTTGAACCCATTTCGAATTCTTTTGCATCAAGTGAAATTAATTGTTCAATTGTCTTGTCACTTAAATCCGCTCCAGCTTTTAACATTTCTAAGCCATAGCTTTCAGCATCAACCCCAGCAATTTCAGCTAATTCTTTTGCAGCCGCGACATCTTCAGGTGTGCAAGTTGGGGATTTAAACAGCAAAGAATCTGAAATAATCGCTGAAAGCATAAGTCCAGCAATTTCCTTTTTGATTTCCTTACCATTTTCTTTATACATTTTATTTAAGATAGTTGCTGTACAGCCCACTGGCTCACAACGGTAGTACAAAGGATCACTTGTTTCGAAGTTAGCGATACGGTGGTGGTCGATTACCTCTAAAACACGAACGTCTGCGATATCATTGGCACTTTGCTGGCGCTCATTGTGGTCAACCAAAATAACTGAATTTACTTCTGATGCTACATTTTCAACTAAGCGAGGTACTTCAGCTTTGAACGTGTCCAACGCATATTGTGTTTCACCATTCACGCTTCCTAAACGGACTGGTTCTACATCCATCCCAAGTTGCTTTTTCAAATCTGCATATGCAATTGCAGAACAAATCGTATCTGTGTCAGGGTTCTTGTGGCCAAAAATAAGTACTTTTTCCATTGTTATAACTCCTAATCGTATTAATATATGTAGACAAGCTCCATTACTGAGTTTGACCCTAACGAAAATTATATATGATTCTTTATTAGGTTTCAAAATAAATGTGTGAAAATGCATATATCAATTTATATTTGTGTAAATCGCCTTTTACTCTCGGAAAACCAGATTTACTCTCGGATAAACTGATTTACTCTCGGATAACCGAATTGTGCCATTGAAGCGACATTTAATAGTAAACCCAGCCAACAATTCGCCTCTTGTCGGCTGGGACAATCAACACTACTTATTTTACTCCAAGTGGAACAACTCTTTGTCCAATTGCTGCGATTAATTCTTTTGGCATTGGGAAGCTTAGTGCTGCCGGGTCTTTCATTACGGCTGGCACCGTTTGGGCAAGATTTTCTTCCGAGATATTGTATTGTTTGAAATCCGCAGGAAGGCCAACCTTATGCTGAAGCAAACGTATCTTTTCCACGACCTTGGCTAAAGCCGCCTCAGCAGTTTCACCTTTCACCTCAACGTCTAATGCTGCAGCAAGTTCCCTTACTTTTGGCAGGTATAATGCAGGAACCATTTCCATTACAACCGGCAGGAAGACTGCATTGGCTAAGCCATGTGGAATACGGAACAAAGCACCGTAGGCGTGCGCCAGGTTGTGTACCGGAATCGCATTTAAGGCAAAGCTAAAGGCGGTTATCCCCATTAGGCTTGCTTGTAATAAATCCATTCGAGCGGCTACATTTGTGCCTTCGGCCACCGCAACTGGGAGATTTTTTTCAATTAACCGAATCGCATGCAGGGCATAAGCGTCTGTAAGGGCTGTTGCAGTTGGTGAAGCAAGGGCTTCAATGGCATGTGTTAAGGCGTCAAAGCCAGTAAAGGCCGTAATGTATGGCGGAAGTCCAACTGTTAAATCAGGGTCAAGGACAGCCATATCGGCATTAATAAATGGGTTAATAATATTAGTCTTCATTTGAATATCTTCATTAAAAATAACCGCAATCGGTGAAACCTCTGACCCTGTACCAGCCGTTGTTGGTATCGCAATATGCGGAATCGGAATAAAGTTCGCCTTTGGGAATTGTTCATACAATAGACCGCCTGGAATCGCATCTTTTATATCAGATAATCCTTTATGAAGTGCATATTTCACTCCTTTAACGGTATCCAATACACTGCCGCCGCCAACTGCCAAGAGGGCGTCTCCGCCTACTTCCTTTACATAACGGACAGCCTCATTGATACAGCGGCTTTCTGCATCCTGTGAAATATCTAGAAATTGACCAACCAACTGCGGACCACTACCATGACCAGTTAATTGAAATATTTCTGCTATCTTTTGGACAACACCGGCCGCTTCCAGCCCTCTGTCACTTAAAAGAACCACTCTTTTGACACCTAGTCCTGCAAACAAACTTGGTACCATAGCCCTCGAATTTGAACCGCTGTATATACCAGTGCGAAGCATAAACTGTGATAAGGAAGTTTTCATGATCTTCTTCACCTCTTCATTAGTTTTGACCAAACAGAATACCATACCAGTTGCGTCTTTCAAGCTCTGGAGACATAGACGTGTGCACATGCTTTGTTTGTGTATAGGCGTCTAGCGATTGCTGCCCCATTTCTCTGCCAATTCCACTTTGTTTATAACCGCCAAATGGCGCATCGCTTCTAAGCATATGCCAGTCATTGATCCAAACGATTCCAGCTTGCAGTTTTCTTGCCACCTCATACGCTTTATTGACATCTCGTGTCCAGACACCTGCAGCCAGTCCATAGATCGTATCGTTAGCCATCTTAATGGCTTCGTCTAATTCAGAATAGCGAATCACACATAAGACAGGTCCAAAAATTTCTTCCTGAGCAATTTTCATATCATTCGTTACATTGGTAAAGATCGTTGGTTCTACAAAGTATCCATCTTCACAGCCCGCTACCTTCACTTCCTTTCCACCGCAAACAAGGGTGGCTCCCTCTTGTTTACCAGCCTCAATATAAGAAAGAATACTTTCTTTTTGTTTTTTAGAAATAACTGGTCCTACATCTGTCATTGGGTCAAGCGGATTTCCTAGCTTCAACTTGCTAGTTAAAGCGACCAGACCGGCAACGACTTGATCGTACAAGGAATCTGGTACAAATAGGCGTGTTCCGCTCTCACAAAGCTGACCAGAATGTAAAAACACTCCAAACAAACTGCCTGGGAGGGCGATGCTAAGATCCGCATCTTCTAAAAGTATGTTCGGTGACTTCCCGCCTAGCTCTAATGTTGTATTTTTAATGGTTTCGGAAGCCAATCCCATAATCCTTCTTCCGACTTCTGTTGAGCCGGTAAAGGCTACCTTGTCTACCTTCGGATGGCGAACGAGCTCTTCACCTATATCAGCCCCAGGGCCTGTTACTACATTAATAACTCCTGGCGGCACAACATTGGATATTAATTCAGCCAGTTTAAGTGTGGATAAAGGGGTATAGCTTGCCGGCTTAATTACCACTGTATTACCCATTGCTAACGCAGGAGCAATTTTCCAGGTGGCAATGACCATCGGTAAATTCCAAGGTGTTATGGCCGCACACACGCCAATTGGTTCCCGCCAAACAAAATTATGTGCTGGTCCTGGAAATGGCGGTACCGGCAATGTTTCCGAGAATGGGTATTCTAGGGTAAAGTTAGCAAGTGTTTGGAACAGGTCAACCATTTGTAAAATATCACTGTTACCAATTCTACGTACTGTGCCGCCAGAACTAATCGCTTCTAAATAAGCCAACTCCTCTGCGTGCGCAGCAATCTGATAAGAAATCGCATAAAGTACTTTGGCGCGATCTTTTGGATTCATATTTTTCCAGTCGGTGTTATCAAACGCCTCTCTTGCAGCTTGGACTGCACGATCAACATCAGCTGCAGTACCTTTTGCCACTTTTGCAACAAGTTCACCAGTAGCCGGATTAAAGACATCAAAGGTTTCTTGATTGCTTGCAGGCTCCCACTTTCCATTAATAAACAGCGGGAAACTTTGAACTTCGACTTTTACTGTCATTTCCGTTCCTCCTTTTTATAAAGGCCTCTATAATACACCTAATTCACTTTCTGAGAATCTATAAATCTCTTCAATTTTTTTTCCTTTTGCACGTGCAAGGATTTCCATCCTAACTGACAGCTGTTTGAGTGTAAAATCCATCACCATTGCTGGATCACCGCCAAATGCGCTTACCTCCCTACCCGCTATTCCTTCCTCATTTAATCTAAGAGATAAAGGAGTAAGTTCAGTCATCTTCGCCGCAACAAAATCAAAGAGATGAGGGTGTTCACAAATTAATCGTTGAAGCAGGAAGGTGCCATAGCCAATATGCCGGGATTCATCCTTTTTCAAATTCCCAATGCCCTCTAAAAGACCTGGCATGATATTAGCCGTTTCTAACGCTTGGTAAAAAGAATAATAACCTGTTTCTGCTAAGACACCTTCAACAAACATGTTATAAACAACGGAGGCTTCTGCAATTGCTTCTGGAGATTGGTCTGTCACAAGACGTTCCATCGTATTTGGGAGGATTTCATAGAAGATCTTTTTATATGTTTCTGTATGGAAATGGGATAAGTCCCCTTTTTCGCCGATGGAATTCAGTATAAGCCGAAAAAACTCTGTATGCTTTACTTCTTCATATAAAAATGTTGTTAAGAACATCTCTTCCTCAAGACGTCCTTCTTTTGCAATCGCCATAATCAGCGGGAGTAAATCGAGTGTTACTGCTTCTTCCCCAGCTTGGAATTGTGAGATCAATCGAAGAATGTCTTCCTTCTGTTCATGATTTAGTGTTTTCCAATCTCTAGCATCCTGGCTAAAATCGATATCACTTGGATTCCAGGTTCCTAATCTTTTCGCCTTTTGATATAAACGAAACGGGAATGAATCCTCCATTAATCCTCTTTTACTCGTCGTTAACATTTTTCTCTTTGCCATTTTAAACCTCCTAATTACTTAATCTCTATTTCTACGACACTTTTGCGCAAATGTGTTTTTAATATTTTTCCGACACCGTTCCTTGGCAAAGCCTCGAGAAAAACAATTCTTCGCGGTGTTTTGTTTTTTGCTAAATGCTCCTGACAATAAGTGATTAATTCCTCTTCAGAAGTAACAGCACCCGGTTTCACCACCACACATGCGACCATTTCTTCACCCATTTTTTCATCAGGAACGCCAACCACAGCGACCTCAGAAACTGTTTCATGAGTATTTAAAATTTCTTCAATATCTCGCGGATAGACATTAAATCCACCACGAATAATTAAATCCTTTTTACGGTCAACAATATAGACATAACCTTCACCATCCATTCGTGCCATATCACCAGTATGTAACCAGGAGTCGATCAGGACCTTTCTTGATTCTTCAACATTTTGATAATAGCCAGGTGTCACGTTGTCACCGCGAACACAAAGCTCACCAACCTCACCACATTCGACCTCGTTACCATTGTCATCGACAATTTTCACTTCAACTCCAGGAATCGGGATTCCTACAGAGCCAGGTTTAATTTCAATTCCATTTTTATGAGCTGTCACAATAGGAGCAGCCTCTGATAACCCATAGCCTTCAAAAACCTTAGCACCAAACTTTTTTTCAAAAGCATGCAGCAAGGCCACAGGCAGTGGTGCTGAACCAGAACTTACCGATTCAAGGCTTGAGGTGTTATAGTCATCAGCATGAGGATAAGAAACTAACGCATGAATCATCGCTGGCACCGCCGAAAAGTTCCTCACTTCATATTTCTGAATTGCTTTGAATACTTCTCCACTATCAAAATTTGAAAAAATAACAATGGAGCTTCCCATTAATAAACAAATATTTGAGATCGTCAGTCCATAGACATGTGCAAGCGGCAGAACACCAATCGTTGTTCCCCGTTCAAGTTCATTATGTTTGACTGAATTTTCGGCGTTACTTGTTAAATTTTTATGAGTTAAAAGAACTCCTTTTGGATTTCCTGTAGTACCAGATGTGTAGAGAATAACAGCAGTATCGTCCTCCTTCCTCTCATTACCTGAAACAAAAGAACCTTCACTCCATACATCATAAAAGTTTAACCCACGTTCACTTTTGGGCTGATCTACTACGATAACGATTGGTTTAGAAGCTAACCCTTCAAGCGCTTTCTCTACATTTCCTAGAATAGGTGAGGAGGTAATGACTGCTTTTGCCCCAGAATTTAATGCAATATAATGCAGTTCTTTTGGATGGAGAGTAAACATAACCGGTACGATAATAGCGCCTGCCCTCGTTATCCCCTGATAAGCAAAAATAACTTCTGGACAGTTTGGCATACAAACGATAACTCTATCACCAACAGTAATACCCTTCTTCTTGAGCCCGCCTGCAAATTTGTCTGCAAATTTCTTACATTCCAAATTGGTATATTGCTTTTTTTTAAAATGTAAAAAAGGATACTCCCCAAACTTACTGATGTTAGTTTCAAGCAAATCACTTAGCCTCACAACACCAACTCCTTCTAAAGGAACTTTTTAAAAGATGATTTTCCAATTACACACGTCCCCTCTTGTGTTCTACTAAACACAAGAGGGGCATTATAAAGATATGCCCTGCTCTATAAACTAGCGCTATTAATCTACTTTGATTGGAACTATTTTTCCATCTTCAACTGCTGCGACGGATAAATCAAATTCAAATCCGCCATCTTCACCAATTTTGTCAACAGCATAGATTTTTTTATCGTCTGCTAAATTGTATAATCCAGCCTGCATATTAGCACGGATTTTCTCAACATCATCCACCGAACCAGCAGCTTTCATTGCTTCAACAAATACATGCATGCCAATATAGTTTAGTCCTGCTTCAGATCCTGGAGTTTCATTGTATTTTTCCTGGTATCGCTTCACAAAATCAGGTATGGCTGCCTCTTGGGAATCAACAAGCGGCATAACACCAATCGAGCCATTTAATAAGTCATAAGATCCTGTTACAGCCTTCATTTCATCAAATTTTGCCTGATCCATCACGATAAAGCCGCCTTTGAAGCCAAGCTCACGAGCTTGTTTTGCTACTTTCGCAGTCGGCTCAGAGGCACCACCGATAAACAATACATCTGGCTTCTCTTTGAGTGCGTTTGTTAAAATCGTGAAGAAATCTGTTTCTTTGCTAAAATCAATCGCAGAGTCATATACAACTTTACCGCCTTCTTTTTCCCAGTAAGTCTTTAAGTTGGCAGCCCAGTCCTTACCGTACTGAGAGGCGGTTGGCAGGAATGCCACATTCTTACCGAAGTTCTCCATTGCATACTCAGTGAATGGCTGTAAATACCCGTCATATCGCGGCGGGATTCGAACCGTTAATTTATTTCCAACTTCGGTAATTTGTGGTTCACTTGAATAGGCGCCAATGATAAATTTATCCAGCTGATTAAATACCTGTAACGCGAAAATTCCGCCGCTATGCGGTGTAAAAATAATCGGCGGTTTATTTTCTTGAACCAATCTCTTGGCATTAGCTCCGGCTTCATTTGGCAGGTATTTATCGTCTAAGGAAACGATATTTAATTTGTACTTCTTTCCGTTCACTTCAAAGCCGCCAGCAGCATTTACTTCATCCGCTGCCATTTTCACACCATTTAATGTTCGCTCACCATAGAAGGCAGCCGGGCCGCTTAATGGACCTGTATATCCGATATTAACGGTACCTACTTCCTCTGATTTATTGTCGTCCCCCTTTTGATCATTATCTCCGGATGTATTGGTTGAACTATTGCAGGCTGCTAGGCTGAAAATTAATACGAACACCATACTGAACATAAAACACCACTTCATTTTTCTCATGGTTTTCCCCCTTGTATTTTCATATAAATTACAGTCGCGGTACCTGGTGAAAGTGACCATCACCCCCTTAGATGACAAACAAATTTTTAAGCTCCTATGTACGCCTTCCTGACCTCATCATTCGCAAATAATTCTTGTGATGTGCCTTGAAGGACAATGGAGCCACTTTCAAAAACATAGCCTTTATCTGCAATTTTTAAAGCAGCGTTGGCATTTTGCTCTGCCAAGAGGATCGTGGTCCCCTCACGATTGATTTGCTGAATAACCTCAAACATTTGCTCCACAATCAATGGAGCAAGACCAACCGATGGTTCATCGAGAAGCATCAATTTCGGTTTCGACATTAACGCTCTGCCTATGGCAAGCATTTGCTGCTGCCCGCCACTTAATGAACCGGCAGCGTCGTCTTTTTTATCATGGAGGATTGGGAAAAGTTCATAGACGTGCTGTAAAGACTTTTTAATTTCATCCTTCTTCCTTCTGTGAACAAAAGCACCCATTCTTAAGTTTTCCTGGACAGACATCGCAGGAAAAAGCTTTCTTCCTTCTGGACATTGACCAATCCCTAATTGAACAATTTTGTCCGCGGACACCTTGTTTAATGACTTTCCTTCAAAAAGAATTTCTCCTTCTGCTGGCTTGTTTAGCCCGCTGATCGCACGAAAGGTAGTGCTTTTGCCGGCACCATTTGAACCTAACAGGACGACGATTTCTCCCTCTTTCACTTCGATGTTTAAACCGTGCACCGCGGCAAAACTGCCATATTTGACCGAGATGTTTTTCAAACTAAGCAATTGCCCCACCTCCCAAATAAGCCTTTATGACAGCCTGATTATTCTGGATGTCTTCAGGTTTGCCCTCTGCAATCTTTTCTCCATAATTCAATACCATAATTTTGTCAGCTAGCTTCATAATCATTTGCATTTTGTGTTCAATCAGACAAACGGTAATTCCCTTAAGCGCCATTTTTTTCATTAACACCGCTAACCCCTCGGTCTCATCGGGATTAACTCCTGCCGCAGGTTCATCAAGAAAGACGATTTCAGGGTTAGTGGCCAGTGCTAATGCAAACGCTGTTCGTTTTTTCTCCTCCTGTGTTAAACCTGCAACGGGTTTATATGCTACTTTTTGTAATTCAACAAACTCAATTACCTCCATAGCTTTTTCACGGCAAAGGGCTTCTTCTGTTTTAAGTCGCTTCGTCCGGAAGATCGCATCAAATAAATTGGAATTTGTTCGTAACCTATGACCGACAATAATATTATCCAATACGCTAGATTGCTCGAATAGATTCGTCGTTTGGAAGGTCCGTGCAACCCCTAACTGTGCTATTTTATTAGAAGGTAATTTAGTAACATCGTGTCCTTTGAAGATAACCTGCCCCGAACTTGGAGGATGAAAGCCGCTGATTAAGTTGAAAAAAGTCGACTTACCAGCACCATTGGGACCAATGATGGCGTTAATTTTTCCTTGCTCTATCGTAAAGTCAACATTGTTAACAGCCACTAATCCACCAAATTTTTTTGTTAACTTCTTCGTTTCCAAGAAAATCATCCCTTACCCCTCCTTTACTTGTTCTTCAGGCAGTTTCTTAGCACGAATGATTGGTTGATGAAAAGAGGCCTTTCGTTTTTGAGTCCAGCTTACGACTGCTCCGACAATTCCGCGCGGATAGAATATAATTAACAGAGTTAACACGGGTCCGAAAACGAGCATCCGATAATCCTGTAAAAATTGAAGCCGCTGTGATAGGACAACAATTAAGATCGTACCAACAATGGGACCACTTAAGGTTCCAATTCCTCCAACTAGTAAATAGGTTAGAAAATCAAACACAATCGCGATTGAACCAATATCTGGTCCAATAAAACGGACAAAAGAGGCATACAGTGCTCCAGATAACCCCGCAATTACTGTTGATATCACGAATACCGTTAGTTTATTTTTCATGGTCGAAATCCCGATAGTTTGCGCCAAATCTTCACTATTACGAATTGCGATATAGGTTCTGCCTGAAAGTGAATGAACGATTCGATACATGATGAGGACGACTAGGAGTAGGAAGAATAGAACTAAGTAGTAGTGGCTTTGTAAGGTTTCAAAAGAAAGTGGTCCGATGTTTGCCGGTGCAGGAATTCCAATCAGCCCCCGAACACCTTCGGTTAAGCTGTCCCATTTATCAATGACAAGATAGATAATATAGCCAACACAGAGCGTATAAATCGCAAAAAAGTGCTCCTTTGTCCTAAGCGAGATGAGGCCGACAAAGAAACCAATGACCCCCGTAATAACTAGGGATAGAAAAAGTGCTGGCCAGAAATTCATTTCTGCTTTGACGGTTAATAAACCAAGTGAGTAGGCTCCTATTGCAAAGAACCCTGCATGTGCCAAGGAAAGATAGCCAGTATAACCCGCAAGCAGATTAAGGCCGTAAACACCAATCATCCAAATAAAGGAAAGTGTCATCACGTGGATGAAATAATCATTCTGACTGATTATTGGAAAGATAATGGCTAATAAAATAAGGACAAGGATAGCAATTCTTTGAACTTTTGCCATTAATGGCCCCCCTTTGAAAACAGACCTGTAGGTTTAACAGATAGTATTAGAACGAGGAGGACGAAGGCAATGATATCCTTATAATCATTGGAAATATAGGTTGCCCCTAAACTTTCACTAAATCCTAAAATATAGCCGCCTAAAATGGCTCCAGGTACACTTCCCATACCGCCAAGGATGATGATAACAAACGCTTTTAAAATGACTAGCTGTCCCATCGCTGGAAATACAAGATTGATAGGTGCACTTAACGACGCAGCAATAGCGGCTAAACCACCCGATATCATGAATGTAAGCATGGCGACTCTATTCGTGTTGATTCCTACTAAATTTGCACCTTCTCGATTTTGTGACATTGCAATAATGGTTGAACCGGTAAAAGTTTTTTTCAAGAATAAAGTTAGTAGAATCATAACGACTATGGCAGAAATAACAATAAGCAAGCGCTGCATAGTAAACGTTAATCCAAAAATCTGTACAACTTGACCATATGGAGTTGGCATGCTTTGGAATTCTGCCCCCCAGACGAATTGAGCGAAAGCTTCTAAGAATAAGAGGATCCCAATCGCTGCAATCTTATCATGGATCGGCGGCGCTTCTCTAAGAGGATGGAAAACAAATCGTTCCATAAAGACACCTATCATACCAACAACCAAAATCGATACAAATATAGCAATCCAGTAATGTAACCCGTATTTGGTCATCATCGTTAACGTTATGTATCCACCCATCATATAGAGCGCACCGTGTGCAAAATTCGGTATGTGGAGGATCCCATAAACGAGTGTTAAGCCTAAAGCCACCAGACTGTAAACGCTTCCAATTGTCAAGCCGTTAAATAATTGCTGAATAAGAATCTCCATTGGTTCCCTCCTTCTTTATCCAACGATTTCATATGGGAGCAAACCCGAGATTGGCTACTCCCATAAGGCATTACTGACCCTTATAAAGTTTTAAAACATTCACATTAAGAAGATGGAAAATAGTGTCCATTATTTCTGCCTTAAACACTTTTACTCTCTTTCGATTATAGTAGCGATCCCTTGACCCCCACCAATACAAGCCGTTATGAGCGCATATCTTCCATTTGAACGTTTAAGTTCATAAACTGCTTTGGTTGCTAAGATGGCGCCTGTTGCTCCAAGTGGATGACCATGTGCGATGGCACCGCCATTGATATTTACTTTATTCAAATCCATATTAAGCTCACGATTACACGCAAGTACCTGTGCTGCAAAAGCTTCATTGATTTCTATCAGATCCATGTCGGCTATAGAAAGTCCAGCCTTTTCTATAACTTTCCTTACGGCAGGAACAGGTCCAATTCCCATGATATTAGGATCAACCCCTGCAATTGCATAAGAACGGATAACCGCTAGCGGCGTGATAGCTAATTCCTCTGCTTTTTCTCTAGACATAATCACAAGAGCGGACGCTCCATCATTTAATCCGGAGCTATTACCGGCGGTTACAGTACCGCCTTTGAGGAAAGCTGGCTGTAGCTTTGACAATGCCTCAATCGTCGTTTGCGGGCGTGGATGTTCATCTGTTTTAAAGATGAATGGTTCACCCTTTTTTACTGGAATGGAGATCGGAACGATTTGTTCATTAAAGCGTCCTTCTTCCATAGCAGACTTCATACGCTGTTGGCTCGTCTGCGCAAATTCATCCTGTTCTTCTCTCGTAATCTTATATTTTTTAACTAGATTTTCAGCTGTTATTCCCATAGGAGGATCTCCGATGTCGTTTGGTGATAGTTGTGATTTCCTAAAGCTTGGGGGCGTAGCGCTATATGGCTTTTCTGGGCGATCCATCAAATACGGAGCCCGGCTCATACTTTCCGTACCACCGGCAATAAAGATATCACCATCGCCAGCCCAAATAGCTTGTGCTGCCAGATTAATGGCATTTATTCCGGAACCGCACTGGCGATCTACCGTTAAACCAGGTAAATTTATTGATAGTCCTGTCTGTAATGCTGTTAATCTAGCAATATTTCCCCCGCCTGATAAAACATTCCCAAAGATAACATCATCTATCATTTCTGGATCAATATTTGCGCGCTTCACGGCTTCTTTCATTACCTCTGTACCTAACACATGCGCTGGAATCGTTGCAAGAGCACCACCTTGCCTGCCAATTGCTGTCCTTACAGCTGAGACGATAACTGCATCCCTTTTCATTTCTCTTCACCCCTTCTATCAAGTGATTACTCTACATAGCGTGTGCGCCGCCATCCACAACAACAATGTCTCCTGTGATAAAATCAGATGCGGGTGCCGCTAGGAATAATGCTACTCCTTTTAGGTCAGTATCTGAACCAAACTTACGCAATGGAGTGCCTTGTAGAATCCCTTCGCCGCCCTTCTCTAGCAATCCCTTTGACATTTTCGTAGGGAAAAACCCTGGCGCTATTGCATTGACATAAACACCGTGCGGACCCCATTTAACCGCTAAATCCTTTGTAAAAGTAATGACTGCTCCTTTAGAAGTATTGTAGCCAATCGCATTCATATAATCAGGATTACTTCCCTTAAGACCTGCTACAGAGGCAATGTTTATGATTTTTCCTGATTTTTGCTCTAGCATAACTTTTCCCACAGTCTGTGACATAAGGAATGTTCCTGTTACATTGACGTCGATTACTTTCTTCCAAGCCTCAAGCGGCATTTCTTCAGCAAGTGCCCCCCAAGTCGCACCACTATTATTTACTAAGATATCGATTCTCCCAAACCTTTCTAACGTAAAGTCAACTACATTCTTTACATCCTCTGGATTGGTTACATCACATTTTATAGCAAGGCTATCCACACCGATTTTCTTTAATCCTTCACTTACTTCCTGACACGCCTCAAGTCTCCTTGAACATACCACTACATTGGCACCGGCCTCCGCAAATCCTTCAGCGATTTGCTGACCTAGACCTCGTCCACCACCAGTCACAATGGCAACCTTTCCTGTTAAATCAAATAACTCTTTTACATGCATCGACGTTTCCTCCTATAACCATATTTACTTACTCTATTAAGATTTTACATACTAACTAGTTAGTATGTTACTAAAGACATAATATACAAAATATTTGTAATATTCAATACTATTCTTTCACCAAATTTCTCGTTTCTATTGGTAAAAAAAATTCAAATCAGCTCTACCATGATGGCCATGCCTTGGCCACCGCCGACACATAGGGTAGCGATACCCCTTTTTTGCTGACGACGAATCAATTCATACACTAAAGCTGTCATGATCTTTGCCCCGGAAGCGCCAAGTGGATGTCCAAGTGCAATGGCACCGCCATTGACGTTTACCTTTGCCTTATCTAAATTTAATTCTCGTATTACAGCTATTGCCTGGGAGGCGAATGCCTCATTTAATTCAAATAAGTCAATATCCTCAAGTGATAGATTAGTACGTTCTAGTAGCTTTTTCACTGCAGGTACAGGTCCGATTCCCATTACCTCAGGTGAAACCCCTGTAATCGCCCAATCTACGATTCTAGCAATTGGTTTTAATCCTAGGGACTTAGCATATTCATCTGAGGTTAACACCATTGCTGCCGCACCGTCATTTCTGCCACATGAATTACCTGCTGTAACGGTTCCATTTTCTTTAAATGCAGGCTTAAGCTTTGCCAGGGATTCAATCGTGGTTTCCGGTTTAGGATGTTCATCATGTTTAACCAAGATTGTACCTTTTTTCGTTTTTACTTCAACTGGAATAATTTCTGCATAAAATCGGTTACTTTCAATCGCACTGAGAGCACGGTGTTGACTTTCTAATGCATATACATCCTGTTCTTCCCGCGTAATCGAGTATCGTTCTGCAACAATTTCTGCGGTGATACCCATGCCAAGATGGTATCCATATTGCTCTGTTGGCTGCTGGCCCACTTCAGTGTTAGAATCAACCAGTTTAGGATTATCACCGCCAAAACGAGAATTTCTTAGATAGATCGGCGCATTGCTCATGCTTTCGGTACCGCCGGCAACCACAATATTTGCATGTCCAAACGCAATTTGCTGAGCAGCTGAAGCAACCGCCTGCATACCAGAAGCACAGAGACGATTTACAGTGAAAGCAGGTGACGTTTCTGGTACGCCGGCTCGTAGTGCGGCTACTCTCGCAACATTGGAACTCTCTGTGGTTTGCCTTACTTCCCCTAGTATTACTTCATGTACTTGGCTAGCTGCGATACCTGCTTTGTCGATGGCTTCTTTAATGACGATTGAACCCAGCTGTCCAGAATTAAGACTTCTTAATGCGCCGCCATATCTCCCCACCGGCGTCCGAACCGCACTAAGAATTACGATATCTTTCACGGTCATACCTCCTTTATCTGTTGAGTAGCTCCAAAGTTTCCTGCATTAACCCAAATGCTCTTTTTGAATGTTTTTCGGTGACTCCAAGCTTCCTGAATTGACCCAACTGCTCTTTCTAAATGCACTTCGGTCACTATAATCCGCTATACTCAATATCCAGTTGCGATGCGATGATATTTTTCTGTATCTCCGAGGTCCCTTCATAAATCCTCGTAATTCGTGCATCCCGATAAAATCTTTCAACAGGATAATCCGCAATATAGCCAAGTCCCCCATGGATCTGAACAGCTTTATCCGCCACCCTGTTATACACCTCTGACCCATAAAGCTTTAACATTGCAGCTTCTTTCATAACTTTCATTCCTTGGTCAACCATCCATGCCACACGGTAGGTAAACGAACGCAGTGCCTCAATTTCGACCGCCATTTCCGCTAACATATGGCTGACTGCCTGGTGTTTGATGATCGGGGTGCCAAATTGGATACGTTCTTTCGCGTACCTCACAGACATGTCTAGCAATTTTTGACAGGAACCAAGATTCCTAGACGCTAAACCAGCACGACCATTTGTTAATATTTTCAACGCATTGACATAGCCCTGCCCCTCGGTTCCAAGGACATTTTCCAGAGGTACCTCACAATCTTCGAAAATTAATTCTGCCGAATGTGAACCTCTTAATCCCATTTTCCGCTCCACTGCCCCAATTTGAAAGCCAGGAAAATCCTTTTCAACGATGAACGAAGTTATCCCTTTTGCTCCTTTTCCCGGGTCAGTAACCGCCATTACCGTAAACACACTGGCTTCAGTTGCATTAGTGATATAATGCTTCAACCCTTTGATAAGGAATTTATCTCCTTTTCGGACTGCCGTAGTTTTTAAATTGGCGGCATTCGAGCCGGCATCCGGCTCCGTTAGAGCAAAAGCTCCCAATTTTTCACCGCTCGCCATTGCAGGAAGGTATTTTTTCTTTTGTTCCTCATTACCCATTTCCACTATCCCCACTGTACCAATTCCTGTATGAGCACCAATTAAAGTGGTATAGCCGTTGTGCGTTTGACCGATTTCCTCATATAATGCACATTTTCCAACCATTCCAATTCCCAGTCCGCCGTACTGTTCCGGAATACTGAGACCGAAAAGTCCGATTTCCCTTGATAATTGAATAATTTTTTCGGGAATTTTATTTTCTTCTTCAATTTGCATGGCAACAGCTTCTACTTCGGTTTGAATGAAATCACGCACATTCTTTTTTAAAAATAAGATATCCTCATCAAATTCAAAGTTCATCTTAATCACCTCATTTCATCCATCTCTACTATAATAAACCCAGCCAATAAGCATGTATCTCTCTTTTGACCGGGTTATTAATGACTACTTAGAATTGGTTAAACAAAACTTCCCCTTTTAAAACTTCATTTCCATTTTGGTTTACAGCTTGAACCTGAAAGCATAATTTATTGTCAACTACTTCTTTTAAGGTTGCTTTAAGAGTAATGACATCATTTAAAAAGACCATTCCTTTAAATCGGATCGAATAATCCTGAATAAAGCCATCTTCAAAATACGGCGTGAAAAGCTTTGCAAGATTGCCCATTGTCCACATACCATGAGCAATAATCCCTGGTAATCCGGCTGTTTTCGCTTCCTCATCGATCGTATGAATCGGATTAAAGTCACCGGAGGCACCTGCATATTTTATTAAATCAATCCGTGAGACCGGGTCTAACTGAATTTCTTTAAGTGATTCACCAACTTGTAATTGCATAAGAGTACTCATTTTGTCAGCACCTTCCTCACAGCTTCAGAAATAACAACCGTTGATGTTGAACTAAATATCACGTTTCCAGCTGCATCTTCACCAAAACTTTCCAAGACAAGAAAACCCATATCACCAAAATTACCTTTTTTCTCAAAGTATTTCTTCACTTCGGAATAACAAAGAAGTTCTTCACCAACGACAAGCGGTCGCTTATAATGAAAGGTTTGCTCTCCATGAATTAATCCTTTATTTGGCAGATTTAATCCCTCAATCACACCATAATCAAACGTCCTCGGGAAGGTAGGCGGGGCAATATTATTTTGATACCTTGAATTTCTGCCTACTTCTTCATCAAAGTAGATAGGATGGAGATCTCCAATTGCTTCTGCAAATTTTTTAACTGCTCCTCTCTCGACAACGTTCTTCACTTTATTTGAGCGTTTACCAACTGTTTCATTAAACAATTTATCTTCGCCTCACTTTATCGATTAATTTTTTGGTCCGCCGGCAACATAAATAACCTGACCATTTACAAAAGAAGATTGTTCATCGGCAAAGAATGCCACTGCATTGGCGATATCTGCAGGCTTTCCACTTCTTCCAACAGGAATGCTCGCTACACTGTGCTGAATTAATTGTTCAAATGGAACACCAATTCTATCAGCGGTTTCCTTTGTCATTTCAGTCTCAATAAACCCAGGTGCAACAGAGTTTGCCGTAATTCCATATCTCCCCAGCTCTATCGCAAGTGTCTTTGTGAAGCCCTGTAATCCTGCTTTTGCTGCAGCATAGTTTGCCTGACCACGATTGCCAAGAGCTGAAGTCGAAGATATATTAATAATACGGCCATATTTATTTTCCACCATGTACTTTTGTGCTGCTCGTGCGGCATTAAATGATCCTTTTAAATGAACATCCATGACCGTCTGCCAATCTGAGTCTGTCATTTTAAAAAGTAAGTTATCGCGAATTACTCCTGCATTATTAACAAGAATATCAATCGATCCAAATGCATCGTACGTCTCCTTGATCGCACCTTCTACCTGTTCAGCATCCACTACATTTGCCACCTTTGAAAAAACATCATAGCCTTTTTCTCTTAGTTCATTTGTTGTCGCAGCAAGTGCTTCTTCATTTAAATCAATAAACGCTACCTTCGCGCCTTCTTCTGCGAAACGTTCAACAATCCCTTTTCCAATTCCACGGCTCCCGCCTGTTACAAATGCCACTCTTCCTGAAAATCTACCTGCCATTTCTCTTCCTCCTAATCAAAATCTATCAACCTGGTTTTTTAGATAACGCTTTCAAAATTAATCATACGTATTGCCCTACTTTAACATGTCCTTTAATTAGATTTCTTGCAATAATCATGCGTTGAATTTCGTCTGTACCGTCATAAATTCTCCAAAGTCTTGCTTCACGGTACCAGCGCTCGATTGGTAATTCCCTTGTATAGCCCATTCCTCCATGAATTTGCAGAACGCGGTCGACCACATTATTCCCCATATTCGCGCCATAAAGCTTTGCCATCGAAGCTAGGTGGCGATTATCTTCTCCGTTATCAAGCGTGAAGGCCGCATTTAATACCAGCCACTTAGCAGCTTCAATCTCAACCGCAGAGTCAGCAATTTGCCACTGTATAGCCTGTCTTTCTGCAATTGGCTTTCCAAAGGTGATCCGTTCCTTCGAATAATCAATGGCCATTTGTAATAAGCGCTCTGCTGCACCTACAGCTCTGGCACCGACTACCCATCTCGCAAATCCTATCCATTCCAATCCTAGATTGTAACCTTTGTGTAATTCACCAAGGATATTCTCATCTGGTACTCGAACATTCTCAAATACTAGGCCGGCTGGTCCCCATTCTCCCATGGTATGTATATACTCAGATTTCCAGCCCATATCTCGGTCGACAATAAAGCAGGTGACACCTTCTCGCCCCTGTGTGGATTGGTGCAGGTCTTTATCTGTGATGGCAATTGCCATGACAAAGTCTGCTTCATTTCCACCTGTAATGAATGTTTTTTCACCATTCAACACCCAGTCATTTCCATCTTTCACTGCTGTCATTTTAATATTCCTAGTATCTGATCCTGCACCTGGCTCTGTCATCGCAAAGCAAGACTTCTTCTCACCGTTAATAGTAGGAATTAAGTATTTCTTCTTTTGTTCTTCATTACCGTAATAAAGGATATTGTCTGCGGATCCGCCAAAGCTAAATGGGACAAACGTCTTTGAAACCTCCATCAATACAATTGCCATCATCATTTGCCCTAGGTCTGCTCCGCCATACTCCTCTGGCGTATTTATGCCCCAAAAGCCAGCTTCCTTCGCTTTTAACTGAAGTTCTTTGAGTACTCCAGGTGGAAGACTCGGCTTACCTTCTCTTTCATTTCTTAGTACTTCATTCTCAAGTGGAATTAACTCTTTTTCTACGAATCTTCTAATTGTTTTTTGGACCATCTTTTGTTCATCTGTCAAACGTAAATGCATACCTTTCACTCCATTCATTTTTTTAGAATTTAGTATAATAGCCGCTAAATATAATTATGCTGGCAAAACCGGATACATACCTACCGGTTGGTATGTTAGTTTAATTTTATTCTGAACTTTCAGATAACACAAGTTTTTTATTATATAAATCTTATTTTCTCTTATCCAATCATTAAGTTAACCACAGGAAAAACAGCAAGTTATATCTTTAACTTGCCGCTTTCCTTAAAATGATCCCGGTTCCGAGAAAATCCTCCACCCATTTTCGGTTTTTTGAAAGCTAATATGGACAAATTCATAGGAATTCGTATCTCCCAACGGAACTTTCAAATCAATCTCCATTTCATTTCCCTTATTCTTCTTTTGGATAACCTCTGCTCGGTCGTAGTTTAAAAGTGAGTCCCCATACCCATAATCTTTTCCATATCCTGCCCCCGAGCCGATACAATAATAATTGGCAATTCCGGATGACTTTCTCTTAGCCTGGTACAAATCTCAAACCCATCCATTAGGTCAAAAATTTCTACTTTGTTTATCATCCGCTGATTCACCCCTTTTTGTTTCCGAAAGAAGTCAATCGCTACATTGCGAGCAATTGCAATCAGCCATGTTTTTTCTGCTCTCACCCTTGAACTGCTGGTACGATTTTAGAACACGTATATATACTTCTTGAACAAGGTCCTCCGCCTGCTCTCGGTTCTGGACCATATAATAAAGAAAATTAAATAAATCATAATGATATTTTTTATATAATTTATTAAAAATTGTTTCCACAGATATCTCACCCGCCTTTAATCTTCCTGTACATCATACTTTTTTTTACCAAAAAAAGGGTTACACATTGGTAACCACTTTTCTACGTGGTTGTTACCAATTTGTAACCTTTTTAATGTAATTATGTAGATTTCCAGTATTCAGATATTCCATATTACTTCAATTTTTAGTAGTATAGATTATGCATCTATGAAAATTTAGGAAACTTTCCTTCCAAGGAGAAATACATGAAGAAAACGAAATTAGTACTTCTGTTCTTAATTACTAGCTTGATTTGGATTTATGCTAGTAACTATATACTGACACATTATATCCCTTCGTCCCTTGACAATTATTTCGAACGAGGGAAAGAAATTTTCTATATTCTAGTGACGGGTGGAATATTTTATTTTTTCATCCTAAAAAAAGAAGAGCTTGATACGACGAAGGAACAAGAAAAACGCTTATCCACCCTCATTAATTCAATGGTGGATTTTGTAAACTTTAAAGATGGTGAAGGTCGCTGGATTCAAGCAAATGATTTTGGGCTGAAATTATTCCAGCTTGAAAATGTTGATTACTTGGGAAAAAAAGACTCTGAATTGGCAGAATACACAGAGTTCTATTCAGAAGCACTCAAATACTGTGAAGTATCTGATGAGGAAACTTGGAAAAATGGTACCGTAACACGTTGTGAAGAGGTCGTTCCACTGCCCGATGGAACATCTAAAATCTTTGATACCATTAAAGTTCCGTTGTATCATGAGGATGGAACGCGGGAAGGACTAGTCATTATTGGCCGCGACATTACCTCCCTAAGACATGCAGAAGAACGTCTTAGCAGAACAGAAAAACTTTCGGTTGTCGGTGAGTTATCTGCTAGTGTCGCACACGAGATTAGAAATCCCCTAACCTCCTTAAAAGGTTTTGTGCAATTATTGCAAATGGAAGATGATAAACACCAAGATTATTACCAAATTATGCTCGATGAATTAAATCGAATTAATCACATTGTAGGTGAACTTCTCCTCTTAGCGAAACCGCAGCATTTAAAATATTCAAAATTAGCGATTCAAAAAATACTTAATGATGTCATTTCATTATTAGCAGTCGAAGCAACCTTATATAATGTTCAAATTGAATCGAATTTTCCAAAAGAAGATATCATCATTGAGTGTGAGCCAAATCAGTTGAAACAATTATTTATTAATCTTATTAAGAATTCAATTGAAGCTTCAAAAAGTGATAGTAAAATCTCTATCTCTCTTGGTTTAATGGATGATAACCGATTAGGCATTACCATTCAAGATCAAGGCTGTGGTATCTCAAAGGAACTACTACAAAAGATCGGCGAACCCTTCTATTCATCAAAAGAAAAAGGGACAGGCTTAGGCTTAACCGTCAGCTATAAAATTGTACAGTCACATAAAGGAAATATTATATTCGAAAGTGAAATTGGCCATGGAACAACCGTTAATATCACCTTACCTGTGGTACAAAATGCTTTAACTGACACCAGCCAGTCAATAGTAACATCATAAAAAAAGTTCCTTTACGGATTGTAAAGGAACTTTTTTATGCCGATTGTTTACCCGAACTTACTTTATGTGTATGTTTTCTTCGAAATTCTAATAGGTGTAATTGAATAATAAAGGCCATTTCCAAAATGATTCTTTTCCATCGTCTTGCTTTTCGCTCTTTTGGTCCGTAAACATAACGATTCCAAAGGTAATAAACAGACTCCTCAAGAATAATAAAAAGAATATATATTCCTGCTGCTATCGAAATCCAGTACCACATTTCAAGTACCCCTTTCTCCTGTATTGCTTGCCCTTATTTGTAAATTGTTCCCAACTTCATTATACCCTCAACCCCATCAACAATTTAGAAATTTCAATCTCCTTATATTTACAAATTTCAACATAAATAAAAAAACGCTCGAACTTTGCCTGATTTTAGGCAACCGAGCGTTTCTGTCTCTATGATTAGTTGGGTTCTTTATATGTCTTTGCACGTTCACTGTCACTCATACCTTTGGTGGTTGGATCCTGTATGATTCCCATCAATGATAATAATATAAATACGGCATTTATAAAGGATAATATAGATTGCTGAATCGCATCTGTCAGTTGAAAATCTGTAATCCCTAAAGCATTTAAACCTTGCAATAGCATTTGCGCCACGATCATCAACTGGGCCACAAACGCCATCACCCAGCTGCGGTTCTTAAAGCGGACCTTCCAGTTAATCATTCCCACATCCCCTTTCTATGTTAAAGACGTTCTTTCTATTAACATATGCTTGGACTGAAAATGGTTGTCCGCCGATATCACAGAATCGACAATTAAACTTCTCTTCTCATGGCTCTGAGTACATCTACTTTTGTTGCCCTTTGGGCAGGACGAAGACCTGAGAGTATGGTTACTCCATAACAGATGACGATACAGATAATGGGAAGACTCAGTGGAATATCACTAAAAACAATTTCAGGAGGTGTTTCTTCCCCAAAAGCCTGTTTAATGATTATAGGTATAACAAAGTTGACTGCATAACTAATTCCGTAGGAAACGACAGTCCCAATGAATGCCCCAATCAAACCAATATAACTGCTTTCTAATAAAAAGATTCTCTTAATGGTACGAGGATTCGCCCCTATTGCTTTCATGATTCCGATATCAGGTGCACGTTCTGTTACGGCCATTGTCATCGTATTGTAAATACCAATTGAGGCAATTAGGATTGCAATGGTCCCAATAAAGATAAGTCCTGCCTTCGCTATTGCAAACATCAAATTAACTTCCTTTAATTCATTGACTACGGAATAGGTGGCATAGTCATTATCCTTAAGTTTATCAACAATTCCCTGGACCGCTTCCATGTTTTTCGCATAGACCTTTACATCATCAAAGGTATTTTTTGAAGCTTCTAAATCTGCTAAATTTACCTGATCAGTGGAATCTAAAACAATTCCTTTTGGTGTTCCGGTAAACGCCTCGATATCCTTTAATAGTTCCTCCGAAATATAGACACTCCTGTCTTCTGCCCATTCCTTTGTTGGCTTTTTAGATATCCCTGCGACCTTTACTGGAAATACTTTTTCTATTTTTTTCCCATCTTCCATCTTACTAACCGTTAATTCAATGGTTTCTCCAATTAGATTACCGTTATAGCGGAATTTTTCTTTTAATTGACCTTGTTCATCAAACATTTCTTCCGTTTGTTCACCTTTAACACCAAGATTGAGTGGAAAATTATATCCAACCACTACTTCAGCCTTATCCCTTCCAAGGCTTCCTGCTGATAATTCAAAACCAGCTTTTATTTCAGAAGGAAAGTTTGCTACCACCGTTTGTGTGCTCTCCTGGTAATTTCCAATCGAATAGAAACCTTCCTGCTGCAGCATTTTTCTTCTCGTTACAGCCTTCACGTCAGACATTTCTTCAAATTCCTGAACGTCCTTATCATCTAACTGCCGATACCCGCCACTCTCATTTGTTTCTTGACCGTAGACATCAATTTGTGTCATGATTCGTCGTTCTGTCATTTCCTTAACCACAGATTTTTGTAATCCGAAGCCAACAGACGCAAGGACAATTAAGAATGCACAGCCCATTGCTGTCGCTAGGATCGTCATGTAAACTCGTGTTCTATTTTTCTTCATGTTTTGGCGGACGAAACGGAATTGATCACTAAGCTTCATGCAAGCACCCCCTCGTTAATCCGTCCATCTTTCAATTCAATCGTCCGGTGGCCGATATTAGCAACCTTTTCGTCATGTGTAATAATTAGAAATGTTATTCCTAAATCAGTGTTTAACTCTTTGATAAACTTCAATAAATCTTCTTCTGTTTCGCTGTCAAGACTTCCCGTTGGTTCATCCGCTAGAATGATAGGTGGATTTACGATTAAAGCACGAGCAATACTTACTCTTTGTTGTTGTCCCCCTGATAATTCCCCTGGATAGTGGTCCTGGTAATCTAGCAAACCGACCTTCGCCAGCATCTCCTCTGTTTGTTTTTTCCTTACAGCTTCGCTGACACCTTTTAAAATTAATGGAAGCTCTACATTTTGAAAGGCAGTCATACTAGGAATCAATTGGAAGCTCTGAAAAATGAAGCCAAGGTTTTTAATTCTAAAATCGGCAAATTTCGTCTCATTCATTTGCGAAACCTTTTGGCCATTAATCCAGATTTCACCCTCTTTTGGATGAATAAAACCACTGACTAGATTTAATAAAGTGGATTTACCAGACCCGCTCCGACCAACGATTGTGACAATCTCTCCTTCTTTAACCTCGAAAGAAATATCCTTTAGAACAGGTATAAATGTTTGTTTACCCTTTTTACCTACCACAAATTCATGGCTTAAATGTTTTATTGTAATCATCGTTTCCTCCTGTTTCCCCTACTTCACCTTAATAGACGATGGCCATTTACCAGACCCCTACAGGTTTTTAAAATTTTTTGTGGCATTCACCATAAAAGGCTATTATTGGAGTTTTTTTGCTAAAAAATTTATAATGAATAAGCATAATTCCTTTTGAAGGAAAGGAGACACAATGGAAAAATTACGCCCATATTGGGAAATGATTGTCCGTTTCTGGAAAAAGAAGCATCTTACACAGCTATTTTTATTAGTGATTTTGATTGTTGTACTTGTTACCATTGTTTATTTCGGCTGGCTTGCAACGAGAGCAAATGTTCAGTCATTAAAAGAGGGACTAAGCCAACCAACTGTCATTTATGATAAAGATGAACAAGTGGCTACTAATGTTGCTACCAATCGAACTGCAGGGATAATGATTGAAGAGCTTCCGGAGTATGTTCCTGGAGCAGTTGTCGCCATTGAAGATGAGCGCTTTTATGAACATAACGGATTTGATCTTAAAGGCATTACGAGGGCCTTGTTCAACAATTTATTTGCGGGAGAGATTACTGGCGGTGGCAGTACACTTACACAGCAATTAGCAAAAAATGCATTGCTTTCCCCAGAACAAACTTATAAACGAAAAGCGGAAGAGTTATTTTTAGCCGTAAAGATTGAAAAAGTCTATAAAAAAGATGAAATCTTACAAATGTACTTAAATCAAGTTTATTTTGGAAATGGCGCATGGGGAATTAGTAATGCTTCAAAAAGATATTTTAATAAAGAGATTACGGATGTTACGATCAGTGAGGCAGCACTTCTCGCTGGATTGCTGCAATCACCGAGTTACCTTGATCCAACAAAAAATTATGACGTGGCAATCAAGCGGAGAAATCTGGTCTTAGGCAAGATGAACGAACTTGGTATGATTACCAAGGAACAGTACAATGAGGCAAAAAACGAAAAGATTAAGATAAATATCGGAAGTGGAAGTTTGGTTGAACGAAAATATCCTTATTATGTGGATGCGGTCCTAAACGAAGCAATCTCTAAATATGGATTAACACAGGAAGAGATACTAACGCGGGGTTATCGGATCTATACCGAATTAGACCAAAACCTGCAAGTTGGTCTCGAAAAAGTAAACAATAATAAATCATTATTCCCGAGAAGTTCTGGCGAACGTATGGTTCAAAGCGGTTCTGTTCTAATGGATCCGGCTTCAGGAGGTGTTCTCGCGCTTGTTGGCGGCCGAGGTGAACATGTGTTTAGAGGCTTTAACCGTGCTACACAATTAAAGGCTCAGCCAGGTTCAACGATTAAGCCGCTCGCGGTTTATACACCTGCCCTTGAGGAAGGTTATACTTTTGACTCAGAACTCGTTGATGAGCCTACTACTTTTGGTGAATACAAACCAGAAAATTTTTCAAAAACCTACCAGGGTAAGGTTCAAATGTACAAAGCTTTAGAGGAATCATTAAATATCCCAGCAGTTTGGCTTTTAAACGAGATTGGTCTTGAAAAAGGATTAGACAAGCTTACAACCTTTGGATTGCCAGTCGAAAAAGAGGATAAAAACTTGGCGATAGCACTAGGCGGAATGAGTAAAGGAATTTCTCCGCTTCAATTAGCAAATGCATTCTCTGCATTTCCAAATGGCGGCAAGCGGCAAGACAGCCATCTTATCACTAAAATTGTCGGTCCTACCGGAAATATCATTGCGGAACGCGAACCTAAAACTACAAAGGTAACGTCAAAAGAGAATGCTGATGCGATGACCGCCATGCTTCTGAATGTGGTAGAAACTGGTACCGGCAAAAACGCACATATTCCAGACGTTCAGATCGCAGGAAAAACAGGTTCCACCCAGCTTCCATTTAATGATATTAATGGCACGAAGGATCAATGGATGGTTGGTTATACACCTAACTTGGTGGCTGCAATATGGATTGGTTATGACCAAACAGATCGACAACATTATCTGCCAAGCAACGGTTCTGGAAATGTGGTTCCGATTTTCAAGGAAATCATGAAGGCTTCACTCCCGCATAGACAAAATGAACAATTTGATGTTATTTCGATAAATGACCAATTGGCTGGAAAAGTTCAAACAAGGGAAGAAATTAAAAAGCAGGCTGAAAAAATAAAAGAGGAATTAAATCAAAATGCACAAAAACTAGGTGAAAAGCTTCAGGAACAAGCTCCCGTTTGGAAAAAAGGCTTAGAGGAAACAATGTTTTCAATCGGAAAAGGTATTGATACGATCATTCAAAAAATTAAAGGTTTAAACGAATAGCACGCCATTGCGGCGTGCTATTTTATTTAACAGTAATGAAATGGTAATACCCAGCAGCGATTTTTTTCAATTTCTTTTCTTGAGCTTGTTCATAGGCAATAATACAACAGGTTGCAGGTCCAGAGGATTTTAATACGTCAAGTTTCGTATGAAGCATTTCTTTCGTAAATTCTTTACTTGTAAACATTTGATTAAACTCATATAAGATTCCTTTTGAGCCAACAGGCCAAACGATTATTTCATCAAGTTTCATAACTTCACTAAAAATCGATAAAGGTATAACCTGATCTCCATTTTCAAGTACTTCATTCCCTACTAATGGGCTACCGATTACGGCGAACTTCAGGTCTTTTGAAAAAGTCTTATCCGAATTTTTAGATAAGAACTTTTTACCAAGAACGACTAAGCCGAGGGCAGATTGTTGTAATTGGAAATTACTCTCCGTACTTCCTGTTATCGGTACATCCTCAAGATTTAATTCTGCCAAACCTTTTTGAATTCCTTTGATAAGTTCGCTCCATGTGTGCTCTCCACAAAAATTATGAAGAACAACCGAAACTGGAACTCCTCCTGCTGCGATACATTCCATTGCTGCGACTCTAAATGAATAATAGGCAACCGTTTCATATGAACCCTGAACATGATCCCCTGCTTTCATACCAATACCGCCGCTATTATCACTTGAGATGATAAGCGACTCGGTACTAGTTAACGGGATGGAAATGATATCCCTCATAATCTCACATCTTTATTCATCAAATCTTGTTTAAACAATGATCTTAGTCGCGGAATTACCACTATAGCGATGACTGTATTAATCATTGAACCGATTAACAATGATGGAACTAATGCAACATAAAATGCTTTACTCATTAAAATAATAAACGGTAATGGTGCTGCAAATGTATTCAGAAGGATAAAGAGAATACCAGCAGTATTTTTTTTGTTTTTCTTATAAAGAACACCAAAAAGAAAAACAAGAAGAGCCATTTCGATCGCAATTAACACATGCATTGGTCCTAATGGAAAACCTGAGATTAGTGCAGATAATAAATGCCCTAACGCACCTACAATTGCTCCTACTCCGCTGCCAAGCAAGGCTGCAGCAAGCAGAGCTGGAAATACATCAAAAGCGACACTGCCTACGACCGCAGGAATTTTTACCGCTGCACCAACTGCGGATAGTGCAGAAAACAATGCCAGTAAACTTAGCAATCTACTTGTCATCTTTACGTTTCCCATCCCTGAATACTTTCGCACTTCGAACATACTCTACATCTTTTACGTTAAGTCGAAAATTTACCACTCTTGCTAACGCAAAGAAGTAATCGGAAAGACGATTTAAATATTTTAGCGCTAATTCAGGAGTTTTTTCATCCGTTTTCATTAAGGAAACCACTAATCGCTCTGCCCTTCTCGTTACTGTTCTAGCAATATGAATCGAAGCTGCTGGTTTCGTTCCACCAGGTAAAATGAACCTTTCCAGCTCTGGAGCTTCCTGAATATATTCATCAATTTTGGTTTCTAAATAGTCAATTGCGTCATTCTGCAGCTTATATTCTATTTTGTCAGAAATATTGGCTAGATCCCCGCCACAATCAAATAATTCATGCTGTATTTTTTCAAGATCAGTTAGTACATCCTTAAATACATCTCCATCAAGTTCAGTCATCACTTGACCGACAAAACAATTTACTTCATCCACGGTTCCGTAAGCTTCCACGCGAATATCATCCTTGTCGACTCTTCCCCCAATAATGCTTGTCTTTCCTTTGTCACCAGTTCTCGTATAAAGTCTCATAGCTTCCCATCCCCCGCTTTTTTGATTGTGTGATTTAAACCATACCAAATGATATCTACTCTATCAGCTTTTGCAGCAAGATCTTGATAAGCCCAGCCTGTTACATCGCGCCATAGTCGATTTTCTTTCTCCATCGGGACAATTCCCTTTGTAATATCCGTTCCAATTACAACAAGTCTTCTGTTAGACTCTGCTTTTTCCCAGAAAAGCCAATCGTTCATGAAGCTATTCCAGATTTCACGGCAGTTGTAAGAATCTTGGGATTTTGTTAAATCCTTCAGCCACATCTCGATACCTTCTAAAATGAGCAAATTACTTTCTATTTGGTTACGATCAGTAATCAGATGATGACCCTGATAGGCTGAAAGCCAAGTACCACTTATCCCGTAATTTCCCTTTACCCAAGCTCTTTTGCCGTTAAAGGCACCTCCCGTAATAAAGTGCAACGTTCACGCCTCCCCAATGCTTCTTTTGCAAAAACAAGTTCGTATCCATGATGGTGTGGTACCTGCCACGACCAAAAATCTCTGTGCTGTGGTGTAAATTTAGATAATAAATATCGAATCACCCCGCCGTGAGTAATAATTGCACATCGTTGAATATTTTGAGAGAAAATGTCTTCAGTAATCTTTTCCCATCCAATAGAAACCCTTCTAGTAAACTCCACAAAAGACTCTCCTTCTGGAGGACTATAAGATATAGGATCCGAAAGCCAACGCTGGTAAAGAGGGACTTCTTTTAAGTCTTCATAGGTTTTTCCTTCCCATTTACCGAAATTCATTTCTCGCAAATGACTTAGAAGATACAAATCATTCGTTGGAAAAAGTTTATTCGCAGTATTTATACACCTTGACAAATCACTAGAAAAATAACGATCGTATCTGTTGTTTGTCCAGATTTTCTTTGACTCAGAACATAGAGGGGAATCATTCCACCCTAAATAAGCTTTCCGTTTATTCTCCTCCGTTAGACCATGACGAAATAATGCAATAACCACAGTGTCATCCATAGAAATAACTCAGTCCCTTCAACGGCTGCCCCTAAAATATCTCCCGTAATTCCACCAAACCACTTGATTGCTTTTCGGCGGCAAAAAAGCAAAATAAGGATCGCTGCAACAAGCAATATGGAGAGATAATAGAATCCGCCATCAAATAATATCACGAGAGCTAGGAATCCAATGATATATACAGGATATGTCCATAAATCCCTGGGTGAGGCCGCACTTTGAAAAAGCGCTCCAAGACCTTCTTTTTTTGCAGACTTTACTGTTAATAACAACAGACCCATAACACTTTTACTAAACAGAGGGATTGCAGCAATCAGAAGAAATGAAGCAGCATGTATATTTACGGTGATCTCATAGATAAAGAGAAAACGGCTGCTTAACAAAACAATAATCGAGATAACCCCAAATGCACCAGTTCTTGGGTCGTTCATTACCTCTAGTCTTTTTTCTTGATCTTTGTAAGAAAAATAGCCGTCACTTGCGTCCATCCAGCCATCCAAGTGGATTCCACCTGTTAAAAGAATACTCATCAGCCAAAGCATGAAGGCCGCAGCGAGATTCGAAAAAGGAGTATATTCTAGCAACAGATAAAAAAGACCAGCATATATTCCACCTTGAAGCAGACCCAGCAGCGGGAAAGCTTGGACAGCACTTTTTAGATGTGGTTTGTCCATAGGTAATTCAAGATGTACGGGAATGGCAGTGAAAAATTGCACATTGATTAAGAAACCCTTTAAAAGTTTTCTCATTTCATGCACCACTTGTTGATGATGTCATTTAGCATTTCATAGTTTAAATGTTCTTTCAGTCTGTGTGCAATTTCATCGTATCTTTTATCTAAGTGTTCTCTCATATAAGTAGTTTCTTTTGTATGTAATCCTTTACTTTTCCGAATGAGGTTTAACCAAGTATTTCTCCATTCATCATTATGAAAAAGATGATGAAGATACGTCCCAATGATTTGACCATTCCTGCCAAAATAACCGTCTTCTTTACCATTCCCAAGCGATAAAAATGAGCAGCCTTCTTCGTGTAAAACGGTTTTTCCTAAATGTATTTCAAACCCTTCCAGCTTTCTATCAGCGAACAAACCTGTATTTTCGTGGTACACACCAGTCGCTCTTACCGTTTCTTTTTCTTCATAAAAGATTGTTGTCCCAGGAATACATCCTAATCCTCTCACGGTATTGTTCACTATCCCTGTATCTGATCCAGCTTCATCAATGATTTCTTCCCCAAGTATTTGATATCCGCCGCAAATACCGACAACATAGCCGCCATTTTCAATATGGGTTTGTATCAAAAGGTCTAACTTTCTATCTCTTATACTCTTCAAATCATTGATTGTACTCTTTGTCCCAGGAATAATAACGGCATCAGGGCTGCCAAATTCAGAAGCCTGTTTCACCCAGCGGATCGACACATCTTCTTCATATAAAAATGGTTCCAGATCACTATAGTTTGAGATAAAGGGGAGCCAAATCACTGCAATATCCAGATTTCCTTTTTTCCTGCTGGAAAATTGATTGTTCAATGACAAGGAATCTTCGCCATCAATCATATGATTCTCTACAAATGGTAAAACCCCTAAAACTGGAATCCCCGTTTTCTTTTCCAGCCAGTTAATACCATCTTCAAATAAGCTGATGTCCCCGCGGAATTTATTTATGATTACACCAGCCACTCTTTGTCTTTCTTCTGGCTCCAAAAGCTCAAGTGTACCAACAATACTGGCAAAAACCCCGCCTCTATCTATATCGGCTACAAGAACAACTGGAACATCTGCCAGTTCCGCTACCTTCATATTCACCAGTTCTCGATCCTTCAAATTGATTTCAACTGGACTTCCAGCCCCCTCAATGACTACTAGATCATATTCACTCGATAACTGCTCTAATGATTGCTTTATTACATCAAGTCCTTTTTCGTAGAAAGTATCCCGATACCCTCTTCCCGAAAGTGTTTTTAGCGACTTTCCTAAATACACAATCTCTGAATCTTGATTCGAGCGAGGCTTTAATAATATCGGATTCATCCATACGGTGGCCTCAATTTTTGCAGCCTCCGCCTGGATTCCTTGTGCTCTGCCAATTTCTTTCCCATCTTTTGTCACATAAGAGTTATTGGACATATTTTGAGATTTAAACGGTACAACTCTTCTGCCATCATTGGCGAACATTCGGCAAAGAGCCGTTACAATGAGGCTTTTACCAACATCGGATGAGGTTCCTTGTATCATAACTCCTTTCATTGTCTAACTCCCTTCATGTTGATAGGTATACCTGCTTCAACCAAAAAGGCTTGATCAGCCTCCTTCACCAGCTGTTGATGGATCTTTCCGAGAATTCGTGAATAGGAGAAAACAAGACCATTCTCTGCCATTGACTCATAGAACACTTCATTACTCACAACAATTAAAACTTTTGCACTGTCTCGTATTTTATTTATGCCTGTTATGATTGTTTCCACTACATGTGCTATAAAAGACTCATCCCATTCTTGATTGGAAGAAAACAGTTCGTTATTTAAAAGCGTTGTCACGCAATCAACCAGAATAATATCTTCTTTGTTAAAATAATCTGCACTCTCACCAATAGTTTGTGACTGTTCAATCGTTCTCCAACGAGACGTTCCAGATTCCCGATCATTCTGGTGTTTTGCGATTCTTTCCCTCATTTCTGGGTCCGAAGCCACGCCGGTCGCTAAATAGTTTAATTGCCCGCCATTATCCTTTGCGTGTTCTACAGCCATTTTTTCGGCAAAGCTGCTCTTCCCGCTCCTTACTCCGCCCGTAATAAAAATTAATGAAGCTGCCGCCATTCCAACAATACCTCCATTAATTTACTATTCTCTTCCTTACTTTTTATTGCAAAGCGTAACCATTTTCCTTCCAAACCAGGGAAGTTATAGGTATGGCGGGGAATGATTCCCTTCTGCAAAAAGAATTCAAATAAGTTTTTTTGTTCTTTTTGATTTGAATCGCGTAACAAATAGAAATTAACCTGTGACGAAGTCGTCTCATAATTATGCTTCTTAAAAAATGTAAACAATCTCTCCCGTTCTTCCAAAATATAGACTTGTGTCGTTTTAATAAATTCTTCATTTTGTAAAAATAGTTCCCCTGCCAATAACGCAATCGTATTGATACTCCAATGAGGCTGGTATTTGCTGATTTCTGCCATTAAGGCTGGACCTGCAGCCAAATATCCTAAACGAATTCCCGGAATAGCAAACATTTTTGTCATGGACCGTATAATGATCAAATTTGAGAACTTATTAATATAAGGGATAAAAGATTCGTAGTTTACTAAAAAATCATAGAAAGCTTCATCCAAAATTACAAAGCAATTTTGTTTTTCACATTCCTGTATGATTGAAAGTACCGTTGACACTGGATATTGAATACCAGTAGGATTGTTTGGATTACATAAAAATAATGCGTCTGCACTCGATAAGCTTGGAAGTAACTCATCAATACTTAACTCAAAATGAGGTCCCATTAATGAATGATACTGTATCTCACAATCGTTAGCTCGACATGCCTTTTCATATTCAGAAAAAGACGGTGCTGCCACTATAACCTTTTTTCCGGAAAGAAACCTTGCAACAAGTGTAATAAGTTCGGCCCCGCCGTTTCCAATTAGAATAGAATCAACGGAAATTTGCTCCCGATCCGCAATCCTTTGCCTAAGCTGTTCAGCGAATGGATCTGGATACACGGTAATTTCCTGATAAAAATCATTCCATTTCTCTTTTAGGGCAGGTGGAGGGCCAAGGGGATTAATGTTTGCACTAAAATCAATATACTTCTCTGGGAGCGAAAGTCCCAACGATTTAAAAAGGTGCTGCGGATTTGAACCATGTGAAGGCAAATTCAACCATCATCCCTCCTATCCATAACAATAGTAAAAATAAAAAGACTGTTTTATCCAAGATTTTATTGGCTGATAAAATATGATCAGCTTGTATGGGGACTAATGGTTCTCCCATCTTTGCCCGGTTTGAAACGATTCCTTTGTAATAGTTGATACCGCCAAGCTGAATCCCCAAAATAGCAGCCATCGCCGCTTCTCCCCAGCCGCTGTTTGGGCTCGGGTGCTTTTTTGCATCACGGAATAATATTTTCCAAGCCCTTTGATACTCCATTTTCATTGGCTTCGTTCCTATTAACATTAGGATTCCAGTTATCCTGCTAGGAACCCAGTTCATCACATCATCCCATTTAGCTGAAGCCCAGCCGAAGTCTTTAAATCTTTCATTCTTATAACCTGCCATGGAATCACAGGTATTCGTTGCCCGATAGACCATTGCAAGAGGCGCTCCCCCAATTAGTGCCCAAAACAAGGGTGCCGTTACCCCATCACTAGTGTTTTCTGCAACGGTTTCGATTGCACCACGTGCAATTTCACCTTCATTTAATGAATTTGTGTCTCTTCCAACAATGTAAGATAATTGGATTCTAGCTCCTGCCAAGTCCCCTTTCTCTAATGGGGCATGTACCTCGAGAGCAGCTTCTTTTAGACTTTTTTGTGCGATCGTTGATGCAATGATGATACTTTCAATAGCAATGCCAGCTATAGGATGAATTCGATAACTGAATGCAATTACTAAAAGTACAATTGAAAATACGATCAATAAAACAAAAAGGAGCATCAAGACTCCTTTTAATCTTTTATTTTTCCCTTGATTTAAGTGCTTCTCTAAGAATGAAATCAATGACCCTATCCATCTGACAGGATGTGGCCATTGAGGGGGATCTCCTACAAGCTTATCAATAAAATACGCAATACTTATGGCAGTTAAATGATAGATAATCATATTACTTTCCTTTTTTGAGATTTCCGAATACCCTCTAACGTGCATTCATATACAGCTTTTCCAATCAATTTACCTAAATTTGTAATCGTCCCTGCATACTCCAGCCTTTCACCAGCCTGGGTAGCAGCAATTAAAATACTATCGGTAGAAGTACCCGTCGCAATGGTGCCTGTCACCGAATCCATTATGTTTAAATCATGGAGCGCTTTTGCTTTTGCTTCTGTAGCAGTCATAATACTTTGGATAAAGGCTTCCTCGGTTAATTCACCATTAACGAAGATCCACGAATTGATGGTGCCAGGCACCTGTTCAAAGGTATGAAGTTCACTTTTGGAAGCATCGATTGCGTTTCCAACACCTGCAGTTACGACAACAAATAGAGAGAATCCATTCCCTTCAAGATGCTTACATGTAACATCCTTAAGGAAGACCGCGGTCATCATTCCTACTGTTTCAGAAGGTTCGAAGCCGTTTGCTTTTAAAAAGGTGGCCATTTCCTTTCGATGATCGCTGCAGTTATAGTCCTTTCCAACATGTCGATTAACAAAAGTATGGTGCCATCCTGTACCTGATCCAACAACTCCTGACGACATCGTCCTTAATGCGACAGGTGATTTTAACTCAATAAACTCATTTGTTACGCGTAACAAACTTTCATCAATTTGAATGATCTCCTTTTCTTGCCTCTCATTTGGTATTAACACCATTTGTGGTGCTGGTACTCTTGGATGTGGATGCTTCTGAATGTCGGTATGATAAACATCACGTATTCTTTCTTCTCTCAGCACTTCGTTCGGGATATGGTTGATATTAATCGTGCCGTTTTCGAGCAAAAGCAATCGATCACAATATAAGCCTGCAAGATTTAAATCATGAAATATAGATACGACAGTTAAACCTGTTTCTGCCGTCCAATTTTTTAATAAATCGAGTAATTCTTTTTGATAAGATAAATCCAAATGGTTCGTTGGTTCATCTAATAGGAGAATTTCTGGTTCTTGGGCGAGTGCCTGCGCTAAAAATACTCTTTGTTTTTCCCCGCCGGATAACTCTTGAATCGCTTTATTTTGTAAGGAAGTGATGCCTGTTTGCTTCATCACCCGTTGTACAATCTTTTCATCCTTTTCTCCCCAGGTCTGAAACCAGCCGGTTTGATGGGCATAGCGGCCAAGAGAAACCGTTTCTTTTACGGTATAGGAAAACGATTGCGAAGAATGCTGAGACAAAACCGCTACGATTTGAGCCATCTGTTTTGAATTATATTCCTGCAGTCTTTTTCCTGATATGAAAATATCACCTTTTACAATTGGCAGGATTCCGCTTATCATTTTTAATAAGGTGGTCTTTCCGCTTCCATTCGGTCCCAAGATCCCGAATAATTCACCTTTTTGCACTTCAAAAGAAATATCCTTCAATATATGTTCATTTGAATACCCGCCTGCAACATGTTGAACGTTAAGCATCCCTTTATCCACTTCTTTCCATTCTTCTTCTCTGTAATAGAATTAATGCAAATACCGGGGCACCGATTAATGCAGTTATGACTCCAATTGGTAACTCAGTTGGAGAAATAATCGTTCTTGAGATTAAATCTGCTAGAATTAAAAATCCACTTCCAGTTAGGATCGATAGTGGGAGCAAGTGCCTATGGTCTGGTCCCCATAATAATCTTGAAAGGTGCGGTATAACCAGCCCAACAAAACCAATCGTTCCTGAAACGGCAACGGCCGCACCAGTTAAAATTGATCCTGCAGTTAAGATGATTAGTTTTCTTTTTTGAACGTTTACCCCTAAATGGTGGGCACGCTCTTCACCAAAGGACATGGCATTTAATTCTTTGGCATTCAAAATAAGTATGATGGAACCTAGTATAAAGAAAGGTAAAATAATTCTTATGTATTCCCAGCCTCTCATTGATACACTTCCCAACAGCCAGCCAATAATTTGTCTAAGCTCATCGCCTGTTAAAGCAATCATGAGTGAAATGAATGCACCGAGAAAAGAACTAAAGATGATTCCCGTTAAGATTATCGTTTCCACTCTCATGGAGCGTTCAATTTTCCGGGCGAATGCCAGCACGAAGAAAATCGTAGCCCAAGAAAACAAAATGCTGAGTAATGGAAGGGTAAAGCTGCCGATGACGGGGATTGATAATTGAAAAAATAAAGTGAGTACTGCCCCAACAGATGCACCGGATGATACGCCTAACGTATATGGATCTGCTAAAGGATTCCTTAATAATCCTTGAAAGGCTGCACCTGCAATCGCAAGAGAAGCACCTACTATACCAGCCAATATAACCCGCGGAAGCCGGATATTTAAAACGATACTCGAAAACATGGGGTCAATTTGATCCATTGAAATAGATCCAAAGAGCTTCGAAATTATAATTTCAATAATGGTAAAGATAGGAACCGAAACGGTTCCTATCGAAATTCCTACTAACACTGAAAAGAGCAGGAAACTTCCCGCAAGTAAGTAGGCTGCTATTTTATTATTTAAAAACTTCTGGATAGACAGCCTTTGCAAGATCCTCTACTCCTTCAACAATCCTTGGGCCAGAGCGGGTCACACGATCAGAATCCACATCGATGACTTGCTTATTCTTAATGGCATTGACATTTTCCCAGCCTTGTCTCGATAACACTTGTTCAACAGCATTATCGGTATAAAAACCATATGTAGTAATGATTACATCGGGATTTCGTTCAATCATCACTTCTTGATCGATCTTAATCCAGCCTTCTTGGTCATTTGCAATATTTTCAGCATTAATCAAAGTAATCATATCATCCATAAATGTGTTTTTTCCTGTTGTGAACACTTCAGGAGCAGGAGATACCTCTACAAATACTTTTTTCTTTTCTTTGATTTCTCCAGCCTTGGCTTTAATGTCTGCTAGTTTATCCCGCATACTCTTAATTAGTTCTTCAGCCTTCTTATTTTCACCTGTGGCCTTTCCAATCATTGAAATCGAATCATATACCTGCTCAAAATTTTGAGCGTCATTAATAACTAAAACTGTAAGCCCAGCATCCCTTAATTGCTGCAGGCCTTCTGTCCCGTTCATGGCGGAAGCATGTGCTAACACTAAATTTGGCTGCAATGATATGATTTTTTCGATATTAATTTCCATCCCGCCGATTTTCTCTTTTTCTGCTGCTTCATCAGGATAATTATCATAATCAGATACACCTACAATTTGTTCCCCAAGTCCGAGTGCAAAAGCAATCTCTGTATTACTAGGAATCAATGAAACGATTTTTTCTGGCTTTTCCTTAATCGTAACATCATTGTCTAATGCGTCTTTAATCGTTACAGGATATGCCGTTTCCTCTCCTTTTTGCTCCGTGCTGCTGTTTCCTTCATCCTTTACCGTTTCTTTTTGTTCCCCACATGCTGCAAGAGCACCTATTGTTAACAAAAGAATTAATAATAACGCTGATAATTTTTTCATCTTTCTTCCCCCTATGACTTGCGCCAAAATACATCACAAAAAACTGCACCCTCTAAAAATTTAATCAAAAGGCTGTGTTAAACTTGGCTGTCGATTTGAGCTCCATTAAGGAAAGCTTCTTCGAATAATCACCGCAGGGACAGGCGGTTTATGCCTGTCCGAGGCGCTATGCTTTCCGCGGGCTCGCCCGTGAGCCTCCTCGGTCGTTCCGACCTGCGGGGTCTCACTCAGCTCGTATATCCCGCAGGAGTCAAGCGCCTTCCGCTCCAATCAACAGGCTCTTAAAGCAAAAGTCTCCTTTAACACAGCAAAACAAAAAAACATCTCCACGTAACGTAGAGATGTTGGTTTGATTAAATGCCATTAATAAATGACTCTAGTCGTCCACACATCCCTATCCTCGTAGGTTCTTTTGGGGCACTAGAATAAGGCAGGTTTCCTGGCTCATGGTCATCGCTTCCTGCGTCTTCCCATCAGATTTGACAGTGACATTTTGCAGGTTGCTCCCATTTACAGTGGCGGGACCGCGTTGGATTTTAACCAACTTCCCTTTTAAGCTAAAAACCATTAAGATCTTCAGCACCTATTCTTCAATAATTTTTTTATGATAGATTTATTATATAGTAAATAAAAATGAAAGCTATATTTTTAAGCAAATTTCGCCAAAAAACTTTTTATTATTCGAAAGTTCGCAATAAATTTGCCATCTCAATAGCACCAGTTGCAACATCCCAGCCTTTATTTCCAGCCTTTGTTCCTGCACGCTCAATTGCCTGCTCAATCGATTCTGTTGTTAATACCCCAAAAATAACCGGAATGCCGCTATCTAAATTAATTCTTGAAACACCCTTCGCCACTTCATTACATACATAGTCGAAATGTGGTGTAGACCCGCGAATTACGGTTCCAAGTGTAATTACAGCATCATATTTTTTACTAATTGCCATTTTTTGAGCCACTAACGGAATTTCAAATGCACCTGGAACCCAAGCAATATCAACATCTTCTTCGCTTACACCATGTCTCTTAAGGGCATCCTGTGCACCGCTCAATAATTTACTGGTTATAAACTCGTTAAAACGCCCTACCACGATTCCTATCTTTAAACCTGAGCCTACTAAATTACCTTCATAAATATGTCCCATGTTAATACCTCCAAATGATTGTGTTATTTTTATTTTACCTTTTCCTCGTTAATTTCCATTTGCAAAGCTACCGTTTCAACGACTTCAAGATCAAATCCCTTAATTCCTTTTATTTTTCGCGGGTTATTGGTTAACAATTTCATTTTGCTAATCCCTAAATCCTTTAATATCTGAGCACCAATACCAAATTCACGTAAATCAGCTTCTACACTGCTGTGACCATCCTCTAGCTGCTCGTGTGCCCGCAATTTATTGACTAAACCACTGCTCTGACGCATATAAAGGAGGACTCCGTTTCCTGCTCGTTCAATTTGACTTAATGCCGCATGGAGCTGAGACCTGCATTCACAGCGATAAGAACCGAATACATCACCGGTTAAACATTCGGAATGAACACGAACAAGAATAGGATCCTCAGGATTAATTTCCCCTTTAATTAACGCTAAATGCTCTTTCCCATCGATGACGTTTGAGAATCCTGCAGCCTTAAATTCACCAAATTCCGTAGGCAAATTGATTTCAACTTCACGTTTGACCAGCTTGTCTTTTTTGTTGCGATACTCAATTAAATCTTTAATGGTAATCATCTTAACGGCAAGTTCATCAGCAATTTTTCGCAACTCCGGAACACGTGCCATGGTTCCATCCTCATTCATAATTTCACAAATGACTCCCGCAGGTTTAGAACCGCATAGTCTTGCTAAATCCACTGCCGCTTCGGTGTGACCAGTTCTCCGTAGAACTCCTCCTTTTTTGGCAACCAAAGGGAAAATATGCCCTGGCCGCTTGAAATCAGAAGGCTTTGATTCTGGATCGAGCATACTCAGTACCGTTGCAGAACGCTCAAATGCTGATATCCCTGTCGTTGTAAATTTATGGTCAATACTAACGGTAAATGCCGTACCATGCGAATCCGTATTGTTTGCTACCATTGGAAAAAGTTCTAATTTCTGTGCTAATTCCTCGTCAATAGGAACACAGATTAAGCCTCTTCCATGTGTAGCCATTAAATTAATTACCTCTGGCGTGGTTTTTTCAGCAATTGAGACAAAATCTCCTTCATTTTCTCTGTCTTCGTCATCACAAACTATGATAACTTTTCCGTTTTGTAAATCAATCAAGGCTTCTTCAATTTTATCAAACACGTGTAATCTCCCCTTTCTATGTACTTAAGCAAATCCATGCTCTTCTAAAAAGCTCGCACTAATACCGGATGAACTTTTTTGGTTACCAGTATTTTGTCCTCTCGTTAAAAAATGCCCCACATACTTACCAATCATGTCGCATTCTAGATTAACAATATCTCCAGACTCCTTAAGACCGATAATACTTTCAGATAATGTATGGGGAATGAGTGATAAAGTAAATGTTTCGTCTGTGACTCCAAATACTGTAAGGCTTGTCCCATCTACAGCAATCGAACCTCTTTCAATTACATACCTTAATATATCCGGCGAGGCCTCAATTTCGTAGTAAACCGCGTTTTCTACCTGTTTTTTACTTTTAATTACCCCAGTACCATCAATATGACCTGAAACGAAATGACCTCCAAATCGACCTCCTGCTGCCATGGCTCTTTCGAGATTCACTTTGGCACCACGTTTCAACGATTGTAAACTTGATGCTTTCACGGTTTCAGGCATTATATCTACCGTAAACTGGCTGGTAGTAAAGCTAGTGACAGTAAGACAAACACCGTTTACCGAGATACTGTCGCCAAGATGAACATCCTTGAGAATTGTTTTTGCGTCAATTGTTAGAACAAAGGATTCTCCGCTTCGCTTGATATTCGCTACTACTCCTAATTCTTCAATAATGCCGGTAAACATAGCTTTTGTTCTCCCTCCCTATCTTTTGCAAGTTCATGCAATTTTTTTCCTGGCTTACGATCATAAAAGAAGAAAAAAGGACCCTGAAGATATGAAACTCTTCAGGGTCCTTGGAAAAGGCAATAAGAAAATAGGGCTTAAAAAAGGGTAGACTTTTCCCTTGGTTAAACCGGATTTTTTTCCTTCTCCCATCCAGACTTTAACTGTCGGCTCTGGAGTTTCACCAGATCCACCGCTTAAACATTCGTTTAAACGGGTCACGGACTAAGAAGCTATGCTTCATCACCGCCGGTTAGGAATTTCACCTGACCCCGAAGGAATTATTCAACTATATGATTAGTACTAGTATACCTTATAGTTGTGAGAATTGCTAAAAAAAAGAAAAAGAAGTCGAAATCTACTCCTTCACATCATATTAATAATCGCTTCCATACGTTTTTACAGGCAGATAAAGTTCAAATTGAATATTTCCATCGCTATCAAGATCTATTTGTTTAAACACTTCTAAACTCAGGGCATTGTTATCCAAATCATAACCATACTCCTGCATCCAAACTAATGTCTGCCGATATGTATTTTCTACTTCTTCCAGACTCCCTTTATGCGAAGTACAAACATAATTTTTACGAGGAATTGTGAACCCTACCATACCCTCTGGGACATTTTCCAGCTTTTCCACTGGTGTTGTTACATAATAGGTCAATTCGGTTTCTCTGCTATGAAAGGGAGCAATTAAGATAGAAGTATTCGTTTGATTAGGTACCTCATCAATCCGCTCTTTCATCACATCAAATAATTCAGGAATGGTATTCAATTGTGAATAGGTACCGCTCCACGAAATTCCAACTACCTTCATTTCTTCTTTTTCAAGCACTTGGATATCCAAACATATCCCTCCTCTAAAGTTGTGTATATATCTATTATTCTCACTTTATCCCTGAAATTCCTTCCTAAAAACGACAACATCGTGAATACTTAAAAATACGAGGCTGCCTTACTAATACTATTTTTTGACCAGTTTACTTATGATGATTTTTTCCCAAATTCTCCATGGTAATAAATTCTTCACTAATATAGTAGCTTTAACTCCGCGACCAATTGGGTACCTAATGTCAGGGGTATCCATTGCTGCGATCTGTGCTATTTTTTTTGCTACATCCAGCGGGTCTCCGAAGCTATTTTCCCCATTTGCAATATATCTTTCTATGCTTTGCATATATTCTTGATACGGGGAATCTGACTCCAAAGATTTAACGGCAACCTGTTTACCACTTGACCAAATATTCGTTCTGTAGGACCCAGGTTCAATTAAAACCACCTTCACCCCAAATGGTTGCATTTCTAAACGAAGACTTTCACTCCAGCCCTCAAGGGCATGCTTTGAGGCAATATACGGTGACAGTCCGGGGAATGCAACCTTACCGCTTATACTGCTAACATTTATAATACATCCATGCCTTTTTTTCCTCAACATAGGTAAAAAGGCCTTGGTGACGGCAATAACCCCAAAGACATTTGTTTCAAATTGTCTTCGATATTCATCCATTGAAATTTCTTCAACGAAGCCAGCACCGGCATAACCAGCATTATTAATCAAAACATCCACATTTCCAAACTCATCGAGTACTCGCGTTTGGAATGCCAGGATAGAGTTTTCATCTGTAACATCTAATTCAAAAACAATAATTCGGGATTGTACCCCATGCTTTCTTGCCTCTTCCAACAGGCCGCTGCTTTTATGGCTGTTCCTCATAGCAGCAATAACGGTAAAACCCTTTCGTGCTAACTCAATAGAGGTACTCAATCCAAATCCGCTCGATGTACCGGTCACTATAGCTGTTTTGTGATTCATGTATTAATCTCCCTTTCACTTCCGCAAGAGTTAGTTTAATATGTAAATTCTACCAGTGCAATATTTAACCAATTTATACTTTTCTTAAAAAGAATATTCTGTGAATTAAACCTCTAGTATCTATCCGGATTAGATTGTTAATTTAAGTGAAAATAGATTATACTGAGGATATGAAAGTACATTTTTTCAGGAGGATTTCCTAATGTCAGAAAACAATCAAACAAACCAAAATGAAGAACCAAAAAAGAAAATGAGTCTGCAGGAAGCGATGAAGCAACAGTTAGCAAATAAGAAGAACAAAGCTGCAGCAGCGAATAACACCCAGGGCGGTCTTCAAAATGGCCAAAAAATGAAAAGCCAGCAGACGAAAAAAGTAAGTAACACACGTAGGAAAATGGGTGTTTAATGAACGGACAAAATAGAAAAGACATCACTGCCGGTACAGAGGTTAAAATTGTACTCAAGGCTGATCAAAGAACCGGAAAACTCACAAGTGGTGTCGTGAAGGATATTTTAACAAACTCGAAGAACCATCCTCATGGGATAAAGGTAAGGTTAATGGATGGTCAAGTTGGCAGAGTGCAGGAAATAGTGAATTCAAAATCTACCTAACCGGTAATAGGAACTACCCTTAGGTATGAATTTTGTGAATTAACCCTATACTATAAATAACCATTTTACTTATCACATATTGAACTCCACATTTTGTGGAGTTTTTTTTATGTTCTTCTACAGAAAAATAAAAAACAGACTCACAATTGGAGTCTGTTTGATTTAGAAGGTTTATTACGCTTTACGAACGTTAACCGCTTGTGGACCACGTTGTCCATTTTCGATTTCAAACGTTACCTCTTGACCTTCATCTAACGTTTTGTAGCCTTCGCCTTGGATTGCTGAGAAGTGAACGAATACGTCGTCTCCACCTTCACGCTCAATAAATCCAAAGCCTTTTTCACCGTTAAACCATTTTACTTTACCTTGTTCCATTTTTGTAGCTCCTCCTAGCATGTAACAATTACATGAAATTGCAATATAGTCTTGCCCGATTATTATACCCAAGAGAAAATCATTTTAAACAATATCCTCTTGTATAGAAAGTATTTCCCATTCAAATAGAATTTATTTAAAAAAAAGAAATATCTTTTTCGTATATTGTAACGGCCTTCGTAAATGATATCCCTAGAGCACCCATTTACGAATAGCAGCAGCTACACCATCTTCATTATTGTTAGCCGTGATCCAGTCAGCAGCCTTTTTTACTGTTTCCTGAGCATTTCCCATAGCCACACCTAATCCGGCTGCATTAATCATCGCTAAATCGTTTAGGCTGTCACCTACTGCCATGACATTTTTCATATCAATTCCGAGACGCTCACATACGAGTGAAAGTCCCTTAGCTTTATTAATTCCTACTGGATTTACCTCAATATTGGTTGGGGTTGAGTTACTTAATTCAAATCCCCCTCTTGCTTCCAATTCTTTTTGAATCATATCTCTTGTTGGTACATCCTTTATATTAAATCCGAATTTCAACCATTCCTCTGCGTGAATATCTTCCGGCATTTCATCAAAATAGTTTCGATTGGTGCTGATTGCCCAATATCGGATTTTATGCTTTTGAGTTAACTCCAGCATCCACTGTATCGACTCCGAAGTTACAAGATTTCTTTCTACTAATCCTCTTTGATCATCATAAATTTCACTGCCATTCACCGTTACTAAATATGAAGTTAACGCTAGTGAATCAGCATGCTTTTGGCAGTTTCTTAGTGAACGCCCCGTGCTTAGGACTACAAATACGCCTTTTTCCTGTGCTTCTTTAATGGCTTTTCGATTTTCCTCTGAGACCTCATGCTCATCGTTTAGCAGAGTTCCATCCATATCAAGCGCAATCAGTTTAATTTCAACATCACTTTTGAAATTCTCCATATGTATTTCAACTCCTTTCAACAATTCTTCTTTAGAGTAACATCAATTGCAGTGATCTCAAAATCAGAGTTATATAAAAATATCCCTGCGATTGTAACAGGGATACTTCCTTTCTACTGCTGATATTGTACCCGGTGAAGGCTTGCAAAAATACCGCCATGTTCGATTAACTCGTCATGACCGCCTTCCTCAGCAATTCCATCTTCGGTTACGACAATGATCCGGTCAGCATTCCGAATGGTAGCAAGCCTATGTGCGATAATCAAGGTTGTTCGGTTTTTTGCCAGCTCGTTCAAAGCTTCTTGGATGACCATTTCTGTTTCGGTATCAAGTGCAGATGTGGCTTCATCTAAAATTAATATCGGTGGATTTTTCAAAAACATCCTTGCAATTGCTAGTCTTTGTTTTTGACCGCCCGAAAGTTTTAATCCACGTTCTCCAATTTCAGTTTCGTATCCATCAGGCATTGATTGAATAAATTTCTCAAGATGAGCACTCTTCGCTGCTTTTACAATTTCCTCATCAGTAGCATTTCGCCTTCCGTATGCAATATTTTCTCTGATTGTACCCGTAAAAAGAAAAACGTCTTGTTGAACAATACCGATTTGAGAGCGCAGTGATTTTTTAGTAATATTACGAATATCGAATCCATCAATTGTTATCCTGCCATTGCTGACATCATAAAACCTAGGAATCAAGGAACAAATGGTTGTTTTACCTGCCCCAGATGGTCCGACAAACGCAATCGTTTCACCTGCACGAATGTCCAGGTTAATGTCTTCAAGTACTGATTTTTGCTGGTCATAACTAAAGGAAACATCTTTAAAGACAATATCACCGCTTAGTGAAGCTACTTCGATAGCATCATCCGTATCCTTTACTCCTGGCTCAGAGTCGATAATTTCCATAAAACGTTTAAAGCCAGCCATTCCTTTTGGATACAATTCCATAATCGCACTAATTTTATCAATTGGTTTAAAAAGAACATTTACATAAAGGACAAATCCGACCAGTTCACCATAAGAGAGCTGCCCTGTAAAGCTTAGCCATGCTCCATAAACTAGAACAATAATCGTAATAAGTCTTGTCATCATATAAATACCAGATAAACTGAAAGACATCACACGATATCCAACTAGTTTTGCATTTCGATATTTATGATTATTTGTTCGAAATCTCGCAATCTCAAAATCTTCATTTGTAAATGATTGAACCACACGACTCCCTGAAACACTATCTTCGACTCGAGCATTTACATCTGCAATGTTTGTGTACATATGACTCCAGGCCTTATTCATCTTTAGATTACAAACTACAACTAATAAAGCCAATAACGGTAAAATTAAAACAGCAACTAGCGCTAGTTTCACATTAATCGTCAGCATAATCCAGAATGCACCGATAAAAGTCATCACTGCAATAAAAACATCTTCAGGTCCATGGTGAGCAAGTTCACCCAGGTCAAAAAGGTCATTTGTAATCCTGCTCATAATATGCCCGGTCTTGGTATTATCAAAAAAGCGGAAGGACTGTTTTTGCACGTGTTCAAAAAGTTCTTGTCTCATATCTGTTTCAATATTGATACCAAGTTTGTGCCCCCAGTAATTCACCACAAATTGTAATAAGGTACTTAAAATATAGACTGTAAACAGTCCAAGACTTACGAGCACGATAGCTTGCCAGTCGCCGCTTGGCAATAGCTTATCTATAAACCACGATACCGCGATTGGAAAAGCTAATTCTAAAACAGCAACGACAACCGCGCTGCTAAAATCAAGAAGGAAAAGCTTTTTATGAGGTCTATAATAGGAAAAGAAACGTCTAATCATCGCAGTTCTCCTTTTTAGTTAAGTACTTGGATTATATGAAAATATTTTGAAAATTACAATCAAAAAACCACCTGAAAACCTTCAGGTGGAAGTCTTTATTTTTTATTTTATTAATGATGGTGGTGATGACCACCCTTTGTTGGGTTGGTAATCAGCCATTCTTCTTTTGGGACATGAAACAGTTGAATCCATACTCCATCTAGATATTCCTCACGAGCATCAAGAATGATATCAATGTCCTTATCAGTTTTTACCACTTCATCATGTTCTGTTGGAGTATCTAGCATTAAATCATAATGAGCATGGTCGCCATGCATATTGGTTACATACACACGGAACATTTTCCCTTCTGCTTCTGGACCTTCCAACATTTTCTTCAATGCCTTCGCTGCATGGCGATTAATTTTGACTTTCATGTTTGTCTCTCCTATTCCATTAGTATACATATTCATTATCCCATTATTATGCAAAAATAGACAATTATTTTATTATTTCAACTTCCCATCCGATTTTCATTGGAATTTAAAACCTTAACAAATTTGTCACAAATTCTTCAAAAAACGTATATAAACATCACACCTTTGTTGTTAATATTGTGGTACGGGATAATAACACTAATTATATAGTTATTATTAGGTAGTAATTATTTTAGATAAATCTCCAAATAATTTTGTGAATGAATTCACGAACAACCACAGTGATAATCAATGAGAGGAGTTATAAAAACATGCACAAAAAGGGTATTAATGTGGCTTTATTTTCAGTGTTTTTAACAATCATCACCTTATTAGCTGGATGTGAGCCATTACTAGTCTTGGATCCTAAAGGTCCTCAAGCAGAAAGACAGGCAAGCGACATCCTATTATCGATAGGAGTTATGTCTGTCATTGTCTTGGTCGTATTTGCATTGTTAGTCTACATGTTAGTAAAATATCGCGCTTCTAAACAAAGAGCAGACTATGAACCACCTCATATTGAAGGAAACCTTTGGGTCGAGGTCGTTATGGTTGGAATTCCTGTAATAATCGTTGCCTTCCTATCTTATGTATCCGTCCAAAGTAACTATATTGTTGAGGCAAAACCAAAAGGATACGAAGATAAGGAACCATTAGTCGTTTATGCTTCTTCTTCAAACTGGAAGTGGCACTTTAGTTACCCAGAAGAAGGCATTGAAACAGTAAATTACTTATATATCCCAACAGACCGACCACTGGAATTTAAACTGTATTCATATGGACCAATTACCAGTTTTTGGATTCCTCAGCTCGGGGGACAAAAATATGCAATGGGTGACCATGTAACCACTTTACACTTAGCTGCAGATGTCCCTGGTGAATTTATGGGGCGAAATGCAAACTTCTCGGGTAAAGGATTTGCTGAAAATACCTTCAATGTAACTGCTATGTCTCAAGAGGATTTTGACGACTGGGTAAAAGAAGTGAAAGAAACTGCTAAGCCGATTACAGAGAAAAAATTTGAAGAATTATTAGAACCAGGTCATCTTGGGCAGCAAACATACACAGGGACTCACCTAGAATTTTCACCTGCGCCAGCTGGTCATGATCATAGTGAAGAATCTTCAGAAACACCTGAAACAGAAACTCAAACAGAATCCCATACCGGACATGAAGGTATGAGTCATTAATATTAAAAAAGTATTCTTCCCTTGAAAGGAGATATAATAAATGGATTTCTTTGATCGTTTTGCCGTTCCACATCCAAGTCTTGCGATTTATGCCTCAATGGCGGCAATTGGGCTTACAATCATCGCCGTTATTGCCGGATTAACTTATTTTAAAAAATGGGGCTACCTATGGCGTGAGTGGTTAACAACAGTTGACCACAAACGAATTGGTATTATGTATCTACTTTCTGCCCTCCTCATGCTTTTCCGAGGCGGGGTTGACGCTATCATGATGCGTGCTCAGCTGGCAGTACCAGAAAACACGCTGCTTGACGCGCAGCATTATAATGAAATTTTCACGACACACGGGATTGTTATGATCCTGTTTATGGCAATGCCATTCATAATGTTCTTTATGAACTTTGTTGTTCCATTACAAATTGGAGCTCGTGACGTGGCATTCCCACGCTTGAACGCATTAAGCTTCTGGCTATTCTTTATGGGTGCGATGTTATTCAACATTTCATTCGTTGTCGGCGGTTCACCTGATGCAGGCTGGACATCTTATTTCCCGCTTGCAGGTACCGAATTTAGTGAATCTGTTGGTAACAATTATTATATGATTGCTATTCAAATCGCAGGTATTGGTACATTAATGACAGGTATAAACTTTATTACTACTATTCTCAAAATGAGAGCACCTGGTATGACATTAATGAAAATGCCAATGTTTACTTGGTCTGCTTTAATTGCGAACGTAATCATCGTTTTCGCATTCCCAGTTTTAGCTGTGTTACTAGCTATGGGAACCTTGGATCGTCAATTCGGAACACATTTCTTTACCATGGATAATGGCGGTATGGATATGCTTTGGGCCAACATTTTCTGGGTATGGGGACACCCTGAAGTATATATCTTAATATTGCCGGCATTTGGTATTTACAGTGAAGTTATCTCAACCTTTGCTCGCCGTAACCTATATGGCTATAAATCTATGGTAGGATCGATGGTTATTATCTCCCTCCTATCCTTCTTAGTATGGGCTCACCATTTCTTTACCATGGGTCAAGGCGCTTTTACAAATAGTATCTTCTCGATTACAACTATGGCGATTGCCGTACCGACGGGAGTCAAGATCTTCAACTGGCTTCTAACGCTGAGAAAAGGAAAAATTGTTTTTACTACGCCAATGCTTTATAGCATGCTATTCATTCCGCTATTTACACTTGGCGGAGTTACCGGGGTAATGCTTGCGATGTCTGCAGCGGACTATCAATATCATAATACGATGTTCTTAGTTGCTCACTTCCATAACGTTATTATTCCTGGTGTTGTCTATGCAATGCTTGCAGGGCTTCATTATTATTGGCCAAAAATGTTTGGCTTTATGTTAAATGAGAAAATTGGTAAATGGACAGCATGGCTGCTTTCAATCGGCTTCATCTTAGCCTTCATGCCTATGTATGTTTCAGGCTTAGATGGTCAGGCACGCCGTATGTACACATACTCTGAAGCGGCTGGATTTGGCTTAATGAATATGATTTCCTTCGTCGGAGCAGCAATCATGGCGATTGGTTTTGTATTAATCGTCTACAATATTTACTATAGTACTCGATATGAATCAAGGGATATCAGTAATGATCCTTGGGATGCTCGTACGTTAGAGTGGTCCACACATACACCAGTACCAGAATACAATTTTGCGATTTTACCAGATGTACGCTCTAATGAAGCATTATGGGACGCAAAAAAGAATGGTCATGTATTATTTAAAGGCGAATACCAAAAAATTCACATGCCAAATAATAGCGGTATCCCGTTCATCATGAGCTGTATCTTCTTTGTTTGGGGATTTTCCTTTGTTTTCAGCTTGTGGATTCCTGTAATCCTTACAACCATTGGAATTTTTGTTTGTATGGCTCTACGTTCATTTGAACAAGACCATGGCCGCTATATCTCAGTTAAAGAAATTGAAGAAACAGAAACAAATTTGCGAGGTGCTTAAAAAATGAAAATAGATAACTCGCTTCCATTAGAATACAGTACCGAAGAAAACAGTTTAAAAATCTTAGGATTTTGGATCTTCCTTGGTGCCGAAATTATGCTTTTCGCCACCCTTTTCGCCACCTATTTCACGTTAGAGAATAGAACTGGCAGCGGTCCAACTGGAGCAGAGATATTCCAAATCACCCCTGTTCTATTCGAAACAATCATACTTTTAACGAGTAGTTTTACTGTTGGACTTGGTATTCATGCGATGCGAATTGGAAAACAAAAAGCGATGATTACCTTCTTTTCCATCACACTTCTTCTCGGTCTAGCATTTTTAGGAGTGGAAATATTTGAGTTTGTTACGTATGTACATGAAGGCGCTGGGATACAAACTAGTGCATTTACAAGTGCACTCTTAACAACCCTTGGAACACATGGAGCACACGTTACACTTGGATTTTTCTGGGGATTGTTCATTATCCTTCAGATCAAAAAACGTGGATTAACCCCACAAACAACCAATAAGGCATTTATATTCTCGCTTTATTGGCATTTCCTAGATGTCGTTTGGATTTTCATCTTCAGCTTCATCTATTTGAAAGGAATGATGTAATATGAGCCAATTATTTCCGATGAAACAAGTACTTGGTTTTGTATTCTCGTTACTCCTGACAACCGTTGCATTAGCCGTTTACTTCCTTGATATGTCCTTTGCTGCAGGCATGACAATCCTTCTTGTCACAGCATTTATTCAAGCGGGACTTCAGTTAGTTGTCTTTATGCACGCCGGAGAAACAAAAGATAAACATGCAATTTATACAAATGTATTTTACGGTCTGATCATCGCACTCGTTACGGTATTCGGAACCTTACTAGCGATGGTATGGGATATGTAAATAAAGAAAGGAGTACCTACTGAATAGGTGCTCCTTTTTTTGATTTCATTGGAACAACTTTCGTTCCGATATATGATTTTTCTAACATCTCATCTGTTACGACTAAAAACACGCCAATCAGAAAAATAAAAACTGCACCAACGGATGTTCCAATACCGACTGGAACCAAAATACTGAAACCGTTTACAATTAATCCTGCCATAAAAGTTAAAATTCCAAGTGTTAGGACAATCAGTCCAACATAGGTTACCGCATTCAGTAATCTCTCTCTTCCCTTCATAACAACATATCCCCTTTCTATATATTATTAATTATTGCTCGTGTTCACAAAATTGTCAAACTTTTTTTGATAAATCGTTCACCCATTCTTGACAAATTAAAACAAGCAATTCCTAAATCAGGCGGAATTGCTTGTTTATGTTTTTTCTTCTGCAGTAAATACTTTTTTTGCTTCTATTAATAGAATATGATGTCCTTGAATTTCTTTTACAGTGAAAATAATTCCTTCTTCCTCGATCTGGTCGCCCTTTTTCGCATCAAAGTTACGAGTCAGGAACCAACCGCCAATCGTATCTACTTCCTCAGCAGATAAATTTGTACCCAAAACATCATTTACTTCTCCCACTAATACTTTGGCATTAAAAAGGTAGTGGTCAGGGTTAACTTTTCGAATTTCAGCAACTTCATCTGTGTCGTACTCATCACGGATTTCGCCGACAATTTCCTCTAAAATATCCTCAACAGTTACTAATCCGGAAGTCCCGCCATACTCATCAAGGAGAATGGCCATGTGAGATCGTTCCTTTTGCATTTTCACCAGCAAGTCATGAATAGGAATGGATTCAATAACACGAATAACGGGTTTCAACATTGACTGCAAGGTGGTATCCTTTAGGATTTCTTCTCTCCTAATTTCCTCCGTTAAAATTTCTTTTATATTTATAAGACCTAATATATTGTCCTTATCACCATCGACCACAACGGGGTAACGTGTATATTTTTCTCTCTTTATAACCTCCCTGACTGTTTCAAAACTGTCATTCATATTTAAGGTAACCATTTCCGTTCTTGGAACCATAATCTCTTTTGCAATTCTTTCATCAAATTCAAAAATATTGTTCACGTACTCCAGTTCGCTTTTATTGATTTCTCCACTTTCATAGCTTTCTGACAATAGAATTCGCAGTTCTTCCTCAGACAATCCCAATTCATTTTCTGAAACAGATTTGAATCCAAACCATCCCACTATTACCCGTGCAGAATGATTTAATATCCAAATAAAGGGATACATAATTTTATAAAACCAAATCAATGGTTTGGAGGTCGCGAGAGTAATTTCCTCTGCTTTTTGTATAGCAACAGTTTTGGGAGCGAGCTCGCCAATCACCACATGTAAAAACGTAACGGACGCAAATGCCAAACCAAACGATAGAACATGGGATATCGCCTCATTTAACTCCATCCGTTTAAATAGCGGAAACAATAGGCTTTCAACCGTTGGTTCACCCAGCCAGCCAAGACCTAAAGCGGTAACCGTTATTCCAAGCTGACAGGCTGATAAGTATTCATCGAGGTGGGTTGTCACATGTTTAGCCGCTTCTGCCCCTTTTTTACCTTCTGCGATTAATTGTTCAATTCTGGATCCCCGTACCTTCACGATTGCAAATTCAGTCGCAACAAAGTATCCAGTTAACGCAATTAATAATGCAATTAATAGAAGATTTATAATTGTCAATGGCTCACCTTACATGATGTAAGGCTTACACCTCCATAAAAATATATATATACATTATTCATACCCATAAACAGCTTATTTTACTGAGGGCTGTGTTAAATTGGCCTGTTGATTTCCACTCCAGGCACTTCGCTTTCCGAGGGCGTGACGGGGAGCCTCCTCGGCGCTAGAGCGCCTGTGGGGTCTCCCCAGCCCCGTACTCCCGCAGGAGTCTTCGTGCCTTCCGCTCCAACCAACAGGGTGCAAAATAACAATTAGCTTTACACAGCCTTACTGAAAAAAAGCTGCAATCGATTTGAATGCAGCTTCCTTTCGAATCTTATTCTTTTTAGTTTTCCTCGATCGTTAGTAAATTATGAGGCTTTTGTTTCTAATTTCGCCTTTTCGGCTGCTTCGTCCTTTGATAAGAACCAGCCTGCTGCCGCAATTCCTACTAACACTGCATAAAACGTTAATTTCCATTCTGTAGAATGGGCAAATTCTTCACTTAATACAGCAAGCGACGGGTGTGAAAGTGTGTAAACTGCCAGTTTAACACCTACCCAGCCAACGATACCAAATGCCGCTATTTCAAGACCAGGTCTTCTCTCTAATAGCTTTACAAATTGATTTGCTGCAAAACGCATGATTACAAGGCCAATGATTCCACCGGCAAAAATAACTAAGAATTTACCACCGTCCAAACCGCCAATGTTAGGAAGCGGCGTGTCTGGAAGTACGACTGCGAGTGCCACCGCCGCTAAGATGGAGTCCACCGCAAAGGCAATATCTGCTAATTCAACCTTGAAAACAGTTGACCAAAATCCACTTTTCTTAACAGCCTTATCTTCTTGCTGATTCTCCGATTTTCCTTTGACAGCGATTTTTCGGACAATATGATTAACGGCCATAAATAAAAGATAAAGCGCGCCGATTGCTTGAACCTGCCATACATCGACGAGGAAAGAAATAACAAACAATGAAGCAAATCGGAAGACAAACGCGCCCGCTAATCCATAAAATAAAGCTTTCTTACGATCATCTTCTGGTAAATGCTTAACCATAATGGCAAGCACCAATGCGTTGTCTGCTGCTAACAATCCTTCCAGTGCAACTAACACCAACAATACCCATCCATATTCCAGCAATAGAGAAAAATCCATCAATACGTCCTCCTATAAAGTAAGTTTTTTTCTAAAATATCCCTCTTGCTGCAATAAAAAAGCCTTTACCTCGGAAAAAGTGGAACTTTTTCCAACGGTAAAGGCCTCAATAAACACAAAAAGACCTTTACCGTTTTTGCAGTAAAGGTCTTGCTAACAACGTCACGTTGCCAATAAAGCCGGAGAAATTACTTCTCGGAATGACGACTTTATTGTCCAGCTACTCCCCTTTAAAAGGAAATATTTTATTACTAATACTATATGATAGTATCGACAGATCGTCAATACAAAAATTTAACTATGCGCCATAAACCCAGAATTAATATTACTAATAGGAAATCCTTTACATTTCTTCAAATGTAACCGTAAAATAATAAATAATTACCAATTCTCTTATGAGGCATACTAACCAAAATGTAAAAGGATGTGAAAACATTTGGAGAAAAAGAAAAAGAAGAAATCTCATTTTCCAATCCGTCTTAATCTGTTATTTTTTAGTGTATTTTTGTTATTTTCCATCCTAATTTTGCGCCTGGGATTTGTTCAAATCGTATACGGAGAAAATTTCAAACGTGAATTGGAGCGAAAAGAAGATATTACGATAAACAACCCTGTACCAAGGGGAAAAATGTTTGACAGTAATTACCGAGTCATCGTTGACAATATTCCAAAACGCGCCATTACATATACAAATATGGGAGCCAGCCAGAAAGAGATGCTGGATACCGCTGAAAAATTAGCGAAATTAATTGTTAAAAATTATGATAAGATGACGCAACGAGAAAAAAAGGATCTTTGGATCCTCAAATATCCCAAAAAAGCGGATGCAAAAGTCACAAAAAAAGAATTAGATTTAGTGAAAGCAAAAAAATTAAAGGATAATGATATATATAAATTAAAGATTGAACGGATCACTGAGGAAGAAATAAGTCAGTTAACACCAGAAGATTTAGAAGTTTGGTCTATTTACCTTGAATTTTCGAGCGGTTATAAATTCACCCCACAAATTGTCAAAAATGAAGATGTCACACCTGAGGAATTTGCAATTGTAAGTGAGAATCTACAATCTCTCCCTGGCGTTGACACTACTACAGACTGGGATAGATCTTACACATTTGACCAAACTTTAAAATCAATCCTGGGAAACGTTACGAAAACAGAGGAGGGTCTGCCTGCAGACCGACTGGATTATTTTTTATCCTTAGGGTACAACCGGAATGACAGAGTTGGAAAAAGCCAGCTCGAACTGCAATACGAAGATGTACTCCATGGTCACAAATCAAAGGTTAAAACAGTTACAGATAAGCAAGGTAATGTTATTGAAACCGAAGTAGTTACAGATGGAAAAAGAGGCAAGGACCTGGTCCTCACTGTTGATATGGAATTACAAAAAGCAGTAGAGAAAATCATTGAGGAAGAGCTTTGGGGATTGAAAAAAACACCTAATACCTCCCTGTTGGATCGCGCCTATGTCGTGTTAATGGATCCAAATAATGGAGCGGTTTTAACTATGGCAGGAAAAAGAATCGTTAAAAATCCAGAAACTGGCCAATTAGAAATGCAGGATGACGCATTGGGTACGATTACGACTACCTATAATGTAGGTTCAGCTGTGAAAGGTGCTACGGTTCTAACAGGTTTTAAGACAGGTGTAATTAAACCAGGAACCCGTATAAATGATACAGGTATTAAAATCAAGGACACTCCATTGAAAAAGTCCTATTCCTACCTTGGGACGCTGAATGAAGTCGAAGCGTTAAAATTATCGTCAAACGTTTATATGTTCCATACTGCCATTCGAATTGGTAAAGGGAATTACCAATATGATCAGCCTTTAAGTCTTGCACCAAATACAGTCGACATCATACGAAATTCCTTTGCAAGCTTTGGCCTTGGTTCAAGAACGGGAATTGACTTGCCAAATGAATCCAGTGGTCTCAAGGGGTCTAGCCGCCTCCCAGGTCATATCATGGACTTAGTTATTGGACAATATGACACGTATTCGCCTATGCAATTAGCACAATACATTTCAACCATTGCAAATGGTGGAAAAAGGATGAAACCTCACATTGTAAAGGAAATACGTGAGCCGATTGATAATAATACAGACGAAATCGGTCCTGTTTTCCAAGAAGTTAAACCGACTGTCCTCAATACGATTGATGCCGAACCTGCATGGATGGACCGAGTCCAATTAGGCTTCCAAAAAGTATTTCAGGAGCCAGGTGGAACAGCATATAAACGTTTTGCCGGCGTCCCTTATTCTCCTGCAGGGAAAACTGGGACCGCTGAGGCATTTTATGATGGACCCGAACGCGCTAAATTCGGGAAAGAACCGCCTCCTGTAATGAATTTAAGCTTAGTCACTTATGCACCAAGTACCAACCCTGAAGTGGCAATGGCCGTGATTGTCCCTTGGGCCTACCAAGGAACAACCGATAACGGAGCAAACTTTCTTATCGGCCGGAGAGTGATGGATACCTACTTTGCTATGAAAAAAAATTAATTTAAAAAAGGGGTCTGGTACATTCATGCCAGACGCCTTTTTAGATTCACACTATTTTAGTGGTAATACATAAAACAAAACGCAGAAAAAGTGAAGCACAGTTCCGGCGATAACGAATAAATGCCAAATTGCGTGGTGATAGCGAAACCCGCGCCATACATAAAATATTGCCCCAAATGTGTAAAGGAGACCGCCAATCATTAAATATGTCATCCCTTCAGAAGGCAGCTTAGCTGCTAATGGATTCCACGCGAAAACCATCATCCAGCCCATTACCACGTAGAGAATTGTCGAGGTAAATAAATATTTTTTTGCAAAAAAACATTTAAAAATGGTACCAGCAATGGCGAGTCCCCAAACTATCCCGAACAACGACCAGCCTAAAGGACCTCTAATCACAACCAGCAAGAATGGTGTATAGGTTCCTGCAATGAAAAAGTAGATAGAGGAATGGTCAAAGATTTCAAATATGTCTTTGGCTTTACCTTCAGGGAAGCTATGTACCAATGTTGAAGACATATATAAAATGAACATGGATGCTCCATAGATTGTAAAGCTTACAATGTGCCAGGCACTTCCATACAGGGAGGAAAAAACAATTAGGACGACCAAAGCTGCAATACTAAGTATTGCACCAATACCGTGCGTAATCGAATTAGCAACCTCCTCATTCCGTGAAAAAATGTGTGTGTTTGCCATTGCGTTCAAAAACTCCTTTATTAACTCTTTTTCAATTTCTCCATTAATTCTATTATGCTCTTTTTTGGAGTCCAGCAGTTAAATTTATAATGAGTTTTCGTTTCATATCCTAAACGACTGCAGTAATAAACCATTCGATCTGATTTTCTCTCCGCTTTAAAATGTCTGCAGGTAGCACAGAAATGAAAGTCCTTCATTATTATCTCCTCCACAAATTTACCAATCTATTAATTATTCATTCATAGTTTGTTCATATTTGTCCTCTATTATAGTAATAGATTCCTTAACAGGAACCTATCCTCCCCCCCTTTTATTATATAGAATCTTTTCCAATACCCGGCAATTCGCCGGGTACATTTTTTTATAACGAAAACACTAGGTACACCGCTGTTCCCCACATAATAACAGCAGATATTTTATTTAACGTGTGAATGAATTTGCCACTTTGATCAAGTTTTCCTACCAATCTGCCAACTATCGATAAACCAAAAAACCATAACCAAGAAACGAAAATACAGACAATCATAAAAACTGCCTTTTCTATTCCTGTGTACGTTAATGAGCTCGTTCCGATTACACCAATGGTATCCATAATGGCATGAGGATTTAACAATGAAACAGACGCCGCGAAGGTGATTTGTTTCCGTGCTGAAAATAATTGAACACTATTCTCCTCTGTACTAGGTTTACTTTTCCATGTTACATAGCCCATATAAAGTAAAAATGCAATCCCAATCACACTCAAGGCTATTTTTAAAAAGCTAATTTCTAATACAACTGCGGAAATTCCTAAAACTGCCAACGAAATTAAGAGTGTATCACAAAGTGCAGCTGTGATCACCACTGGTAATGCTTTAGGCCATTTTGGCTGTAGAGCACCCTGATTAAATACAAAAACATTTTGTACCCCTAAAGGTAAAATTAGCCCGAAGGCTAAGATAAATCCGTGAATTGCAGCACTAATCATCTTGTCTCTCCTAAACATAATAATACTGGCTGTCTACTAATTAGCAGACAGCCTATAAAAGAAGAACTATATTTTCCGTTGCATAAAAATCTCAGGGTCATCGAGTGTCTGAAAACCGTATTGTTCATATAGACCATGAGCGTCGAAGGTACATAACATCATTTTCCGAACGTCTTTTAGTTCGGATTGCTCCACCATCGTTTCGATCATCCATTTCGATAAGCCTCTTCCCCTATATTCAGGAAGGACAAATACATCCATAATCCATGCGAATCTTACAAAATCAGTTACCGCTCGAACAAAACCTATTTGTCTTGCCTCCCCAGTTGCAGGATCTCCCTCATACATTCCAAAGCAAATCGAGGATTTTTCAATCGCTTTCTTTACCTTTTCGACGGTAATCCCTTTGGCCCAGTATGAATCCACACTTAAAAAATGGTGAATTACATTAGTATCAAGATATTGTTTATTTGTACTAATCGTAAAACCATCCTTTTCCCAACTTGACATGTTCCATCACCTTCCAAAAATTAGGAATAAACTACTATCTTGTTTCACTTGAAGTATACTTCCTTCCATCCCTGTCAATAACAATACCAAACGCTAGTAGAAAGAGGTGTCATGGTATGAAGGGAATCTACTTTATCAATGATAGGATTAGTTTAAATGGGCTTTCGAAGGAAGAAAGCTTTAAACTTCAAGAACAATCCATATTACCTTACATTCAACAACATAATATTGAAGTCGTAAAGTTAAATCCTTACCAAATTTATGACTACTACACCATTCCGCATGCCCTATTACATGATTTAAAAAAGCATAGAAACTATCTTGATTGTTTGATTCAGTACTCTCCTTTTGTAATGGAGGACTTTATTAATACCTATCCAGCACGATGGTTTATTTTAAAAAGCTTTTTTAAAGAAGTCATTACAATTGAAGAAAAAGAACTTCCAGTAAAATACATTGTTTAGTCGACAGTTTCCTTTGCCATTTTACGATAGATGACAATGAAGTAAATGATGAAAATAACCAGAATATAACTGCCATATAAACCAAAAGAAAATAACTTATTGCTGGTAAAAGAAGCACCTGTATAGGACAAAATCAGAATGTTTGGGATTTTCCCAATCGTTGTGGAAGTAAAAAACGTTAGCCAATTCACCTTGCTTAAACCGCAGATGATGTTGACAACAGGCGCTGGGATGATAGGAATCAAACGGCAGGTTAAGATGGCAACAAATGAATTTCGATTAAGAAACTCTTCGAATTCTTGAACTTTCGGATATTTCATTAACTTAGATTGTGCATAATCCCGGAAACCGTATCTGCTTAAAATGAAGAATGCCATTGTTCCAGCCATGGCTCCCGTCAAGGAAACGATTACTCCTTGAGTCGTTCCAAAAACACCGCCGATGACGCCTGCAAGGACAGGGAAGGGAATGACAGGAAAAAACACGCAAATGGCTACAAACAGCATACTGATAAGTATAGAAAGGATTCCTCCTTCCTTAATTAATAAAATCAATTCATCTTTTTGCAAAAAGCCAATGGCAATAACAATTACTAATAGTGATATGCTTAGGATTCTTTTATACATCAATTTCTCCTAATCTAAATTACTCTCCCTATTAAGTATAAGGGTTTATACCCCGTTCATAAATATATATTTTCAGATTTTTCCGGAACAAACAAAGACCTTTATCGGTGTGATAAAGGTCTTTGTTTGTTGTTTTAAAATGCTGATCTAGCGCCAAGGTATCTTGGCTTCCAATATGGATTATTCATATCGGTAATGGTTACGCCTGTTGATGTACCGGCATGGATGAATTTGTTATCGCCAATATAAATTCCCAGATGAGACGGACCAGGTGCATAAGTGGTAAAGAAAACTAGGTCACCAGGGCTTGGACTGCTAACAGCTTTTAAGCCTGAAAATTGTGTTGCCGCTGTTCTTGGAATTGAGATTCCTACTTTTTCAAAAACGTATTTTGAGAAGCCGCTGCAATCAAAACCAGCTGGAGTATTACCACCCCATAGGTAAGGAGTGCCGATATATTTCTTCGCTTCTGTAATCACCATTTGCGCTTTTGAAACAGTAGAAATGGGTGCTGGAGTCGGTGTTGCAGCCGTACCAGAAACGGTAAGGACTTGTCCAACATAAATGGTATCCGAAGTCATGTTATTAAGAGATTTTAGCTGTGCAACAGATAGATTATGTCGCGAGGAAATCCCCCATAGTGTATCCCCTTTTTGAACAGTGTAAGTGGAAGCATGTGAGTGAGGTGCCAATAATGATAGTTTTTGATTTACATAGATGCTATCGCTAGAAAGATTATTCCAAGCTTTTAAATTTGAAACTGAAACATTATTATTTTGCGAAATTCTCCAAAGCGTGTCCCCTGATTTAACTGTATAGACATTTTCATGTGCACTTACAGATCCACCAAAAGTTGTAAACAATATGCCGGCAGCTGCCGCGGCTGTCAGTAAATGTTTTTTCATGGTAGCACTCCTCTATTCGTTGATAAATCTATGATAAAGGAGAGCACCTATTTATTTGTATCCTCAACATATGGGTATTTAGGAAGTATATCCCTGCAAAGGTAATGAAAGCCCTCTAGTAACAAACCCTAGAAATGCTTCCAACCCATATACACCAAGGTTTTTCCATAAACTTATCTAGTGACAACATGAACCAAATTAGTAGTTTGGTACTTTTTTGAAATAGAATTGTAGAAATTTTGTAACAAACCTTATGAAATATTGTAACAATCCTTTCATGCACAACGAAGGGACAAATTTATAATAAAACTATAGAAACATTTTTAATGGTTTTTAATTTGTTTAAAAAATACTATGAATCTTGGTGATAAGTATGCAAGGACTAAGTAAAGGACATCCACATGCAATGGGACATCCGCATGGAATGAAAAAAATTGATTATGACGTTAACCCGTTCATTGTCATTTGGGAAGTAACACGCGCCTGCCAGCTTAAATGTGTGCACTGCCGCGCTGATGCACAGCTGACTCCAGATCCTCGCGAATTGACGCATGAAGAGGGTATTAATCTAATTGATCAAATCTATGAAATGGATAATCCGATGCTTGTATTCTCAGGCGGTGATTGTATGATGCGAGAAGACCTTTTTGAACTTGCTGACTATGCAGTTAAAAAAGGGATGCGCGTTAGTATGACTCCTAGTGCAACACCGAATGTTACAAAGGAAAAAATGCAACGTGCCAAGGAAGTCGGTCTTTCACGCTGGGGCTTAAGTCTTGACGCACCGACAGCAGAGATTCACGATAAATTCCGCGGAGTGCCAGGTTCCTTCGATTTGACAATTGAAAAAATTAATTATTTAAACGATTTGGGAATGCCGTTGCAAATTAATACAGTTATCTCCCGTTATAATTATGATCATCTTGAACAAATGTCTAAGCTAGTAGAGGAACTTGGTGCGGTAATGTGGTACATATTCTTACTCGTTCCAACAGGACGCGGTCAAATGGATGCGTGTATCACACCTGCAGAGCACGAAAAAGTTTTCCGTTGGTTGTACCAGTTAAGCAAGACTGCTCCTTATGATATTAAAACAACGGCTGCCCAGCATTATCGTCGTGTTGTTTTACAGGAAAAAGCACGTGACCATTTAATCAAAAAAGGTGAAATTCGCTACGAAGATTCCATTACCACGGATTTTGCTTCGATGCACGATGGCTTAAAACGCGCACCGAAGGGCGTAAATGACGGAAATGGCTTTGTTTTCGTTAACCATATTGGAGATGTGATGCCGAGCGGCTTACTTCCTATTGTTGGCGGTAATATCCGTGAAACTCCTTTAGCTGAAATTTACCGTGAGGCAAAAGTATTTAAAGAGCTTCGTCAGCCTGACAACTATAAAGGTAAATGCGGTGTGTGCGAATTCAACAAAATCTGCGGCGGTTCCCGTTCAAGAACGTATGCAGTAACCGGTGACTATATGGAAAGTGAACCATTCTGCGTGTATATCCCGCAGGCCATGCGTAAGAAAGCTGAACAGACAGTATAGAACTACTCAGGCATTCCAACCTTGGAATGCCTATTTTATTCCACTAAACCTGTATCTGAAATATTAATATCGGCATTTACTTTAAATTTTATGGTTGGATATAATTGCTGCCAGTTTTTCCAATCATCATTCCCCATATGTCTGCTCCGATAGCGCAAACCAAACCCGATAGGATCAACATTTTCTTTTTGCATTTTTACTAGTACTGCTTTGACTTGTTTACTTACATAACCCTTTGCCGCTTTTTCATATTTATCCAAATCCTTATTACTCACATTAAACCGAGCTTCTTCTATTCTTCCATCTACACTCAAGTCAACTTTAATATAAGGTTGTTTTTGATTTTCTGTGATTAACTTATATTTTGTTTTTACCGCTTGCGTATCAATCACGAATGAATCTTCACCATCGTTAATTTTCAAAGCTGTTTTTGGGTTTTCTGTTAAAAATAAATTCAAAATCATCGTTTCCTTCGATTGTAATTTCAACTTCAATTTTTTCTTATCCAAAAGTGCAACCGAATTGATTTCAAAAAAATCCTTTTTTGCCTGAATAATAGGCAATAGTGGATCAAGTCCTTTTTCACCGAATCGCTTTTTAAAATCAAATAGAAACTCGGGGATAATATAAGCCGTTTCTGTTCCATCTCTTCCTAACGCAAGGAATAGCGCATTTGAAGGCATACGTTCTGATTTAGGCTTAGTCTTCAATACCGCTAATGCAGAAGGTTTTCCTACTGCTACCCAGGACATTTCTTGGAAATCCCTTCTTCTTATAAACCAATAGTAAAGATTAGGATCCAGTCCAGCCTTCATAACCTCTTCATTGTAAACAATCAGTTTTGCATGACTAAAATCAATTTCATTGTCCACTTTTGATTTCATTATTCTAACCGCTTCGGCGATGGTATTCCCTTCTTGAGAGATAATTAAGAATTCATTTGATATTTTTTCACCAGTTGGAACGGCAAACTTAAGACTAACAAGAAATTTCTTCGAATTATTTTTTGCAGGATCTATTCCTACACTTACAACAAAGAGACGTTTATCAATGTCTTTAAATCCACATCCTGATAGGAAACACGCCATGAGCAAAACGATGAGTAAACCGCTCAACATTTTTACATTTTGATTCATGCCTTCCTCCTCCTAAGGAAAAAGAAAAAACCAAAGACTGCGAGAACTTCAAAAAACAATCTGGCAACGAGCCAGTACATAGAGAACTTTTCTGGGTGCATATAATCGATCCTAATAACAGCAAGGATCGAGAATGCAAAAAATAGCGCCAATACCAGTCTATTTTTCTTTACTTTATTTTTTTCTGAAAAGGTTCCTTTGATCAATTCAAACGCGACATGCCAATGGACTGCTACACTTATTAATGAAATGTTGACATATAACATTAAAAAAACAAACAGTGCACGTTCAATCGGACTATAAGGAAGGCGGATAGAATCTACCATGATAATCCATGGATACATGTATTCATCTACAGAATCAATACACGTGCATACCTATTGGTATCATAACGGAAGTAAACAAAGTTAATAGTGAAACCCCAAAAATCACCAAAAAATTAATTCGTTTAATTTTAACTTTAAACAGACGATTAAAAATAATGATATTTGCATATCCAGAGAAAATATAGCTTGCCACTGCCACTGCACTAATATTAGGCATGCTGTAAAAATGGTTCCCCGCCTCAAAGATAGAATCCCAACTTAAATAATCACTAGTAACAGCTTTTATAAAAATGAACGCAATAAACGGCACGTTAATAAAAAGAATGATTTCAAGCAGGTACATCACTTTTTTTGTTGGAAATTGAATGACAAAACAGAGAATAAGTAAAAAAACCGCTAAAAGTAACACCTTTGACAGCTCGGGGTTAATAAACCGATGAAGGATATCTATGTACCCTAAAAGGGTTAACAATCCGGCAAAAAACCAAAAAACCGCAAAAGTTACTAGTAACAATATACTTAACGGTTTATTTAGTCGGTTTTTGATGATTTCAGGGAAACCCTGTCCAGGAAACCTAGCATAGATAACAGTATCTGCATACATTAAAGCCATCCCAACAACAATGGCAATCACAATACTAATTAACATTCCGTCAAATCTGTTTTGAATTAGAAATCTGGAACAAAAATAATGACATTCGTCAGCATATTTAATAAAACTAAATATAAAAAATAGCGATTCATACCCACCATCCGATTCCGAGTAAGGCCTTAATTATATTTTTTCTTCTCTAAAGGTTAAATATGGTTTTCCAAAACTATCAAGATTAACCATGTAGGCGAGGAGCAGAAACAAGCCCAAAATCACACCAACTAATCCGTAAAAAATAGACAATAATAAAATAAAATACTTAGATACTCTAATTGCAAAACTAAAGGTACTAATCGGGATAACAAAATTGGATATCGCCCCTAAAGAGACAATAATGATCATAATCGTACTAACAAGTCCTGCCTCTGTTGCAGCCTGTCCTAAAATTAATCCGCCTACCGTGGTTGCGGTTGGTCCGATAGCTTTTGGAAGACGAATGCTTGCTTCCATCAATAACTCCATCATGATTAACATCAGAATGACCTCAACAAAAGATGGGTATGGGACAGCATGCCTGCTGCCAGCTACAGAAAGTGCCAACTGGACTCGGAAAACCTCTGGATTATAGCTTACAAGTGCTACATACAATGCAGGCAATGTGATCGTAGTAAATAAACCAATATAGCGCAGAAGTAATAAAAATTTACCAATCCAATAGGTTTGGTAAATATCAGCCATAGACGCCATTTGATCTTTAAGTACTGTAGGCATTAAAACGGCAAATGGCGATCCTTGAACAAGTAAGATTATTTTCCCTGCCGCTATGTTTATAACTGTCCTGTCAGGTCTTTCCGTTACCATGATCGTAGGGAACAGTACACGATGAGACTTTTTTGTAAAATCTAACAATTGCTCACCTGATTGAAACATTTCTATTTCAACGGCAGAAAGAAAATCTTTTACTTGTTTCAATACGTCTTTATCCACTTTCTTTGAATCATATAGAATGTTAACTACTGTTTTTGAGATAGATCCTATATTCGTTGATTCAATCATTAAAGTTTCCTCTGGATAACGCTGTCGGATAAGACCAATATTTGTTGGAAGACTTTCGCTAAAACCTGATTGCGGACCAAGAATGGTAATTTCAGCTGACGTATCACTTACAGCATTGTTTTTTTCCAGTTTTATATCTAATAAAAATACCTTTTCTTGAAAGAAAAGTATGCTAATTCCCCTGATAAGCTCTTCCTGTACTTTTTCTTCACTTTCTAATGATTTCACTTTCGGATGTGATTGAAGATAAGCTAAAAACTGTTCTGGAGTAGATATTTCATAAAAAGGTTTGATTAGATAGGTTTGTAATTGTGCCTCATCACTTAAGGTTTTAAAATACATCACTTCTAGATGTTTTCCTGTGGCTTGCAATTCCTTCATAACCAGGTCTTCAGCCTTTGGGATTTTTGCTTTTAATGATTCTTGAATGGACATTTTTATCCCTCATAAAAAGTAATATCCTTACCTTTCCTTAGTATTTGGCATTTTATTCCGCAAAACAGACCAACCCTTTAAAAATGCTGACAGTACATTTTTGAAAAAAGCGTTGGTTATCGTTATGATTATGTATATTGATTTATTTTAACGAAGGATGTTTTATTATGATGAGCCTAATAGGTATTACAAAAGACAATAAAATAGAAAAACAAGTTTCTATTAATGATTTAAATCTCGATAGATATAAATGGTTTTGGGTAGATTTTAGTGAACCTACGAATGAAGAGGTTCAGCATTTAACAGAAACTTTTCAATTCCATCCGCTGGCTATTGAAGATTGTTTATACAAATCACCGCAAAGACCAAAGCTAGATTATTATGATGACTACACATTTTTTATAACCCATATTGTTCGTGAAGTCGAAAAAGAAATTATCAAAGAGGAGCTGGACTTTTTTGTAAGAGAAGACTTTATCGTTACATTTCACCTCATTCCCTCTATTGAGGTCTCTCAAGTGATGGGAAGACTAACCACCCAAAAAGACATCAAGAATTTCACTACCCATCATGTGTTTTATGAAATTCTTGATAAAATAGTAGATAATTACTTTCCCATTATTTATAAAATTGAGGATATATTAGATGAAATTGAAGATAACACGCTAAATAATCCAATGAACAATCTCCTCAAAAGTTTATTTGAAACACGGTATATGTTATTGAACCTCACGCATACCATTAATCCAATGCGTGATCTCCTCTACCGGATGTTAAACTCGCAGCATTTGGTAACCATTATTAAACGGAAAGAATATTTTTCAGACATCTACGACCATTTATTAAAATTATCGGAAATGACGATGGCTAACAGAGAAATCACGGCAGACATTAGAGATAATTATCTATCCTTAAATTCACATCAGACAAATAATGTCATGAAGGTTCTAACCATTATGACTTCTATATTTGCTCCGTTAACCTTTATTGCTGGAATTTTTGGAATGAATTTTAAGAATATGCCCGAATTATCATGGAAGTACGGCTACCCTTTTTCTCTTATGTTGATGGGCATTATTGGATTTTCTCTGTTTCTTTGGTTTAAGAAAAAAGGATGGTTTTAGCAGTATCTACGTGAAAAACAGCAAAAAGACTAGGACCCCCCCTAGTCTTTTTACCGTTCACTCCCAATTTTCATACGTAACCGTTCCTCCTGTTAAATCAATCGTGTTCCGCTCACCCTTATAGTAAGTCCTTCCGTCCTTTTCAAAAATATAATTTTCATAAGTAAATACCTCTTTTCCATCTGGAAGATGGACCACCACTTTGGAACCTAGATTTTCTTCCGGTGATTCAATTTTGATCGAACTTTGATAATGGTAGCGAAATACGAAGAAGCCCAATGTCACTATGAGAAAAGTTAGTATGAAAAAAAATGGTCCCTTCCAAGAAAATTGCTTCGTTTTTTTGTGATATAGTTCAAGCCTGGTCATTTTTCTCCTCCACAAACCTTTAGTTATTTGATAATGTGGAATTATCCCTCTTATAGCCAGTTCTATCGGTTTATAACTGTATTTTCAAGGAATGATCCATCACTTTCAAAACTATGCAGAACCAACACAAATGTTGACAGGTTTTGTTTTTAGATTGATTTTTAAATATGATGTTATAATAGGAAAGAGTGTTAATCAGAAAGGGGATTTAGCTTTGACAAACAAAAACACAGAGGAAACAATGAAATTACTTGTGGATTTAGTATCAATACCGAGTCCATCAGGAAACACACATGAAGTGATTTCCTACGTAGAAAAATACCTCGCAGAATTAAAAGTTGAAACAAGAAGAAACCGTAAAGGCGGTCTAATCGCAACATTAGATGGAAAGGATTCAAGTCAGCACCGCATGCTTACTGCACATGTGGATACGCTTGGTGCCATGGTCAAGGAAATAAAGTCAAACGGACGACTAAAAATCGACTTAATTGGTGGATTTAAGTTCAACTCAATCGAGGGTGAATACTGCCAAATCGAAACGAGCACCGGTAAAAAATTCACAGGTACGATTCTTATGCACCAGACCTCTGTCCACGTGTATAAGGACGCTGGAAAAGCGGAACGCAATCAAGAAAATATGGAAGTCCGAATTGATGAAAAAGTACATAATGCACAGGAAGTAAGAGCCCTTGGAATTGAGGTTGGTGATTTCGTTTCCTTCGATCCTCGGGTAGAAGTTACTCATAGTGGATTTATTAAATCCCGTCATTTAGATGATAAAGCCAGCGTGGCGATTCTTTTACAATTAATCAAGCAATTAAAAGAGGAAAATATTCAATTACCATACACCACACATTTTTTAATCTCAAACAATGAGGAAATTGGATACGGAGGCAACTCTAATATCACCCCTGAAACGGTTGAGTACCTAGCGGTTGATATGGGTGCCATGGGTGATGGCCAGTCAACCGATGAATATACCGTTTCTATCTGTGTGAAGGATGCCAGTGGACCGTACCATTATGCACTGCGTAAAAATCTAGTACGGATTGCAGAAGAAAATAATATTGAATATAAACTCGATATCTATCCTTTCTATGGGTCCGACGCCTCAGCAGCGATTCGTTCTGGTCATGATATCGTACACGGCTTAATTGGTCCAGGAATCGATTCCTCACATGCTTTTGAACGCACACATGAATCATCGATTGAAAATACAGCAAAGCTTTTATACCACTATGTTCAATCTAATTTAGTTATATAAAAAGGAGATCACGTTATGCTTTCAAATATTGGTGTACCCGGATTAATCTTAATCCTAGTCCTTGCGTTAATTGTTTTTGGTCCGAATAAACTGCCTGAGGTTGGCCGTGCTGTCGGGAAGTCCATTCGCGAGTTTAAGCGTGCAACGGAAGGAATCACAAATGACATCAAAGAAGAGTTTCAGGATGACCTGAAAGAGGCACAAAAGGAAAGAATCGACCTTAAAAAATAAGTGCAAGCTGCATGGGCAGCTTGCATTTTTTTTATCGCCGTGATTTATCTGTAAAAGCCTGAAGTTGATTGAATAACTTCTTCCTCGCCTTTTCATTTCTCAGTAAATAAGCGGCCCCTAATGCTGCCGTTGTCAAAAGCATTCGATTTCTTGCCATCTTAATTTCCCTCCTTTTATTACTTTACTACTTAAATGTTCCCTCAAATTAATCTTTTTAACAGTAACAGATTATTTCAATTTACGTCACGAATTATTTGTAGTATTCTAAATATAAAGATAATTTTAAAAAGAACATCTAGATTCCTCTACCCTTCCATCCCCATAAAAGAAGGTGTTTTTAAATGTATTATCATTTATTTGCTGCCCTCTTATTTTTCGGAATTTCTCTTACAATACCCACCATTCCTGAAGCCTATATGGTGGCCGTATTACTCTCCGGCTTTATCGCACTACTTATCTTTTTAAAAAATCTTTATCAACAGGTAAATAACAAATTCCTTATTCAAGCAAGAAAAGCAGAAACTGAAAATAGTATACACCTCTCCTCATTTATAGGAACGTTTGTCATGATTCGGAATGAAGAGTCACCATTATCGGATGAATTTACTTTTATGATTTTTCATGATGGTTCAATAGAGATTCCCCTTTTTTGCCGAAACCATTGTGTAATACAAAAAGCTGCTCACTCCAAAAATGAGTTAATTGTGTATTATAAGGATTATATCCTTATCAATGTAGAGGAAAATGAAAAGACACCAAATCATTAGAGGTTTGGTGTCTTACTTTAATTTCTAGATTATTCCGCTACCATTCCTTTAATCTTCTCGTTATGTTGTTTAGATTGTTCTAGTAATTTATTTAAGAGAACAGCAGCCTGCTTATCATTTTTCGCCTCAACTGCAGCCTTAAGTTCATGGTACGTTTTCCAATGACCCATAGCCTTACCGCCATGTGCCTTTTGTACAAATTCCTCTTTTGTGATTTTTCCTTCATCTAATTGTTTCTTTAATTCCTGTATTTTTGCCATTTTTTCTTGCTTCCACTTCTCGCGGTTTTGTGCATTTTCCGGACTTAGCCATTTCGTTCTGAGATCTTTTTTCTCCGCTAAAACCTTTGTCCATTCTGCTTTTTTATCGGGAGTATATTGCTCCACCCATGCTAGCAGTTTTTGTTCGCGCTCAGCCATTTTTGCCTGCCAGTCTTTGTGACTATGCTTTTGTTTTTCACAATCACATTCTTCTGACTCCTTGTCCTCTTCTTTATCCTGAGAGCCTGGAACCGTGCTTTTTTCAGCTTGTTTTTCACTATCTTTAGGTGTCTGAACATTCGCAGATGTAAAACCTGGCATGGTAAGTAATAATCCTAGCATCATGATCAACAATCTAAATTTCATTTCAATCTCCTACTTTCTTTGCTATATTCGTTCAAAATTTAACCAATTATTAAATTTGCACGAATTTATCATACCCATTATGTCCAAAAAAAATTTACCAATTTGACAAATTTTAATGAATTAACCTACTTGTTTATTCCTATAGGATATCGTATTCTATGAATATAGTAGATATGTGAAACATTTCACAAGATAAATGAGCAGAAAGGCTCTATATTTTTTCAGGCTTCTTGTGAAGTAATGTACAATAGAAATTGTAGATAATTTTGCCTATTGTTGGGAGAGAGATTAATATGAATAAGCCAAAAATTGTTATTTTAGGAGCCGGATACGGTGGTATCATCACAAGTAAGAAGCTTGAGAAGCTTCTAAAATCTGGAGAAGCAGACGTTACTTTAATTAATAAACATGAATACCACTATATTACGACACAACTGCATAAAACTGGAGCGGGTACTGCAGCCGATCGTCAAATTGCGATGGAGATTCCAGAGTTAATTAATGAACAAAAAACAAATTTTATTAAAGGTAGTGTAACGAGTGTTGATGTTAAAAAGCAAGCGGTATACCTTGAGGGAGGCGTATCTGTAGAATATGACTACCTCTTAATTGCTTTAGGTTTTGATATCGAAACCTTTGGCATCCCTGGTATTAAGGAACATGCCTTTGCTATCCGAAGCTTTAGAAGCACCAAAGCTATTTATAATCAGATTACAAGACAATTAACCCAATATAAAGAGGACAAGGAACTATCCCGTCTTACCTTTGTTGTGGCTGGCGGTGGATTTACAGGAGTTGAAATGCTAGGTGAACTAGCAGAAGGACTTCCAAAGCTTTGTAAAAAATATGATGTCCCATATGAAGAAGTAAAAATTGTTGCTGTCGAGGCTGCTCCATCTGTCATTCCGTTTTTCCCTAAGGAATCTATTCAATATACAACGGAAGTATTAGAAAAGTTTAATATCAACATGTATATGTCTACAAAAATTTTAGAGTGTACACCTGATAAGGTTGTACTTGAAAATAATATCGAGATTCCAACACGAACATTAATTTGGTCATGTGGTGTTAAGGGCAATCCAATTGTTCAAAACTGTGGGTTACCGGTTGAAAAAGGTAAACTCCCTGTTGACTCATATCTCCGCGTTAAGGATACGAAAAACATCTTTAGTATTGGTGACTGCTCTTTATTCATGAAGGATGAAAAGAATGCATTGCCTCCAACAGCTCAGGTGGCACTTCAGGAAGCTGATGTATGTGCAAAAAATATTGTTGCTGCCCTGCGAGGAGAAACCTTAAAGGCGTTTGAATATCATCACAAAGGTTCTGTGGCGTCTATTGGAAACTTTGCAGCTGTAGGGAAGGTTGGTAATTTTAGACTTTCTGGGTTATTTGGTGCCTTTATGAAACAAGTAATTGAAGCTCGCTATTTACTTAACCTTGGAGGTCCTTCCCTCATCATTAAACAACACTTTGGACTTAGTAAAGAACCTGTTAAAGTGACTGCAAATCAGTAATTCAGTTAAACCAATGGAGAAAGGATCCGCTCCCTTTCTTCCCATTGATTAGAATATCCCTAATAGATACGTTGCCTATATCCCCCAATGTCAGGCAGCAAAAACCACCGGACCTGAAGGTGGTTTTTTTGTACAAGATTAATTTTTCTTAATAGGACTTCTGCCCTCCATTTTAAGAATCACCTGAATAGTATAATAAGAAAGCTAAATTTAAGGGGAATGATCCAAGGTGAGAGTCTTAAATGAAAAATTCAGCACGTACTCCCACTTAATATCAGATGAAAGGATTGCTCCACACTTACCAGAAACAGCATTACTAAATGAGAGCAGCTTTTATGAATATGTAAATAAATACTATCAAGTGTACTTGCGTCCCTGTCATGACTATAAAATCTCCATTTTAGTTACTTCTTTAGATGACGAACACTTTCAAATCGAATCGGGCAGCTTATGTGAAATCATTCAAGGAAAAACCAAAGTGTATCAGTTTATTGAAAATAACCTGCTTGATGGTAAAAGGTTTATTATTCAACAGGCATTTCCCGGTTTAACGCTCGAAGAAAATCAATTTGATATTAGAGTGTACGCAGTAAAAACTTCTTCTAAATGGACCATTACTGAAAAAATAGCACGCATTACCCCTGATGGATACTCTATTACGGATGAAGTGAAGGGCATTTTTCCCCTTTCCACCGTTCGTCCAGCATCTTCAATAAACAGCATTTATCATGGAGCATTTACTCAATTAGGTGAACTTGCCCTATTAATTGCCGAAAAACTAGAGGAGAAATATCCTACATGCAAGTTTGTAATGATGGATTTCTTCATTGACTTGTTAGGAAAACCTTGGCTGAATCAAATTAGATATAGATTTTCTGACGGGAAATGGGATTGGTATCAAGTTTTAAGAGGTGAGAAGGACCTCTTCCCTTATCTGCCTGAAACCTATCCTTACCATGAAAGGGTCCTGCAAAATTACCTTGAAGAATATAAAAGCTGTATTATTAAGCCGAATTTAAGCCAATGGGGGATCGGGATAGCCGTCATTACTCTGCTTGAAGATCAATCCTTTCAGATCCATTCAGAGCGAAGTAAGGTCCCGGTTAATGATTTCCACGAGGTGTTAGAAAAAATTCATGAGCGGTATACTTCAAAAAAGGCTTATCACATTCAGGAAAAAATTCCTCTTGCAACAATTAACGACTGCCCATTTGATGTTAGAGTCATGGTCCAACGTAAGAATGTTAACTCTGAATGGGTTGTTACAGGTAAAATTACCAGAACGGCCGCAAACGGATTTATTGTTACCAATGTAGCAAAGTCATTATCGACCGTGGAGGATGCTTTAGAAGCCTCCAAGATCAATCTCAAAAATATCGATTCACTGCTATGGGAAATCGACCAACTCGGGTTACTTATTGCGAGACAACTGGAGAAAGTTTACCCTGACGCATGTTTATGGGGTATGGACATTGGAGTCGACCAAAGCGGGAAACCATGGTTCATAGAAGCAAACCTCGTTCCTGACGTATCAATTTTCCGTTACTTGTCTGATAAAACGATGTTAAATAGAATTAAAGAATACCTGAGAGAAGCAAGAAAAAAATCAGATGACCAATAAAAAAAAGAGTTATTCATATTCCAGGAATAACTCTTTTACTTTTATTAATAAACATCCTTTTTTGTAAATACATAAAAGGAAACAAATAATCCAGCAGCCCACCAAATGAGAAGAACCATCATTGAAAAAGACAATGTCATCCCTTCGATTGGCGGGGGATTTCCATTCATGTAGTTTGTTAACTTTAAATTCACCATGAAGAAGTATTTAGCTGATTCCCAGGAAGAAACCATGTTACTTAGGATAGCACCAGCAATGAGTGCAGCTAACATTACACCCATACCGGCCGCCGTACTGCGAATTAGTACGGATAACATGAAGGAAAGTGTTCCCACTACAATGGCCACCAGCCAAACAAGTCCAAAATCCATTAACAAAAACTGCCATTGATCGATTAACTTCACGCTAGCAGTATTTAGACCCGCGTCCGTTACACTAAACCCTGTCAATACCGGGGCTCCCCAGCCTTTATAGCCAAACACTAATCCAGAAATACTATATGACAGCAGTCCGGCAATGGCAACAATTAAAGAGATAGCAAGTATAAGCGTCATGTACTTACTTAGAAGGACCTTCCATCTCTTAACTGGTCTCGTCAACAGCAGTTTAATAGAGCCTTGACTGTGCTCAGAAGACACGATATCGCTGGCAATTACCATAACCATTAAAGGAATGAATAATTCAATCGAATTTTCTAAAAAAATCCTCATAAACGTAGGAGCACCTGGCTCTGATGGGTTTATATCGTGATCAAGGTAATATTGATTTTGCTGTAAGGCAATTTGGAGCTGTTGTTTCCATTCATCAGAAATCCGAGGGCTGCTGATACGATTTTGCTGATCAATAATCGTTTGTTGTATGATGGTCCGCCAATCGTCGGTTCCTAACTTTTCTCTTTGCCGTTCATTCTCTTTAAATTGTGCATAAGTGAATAACGCCACCAATATACCTATGATAATCGCTATAACCACTAATCTCTTTTTGGCAATTAGTTTCATCATTTCATTTTGAATGAGTTTATTCAATGGAGTCACCCCCGGTTAGTTCGAGGAACAAATCTTCTAACACTGGCATTTTTCGATACATCTCTGTCACGGAAACTCCTGCTTCCACCAGCATTTTATTCCACTCAGCAGTCTTTATTTCATCATATTCGGTTGAGATCGTACCATCCTCTCTTTCTTCAATCGCTGTGAGTGAACGTAACACCTCTTTCCCCTTTTCAACAGGATGAAAACGCCAAATGATTCGTTCGCGATTGGATAACAAGTTATCGACTGTATCGGTCGTAATGACAGTTCCTCTAGAAATGATCGCCACTCGATCACATAATAACTGAATTTCACTTAAAAGATGGCTGGAAACCAGAACGCTTAGTCCTTCCTCTTCGGCAAGAAACCGGATAAATTCACGCATTTCTCTGATTCCAGCAGGATCTAGTCCATTCGTAGGTTCATCAAGGATTAATACCTTAGGTCTTCCCAAAAGGGCCTGTGCAATCCCGAGTCTCTGCCTCATTCCTAAGGAATAGGTTTTAACTTTATCATGAATTCGGTCTCTTAAACCTACCAGTTCAGTGACCTCACTGATTCTCTCTTCACCAATGCCATCAAGCATATGTGCAAAATGGAGCAGATTATCATAACCAGACAAATACGGATATAATTCAGGGTTTTCAACGATACAACCAAGATGCTTCATTGCTTCCTCAAAGTGATCGACAATATTAAAGCCTCCAATTTGAATACTTCCGGATGTTGGTTTAATTAATCCCACCAGCATTCTGATAGTTGTCGTTTTACCAGCGCCATTGGGACCTAGGAAACCAAATACCTCGCCTTCCTTTAACTCAAAACTTATTCCTTTAATGATTTCTTTTTTGCCAATTACTTTTTTTAAATTATGTACAGATAACGTAATATTCTCCATATGGCTGGTCTCCTTACCAGGTTAGCAATGAAGCCACTCGTTCAGCAATTAAACGGTACCCTTTTGTATTCGGATGGAACTTGTCAGTATAAAGGTAATCATTTACCCTCAACTCAAAAAGATCAAATGTTGGTACAAAAACGATTTTTGGAAAAGCTGCACTTAATTCTGCACTTTGATAGTTCCAGTGACGAACGACTGCAGACATCTCTTTCCCCTGCTCTAACTCACTAAAGGGATTATATAAACCGATAAAGAAGACATTAGCTTCACTATTGCTTGCACGAATCTGTTGAAAAATAAAATTCATATTCTTCAGGAATTTTTTCTCAATATCCTCAATATCAGCATTTTCAAATTCAAGTAAGCCTTGTCCGCCTCTGAACAAATCATTGCCGCCCATTGTTACTAAAATCATATCTGCGCTTTGCAGCTGCCGCTTCACTTCGGTCTGCTGAATCTGCTCTTTAAGTTGGCCGGATTCTTGACCACTTATGCCAAGATTCGTCAGCCTAACATCCTGCTTTGATTTTTCCTTTATTTCATCCAGAAGGTAACCTACGTAACCTTTTCCTGTCTCGTCACCTGTACCTCTTGTTAGGGAATCACCTATTGCCACAATATGTAATCCATCTTTTTTCTCTGTTTTCCTTTCTACATTGGTTTTCTCTTGGATCTTATCAGGCTTGCCTGCATAATATTCAGTTACAGCCCATCCAAGTCCAACCAGCCAGAGGAGGCAAAAAATTACTGATATCAAGGTTACAGATTTTATGACATTTTTATTCATATAGCTTCATCCTTTCTGGCTATTTCTACCTTTTATTTAATCACAATTACTGAATGAATCAAACTTTCAAGACAGAAAAAAACCGATTTCCTAAACGGAAACCGGTTCTTCCTTCACACTTTCTTCTAAACTGCCTTTTGGTCCAAAGAATTCATAATGAATTCTCTCTTCCGCAACTCCTAAGTTCTTTAAAGAATTATTGATTGATTTCATAAATGGCACAGGACCACAGAAATAGAAGTCTGCATCTAAAGTTGGAATGTTATTGACAAGCCAGTCTTGAGTCACATATCCTTCAACATCAAAGCTATTGTTCTGACGGTCTTCTTCTGTTGGTGAATCATAAAAGAAAAATGAGTTTACATTGTCCAGAGCAGATAGTGAGTCAACTTCCCCTCTCAATGCATGAACATTACCATTAGCTGCTGCGTGAATAAATGTTACGTTTCTTTCCGGCTGAACTTCAACCACTGTTTTTAACATACTCAACATTGGAGTTAATCCAACACCACCGCTTAATAACACAACAGGTGTATTTTTTTCAGTATCAAGAACAAAATCTCCTGCTGGAGCACTTACCTTTAGGATTTCTCCCTCGGTAACAGTGTCATGAAGATAATTTGAAACCATTCCGTCGGGATATGCTGTACCTGCTTCACGTTTTACGCTAATACGGTAATAATCTTTACCGGGTGTATCGGATAGACTATATTGACGAATATGTGTAAATTCCTCACCCTGGATTTCAAGTTTAATACTAATATACTGACCTGGAAGGAAATGAGCAATTTCTTTATTATCCTCAGGCTTTAGGTAGAACGATGTAATTACATCGCTTTCTTTCACTTTCCTGTCGACAATAAAGCTTCGGAAACCATCCCAACCCCCTTGTTGTGAGGAAGCTTCTTCATACATTTCTGCCTCAACACTGATAAAGGCATCAGCAATGACGTTATATGCCTTTCCCCATGCGTCAATGATTTCATCAGTTGCCGCGTCACCTAGAACATCCTTAATAGCTAATAACAGGTGCTTTCCTACAATCGGATAATGTTCGGCTTTAATTCCAAGACTTCTGTGCTTATGAGCAATTTGTTTCACCACAGGTAGGATCGCTTCAAGATTATCAATATATTGTGCTGCAGCATAAACCGTACCAGCAAGTGCTTTTTGTTGTCTTCCTTGTTTTTGGTTTGCATGGTTAAAGATATTTAATAGTTCTGGATGGTTACCAAACATCATTTGATAAAAACGTGTGGTAATGGCTTCACCGTGTTTTTCCAGAACGGGAACCGTTGATTTAATGATTTCAATTGTATTGCTCTCTAACAAGACTATCACTCCTTATGTAGTTATCACTGTTTATATAGTGATTATATGAGAAAACACACTTAGAGTAAGTGATGCAAATCACACACTATTAAATCTGGTTAATAAGAACTAGAACTTCATTATCACAGCCACAAAAAAACTCCCTCTCTTTTAGTTAATATGACTTGTCCTTAATCGAGTATCTAGCAAAAGTAAAATAACCGGAAATTTTCCGGTTAAATGCAAAATGGAGCTCATTTCGGGGTAAATAAGCGGAAGTTTTCCGCTTAATCAAAGCAGAATCGCCCATTTTCGAATTTTCCAAGCCAATAGGCGGAATATCTCCGTCTATTTAAGCTGTTTTTATTACTAGTTACTAAATAAGCGGAATTCCTCCGCTTATTTATCAATCAAATGCTTAACCTAAATTCTCAACCGGTAAGCCCGGACCCTATTGAACCTAGATGTGGGAATAAGCAGCTTCATATCGACCAGCTTATAAAGATCAATATTGTAATATGAATACATCCGAATACGGAACCATTTACATTAGCTTACTGGTACTCTGACTGATTCTTTGATTAAATAGTTTTGGAATAAACACACTCATCTACTATTTCTTTTCCATCAGCCGAAATAGCATAGTTTTTTAAAATGCCATCTAATGTGAATCCTAATCTTTCTGGGATCGCCTTACTCCTTACGTTATTAAAGTCACATCGGATTTCAACTCGCTTAGCGTTTAGTTCCTTAAAAGCAAAATTGGTTATTGCCTCTGCTGCTTCGGTCATATACCCTTTGCCTTGATGGCGTGTATCAATCCAATAACCGATTTCAAACCTTGGAATGTCCCATTTAATTCTATGTAAGCCGGAAGATCCAATAAATTCACCTGTATCTTTCTTGTAGAGATGTAATCGTAAGTCTTCTCGGGTTAGAAACTTGGCATGTGCATCACGCATGTTTGCTTCCATATCTTCCACCGTTTGAGTTTTATGAGCCCAAGGCATCCATTGTTTCAATTCATTCAATGAAGCTTGAACTGCGTCATAGACTGCTATGCCATCTCCTGGCAAAGGTTTACGGATTAACAATCTTTCTGTCTCGAACTCTTCTGGAAACTCTAGTAAAATCGGATTCATTTTTTTCTCCCCCTTTAAAAAAATATTTCAACAAACTAATTGTATAGCAAATTAATTAAAGTATCCCCTTGGATTTAACTTCGGTTAGCCATATAGGAAATTCATTTAGGAGATTGTTATACAATTCTTCATCTAAAACTTTTTCAATATCTTTAATATGAAAAAAATTAGCGTTGTCTATGAATCGTCCTTCCATAATTATACTATATTGCATAAATATACGTATAAATTGGTTATGTAGTTTCCTATAATACTTTAATAAAAACAAAAAAAGAGTTTTCCAGAACTTAAACTCCCGGAAAACTCTCTAATTTAATAGTATTATTTCGTTTTTGCAAAAACGCAGGTATCTCTCGGTTCCTTACTTTCGACAGATATACCTTCATTTTTTAAGATTCCCTCAAGGGTAAAACCTAATTTTTCTGGAACGGCTCGACTTTTGGTATTTCGTGAATCACAACGAATCTCAACACGTTTAGCATTAAGTTCGATAAAGGCAAATTTCGTAATGGCTTCCGTCGATTCCGTTATATATCCTCTCCCAGAAAAACGAGTATCAATCCAATAGCCGATCTCAAACTTTGGTATATCCCAATTAATTCTATGAAGCCCTGATGAACCAATAAATTCACCGGTTACCTTATTGAATAGATGTAATCTTAGATCTTCACGGGTCATAAACTTTGCAATACTTTCTCTTATATTCGCTTCAACATCTTGCGCTGTTTGATTCATATGAGCAAATGGCATCCACGGTTTTAGTTCATTCAATGACGCTTGTATTGCTTCATATACATATTTTCCGTCACCAGGCAAAGGCTTGCGGAATAGTAATCTTTCAGTAGTAAACTCCTCTGGAAATTCTAGTAATAATGGTTTCACGTTATCTCCCCCTTTATTGGTTATCATGAGGACCGTTTTCAGTTTTCTATTTCGACTTTGGGTCTCATGAACCCTTCATGACCACCACTTTTCCATTTTCCCTTGGATTTTTGGCCTCATGAACCCTTCATGATGACAACTTTTCCATTTTCCCTTGGATTTTTGGCCTCATGAACCCTCATGACGACCACTTTTCCATTTTCCCTTGGATTTTTGGCCTCATGAACCCTTCATGACATCAACTTTTTTATTTTCCCTTTCACTTTGTACCTCATGAACCCTTCATTACGACCACTTTTCCAGTTCCCCTTGGATTTTGGGCCTCATGAACCCTTCATGACGACCACTTTTTCGATTTCCCTTTCGTTTTGGGCCTCATGAACCATTCATGAAGCCCATCTTTCAATTTCCCTTTCATTTTGGGCTTCATGAAGATTAATAAAGACTCTTCCAATAGGAAGAGTCTCCACGAACTAATTAATATGCTTTTGCCCAATAAACCATTTTGTCTGCTTCTTTGCCACAGCATACACAAGTAGATGAAACCTGTTCTTGTTCAAAAGGAATACATCTTGAAGTTGCCGTTGTTTCTTCTTTGATTTTCTCCTCACACGCAAGTTCACCGCACCACATAGCTTTAATGAAGCCTGGCTTCGCTTCAAGCTTTTCCTTTAATTCAGGAAGAGTTACAGCTACAGATGTTCTTTCTTCACGGTGCGTCAAAGCTTTATTATATAAATTCGATTGAATATCATCGAGTAATTCCACAAGCTTAGTTTCTAATTGATCTAAAGGAACAAATACTTTTTCTAATGTATCCCTTCTTACCAACACCACTTGCTTGTTTTCAATGTCTTTTGGTCCAACTTCTAAGCGAACTGGAATTCCCTTCATTTCGTATTCGTTGAATTTCCAGCCTGGCTTTTTATCGCTAGCATCAATATCAACACGCGCAACGCCGGATAATGACTTCTTCAAATCATAAGCGAAATCAAGTACGCCTTCCTTATGCTGTGCAATTGGAACTATCATAACTTGAGTTGGCGCAGCTTTTGGTGGAATCACTAGACCACGGTCGTCACCATGAACCATGATTAAAGCTCCAATGATTCTTGTTGTAAAGCCCCATGATGTTTGGTGTACATACTGAAGCTTTCCTTCTTTATCGGTATATTGGATATTGAATGCTTCCGCGAAACCTGTACCAAAGTGGTGAGATGTACCGGATTGAAGTGCCTTACCATCATGCATTAAGCTTTCAATTGTAAAAGTAGCTTTTGCACCAGCAAATTTTTCTTTTTCCGTCTTCTGACCTTTTACTACTGGAATCGCAAGAATCTCTTCACAAATCGCTGCATATACATTCAGCATTTTGATGGTTTCTTCCATTGCTTCTTCATCAGTCGCATGTGCAGTGTGACCTTCCTGCCATAAAAACTCTAATGTACGTAAGAATGGACGAGTCGTTTTTTCCCAGCGGACTACGTTTGCCCATTGATTATAAAGCTTTGGTAAATCCCTGTATGAATGAATGATATTGCTGTAATGCTCACAGAAAAGTACTTCAGATGTCGGGCGCACAACTAAACGTTCAGCAAGCTCTTCAGAACCGCCATGTGTAACCCATGCCACTTCAGGTGCAAAGCCTTCAACATGATCCTTTTCTTTTTGGAGTAAGCTTTCAGGGATAAATAATGGCATATAGACATTTTCATGTCCTGTTTCTTTGATACGGCGATCTAATTCATTTTTAATATTATCCCAAAGTGCATACCCATAAGGGCGGATGATCATCGATCCGCGTACACTTGAATAATCAATTAAGTCTGCTTTTGTTACTACATCTGTATACCACTGGGCGAAATCCTCGTCCATACTGGTAACGTCTTTTACAAATTCCTTAGCCATTTTTGACACCTCATTATTTTTTTAAATATAAAAAGGCCTTGGCCCCAAAAAGGGACCAAGACCTGGCGATACCACCCTAAATTCATAAAGCAAATGCTTTATACTCTCGACATGATAACGGATTTTATCCGCATGTATCTTCAAAAAAGAATCCGATACAGAACTCCGAGGCAGGTTCAAATGTCTGTCTTAAGAAACCTTCCACCAATGGTTTCCTCTCTTTGTAAGACACCTTACATTTTACTAATCCTCATCACAGTTTCAAATAGTATTTTTGAAAAAATTATATATTTCAAATACGCAAATGTCAAATATTATTATGGAAACATATTCTGATTACATTCCTACTTGCTTTATTTCATGCTTGGATTTCGGTTACAATTAGGAAGAATGAGGTGATATCCTTGAAAAAGGAAGAAACAAATGAGATTGATCAGGAAGAAGAAGAAAAACGATACTTACTAGACCTTATGAAAATGCAAAATGAAGCTTTAAAAAGAATCTATAAAAACACCATAGATAATGAAAAAAATATTAATCCTAAAGAACGTTAAGCACGTCTTTTATTATTTCCGCAAGAGTTTTCATTAAACGTTCATAAACTACACCGAAATGACAATCTTTATTTTAATTATTGCATTTATAATGTACATATATTGTTTATTAATAGTTAGAGGAGATAGTTAGATGTATCTATTATCGATTTTCACAATAGTTTTGATGGCTTTATTGACTGGATATTCAATTTTCCTGTTACATTGGAAGAAACATAAACTAGCCAAACTTTCAGGTACGATGGTCGTCACCGTCCTGACAATGATGGGTGGCCTTTTATCCGGTTACATCAGTGGAATACTTTCGGGAGAATTATTTTTTCCAGTTGGCTTAGCCGTCTTAATCGGTTTTGTCCTAGGTTTTATAGCAGGTCAGCCTGTTGGGATTTTAGCGATATTATGTGGATCGGTTTCCGGTATCATAAGTGGAATTATTGGTGCCCTTCTTGGTGCAATTCTCCAGTTCGATAACCCAACAATCATGCTTGGGATATTGCTAGGCTTGTATATTATTATTCTTAGTCTAGTTATTTTATTTATCATCGTTGATACAAATGGTAAGCTTTCACTTGATACGCAAGGGATTTCACCGTTTAATATTTTTTCAGCAGGACTTGTTCTCATTGCATTGTTTTTATTTTTATACAGTAGTGATTTTGTAAAGATTCCTGGTGAGGCCGAAGCATCTCAATTACAGGAGACAAATACTCCTCCAACAAAATCAGAACTAGATATAACAGATAAAACTAATCCTAAAATTGACATGATGGTAACGCCGACTGGCTATTCGCCTAATGTAATTAAAGTAAAAAAAGGGGTACCAGTGGAATTAAACATTACAAATCCAGGTGACAATAGCTGTTTTTCAACCTTTATGATGCCAGATTTCAACTTAAATAATGTAAATCTAAAGGCCGGTACAACCAATTTAACTTTTACCACTGACAAAGAAGGGGAATATACCTTTACTTGTGGGATGAAAATGTTTAAAGGAACTGTCATTGTTGAGTAAAAAGAAAGCACGCTGAAATTCTTCAGCGTGCTGCTTTTGTTACATATGTGTGGAATGATCATGTACAACAGTATCGGTATTCTTTTTAAATGGCCAATAGTTTGCCTCGCCAAAGGTTTTAACCATGACTGGAACAAACAACGGTAAAATCACTAAAGCATAGAGTGATAGTCCGATTAATAGTATGGCCGCAATTTGAAGTAATGATAAAACACCAGCCGGCATCATTGCCGCGAAAGTACCGCCCAAAATGACTGCCGCAGAGATAATAACCGTTCCCATTTTCTTCATTGAAATGAGAATTGCTTGTTCTACTGGCAGATGTTTAAACTCATTAAATCGGTCCATTAAGAAAATACTGTAGTCAATTCCGAGTGCGATTAAAATAACAAATGCAAAGAACGGAACGGCCCAGCTAATACCTGAATAGCCTAAAATATTTACAAATAATACTTCCGCAAGTGCCATAGAAGTAAAATACGTTAAGATTAATGAGCCAATCAAGTATAAAGGCATAATGATCGAACGGAATAGGATGATTAGAATGATGGTAATCCCAATTAGCATAAGTACTACTGTTCGAGAATAGTCAGCCTGTGAAATATTATCGAGGTCATGGTGCATACTTGATACACCGCCTACCGCTATTTCTGCATTTTCAAGCTTCGTATCCTTTACAACCCGTTCCACTGTTTGCTTAATTTCAGGAACTGTATTAAGAGCTGCATTAGAGTAAGGGTTCTTGTTAAAGACCACATCAATTGTCATAACTTTACGGTCCTTTGACATATAGGTGTCTAATACCTGCTTAAAGTCTTTGCCATCGAGTACTTCTTGTGGAATAAAGAAACCATTTTGCTCTTGTTCAGATACTCCCGCTAGATACTCCTGTGCAGACTCCAACCCATCCGAGACCTGATTTAAGCCATCTGCACTTTGCGTTAACCCATCTGAAAGCTGAGTAATTTGACCGCTCATATCCTTAAAGCCTGTTAAAATCTGCTGCTGGCCGCTATTCAATCCATTCAGACCATTTGAAAATTGAGGCAGGCTGTCAACTATTTGTCCTTGGCCATTTCCCATCGTGTAAAGTCCAGATTCAATCTCAGTCAGACCTTTTAAGAGATCTTCCATTCCTTTTACAAGTGCTTCCTGACCTGCAATTGCTTCGGAGAATTTACCATTCGCAAAGCTAATTCCTTCTTGAGCACCTTTTAATCCTGCGTTCAATTGATTCAAGCTTCCTGCTAATTCTGCTGTTGCCACTTGAGATCCCTGAATGGTCATTTTAATAGCTTTATAATTATCATTTTCCGCAATACCACTATATTGATTTTCCAAATTAGTAAAATATTGATTTGCTGCTGTTAAAGACACATTTAAATCACTTAAGCCCTTAGCAGCTTTTTCATAGTTTCCTGCGAGTGTTGTTAATCCCTCTGCTGCCTGCTTATATCCCTCTAGCATCTGTTTACTGCCCGCCAGAACTTCAGCAGATTTTGTCTTGATCACCGCTAGACCTTCTTTTACCTGAGTGGTTCCAGCAGCACCTTTATTTAATCCATCTTCTATTTTTGCAAGGTTTTCTTGAATGGTTCCCATGCCTGTTTGCAGCTGGGTTGTGCCAGAAATCAATTGATTGATTCCATCAGCAGCCTCTTCCATTTTCGGCTGATTGGCTGCGAGCTGACTGCCTGCTTCGGCAAGACCGCTGCTAATCTGTTCAAGCCCGTCATTCCCTTGACCCAAACCGTCCTCCAGGCTTTTTACTTGCTCCGAAATATATAAATCATCAATCGTTTCACCAGTAGGTCGTGTAACCGAACGGACTGTGTCAACTCCACTGATTTTATTGAGCTCTTGGCTGATCTTTTCCGTCAGAGCAATGTATTCAGACGAATTCAGCTCGTCATCATTTTTAATGACAATTTGTGTCGGCATGGATTCACCAGGACCGAATCCATCAGCAATAATATTAAATCCTTGGATGGAATTGAACTCATCACCAATTTCCTCTAAAGAGTTAAAGGACAAATCTCCATCATATGTGAATAACGCCGGAACTGAAATGGCCGCTACAATAAGCAGCGCAATTAAAGGACGTGCTAAAGCAAAGCTCCCAACAAAGCCCCAAAATTTACTTTCACCATGTTCAAGCTTCCCCTTAGATGGCCAGAATAATTTCTTACCTAAGACAGCCATAAAAAACGGAACAATGGTGAACAGACCTACTAGCAATAATGCTACACCTATCGCCACAGCAGCAGCTGACTGATAAAGTACAAAGGTTGAAAAACCAATCGATGCAAAACCAATCATCACGGCTAAACCACTAAAAAATACCGTTTTTCCGGCATTACGATACGTAATAACAATTGCTTCTACAACACTATCATTCTTAGACATTTCTTCTTTAAAACGACTAAGCAGCAAAATACAATAATCAGTCCCAATACCAAACAATACAGCTACCAAGAATATCTGCGTAAAGGTGGATAATGGGAAATCCACTTTATCTACTAAAATAGCAACGATCGATTGAGCGGCTAAATAGCTGAATCCGACGGTTACTAAAGGAATAATTGGAGCAATTGCTGATCTGAACACAAGCAATAGCACAATTAAAATAAATACAACGGTAATTCCTTCGGTCTTCTTTAGACCTTCTTGCGAATTAGTTACAAGATCCTCAGATATTAGCCAGTTGCCTGTATAATAATGGTCTAATTCCACATTATCCAGAGCATTATATAACGCATTTGTAATTTCCTTTGCTTCACGGTCATTTGCTGTTACGTTCAATGAAACAAGGATCGTTTTTCCGTCCTCGGATACAAGCTGTTCCTTCAATTCTTCCTGATTGAAATGAGTTAGAATCGAAGTTATCCCTAATTTACTCTTGTTTTTTTCGAGCTGTTGAATCGCTTTTTCTGCCTTTGAAAAGTCTTCTTCTGTTAACTTTTTATCACTATGGAATACTAATGCTGTTTGTAATTCATTCCCGTTATTTTCATTAGACTGGACGTCGTTTAAGATCTCCTCTGCTAATGTAGAAGAATAGCCTTCGGGAACGCTAATTTGCCCTTTATCACGGACAAGTTGTTCCATACTAGGCGCAGACATAAAAAGAACAGCAATGACTGCGATCCAAGACAAAAGGACAAACCATTTTCCTTTTATTATAGCTCTCACGCTTTACTCCCCCACTTCTTCCTTTTTCATGTTGGTTAATATTAGGGCCAATTTTTCAAACGTATTAATAAAATTGGTGATCTCGGCCTCATCAAATTGGGTGATAAATGACTCCACTAAAAGGTGCACCTTTTCTTGCGTTTTTTGGATCAGCTCTTTTCCTTTTTCACTTAAGGTGAGATATACAACTCTTCGATCGTTTTCATCACGGGTTCTTTCAATTAGACCTCTGTCGGTTAATCGATTGATGATTGCGGTAATCGCACTTTTATTGACCTCAAAGGCCTCTGCCAGTTCAGAGGACGTGCACTCATTAGACTTCTGAATGTATCCGATAATGTAGTGCTGATCAATCGTTAAATCTTCTTCTATCTGGCTTTTGATTAAAGACTCTGCTTTCTTATTGACCTCAAAAGAAACGGACACATAGCGGTCGATTAATTCCTGAATCACTTTTTTATCCATCGCCCATTTCTCACCTCACTTCAATTTATTAAAATAATAGTTAAACTGTTAAACTATTCACCTGTTTAACTATATGATAGGTTACTAAAGGTGTCAATAAAAAAAGGCCAGCAATTTTCGCTAACCTTTTACCTGTTATTTTGCTTTTTATTTCTCTTATTTATTCATTCTTTTGGATAAAGAATCTCATCGATAATTCCATATTCTTTGGCCTCTTCTGCACTCATAAAGTAGTCCCGATCGGTATCTTTGGCGACTTTTTCAACAGTTTGACCTGTTCTTTCAGCAATAATTTGATTGATATGTTCCCGTAATTTTAAGATCCGTTTTGCAGAGATTTCTATTTCGGTTGCCTGCCCCCTGACGCCTCCGAGTGGCTGATGGATCATGATTTCACTATTTGGGAGCGCATACCGTTTCCCTTTTGTTCCTGCAAGCAGCAGCATTGCCCCAAATGAGGCAGCCATTCCAGTACAGATCGTCCGGACATCAGGTTTAATGTATTGCATCGTATCAAAGATGGCAAAACCGGCTGAAGTAGAACCGCCCGGACTATTAATATAAAGTGATATTTCTTTATCGGGTGCGTCTGCTGCTAAAAATAATAATTGCGCTACCACACTATTCGCCACATGATCATTAATTTCGTCACCGATTATGATAATGCGATCTTTTAACAGTCGTGAATAGATATCGTAGGAACGTTCACCACGATTGGATTGTTCTATAACATAAGGAATTGTACTCATTGATTTTTCCTCCTTGAAAGCAGATATTGGCTATGCAGCCATACAGAGAGTGCTTGAAGGAGTGTACCTGTTAAACGGACGTATTTCCCTTGTAACCATTTGTGGATTGTCAGCGACACTTTTTATAAGTGGTATCGATTGAATTAGGATAGATGGATCTTGAATCTTTAGAGCTTGATAAAAAAGGTCTGCTACTAATTCTCGTTCTTCTTCGTCCCAGAATAATTCCATAGGAAAGGTCTTCTCATCTTCACTTATTTTCTCAAGTCTTTTCTTTGCGCGATATAAATTCGACTTTACAGCTTCTTCTGTCGTCCTAAGCATTGCCGCTATTTCTTTTGATTGATATTGAAAGGCCTCTTTCAACATAAAGATGATTGCTTGCTTTGGTGTAAAATGCTTTATTAGCAATTCTACAGAATACATTAAATCAATAGCATGATTTTCTTCCTTCAGATTTCCTATTTCATCAGTTAATTCGATGGTCTCCTTTTTCCTTTTTCGAACTTGATCAATCCAATGATGATAAGCAATTTTATTTAATAAGGCTGAGGTAAATGATTGCTGATTCGTATAATATTTCATTGCTTTCAGATAAACCTCTTGTGCAATATCATCAGCATCCCATTTATTTTGGGTAAGAAAGTGACAATATTGATGAAGTTTTGGATAAAACTCCAGCCATATAGACTCCTCAGAATCTGTGTCTTGCTGCACGTCTTCTGTGTTGTAAAAGCTCAGTTTGTTAGACATTTTGTTCACTCCTTTTACACTCTCTACCTAATAAACGTTTCAAGGATCATAAAAAGATACGGGGTAAAAAATTTTATTTTTATTATCATATACAAAAACTGACTCAGGATTACCCCAAGTCAGTCTAAGTTCTAATGAAAAAGTCTGAAATATGTTTCCCTATTTTCCTGATGGTTCGTTTTGCATTTTCTTGATCATGAAGACGGTCCATTAAAACAGTAACATAACCAATTCTTCCTTGACATTCAAATATTGCACAATCATGCTCTACATTTGACAGTTCCCCGGTTTTATTAAAAACGGTGATCTTATCTTCATCAACTAGTGCTGGGAGCTTATCTCTGAACTGCTGAAGTTTCAACGTATCTTTTGCGATAATCAGTCCATCTATTCCAAAAAATTTGTTACATTCATTCACTAATTTGAGGCAATGAAGCATTTCTTCCGCTGTTGTCTGGTTGTCCTTCCCTTGGTTAATTGCAGCAAAGTCCATCATTTTCCTATTTAGCTTTGTTTGTTCAAGACCCATTTCTTGAATTGTTGCATTAATTCCCTCGATTCCTAATAAATCAATTAATATATTGGTTGCAGTATTATCTGATACGATAATCATCAAGGTCATTAAATCTTTAACGGATATTGATAATCCATTGGACAGTGCCTGTAAAACCCCTGATCCTCCTACTTTATTTTCGTTTGAAATCGTTACCTGTTGCTTTATATCAATTTTACCTTTATGATGTGCCAGCAGGATCGATAGTAAAATCGGAATCTTAATAAGGCTTGCCGATTGAAAGACTTCCTGGCTATTCATGTAAATAGGTTTTGTGTCTGCCAATTCTATCGCTAAACCGACGCGCCCATGAAATGTGTTTAATTCCTCTTGAATCTTCTTTTTTAATATCTCCATATCTACCGTGTAACTGCAACCTGCGAGTAGTCATGGTCGCCAGTTTTATTTTTATCATATAAATGACATGCTATGAAATGGCCGGCTTCCACTTCCTGCCAGCTCGGTTTATGCGAGGCGCAAACTTCCATCGCCATCGGGCAGCGAGTCCTGAAGACGCAGCCATTTGGTGGATTGATTGGGCTTGGCAGATCACCCTTTAAAATAATCCGTTCACGCTGGTCCTCAATGTCTGGATCTGGAATGGGTATCGCAGATAGCAGCGCCTGGGTGTATGGATGCAGCGGTTTTCTATATAACTCACTGCTTTCTGTTAATTCAACTAATTGCCCTAAATACATAACCCCAATTCGGTCACTAATTTGTTTCACCATCGAGAGATCATGTGCGATAAATAAGTATGTTAACCCTTTTTCTTTCTGAAGTCGTTTTAACAGATTTACCACTTGAGCCTGGACCGACACATCAAGAGCAGAAATGGGTTCGTCGGCGATAATAAACTCCGGATCCAATGCTAGCGCGCGGGCGATGCCAATCCTTTGACGCTGCCCGCCGCTGAATTCATGCGGATAGCGATTGGCATGACTTCTATTTAACCCAACATCCTCTAATAATTGATAGACCCGATTAAGCCGCTCTTGTTTATTTGCGTACAAGCCATGGACTTCCATGGGCTCGGATATAATTTCAGCTACTGTGGATCTTGGATTTAATGAAGCATATGGATCTTGAAAGATCATCTGCATTTGCCGGTGAAATGTATGTCTTTCCTTGGAATTTAATGTATGAATGTTTTTACCATTAAAAATAACTTCTCCATCCGTTTGGTCATAGAGCCCGATTATCGTTCTTCCAGCTGTAGATTTCCCACAACCTGATTCACCGACAATCCCAAAGGTCTCCCCTTTGTTAATATGGAAGGAAACACCGTCCACCGCTTTTAAGATTTCGTTTTTACCTAAATGAAAATGTTTCTTTAAATTCTTTACTTGTAATAATTTCCCCATACTATGCCTCCGACTCAACCCAATATCGCCTTGCTGCACAAAGTTCTCGTTCATAGATTGTTTCTGCTAATGGAATAATTTCAACGGTTTTTCCTGTATTGGGAGAATGGAGTAATTTTCCGTCACCATAATAAATTCCAACATGATGAATTCTGCCCTTTCCTTCTTCGTAGGCAAAAAAGAGCAAATCACCTGGTTTTATATCCTCTAGACTGATCTCAACCCCTGCATTTGCCTGGTCATGTGCATCGCGGGGAATAATATACCCATTAGCTTTACACATGGAATAGCTGAAACCTGAGCAGTCATATCCGTAGCTGCTCATTCCACCCCATAAATAGGGAAGATTAAGAAATATTTCTCCGTCAGCAACAATATCGTTTCCATTTCCCTTATAGCGATTTGCTAGAGATTCAAAAATCGTAACATCGTCTGATTTCAGCAAACCTGTTCCATTAGGAGTATTTACTAGAACCTTCCCTTCACCTTCTTTAATTAGAGGCAGGATGGTTTGATAAGAGAGTTCTAAATTTGAATCATTTAACATTGCTTTAGGTTTTTTGACAATAACAACTGGACCTTCTTTACTATTCCAGTCAAATGGGCATTCTGCCAATTGAGATGACGGAACCCAGCCAGGGTATCCATTTTTATTTTTTGAAGTCGGTTGGTCCGGGATGATTACATGGACCCAATTATCTTTCTCTTCGATTACAATGACTTCTTCACCATATAGAAGCTGAGTTTGCACAAGATTTTGTTCACACAATCCAAGTCGTGTTTCAAATGTTAACCCTTCTAACCATGTATTGATATCCACCGGGTTGCTTATTGCTGCAACATCCAAATCTCTTGCAGAGTTATAGGACGTCCAGACTGTAGCTACCGGGACGTTTACAAGTCGTTTATCCAACCGTAACCCCTCCTTCTATTGTTACATTCTTAATACCGAGGCCGGGACAATCTGGAAATGTAATGAATCTATTATTATATTGAATACCTCCATTAACGATATCCTTCGTCAGCATAAGTGGTGCGTCAAAATCGAATCGAGTAATATTTTGTTTGCTAGCCGCAAAATGAGCTGCAGCCGTTATCCCCAGTCGTGTTTCTATCATGCTACCAACCATGCACTCTACTCCACATGTTTCAGCGAGCTGATTAATAATTTGAGCTTGATAGATTCCGCCCGCTTTCATCAGCTTAATATTAATTAAATCAGCACTTCTAGTCTTTAAAACTTGGAATGCCTGCTTAGGTGTAAAAACACTTTCATCAGCCATAATCAGTGTTTCAACAGAATCAGTAACCTGTTTAAGCCCGTCTAGATCATCGGCTTTCACTGGCTGTTCCACTAATTCAATACGTAGATCACTATCCTCCATTTTACGAATGGTTCTTATCGCATCTTTTGCGGTCCAGCCTTGATTGGCATCCAACCGTAATTTTATTGTATTGCCAACTCTTTTTCTAATCTCTTTAATTCTCTCTAAATCCTTGGAAATATCATCTTTTCCTACCTTAACCTTTAAGACATTAAAGCCTTTTTCAATAAAAGAAACAGCATCATCCCCCATTTCTTCAGGACTATTCACACTCACGGTAAAATCAGTCTCCAGCTCTTTTTTATGCCCTCCAAGGAACTGGTAAAGTGGAAGTCTGCAAAATTTGGATAAACAATCATACAAGGCCATATCGATTGCAGCTTTCGCACTTGTATTACCTATCATGCTCGTTTTTAGCCCTTGAAATATTAATTCAAAGTTTAGAAGACTTTTATTTATTAAAAAAGGCTTAATTACGTGGAGAATTGCTGATTCAATACTTAATAGACTATCACCGGTAATGACCACAGTTGGTGGTGCTTCTCCCCAGCCAGTAATACCATTATCACATGTTACTTTTACAAAAATCGCTTGTGCCGTTGTTACGGTTCTTAATGCTGTTTTAAAAGGTTTGATGAGTGGCACGGCTGCACGAAATGTTTCAATCTCCTTAATAATCATGATTTTCCCCCTTTACAAAATGCCACTTTCAACTAGTAAACTTTTATCATACGTATTTAAGACAGCCTGCACTCCCAAAGGTATGGATATATGCGGGTTACAATGTCCCATCATGAATCCTTTTATGGCAGGTTTATTTGCCCACAAAACATAATGGTTAATAACTTCTTCAAGTGATAAAGTCAGTTCCCTGTTTGGTGTACAATCACAAAAATCTCCAATCACGATGCCATTTACATCCTTTAGTTTCCCAGCCATTTTAAGTTGATTCAGCATCCGATCTACTGATCTAGGTTCTTCATTCACATCTTCAATAAATAAAATTTTTCCGTTCGTATCTATTTCAAATGGTGTGCCCAGGGTGCTGACGATTAGGGATAAATTCCCCCCAACCAGTTCACCACTTGCAACACCCTCAACCAATGTTTCCAAAGGAGAAAAACGCTCTGTATAACTTATTTCTGTTGACACAAATAATTGCTGAAAACCTTGTTTTGATAGTGTATGCGTCTCTTCCTTTCCGATATCCGAACCAAGCATGGGTCCATGAAAGGTAATCAGACCTGTTTCTTGCCTGATTGCAGTATGTAAAAAAGTGATATCACTATAACCCCAGAGTATTTTCGGGTTTGTTTTAATTATTTCGTAATCTATATTTGCTGCCAGTCTAGCCGTACCATAGCCTCCACATGCACAAAAAATCGCCTTTACTTCAGAATCGAGAAACATAGCATGTAAATCATCTAACCTTTCCTGATCTGAGCCTGCTAAATAGCCATAGATTTTTTCTAAACTCTTGCCAACCTTTACCCGTAATCCTAATCCCTTTAAAAACTCTATTCCGCGTTCAAGAATTTTTTGATTTGGCGGGCTTGCCGGTGCGATTACGCCAACTGTATCCCCTATGTGCAAACGGTTTGGTTTTAGTAAATTCATTAAAACACCCTTTCTCACATCTGTCAGTCTAGTATTTTAGGACAAAAGGGATGTTCAACGAACATCCCTTTCCTTGATTTACTTTTTATCAGCGGACTTTAATTCTAAATATCCAACTGGATGACGGACAATACCTGTTACACTTTCATTCTGTAAATAGACTTGGTTATAGAAGTGGATTGGAATGATCGGTGCTTCTTCAAAGAGAATCTTTTCTGCTTTATACATCAGGTCAAATCGTTTCTTTTCATCTGCTTCATTTTTTGCATCCTTCACCAATTGGTCAAATTCTGCATTGCTCCAGCCTGTACGGTTCATAGAATGACCAGTTTGGAAGTTTTCTACAAAGTTAATTGGATCTGCATAGTCTGCAAGGAATGAGCTGCGGGACAGCTGGAATTTTAATGCTTTTTGGTCTGTTGCAAATACGTTCGATTCCATATTTGCAAGTTTTACATCAACACCTAAATTTTCTTTAAACATTTGCTGTAGGGCTTCAGCAATTTTCTTGTGTGAATCGAGTGTGTTATACGTTAATGTAACTTCAGGAAGCGTTGAATAGCCTTCTTCTTCCATTCCCTTTTTCAACAGTTCTTTTGCTTCTGCTACATTCGTTTTCAGCAAGTCACCATTTGCTTCACGGAAGTCTTTACCCGCAGCATCCTTAAATCCGTATGAGACAAAACCATAAGCTGGCTTTTCTTTATTTTTGGTAACGAGTTCTACAATTTGCTTTTGGTCAACCGCCATCGCAAATGCTTTACGGATATTAACATTTTGGAAAGGTTCCATTGTTACATTAAAACGATAGAAATACTCACCTGCTTGATCCTCTACTTTCACGTCGCCTTCTTTAAACAATGATTCAGCTAAATCTGCTGGAACGTCAGAGGTATCAAGTTCACCAGTCTTGAACATTTGATATTCTGTATTGGTATCATCAACCATAGCCCAATGGATTTTATCTAATTTTACATTTTTTGCATCCCAGTATTTGTCGTTCTTTACCATTGTGAAATCACTGTCATGGTTCCATTCTGATAAGGCAAATGGCCCGTTACCCACGAATGAATCTGCTTCAGAAAACCATTCTGGATTCTCAGTTGCTACTTTTTCGTTGATTGGGAAAAACGCTGGGTTTGCAATAACACTTAAGAAATAAGCCTGAGGACTTGTAAGTGTGACTTCAAATGTCTTCTTATCTACTGCCTTTACTTTCACATCGTCTGCTGTTCCTTTTTCTGTATTAAAGGCTTCTCCACCTTCAATAAAATAGCCTAAAAATGCTGCTCCAGAACCTGTTTTTGGATCCAATAACCGTTTCCAGGCAAATACAAAATCATTCGCCGTTAAATCATCACCATTAGACCATTTTGCATCTTCACGAATGTGGAAGGTATAGGTTTTGCCATTCTCTGATAAATCCCATTTTTCTGCTGTTGCAGCTTTTGGCTGGTGATTTTCGTCTAAACGGGTTAATCCTTCCATGATATTATTTAATGCATTCCATGATACCGCATCAAAACCGATAGGCGGGTCAAAGGAGGTAGGCTCTTGTCCGTTATTAAGATAGAGGACTTTTTCCGTTTTTTCCTTAGAATCACCATTTCCGTCATCCTTTGGTTCGCTACCAGCATCGCTATTTGCTGTACATGCCGTTAAAGCAAATAACAACATAAAAGAGACCAACATCGTAGTAAATTTTTTCATACTCTTCCCCCTAAATTAAAGTTTTATATTTATACAAACGTTGAAACCAATTTTTTGGCGCGTTCGTCCTGCAGCCAGCAATCCACATGATGGAGGTTGCTGAGAGAGGATTGAACGGGGTAGACTCGTTCACACACATCCATTAAATACTTACATCGTGCAGCAAACGCACAGCCTACCGGTGGTGAAAATAAGTCAGGTGGTGTTCCTGGGATTGGGACCAGCTCAGCCTTTTCAATGTCCAATCGTGGTACAGATTGAAGCAGTCCAATCGTGTAAGGATGCTGCGGGCGATAAAATATTTCCCTCCTGCTTCCTATTTCCACAATTTTACCTGCATACATAACTGCCACTCTGTCAGCAACCTGTGCCACTACCCCCAAATCGTGCGTAATTAAAATAATCGAGACACCTGTTTTTTTCTGTATATCACGGAACAATTCCAAAATTTGTGCTTGTATCGTTACATCCAAAGCAGTAGTCGGTTCATCTGCGATTAACACATCAGGACTGCACACGAGCGCCATCGCAATCACAATTCGCTGGCGCATCCCGCCGCTGAACTGATGTGGGTATTGTTTTAAACGTGCTTCAGGGCTGGGAATACCAACAAGCTGGAGCATTTCAACAGCAGCTTTTTTTGCCTCTGCTCTGGATATCTTTTCATGTTCCATAATTCCTTCCATAATTTGCTCACCAATGGTAAGTGTTGGATTTAAAGCTGTCATGGGATCCTGAAATATCATCGATATATTAGCACCGCGAATTTTCCGCAGTTCAGGTTCTTTTAACTTGATTAAATCCATCTGATTAAAAAGAATTTCTCCACCCACTATTCTCCCTGGAGGTTCAGGAATCAATCTCATGATACTTTGGGAGGTTACACTTTTGCCGCAACCCGATTCACCGACAATGGCGAGCGTCTCCCCTTTATGTAAATCAAAACTGACCCCGCGAACTGCCTGTACTTCTCCGCCATAGGTGGAAAAGGACACTTGAAGGTCTTTAACCTGAAGAATTTTTTCCATGATGTTACCTCCTCAATTTCGGATCAAGAGCATCCTGCAGCCCATCACCCAAAACATTAAATGCAAACATAGTTAATGATATAAATAGGGTTGGAAAAAATAATCTCCACCAGTATCCTGATAGAATCGTAGATAAACCATCATTCGCCATCACTCCCCAGCTTGCATGCGGCGCCTGGATTCCAAGGCCGATAAAGCTTAAAAAGGCTTCAGCAAATATAGCTGATGGAATGGTCAGAGTCATTTGGACGATGATTGGTCCCATTGTATTTGGTAAAAGATTTTTACGAATAATCCTTCCTGTTTTCGTTCCAAACGTTTTGGAGGCCAATACAAATTCATAGTTTTTAATTTGTAAGACTTGTCCCCGGACAATTCTCGCCATACCAACCCATCCGGTTATCGACAGCGCTAGGATGATCGTTGTTAACCCTGGTCCGATCACGACCATGACTAAAATAACTACAAGTAAATAAGGCAGACCATACAAGATCTCCACAAGCCTCATCATCAGATTATCGGTCTTTCCGCCTTTGTAACCAGCAATCCCTCCATAAACAACTCCAATAATAAAGTCAATGAGTGCGGCAACTAAACCAACGAATAGGGAGATACGGGCACCGTATGCTGTTCGTGTAAATACATCTCTTCCTAAATCATCTGTCCCAAACCAATATTCACCCGATGGCGGCAGATTTTGAGAGGTTAACTTTTGTGTTTCTACCGAGTGAGGTGAAATAATTGGACCAAAAATGGCGAATATAGCTAGCAATATCAAAAACGCCATCCCTGCCATGGCAAGTTTATTTTTTAATAGTCGGTACCACGAATCTTTCCAATACGACAAGCTTGGTCTTACGACAGCTTCTGCTTCTGATTGACTTTGTACCTTAGGGACAAACCATTCATCAGGAATACCAGGCGAAATATTCTGTTCTTCCTGTTTACGCAGTTCCATTTACTTCGCCTCCTTTTTGTGGAGCTTGATCCTAGGGTCTAATACTCCGTATGCAAGATCAACTAAAAAAAGCATGAGAATCAAGATAGCACTATAAAAAACGGTGGTACCCATTATGACCGGAAAATCACGGTTATTGATACTATCAACAAAATATTTGCCCATCCCTGGAATTGCAAAAATTTTCTCAATTACAAACGTTCCAGTTAATATACTTGCAGCTAATGAACCTAAGACAGTAACAACTGGGAGAAGAGCATTTCTTAAAGCATGTTTAAAAACAATTTTAACGGGTGATAACCCTTTAGCTTTTGCAGTCCTTATATAATCCTGTGTTAAAACTTCCAGCATACTTGAACGTGTTAACCTCGCTATAATCGCCATTGGACCTGTGGCCAAAGCTAAAATTGGCAATACCATATGTTTTGGGCTTGTCCAGGTTGCAACCGGAAATAGTGGAAAATTAACAGCTAATTGTTCAATCAAAAATGTTGCCATTACAAAGTTTGGAATCGATATCCCTAGGACAGCAATACTCATCGAAAGATAATCAATTATTCTATTATGACGAAGTGCGGCAATAATACCGAGTGTAAGGCCAGAAATGACCGCGAGGATAAGAGTATAAAATCCTAATTCAAAACTTACCGGAAATCCCCTTCCCAGCATTTCATTGACAGTCTGTGATGATTTTTTGATAGATGGACCAAGGTCTAGGTGTAGTAGAGCTGATAAGTAGTTTCCATATTGGACTAAGAGAGGTTCGTCTAGATGATAATAGGCTTCGAGGTTTTTTTGAATGGCTTCATTCGTTGTTCTTTCTTCATTAAATGGTGATCCTGGCACCGAGTGCATTAAGAAGAATGTCCCGGTAATGATGAGCCAAAGAGTAATAATCATGGCGATAAATCGTTTGATAAAATATGTATTCATGCTTTGTCCTTTCTTAACAGAATGTAGTTCTCATCGCTAATTCAGTCATGACAAGCATTGCTTGATACGCTTCCAATATATTTTTTGCCTGAAAACGCACAATCGTTGTTCCAGGTACGATTTCTGTTCCTGGCATTAAATTCGCCCACTCTGCTTGTCCATAGTTAGCAAATTCAATTCCGAGCATTGGACGGTCAGGAGGCGTAAGTGGCTTTACAGTTTCCTTATTTCTTAATGCGAAAGCTGTTTTCTCGCGGAGAAGTTGTCCTGCCTTTACAGGTGTTAAAGATTTTGCAGCGGACCGTGAAATCGACTCTTTTACGATAGCGGTTGTAACATTGGGAATAAGCTTCTCTGCCTCAATTGCCGCGCCATCATCACCGGCTACCATTAACACCGGTACATCAAAATATCCAGCAACATAGGCATTAAACCCTAATTCTCCAACAGTGATATCATTAATGTACATATTCCGAACTCCAAAAATCATTGAATGAGACATTACTCCTTTTAAAGAAGCGCGGGCATGGTAACCAACAAAAATTGCCCCATCATAGGTTACATCTAAGCCTTGGACCATTGAAAAAGGCTTCACGTCTCCCGTAATAAGTTGTGTTTCAGGATGCAGCCTTTCAATTAACAGGTTATTCATTTTTGAGTGGCTGTCGTTTACAACTACCTCCTTCCACTTTTGCTCAAAAGCTGTCGTTACCACATGGTTTGCCTCATCAGTCATCATGATTCGGCTCCGTTCATAATTATGCTTGTTGGAATCAACATGGGTATGGTCAACAAGACCTGTTATTCCTTCCATATCTACGGATACATATAACTTCATCTTAGACCTCCTAATTTAAAATACTTAATTTTCTTAAAATTATAAATTATTATTCTATTTTTTTCAAATTATTTTTAAAATATTATTTCAAAATCGTTCTTGCCGAAGATTTCTGGGTGCTCTTTTTAGGACTTGAAATATTAAAGAAAGGAAAAATGATAAATTTGAAACTTTATCTCCCCTTACCTCGTAGTGTTATAGTAAGTAATAAATTGAAAGTAAGTTCATTTTTCTACATAATTAGATTTATAAATGAATATAGGATACTAAACTTGATAAGGAGTGGAACGATTTGGGAGTTACGCTTAGTAAAGGTCAAAAAGTTGATTTAACAAAGTCACATCCTGGTCTGCAAAATGTTGTCGTTGGTTTGGGATGGGATATTGGATATAATGGTTCTAATTTTGACTTAGATGCCTCCACCTTTTTATTAGGAGCATCTGGAAAGGTACAAAGCGACCAGGATTTTATTTTTTATAATAATCCATCTGGAGGCAATGGCTCGATTAATTATAGCGGGGATAACCGAAGTGGAGCTGGTGAACGGGATGACGAACAAATCAGAATTGATTTACAAAGAGTGCCAAGCCATATCCATCGAATTGCATTTACCATTACGATTCATGACGCTCAAATGAAGCAGCAGAATTTCGGACAAATCTCTAATTCATACGTGCGTATTTTCAATGAACAAACAAATGAGGAACTACTTCGTTTTAATCTTGGCAGAGATTTTACTGTTGAAACGGCAATTGTTGCAGCAGAACTGTACCGCCATAACGGAGAATGGAAATTTAATGCAATTGCGAGCGGTTTTCAAGGTGGACTGGCTGCTTTATGTCGCAATTTCGGTGTAAGTGTGGATGACCCTGCACCAGCAAACACACCGCCCGTTCAACAAAATTTATTTAACAACAATCAAAATCAGTTTAACAATCCGAACCAATACAATAACCAAAATTCATACAATCAAACTCAATATAACAATCAAAATCCATACGGTTCTAACACAAATCAACAAAACCAACAGCACCAGCGAATCCATTTGCAGCCGGAATCAGCCTATTCACAACAGCCAGCTTTTGGTTATCCAACCCAAACCTCACACTCTAGCACCAACCGTACATATGGGGACGATATTCATTGCCCGCGCTGTCATTCATCAAATATTCGAACAGGACAAAAGGGGTTTGGTTTGGGTAAAGCAGCTATTGGCGGTTTAATTCTCGGACCTGTTGGATTACTTGGTGGATTTATTGGAAAGAATCAATTGAAATTTACTTGTAATAGTTGCGGCAACTCATGGTCGCCGAATCAAACGGATTATGCAGAATGGGCAAATCAATCAAAACGAAAAGCGCAAGAGTTGTTTAATCGTTACAAGAGTCAGGACGTTTTAGAAGCAGTCGTAGCCGCCTGCGCATTGGTTTCCATGGCAGACGGTTACTTAGATGCAACAGAACGTCAAAAAATGGTGGAATTTATTAATTCCAGCGAAGAGTTACGCGTTTTTGACAGTAATAAAGTCCTCCAGAGATTTAATTACTTTGTATCCCGGATTGAAGCTGATCGTATGATTGGCAGAGCAGAAGCTTTTCGTGCACTTGCAAAAATAAGATCAAAACCAGAAATTGCCCGTTTAGTGGCCCGTTATTGTATTGCAATTGGTTATGCAGACGGCAATTTTGATCACAATGAAATGCAAATGGTCAGTGATATTTGTCGCGAGCTAGGTTTAAATCCTGGTGAATTTCTATCATAATTAAATTAAAAACCTCAATCCGCTCATTTGGATTGAGGTTCTTCTTAATTATTTTTGCCAGATTCGTTTGTTTTCTACTCTTTTGGTTAGACCTTTGGAGTCTAGTCTTTCTAAAAATGGAATCATGTATTTGCGTGATAGGTCTAGGATTTCTTTTGCATTGCCCACTTCAAACTCTTCACCTGTACCACTTCGTAGTTTTTCAACTGCTTCTTTAAAGACATCTCCGTGATAAGCGAATTGCTCGTCCAAATGGACGACATACTCTTGCTCTTCAAGGAAACGTTTTAAATCTGCCTCTAAATGATCAGGGATACCGGAATCTGAAAAATAACCCTTATAATAACGGACCTTCATGCCGTCCTCCTTCATTTCACTAAGCATGTTTTCAGTACGCTTTTGCCAGCTTTTTGGTACATGCGGCACAAAGTCTGTTAACGAAACATACTGTCCTTTTCGTTTAAATGTGCCATTGGCTATCCCGTTTTCAACCACAAAATCGAGCAGCGATTTTGGGAATCTTTTTTGCATAGATTGCAAAAGCTCAGCCTTATTCAACCCAAGTTTCATGGAATGGGTTTGATGAAATTCTTGCAGGCGGTCATAAACATCTTCCTCAATGGAATTAATTAACATCTTGAGTGTATACTCTTTACCATTGTATAATACAAAATCATCATCTTGTAGAAACTCTTTCAATGTTTCCTCATCTAGCGCTGTGCGTTTTATTAATTCACCTAGTGTTAAGCTTTTCGCTTCAAAAATGGCAGAGGTAATCCGTTCCTTTGGCGACCCTTCTTTTTTCTTTTCCAACTCTTCAATCGTTTGATTACCGAATCGATATTTATTTCCTCTCGGGTCGATGACCCAGCCGCCGCCAATTGTTTCTTGCGGGCTTGGACGTCGTAAAATAAACCGATCGCCACGCTTCGTAAGAATTTCGTCCTCCAAACGAAGCTGACATAATATTTCACCATTTTCTTCTTTAAGCTCATTCCTGTCAAAAAAGACAATACGTCCCATTACCTCTGTAGTTCCGATATGGAGCTTGATCGGCATTCTCTGTTTCACCATATGTTCAAGGTCCTCAACCACACGTATCGCTACATCGACTGTCTTTGTAACGATAAAATGCTCTGACGAAACCAAAACATCACCACGTTCTAAATCCTCTTTTGAAACCCCTGAAAGATTGATAGCCGTACGCTGCCCGGCATATGCCTTTTGCGCTTGCTTATGATGGACCTGAATCTGCCTTGCTTTTACTTCCAGACCTTCTGGCATGATCTTAAGCGTTTGTCCCTCTTCTACACTTCCTTCATAGACCGTTCCACGAACAACAGTCCCCTGACCCTTTACCGTAAACACCTGGTCAATCGGCAGGCGAAATGCCCCTTTTGCATCTCTCATTTCTTGCTCTTTAAGCGTTGTAATGATTAAATCTTTTAATTCCTCAATACCCTTTTTCGATAGGCTGTCTACTAACACAAATGGGGCACCCTCAAAGACGCTCCCTGTTAGTTCTTCTAAAATGTCATCTTTCACAAGCTCAATAAATTCTTCATCAACCCGGTCAATTTTTGAGATCGCAACCAGTCCATTTTTCACGCCTAAGAATTTCAAAATGTCCAAATGTTCACGTGTTTGCGGCATTACACCTTCGTCTGCTGCCACTACCAATACAACTAGGTCAATTCCAGCAACCCCTGCGATCATTTGCCGAATAAAGCGCTCATGTCCTGGAACGTCAATCACCGAAATTTGAATTTCCTGATCCTCATATAATGGTGCAAATCCGAGTTCAATCGAGATTTGTCGTTCTTTTTCTTCTTTTAATCGGTCCGTATCCACATTGGTCAAGGCTTTTGTCAATGAAGTTTTACCATGATCAATATGTCCTGCCATGCCAATTGTAAAATATCGTTTTTCCAAAGTTGCCACCTGCTTTTTTATCTCTTCCTATTTACTTTATCTTTAACGAACCGATAGTTCAAGAGAACATTTTTAGATAGTTATATGGGCTCCAATTGCACCGCAAAATTCTCTCTTTTCTAAAAACACGGGTGTTACTCCTACCATATTCATATAAAACTCAAGAGCCTGTCTTAATGGGTTATTACCAACAGTGGCACTTCCGATAATAACAGCACTGTTAACCTGATGAATGGCTGCTGCCTGTGACGTTAACAACACTATCGTTTCTGCTATCATATTGGAAAGTGAAGCGAGCCGATCCGCTTCTAAATGTTTCAATCGATTACCCTTTGCAAAGTTTGCAGCTGTTAATTCTCCATTAATGGGACTTTCAGCTGATTCATAAATGTCTTCTACTAGCATGTCGACATTTCCCTTATTTCCTTCCTCCGCGAGGCATGTGAGTTGATGGTAGCCTCGTACTTTTGTTAATAGAGACCCCAGTCCTGTAAAAGTTCCCCCGCCAATTCCACTGCCGAGAATCCGCTCTACCTTATCGCCTTTTACTACATGCCAAGAGGTTCCGGTTCCAATGTTTACGATTAAATAGTTATCTTCAATAGTTTTATTTTCTGCTTCTAATAAAAAACGTGTACCCTCACAGGTTGCTTGAAACTCAGGAATGATTTGACTTTCGGGAAAATACTTCTTCTGTATGACACTCGATTTCCCGCCAGTTAATGAAACTTTCAAAGATGGCACAGACAGTTTAAGCCATGAAATGGCTGAATCCTGTTCGTTTATGGGGAATTTTTTAAAGTGCATTCTTCCATTTTCCTGATAAACCATTTTGATTAATGAACCGCCAGCATCAATTCCTGCAGTGTTCCGCAGCATCCTTCCCACTCCTTTAAAACGACTAGTATAATTACTAATTTGACAATCATCCTCATTTTCCTGCTTTTCATTTCACCATTCATAAAGAGTTAACCACTTACCTAGAACAAAAATAATCCAAACTAAAAAACCAGAACTGTTTTCTGGTTTTTTTAGTGTTTTAATTCAACCAAGCGATAATAGACAATAAAAAAGGTTTGGAAAAATAAATAAAAACATATAGAGTACACGATTTGAAACCCATTCTTATAATGAAAAACTCCAACTTTGTGAAATAACCATTCATAGCAAATTGAAAATATAGTCGCAATCGATATAAAGAAAACAATATATTTATCACTGAGACAGAGCTTTTTATAAAAATAGAGAAAAAAATAGCCGTAAGGTGGATAAAGTAGATAGACGACGAGATCCATACCAGTATATTTAGGACCATCCATAATATCATAATAATCAAATGGGATTACCCCAAAAGAGTTATCCATGATACTCGCAACTGTTAAACTAAAGATAAAGATTAGTACCCTGAATTGTTTAGAAAATAATTTTGGAATAAAGAAATAAATACCCCACGCGATGATTACACCGGCTAGAACACAGTAATCATTTAAACCAAACCCGTTTCAGTCCAGGACATTGTATTCATCCCCTGAACTCGAATCCAGACCTCTGTACCATTTCAAGGTAAATAATAGACTCCACAAGAAGATTGAATAGTATATAAATGTATAAAAATGATTCCATTGTTTAAAGGAGTACATGCCTTGGATTACGTTTATTAAATCAACCGTTAAAATAATCAAACTGAAAAGAATAAAGAAGAGTATCTTTTTGTTCAAGGGGCTTCGATAAATCAGTAAGGTGAATCAGGAAATCAATAATGGGACAAAAATATTTTTAAAAATAAGAACCGCAATAAATAACTTGATATCTGTTGTGGTTTTCATCCACTTAAACGTGTCAAATAATCCCACATAGGTATGAGTATTAATGAGACAGCTTAATAAAAAAAGATAAGTAACCTCTTTGATCGAGGCACGCTTGTGAATTCTATTAAATAAAAACAGTCCGATAAGCACCCAGCTAATGAAAAAATAAAAGGTTACAATCATGAATACTTCTCTCCTAATTCAAAGCAGCCATTTTATCCTCTTAATTAGCTTAAACCTTATCTGTTAAATCATTCATACACCTTCATAAATTAATCGACAAAAAGGAAGAATTTTTTAAAAATCCTTCAAATTCTTAAAATTATGGTTATTAGCTTAAGATAGTGTTCATTCTTTTCCAAATCTATCCAATAATCCAAATGGCACGTAGAGGATTAAAAATGTGATAACTGCAATGACCTCCAGTGGTAACATGTACAATGGCCATGGTCCTAAATAATCCAAAATCGAGGGGTTAACCGGCTTTTCGGAAATATACATATAGTTTCCTTCAATAAAATAATTCAGTAAAAACACAAAGAAGGTATAAAGGTTAAGGTACAAGAAAGCTTTCCATACACTCTTTGCGGTTGGTCTATATTTTTCAACAAACACAATAAACATGTTTGCCACCACTATTCCACCATGCGAAATAAAAAAGTGAACATAACGGAAATGTGGAAACGTGTAGGCACTTATATCGGGCGAAAGCATCGCCTGCAACGCACTGCCAACTCCTGCAAAATAGGTAAATTCAAAGAGGCTATAGCTCTTAGTAAGCAGTAAAGCTGCAGATAAAAGGATGGAAATACTGCTTAGATGAAACGGCAGTGAATATTGAATGGTCCACTCCCCGATATGCCAAAGCCACACATGCAGACTAATTTCGGAGATGATTAAAACTGCCGCTAACCCCGACCTGACAATGGTATTTAGGGGCGGCTTCCTCAGAACTTTTCGAAATAGAAAGATTAAGACAATGGTTCCAAACAAAACAAGAAATGTCATCCAATGTGTTAATGAAAATAAAATGAATACATCTTCGCCATCAGCCTGAAAATATCTTTCCATTTCATCACCGTTGTAGTGTGTCTATTAAAATTAATGATATGTTGACGTCATTTAGTATTTACCGTTATCATCATTACTATAAAATATAGGAGGCTATTTCATGTCTGCATTAGTTTTTATGGCACTGTATCGTCCGAAGCCAGGAAAAGAGAATGAATTAACAGAAATCCTAAAAGTACATATTCCCGTCCTTCGCGAAGAAGGCTTGATAACCGAACGTGAATTATTAACATTACAAGCTGAGGATGGAACCATTATTGAAATAGCTGAATGGAAGTCTAGCGAGGCAATTGAAAAGGCACATCAATCAGAAAAAGTAATGGCAGTATGGAACCAAATTGGTGCTTTAGCTGAACTCACAAATCTATCATCCCTGGCAGAAGCGAAATATCCTTTTCCAAACTTTAAAGCTATTTAGGTTTAGTGAGTACAAAAAAACACGAGAGATTCTTAATGAACCCTCGTGTTTTTTTGAGTGACCATGAACTTTACTCTTTTATTTTTTAGGTCGCTCTAACAGCAAACCGATTAATTTGTAAAAACAAATTCTGTCCGGCTTCCGGTTTGTCCTGCGATAACTTCTAGTCTAATATCGATTCGTTCTTTCAGTTCTGGGACGTGAGATATGATTCCAACCAAGCGTCCGCTGCTTTGGATGTCCATTAGTGCTTCTATTGCTTGATCGAGCGATTCAGGGTCAAGCGTGCCAAAACCTTCGTCAATAAACATCGTTTCTAATGAAACGCCGCCTGCATAGTTTTGGACTACATCGGCAAGCCCAAGGGCTAGTGAAAGAGAGGCTTTAAAGCTTTCCCCGCCCGATAAAGTCTTTACATGACGCTCTTGCCCAGTATATTGGTCAAAAACTAGAAGCTCCAAACCACTTTGAACATTCCCTTTTGAACGATCCGTTTTCCTAAGAAGTTCGAATCTTCCTGCTGTCATTTTTCTTAACCGGACATTTGCTTCCCGTAAGATATCATCTAAGAATGCCGCAAGAACATAGCGTTCGAATGTGATTCGATACGTATTTTGTCCTTTAGCAATTTCGTGCAGATGTCCAATCAGCTTATACCGTTCCTCTAAGACCTTCATTTGCTCATTAATTCTTTGTACATTGTTATAGATTTCAAGATTATCCCGTCTCTTAACAAATAGGTCCGTCCGTTGATTGGTAAGCTCTACAATTTCAAGTGCAAGCTTCTCTACTAATGCCTTTAACCCCTCGACATCAGGTGTCTTTACATCTTGTAAAAACTCAGTTAGTTCTTTAAAGCGATCTGAAACAGAGCGTAACTCTTCACGATAACTGCGAATTTCACCTTCAAGAATCCTGATTTCACTCTCAGTTTTCTTCGATGAATGATAGAGACTGTAATTTTCAAATCCTTGTTCAGCAAGTTTCGTAACAAAGATTCCTCTCTCTGCTTTAAGCTCCTGCTCTTTGCTAGAATGGTGTCTAACTGCGTCTTGCAATCTGGCAGTTTCAGCGGATCGTTTCTCTTTCACTGCTTGTAATCTCTGTTGTGCCTCTTCAAGCCTTTTCACCAACATTTCATGACGCTTTTTTGAGGTTGCTAGCGCCTCTTCATATGCAGCCTGTGTTCGAAGATTCTCTGGGATAACCTTCATCATCCTAGAAAGGTTCGTTTTCTTTTCTGTAGCTTGTACAGTCAGCTGTGTTACATGAGCTGAAAGCTGTTGGATAGCATTTTTTAATGTGGTTTTTTCAGAATCACTATTCTCTAAGTGTTTGTTAATTTGACCAAGCATTTTGATTTGTTCATTTAGCGTTTTTTGGGCATTCTGGAGATGATTTTTACCAACAAGAATCTCTGATTTTGTTGCATGTAAATCGGTTTCCGTAAAGTCTGCCCGATAAGAGAGTATTTCTTTTAAAAGTTCTTCACAGTTTTCCCGTTGTGTTTTTTCAATAGATTGAGCCTCAAAAAAGAGCGATTCAGCTGCTGCTTTTTCTTTTTCCAAAAGTACTGCCTGCTGCTTGGCAGCTTTAAGGTCTTCTTCATTTGGGATAAGAGCCTTATCTGCTGACGCCGGTGCTGGATGGTGCTCAGAACCACATACTGGACATGCTTCACCTGTTGAAAGTCGAGCTGCTAAGAGTGACGCTTGTCCATGCAGCCATTTATTCTCCAATTCTTCCACAAATGATTTTGCATCCAGATACCTCGCACTCGTATTTTCGAACTTTCCAGCTTTCACTTTAAGGTCCTTTACAGCATTTTGATGGCGTCCAAGATATAGTTCGTATTTTTCCAAGCGGTCTAGCTCAACTTGCATTTTTTCCAGCTGTCGTTCATTTTCTAAAAATTTCAGCTGGCCTTTCTCAATTTCTGCCTTTTTGTCCTGAAGTTTTCTTACCTTTTCTTCCAAACTCTGAAGATTATTTTCAGCTTCTTCTTGCCTGTCCTTCGCACTTTTGAGAGAAGCTTCGACTGACGCTGACTCCTTTACTAAAACAGCAAAAGAATAAACATCGTCCTTCATACTGATTAGTTGATTAACAGCTTCAAGTGCTTCTTGGCGCTCCCCTTCACGCTCTTGTTCTGCCTGCCATTGTTGTTCATACTGTTTTGAGAGGACATCAAGTTTTTCTATTTCACTTTGTATAGAAGTAACATTTCCCTTTAGTTGATCCAAATCCCGCTTTAATCGGTGGCATAGCTCTTCTTGCTGTGCCAGTAGTGCTGCTTTATGCGCAAGCTGCACCTGTTTTTCCTTTTCTGCAAAAAGATCTGCTTGTGAGTCGAGCTTAAGTTTTGCCTCTTTTAATGCTTCTCTTGTTTGGATTTGTTTTAATATCGTTTCAGCTTCAAACAGCTTGCCTTTTAAGATATCTTGTTCCTGCTCCTTTTCTTTCAAGGCGATGACCAATTTTTCAAGCAGGCTTTCCATACCATTGATTTCTTCCAGTAATAGCGGCATGAGTATCAAATCATTTACACTGTCTGCTTCTAAATAACCTTTAAGCTCTTCGTTCGTTATCGCTTGAATCCGCCTGAGGTTTTCACTCCTAGTCTGAACCTGCATTTCTACTGAATTTTTTAACTCTGTAGATTCAGTCTTTAATCTCTCTTCGACCATCTTATAAATCTGTGTATGGAACAAGCGCTGTAAAATAACTTCTTTATCCTTACTATCAGACGTTAACAGCTTCCTGAATTCCCCTTGTGGAATCATTAAAATTTGGCGGAACTGATTGCTGTCAATCAGCATAATCTCTTTAATTTTTTCCTCCACATCATTAATTTTGGCAGCTAGTAATTTCTTTTCCCCGTTCTCATCCCAGCTGTATAATTCCGCTTTTGCTGGTAAGGTGGTGAATCCTTCGCCCTTTTCCTTTTTTTTAGGCTGCTGCGGAAGGCGGGTAATGGAATAAACTTTGTTTCGGATAGCGAAGTCAAGTGAGACCTCTGTTACCAAATCTGCTTTAGCAAATTGGCTTCTGAGTTCCGGCCCATTACGGTCCTCACCACTTGCTTTCCCATAGATCGCATAACTAATTGCGTCAAAAATCGTTGTTTTACCCGACCCTGTCTTCCCAGAGATCACAAACATGGTGCGATTACCAAGCTCTGTGAAATCAATTGTTTCGACATCAGCGTATGGACCAAATGCCTGCATGGTTAATTTTAATGGTCTCACTTCACTGCCTCCTCTCGTAAAACTTTTTCAATCACGTCTGCCATTACTTCCTTTTTATCAGCTGAAAATTCAGCTGTTGTCATTTCTGTATAAAATTGCTCAAATAATTCGAGCTCAGATTTTTTCTCACTTCGTGTGATAGTAAATGACTGCTTTTTCTTCATATCCGTTATATCTATTTTCCGTTCAAGATGTAAGACGTTTGGATATACTTGACGTAATTTATTGATTGGGTCAAGAAGTGCCCCTTCATCTAGTAAGGTGATTTTCAAATAATCATGCAAACGTTGTTTTTCATAAAAGAAAGGATCTAATAATTCCTCAAGATGTCCTTCAAGTTCACGCATGTCATGTGTTGGATTCAACGAGCGGTATCGATGAGAAAAGTTTCCTTTTTCGTCCATCTCGATAATAGAAATGGATTTATTTTGTTTCGCTTCTGAAAACGAATATTTTAATAGAGAGCCTGAATATTTAACCTTGTCATGTTTGATGGCGTCAGGGCTGTGGAGATGACCAAGAGCTGTGTAGGAAAAAGGTTCGAATAGCTCAGCACCTACACACCCAGAACCTCCAACGGATAGAACACGCTCCGAGTCTGATGTCTGTCCCCCAAGCACGAAAGCATGCCCTACTAAGACATTTGGTTCATTAGGATTCAAGTGTGCCTCCATTTTTCCAATCAATGCCTTCATCGCGTCCTGGTGGGAATGAATGGAATCATCCTCAAGCAGCTGACGTACCACCCCGGGTTCTGCAAACGGAACTAAGTAGAAATTAACGCCGTTTACCTGTACGGGTTTAAAACTATTTGTTAGCTTACCAGATAAGTAGAAATGGCTGTGCTTATACCATGAGCTGCCAAATGACAATCTTTCAGCACTGTCATGGTTTCCAGCAATCGCAACCACTGGGGTCTTCAGCTCTACGTTAATTTTAAATAGTATTTCATCTAATAGATCAACGGCATCGGTTGGCGGTACGGAACGGTCATATAAATCACCGGCAATGACAACGGCATCCGGCTTTTCTTCGGCAACAATTTCTACAAATTGATTTAGTGCTTCCCTCTGGTTCTCTGTCATGTACACACCATGCACTAACTTTCCTAAGTGCCAGTCAGCTGTATGGATAAATTTCATATATTGTCACCCCATCTTTATTCACTCATACCTACTATTATAGCAAAATACCATCTTTTGTGAGGTTGGAAATCATAGAAATAACAGGTAATACTGGGCGGAGTTTTTTTAGTTTAAACGCAAAAAACAGCCCGACACTTTGGTCGGGCTGTTAAATCATTGGCTTCATAAATTACTTTTTAGTTACGTTAGCAGCTTGTGGTCCACGAGCACCTTCAACAACTTCGAAAGATACTTCTTGACCTTCTTCTAAAGTTTTGAAACCTTCTGTTTGGATAGCGGAATAGTGAACGAATACGTCGTTTCCGTCCTCAGCTTCGATAAATCCGAAACCTTTTTCAGAGTTGAACCATTTTACTTTACCGTTTTTCATGTAAAAAAATCCTCCTATTGGCTTAGATTAAGCCATGTGTAAAATTCACCAAATTACAACGTGATAGCTTTACTTCCACTTTCTTATCCAAACTTCTGTTAAAACTTGAACAAGCTTTGTCACATAAATCTAATCTCGTGCAACGGCTGACTAAAATTTAACATTTTTTCAGGTGAACGTCAATAAAGTACTATAGACAAAAGCCTACAAAATTCGAGGTTTACAAGGCAATCTCACTATATTTTCACCTTACCTTTCATGATGATTTCTGTTCGGATTCGTAACCAAAACCTGGTTTCTACCAATCTTGCCAATTTTACATTTAATATCTTTGACGACATCTTTAATGAGTATTTCTAAACCTTAAAATTAACATAAAAAACGCCGAAGAATGTTATTTCTTCGGCGTGGTCATGACTTCTTCATCCTCGTCTCTAAACTTATCTAATATAGTAATCGTGTCAACTAAATGATTATTAAAAATCTGACGAGCTACCGCTAAAAGTTCGACAATCATGGGGTCTTTAAGCGTATAAATGACTTTGTTTCCTTCCTTTGTACCAGAGACAATATTCTTTGCTCTTAGTATAGTTAACTGCTGTGAAACAGCAGAACCTTCACTGCCAACAAGGGTTTGTATTTCGTTTACATTTTTGTCCCCTTCTGCTAGCAGCTCTAATATGCGGATCCTCAAGGGATGTGCAAGTGCTTTGAAGAATTCCGCCTTAAATTGCTGCATTTCAAGATTCAATCCATCCACTTCCTTAATTTAACTAGTAAGTAGCCGAGAGCTTCTGTTTGCTGCTATACAAAACTTCGGAAGCTGAAAGCCTCTTACACTCTTTAAATACGAAGTGTTTACAGCCGAGACATTTATTTTGCTCTAGCTGCGATAACGCAAACTGAATGGCGTCACCAGTGTGTTCAAAGAAATGTTCCTGACCAATCACTTCATATAAGCCTGTACTTACCAAAACATTTTTAGGCTGTTCGTTTATTCCCGATATAATAACTATACCATTTTTTGAAAAATGGGACACAATACTAGCCAAATTTTCCTCACCCGTCGTATCCATAAATGGTACCCTGCTCATCCGTAATAACAAAATCTTTGGTCGATAGTTAATCGTATTCATAATCGATGTTTCAAACGTCTGTGCTGCGCCAAAGAATAATGGACCTTCTACATTATAGATACTGATTTGAGGACAATCGTGTGAATCTGATACCATTCCCGACACGATCTTTGCGTGTTTATGCATAGGGTTTGGTAAAGCCTTTGCCGTAATCATCAAATCACTCATTCTCTTCGTGAATAATACCGCCGCCATAACCAAACCAACTTCGACCGCCGTTGTTAAATTCACAAAAACGGTTAATAAAAAGGTCACCACTAAAACAAGCGAATCCGTAGATTTTGTTTTTAATATATGTGTAAATACCTTCCGTTCACTCATATTCCATGCCACAACCATTAAGATTGGTGCCATGCTTGCAAGCGGAATATAAGAAGCAAACGGAGCAAAGAATAGTAACACAAGTAAAACCACAACCCCGTGAATAATACCAGATAACGGTGAAATCGCACCATTTTTTATATTTGTCGCTGTTCTGGCAATCGCTCCTGTTGCAGGAATACCTCCAAACAGCGGAGTGATCATATTGGCAATCCCCTGCCCTATAAGTTCCTTGTTGCTATTATGCTTGCTATTCGTCATGCCATCAGCAACCACCGCTGAGAGCAATGATTCAATCCCGCCGAGCATCGCAATAACAAACGCTGGTTTTAAGAGAGTTATAATCATCTCAAAGCTTAAATTAGGTATTTGCAGCTTTGGCAATGTACTAGGAATCTCCCCATAAGCTGTGCCGATTGTTGCAACCTGATTGGGAAAGAACAAGGTTGCAATTATGGTTGAAACCATTAACCCAATTAATGGTCCTGGAACCTTTGGAGCGATTTTAGGAGTCAAAAGAATCACAGCTAAGCAAATAACCGCAATTAAAATGCTGTAAAAGTTAATACTATTCATGTTGATAACAATTTCTTTTACATTATTAATAAATTCCTCATGTTTCTTAATGCCCGTCAACCCTAAGAAACTAGCAATCTGTCCGGTAAAAATAGTAATCGCAATCCCTGTAGTAAATCCAATTGTTACTGGTCTTGGAATGAACTTGATTAATGATCCAAGTTTAAAGATTCCCATAAAGAGCAGCATGATTCCCGCTAAAAAGCCTGCAATTAACAGATTTTCATACCCGTATGTCATAACGATTCCAAATAGAATCGGAATGAACGCTCCTGTTGGACCGCCAATTTGATACTTCGATCCTCCTAAAAGAGAAATGAGAATCCCGGCAACAATTGTAGTGTAGATTCCATATTCCGGCTTCACCCCTGAAGCAATTGCGAAGGCCATCCCAAGTGGTATGGCAATAACACCGACAATTAGTCCTGAAAGGACATCTTTTGGTACATTACGTAAGGAATATTGATGGAATCTGTTGTCACTAAACATATGAACGAACCCTTCTTATCTCATAAATTTGTATATCTGATTATTTGAATATATTGTAATACAGATTAATAATCAAGACATTTGTAAAAAAAAATTTCCAGTTGTGTTATCGCCCCTTCCTGTGTTATATTAATTGAGCGATGAGCTGAGTTGTGTAAGTCGAGAAACATTCCTTTATGGAGCGCACTATGTGGAGTGTGGTTTTTCGCCTCAATACGCAAAAAGACGTCTTGCATTATGCAGACGTCTTTTTTATGTATAGGTTTGTTATTCGGTCACTCATGATCTTCATGAGTGACCGTTTTTTTATTTTTAATAAGATTTGGGGCTCTCATCGTCTTCATTATTGTATACATAAAGTTATGTGATGGGCCATACTAAAATTAGCACTTTTTTCCTATTTCTATTAAAATAGATTTATAAAGGATTAGGAGGGATATTATCATGAATAACCATGAAATTGATTACAAAATTTATGGGGATGATATGCAATTTGTTGAAGTGGAACTCGATCCGCAAGAAACAGTTATTGCGGAAGCAGGAAGCTTTATGATGATGGAAGATAACATACATATGGAAACGATATTTGGGGATGGATCTGGTACTTCTGGCGGCGGCGGCCTGATGGGGAAATTATTTAGTGCTGGTAAACGGGTTATTACCGGAGAAAGCTTATTCATGACTGCCTTTACCAATCATGGTCATGGCAAAAAACATGTTTCCTTTGCATCACCTTATCCTGGTAAAATCATCCCAATGGACTTAAGTGAACTCGGAGGAAAAATTATCTGCCAAAAGGACGCTTTCCTTGCGGCCGCAAAAGGAGTATCAGTTGGAATCGAATTTCAGCGGAAGATTGGTACCGGATTCTTCGGAGGCGAAGGATTTATCATGCAAAAGCTTGAAGGAGATGGACTCGCTTTTGTTCATGCAGGCGGGACCATTACAAAAAAGGAACTACTTCCAGGTCAGACTTTAAGAGTGGATACCGGATGTTTAGTGGCTATGACAAGTGGAGTCGAATATAATATCGAAATGGTTAAAGGAGTAAAAACAGCGCTTTTCGGTGGCGAGGGTTTATTTTTTGCGACACTTAGAGGTCCTGGTTCGGTATGGATTCAGTCCCTGCCATTTAGCCGACTTGCCAGCCGCGTCTTTGCAGCTGCCCCCCACCGTGGCGGAGGAAAAGATGAAGGCAGCATCGCAAGAGGAATTTTTGAGATGTTCAATGGCGATTAATCTCGAAAATTGGCAAGGGCAGAATCCATTCTGCCCTTTTTATTTTAGAGTCTATGTTCCCCTAGGTAATCAGATAGCGCCACCTGTAAGGTCCCCTTTAACTCGGCGACGTGCTCAAATGTAACCCCCGAGTTAATAACAAGCTTTACAATTTCTGGCCGAAGTCCAGTTATAACCGTCTTACAACCCATCATCGAGACACCATTAATAATCCGGATGAGATGCTGAATGACTTCAATCTCCATAACCGCAGCACCGGAAAGATCTATTATTAACGTATGAATATGTGAATTACCAATTTCCGTAATTAATTTATCTTCAATCGTACTAGCTCTAAAAAGATCAATTGCCCCAATTAACGGCAGGATACTGATTTCACGTGAGATGGGAATAATGGGTACAGACAAATTCTCCAGAAGTTTTCTCTGTGCATCTAACAATTCATCTTTGTACCTGCTATATTGGATAAAAAATGAATTCAAAAATTGGTCAAATTGTCGATTGATGTTTTTTTCCAATGTAAAATAAAACTCTGAAGAATGATCATTATTTTTATTAATATCAAAATTATAGAGAAAATCCCACACAGTTCTTCTGATCGCTTGTATCCATTCCAATTTAAATGCAATGGTTAATGAGTATTTTGCCCAAGCTATCCCTTCCTGTTTTGCGAAAGAGATTAATTCATGTTCACGTTCCTCTACGATCAATAACACGAGTCTATGTGCGTTACTTAATAGATTAATATTTCCAATTCTATGTATCTCATCAATTTTATCTTTCACATTTATGGCTTCTTCAAGTAGTCTATTCTCAAAAATATCTTTATTTGCTAAGAAATATTCCTTAATGGATAACGTTTCTTCATAGGTCAAATTCAACTTTTTTACACCTCTATTTTTCGAGTCATTTCGAACAGGTATTCTTAAGGTAAATTTTGTTCCTTTATTCACTTCACTCTCGACATTTATTCTGCCGCCATGCTGATAAACAGTAGAGAACACTTGAGTTAATCCCATCCCCGTACCAAGGTCCTTAGTTGAAAAAAACGGTGTACCCAGTAACGATAATTTTTCAGTTGGGATTCCGACCCCCGTATCTTCTATACATACCACTACTTCATTTCCTTCAGCAAAATGACTGATTGTTAATGAACCAGATTCATTCATCGATTCCAATGCATTTTTAATTAGATTAAAAAATGCCTTTTTAAACTGATTTTTTTTACCATAAATCGGTGTATTTGTATCATAGTAACTTGTATTTATTTGAATATCATATATTTTATCTTGAAATAAATTCAAGATCGATTCTAGCTCGACTGCTATAAGAAACTTTTGGGGTTCCTCATTCTCTTGATCGGGTTTAGAAACCTGAAGAAGATCATTCAATGTTGTTAATGCATTCTCCAATTCTAATTGAGCAATATTAATATACTCAGGATTACTATCATGCTCTAGCAATTGCAAAAACCCTTTAACAGCCGTTAATGGATTACGAACTTCATGAGCAATACCTGCGGCAATTTGACCAACTGATGCCAGTTGCGTTAGATGCTTTTCACTTTGACATGGTATGGGATTTGATACTTTCAACGTAACAATTCCTCTCTCTTAATAGATTTTCTAGCAGCTTGCTAGTTGAAATTATTATTTCCTCTCTCAAGCACAAATATTACCAAAATATTCGAAAAATAGACAGGTTACAAATGCCCAGAATATTCCCTTAAAAAGGAAATCTATCCCTACCTTTGAAGATACAAAGAACTATTTTACAAAACCTTAACAATGTTAATAAGTGCAGCCGGTTTGGCTGCACCAAATTAACTTAATTAACTTACTCCTTGTTCCTTGTTCCAAGAACCCTGTAACTTTCGAATGGTCACGATTTGTCCGATATGATAAGCGTTATGAAGGGTGATACTAGATATGGATTCTAACCACGTTTCTTTTGATTGCTCACTAATAGATTCATCAAACTTCTCATCTTCACTTTTCTCAATGGTTTCATACCAATCTATCATTACTTGATTGTATTGTAGTAAGACCTGCTCCCATTCCAACTCTTGCAGATAGGCAAAAGTGCTATCATTATTACCATCCATCTTTGGATTTTCACTATTTTTAAAGCGGTTTAGGAACCGTTTATTCCAAAATACTAAATGACTAATAATTTCCCAAATAGAATTCTCACAGTCAGATTTTTTCCAAAGGGCCTGCTCTGGAGTTAATCCAGCCACTGCCTTTTCAAACGAGACAAACCAATGGCTCTTTTTTTGACAACAAAGGAATTGTTCGAGTAATACATCTTTGCGATTCATCATGCATTTCTCCTCAATAATTTTTTATACTCTTTTAATTTCGACTAAATCCCTTAATAACCTTTATTCTAAATATAGTTTTTTTAATTCCTCATTTGCTTGCAATCTTTTTAGATTATAGGATTGCCATGGGATATTGTTCAGATTTGCTTCGTTTTTCCTCTCAAGCAAAATATTTTTTAAGTCCGGGAGCTGAGGATTTTTTTCATATAACTGGATTAACCCTAGGATACCACTGTAAGATAAACTATTTAGATAATAAACATCAATTTTGCCGCTTTGTTCGTAACGTTGGATATTCTTTGCTACAATAATTTGCTCAACATTAATGACGTTCATCAGGGTGTAGTACAGTAAGGCACTAATAAAATAAAAGTGGAATAACGACAGTTTTTCGATCCAAATTTTAATCAATGTATACATGAAAATGACAACAAGGAAAATCATAAACGAGTGCGCCATAACCCTGATAAATGTAAACCCATAGGCTTCTTCATACATGCTTAACCGCAAGAAAGCTGAACTTAATAGCACTGCACTGGCCAAGACAAGTGCCGTGAGCATTATTTGCATGAATCTTTTTATAAAGCCCGTGGCACGGTCAACAAAGGTTAAAACGAGAATCGTAATCGTAAGGTTAATAAGTGTGACAAATAATAATTCAAAAAATCCCTTTCTCGCATATTCTGCATAGGTGAAATTCCCTTGCAACGTCCCACTAAAAAAGTACTTAAATTGGACAACAGTAAATAGAACATATACCATGTTTATTAATACAAGGACCGTAATGGTGATAATAGCGTCCATTTTGAACGATTGTTTATCAGCACTATGAATAACGGCATTGATTTGTTTTTGGATAAGAGTCTGCAAGAAACTAAAGAATGCAAAGGTAAAGAACAATACAACAAGTATTCTAACTACTATTTCACCGTCAAGCACGTCAAACCACTGTGGAATATCCCCCATCAGTTTTTCAAATTCTGTATCTGCTGACATCAGTAACATTAAAACAACAAACAAAACTGGAAGGGAAATCAAAATACCAATCCCGACTTTTTTCCACACTTGGAACCTGCTTTCCTCTATTCCTTGTTTAAAAAACTTTCCAATATATGACGCAAAAACGAAATTATACTTTATAGAAGCCACAAATTTTGAAAACAAGTAAGAAATAAAGGCTAGTTTGTTCCAACGAATACTTTTTTGGCCTGTAATCACGACCAAATGAAATATTACAAGTGCTGGAATCCCAAAGATATTCAAAGCATAAAAGAAAAGATTATCATTAATAAAATAGCCTGCTGCCAAGAGCCAGATACAGATCAGGACGAGATATCCGAACCGCTGGTGAGAGTAAGAAAATCCTCGGAAACGGTAAAAAAACAAAGCGAAAAAAGCGGTTAAAAACACCAGGTAGGATATCCCGATTTCGGCTCGAAAAAACGCTTCCTCCGCGATAATGCCTACCACAATACACATGAATAAAAACAACCAATCCTTTTTAGCTAATTTCATTTCCATCAACCATCATACCTCCTCATAGAATTTCTATATACATAGTTTTACTATGTATATAGGTAAAAAAAAGCTGCTTATATCGAAGCCTTTCTCCCCCACCGATATCCAAGCCAACTAATTGGATATAAGAGGATGGTCAAAATGATACAAGCAATAATAAATGTTTTCGTTAAAAGCGGTTCGAACCAAGAGTGGGGAATAATTTCAAAAACAGTTAAAACCATTAACATGAGATTTGGAATTAGCGACAGTAAAAAAGTCTTCTTTAGCAGTGTCCTTCCTCCGTGGCCAAATCCTTTCCCTATTTCGTAGCCGAGCAGCGCCCAAAAAAACATATAGATGAAAGCGATTATTGATGGGATTGCCGTTAAATGTCTCCAAACCACAGAAAGCCAATTCCACTGAAATACATTATGAAAAAGCGTCAATAGGCTCCCGCCGCCAAAAAAGAGAATATTCATTAAGATAAAAAGCCATTTCATATTACTCGGAGTAACAGAAAGTTCCTGTTTCCACAGAGACGCGATTTCCTCAGGGCTGCCTAATCTCGAAATAATTCGTTCCATCAACTCATTTTCATTACCACAGTCATAAGATTCTAAAAGAATTTCTTCGATATGTGTTTCATATTCCAAGAGAATACTCTTTTTATCTTCATGGTTACCAAGCCTGTGATCCAGTTCTTCTAAAAACTTATTCTTCGGCCGTTCCATGCTTTGGTCTCCCTATTACCTTGTTCATAACCTTCACAAAATCCTGCCATTCACGGGTTTTTTCATTTAAGACTTCTTTTCCCGCATCCGTAATTGTGTAATATTTACGTGCAGGACCCTTCTCCTGCTCAACCCAATAGCATTCAATATACTCTTGTTTTTCAAGCTTGTGCAGGGCCGGATATAATGTACCCTCTTTAACACTTAGGTCATTATCACTTCGCTGTTCTAATTCCTTTACCAATTCATAACCGTACATATCTCTTTCATTTAGCAATTGAAGCAAGATTAAGGATGTACTACCTTTTACCAATTCACGATTAAACATATTTTCACCTACCTAGAATTATTAGGTACATAGAAATTCTACACCATCTAAATAAATTTGTAAAATAAAAAAGTGACGATTTTATTATCGCCACTATTATCGCTATTTCTTTATCTTCTTTTGTTTTTGGATAAACTCGTCACGTTCACCGCCATCGGATAGCTCCTCTGAAAACTCATGATTAACATTTTGATCACGGCGCTCAAAAGGTCTAACTATCCTTGCAGGGATATTATTATTAGGCGCTGCTTGTTCATTCCAATCACTCATTTTTATCACCTCACATATATTTTTTGATTGATGGCAAAAAACATACGAGTCGGCGCCTGCATAAATATTCCATTTTTCGACATACTAATTAAAAACAGCGAGGTGAACGAAATGGGTTTAATTAACTCCTTTAACCAGTGGAGGGAAACAAGATATCAAAATCATGTTTCTCATATGAAGGATCAGGACAAATGCCCTGATTGTTATGGGAGAGGCTTTACTGTTTATCCATATAATGAATTTGCTTATTATAACTCTGTGGAATGCCCGGGCTGCGAAGGCAGTGGAGCTTACTCAGATTGGGATCAATTAAGGTAGCGATAAAATCTCTTCACCGAGGTAAATGGTGAAGGGATTTTTTTTTTCTAAACTTATGGTAAGGCAATCGTAACTTTGCTATAATTTCAGAATATTCATTTCGTATGTCGTTGATTGCATAAATAATCATCGTTCATTTTTAAGTTTTTTTACTGGAGGTTATTTATTATATGTCGAATTCACTTTCTACAAAACAAGGTTACTCGTCAAAATTAGATTTATTACAAACGGAAGTAGCCATAAAACAAACGAAAGATTTCTTTGAAAGTTCCTTAGCTGGTGCGTTAAATTTAACAAGAGTATCTGCCCCTATCCTTTTAAAATCTGGAAAAGGTTTAAATGATGATTTAAATGGTGTGGAAAGAATGGTTTCTTTTGAAGCCATTGATATTAAGAATGCTAATATAGAAATCGTTCAATCATTAGCAAAATGGAAAAGGATGGCTTTAGCTAGATATGGCTTTGCCTTAGGTGCAGGTCTGTATACCGATATGAATGCCATTAGAAGAGATGAAGTTTTAGATCACTTGCATTCCATTTATGTCGATCAATGGGATTGGGAGAAAATCATTTCTAAAGAACAACGCAACATTGAGTCGTTAAAATCAGAAGTTCAAAAAATATATCAAGTTTTTAAAAACACAGAAAAACATTTACACGAGTTTTATCCTGTATTGGAGCCTGTCCTGCCTGAAGAGATTCATTTTATTACCACACAGGAACTGGAAACCATGTACCCTGAGCTTACACCAAAAGAACGAGAAGACAGGATTGCCAAAGAATTTGGTGCCGTGTTTATCATGCAAATTGGCGGTAAGTTACTGTCTGGTGAAAAACATGATGGACGTTCTCCAGATTATGATGATTGGTCCCTAAACGGTGATATTATTTTCTGGTATCCTGAATTAGAACAAGCAATCGAAGTTTCTTCGATGGGGATCCGTGTAGATGAAGATGCGCTGAAAAAGCAATTAAAGATTTCTAACAATGAAGATAGAATGTCCTTAGAATACCATCAAGCCATTCTAAACCGTGAACTGCCTTATACGATTGGCGGAGGTATTGGACAATCAAGAATATGTATGTTTTTCCTGAAAAAGGTTCATATCGGCGAGGTTCAGGTTTCTGTATGGAATGATCAAATTATGGAGGATTGTTCAAAAGCGAACATTACTTTATTGTAAATTTGCTTATCTCGAATAATAAACAGACTTTCTGGAGAATTATAAAGATAGTATGTTTGTATATTTTTCTGGGGGTGCTTTAATGTCTGTTTTTGTTTATCAGACGTTTATTATTAAGCAAGAAAATTTTAAAGAAGCGATAGAAAATTTAAGAGAGATAAAAAAATTCAGAAATGAAAATTATAACCATCATGTTGAAATTCTTACACCGATATCTGGTGAAGATCATACGTACGCACTACTATCTACCTATGACGGATTGGGTGAAATGGAATTAGAAAACAAAAGGCTATTTGATGATGATGAATATTTAGAACTTATTGGTCCATTTTTCCTTGAAAACATCAAAGAAGGAAGCATGTATACGCAGATATACCGAGGATTAAGTGATAAAAAGAGTGACAAACAGGATGATAAAAAGAAAAGTGAGAAATAACATATATAACCGCATGGTGAAAATCACTGTGCGGTTTTTTTATTTTTTATTATCCCGTGTCTTCTGCCTAACTTTTTTCATATGTTATAGTTAAAGCAGATATAAATACCTATTACTTTCCTCCCCCTATCCTATTCCATTTGAAGCCGCCTCCACTAATGATTCTACACTTGAATTCTGCTCCCTAATTTGGTTAAAAAGGGGGAATTTTAATGACTGGAATACTAATGATTTTAACTGTTTTGTTATTTTCATTATTTTTTGGATTAGGAATCGTTTCGCATTTCCAAAAGTCTCGCGGGAAGTGGATATACCTTACATTATCAGCAATCACTTTTTTTTCATTGGTTCTTATGCTCTTTTTTCTTGATTGGAACATATCGGACCCAGGGAATAAAAATCCCAATTCACCCCAAACCGAGACTCCTGTAAAAAATGATGGTGGCAATCCTGATAAAGAAAATCCTCCATCAGATGATGATCCGAAGGTTGAAGAACCTGCTAGTGAAGACCCCGATTCTGACGAGCCAAATGTCGAGAATCCAATTGATCAACCGCCTGCAGAACCAGAAAAAATCATTGTCCCTGACAATGGTACAGTAGAATATAAGGTAGTAAAAGGTGACACCTTATTTTCGATTGCACAGCGTGCCAATTTGACGGTTGAAAAAATCAAACAATGGAATACGTTAACAAGTGACAAAATTATTGTCGGCCAAATCTTGAAGTTATATGGTAAAAATGTGGAACCTCCTCCTCCTGCTGACCCGCCAAAGGAAGAAATGCCTCAAAGTACAGCACCATCTGTTATCGTCTCAAATGGCAGCCTTCAGCAAAAAGAAATTGCCCTGACCTTTGACGCTGGAAGTGACGCGATTGGAATCGGAATCTTGGATGTACTGAAACGACATAATGTTAAAGCAACTTTTTTCCTCACTGGCAGCTGGGCAGATAAATTTCCAAGTTATGCCAAAAGGATGGCAGATGAGGGACATGATATTGGAAACCATACGTACTCCCACCCCGACGCAGTAAAAACGAATTCTAATGTGTTTGTACAGGATATCATCAAAGCAGAGGAAGCGATTAAAAGGGCTTCAGGGGTGACGCCGAAGCCATATTTCCGCTTTCCTTTTGGTTCCTACAATGCAGATGCACTAAAAGCCGTTGGCGGTACAGGATATCCATACAGCATCCAATGGACCATTGATACGATTGATTGGCAGCAGCCTGCTGTTGAGGTGATTGTTTCGAGAATTCAAACAGGAGCTAGTAACGGAGACATCATTCTTATGCATATTGGCGGAATTAATACTCCTGAGGCCGTTGATAGGGTCATACCGATTTTAAAATCAATGGGATATAACTTGGTTACCTTAACAGAATTACTGGACTTATAAAAAAATAAGGGTACCCCAACGCAATGGGTACCCTTTATCACGTTTATTCTTTATCTCATATAACTCTTAATCCCTATCTAGTAGTTCTTCGCCAGCAATCCCTGGCTCAGTCATTTCATAGACATTTAAAATAATATCTAATTCCTCTTCTGTTAAGACATCATATTGCAAACATAATTCACGTACAGATTTCCCGGTAATGACAGCTTCACGTGCAATTCGTGCTGCCACCTCATATCCAAGGTGTGGATTCACTGCAGTAATAATCCCTACACTCTTGTCCACATATTCCTTTAAACGCTCTTCATTTGCTTCAATGCCGACTAAGCAATGATCAGTAAAGACACGGAATCCATTGTTCATAATACTAATTGATTGAAGCAGGTTAAAAACTAAAACAGGCTCCATTACATTTAGCTCTAATTGACCAGCCTCGGAAGCAAGACAAATGGTGTGGTCATTCCCAATTACCTGAAAGGCAATCTGATTGATTAATTCAGGCATAACTGGATTTACTTTTCCAGGCATAATCGAGGAACCTGGCTGACGAGCAGGCAAACGAATTTCTCCGAGACCTGCGCGTGGGCCTGATGCCATTAAACGAAGGTCATTTGCTATTTTTGACATATTCATCATGCAAACTTTAAGTGCAGCTGAAACTTCTGTATAGGCGTCTGTATTTTGAGTGGCATCCACGAGATGCTCCGCATTTACAAGTGGGAAACCGCTAATTTCAGCAAGATGTTTAACCACATCTTTAATATATTTAGGGTCTGCATTTAATCCTGTTCCTACTGCAGTAGCTCCCATATTCACTTCCAATAAATGCTCCCGTGTATGCTTAATCCGATTAATATCACGAGTCAGCACCCGAGAGTATGCTTCAAATTCTTGTCCAAGACGGATTGGAACTGCATCTTGAAGATGAGTACGTCCCATCTTAATGACCTTCTCAAACTGGACTGCTTTTTGTTTAAAGACTTTTTGCATATTATCCATGGTGATCAGTAAGTTTTCTAATAACGTTAGTGTAGAAATATGTATTGCAGTTGGGAATACATCATTAGTAGATTGTGACATATTTACATGTGTGTTTGGACTCAAATGAAAATAATCACCTTTTGCGTGACCAAGTAATTCAAGTCCTCGGTTAGCAATGACTTCATTCATATTCATGTTCATCGATGTACCCGCCCCGCCTTGAATCGGATCCACGATAAATTGATCATTCCACTTTCCTGTAATAATTTCATCCGCTGCCTTGATGATGACAATTGCCAGATCTTTGTACAACCTTGTTGTGTTCATATTAGCGATGGCTGCTGCCTTTTTTACCATTGCAAGCGCTTTAATCAGAGACTCATGAATGCGATATCCGGTGATAGGGAAATTCTCTACCGCCCTAATCGTTTGTATCCCATAATACGCATCGACCGGTATTTCTTTTTGTCCTAGGAAATCCTTCTCGATTCTTGTCTTGTTTGTTGACATCCCAATTCATCCTTTTCTCGTAAACTATCGGTTACATATCAACTGTAACATAAAAACTATTGGAAGAGGACAAAAAAATCTCAGGAACTCCGCCCTGAGATTTTCTAAATCGTATGAAACTAATGGATATCCCTCTTCTTAAAACGCCCGCCACGAACTTCGGATATGTCTGCTATTGCCAAGAAGGCATTTGGATCAATTTCCTCAACAATCGTTGTCAGTTTCGATTCTTCTAGTCGAGTGATGATACTGAAAATGACCTTCTTATGGTCACCCGTATAGGCTCCCTCACCCTTAAGGTATGTTACACCACGGCCTAAACGAGCATTTACGGCATTTCCAATTTCTTCAGCTAAATCGCTGATAATCCAAACTGATTTGGACTCTTCCAAGCCTTCAACCACTGTATCTATGGCTTTTGCAGCAATTACGTAAGCCAATAAGGAGTACATCGCCCGATCAAAACTAAACACAAACCCTGCAGCACCTAAAATAAAGAGGTTGATAAACATAATAATTTGACCAACGGAAAATGGAACCTTTTTGGTTATTACGAGTGATAGAATTTCTGTCCCATCTAAAGCACCGCCAAAGCGAATAACAATTCCAACACCAATTCCTAATATCATACCTCCAAAAATGGTTGCGAGAAGAATATCATCGGTAAAGGCCGGTACTGGGTGAAATAATGTTGTAAACACAGATAAAACAATAATTCCATAAACAGTAGATATTGCAAAAGTTTTACCCATCTGCTTGTATCCTAAATAAACAAATGGCAGGTTTAAGAGGAATAGAAAGATACCGAGTTCGAGGCCGGTTAGATGAGATAACATAATCGATATACCTGTTACCCCGCCATCAATTACTTTGTTAGGAACTAAAAAGATCTCTAGACCGGTAGCCATTAAAATTGCTCCAAGAGTAATGGCTATCGCTCGAAAGATTTTTTTACTAAGAGGGAGTTTTCGATGTTGTACTATTCCGTTTACTTGATCTGTCACAAAATCACACCTTATAAAAAATTTATTAATAAAACCGAATTGGAGAATGAACTTCACTTCTAATTCTCTGACTAGGTTATTATTACCAACTTATGTAGCCTTCATGAATCAAATATTATTACTATAATTATACCATAAATCTATTAAAAAATGAATTCAAGTTCATATTAATAGATATTACCGTGTTAATCTGTATAAAGATTTAAGCATGTTTCTACTATCAATTAGAAGGTCTTGGGCAGTTTGCAGGGAAATCTCCTTGAATCTTACTTTGGTTCCCGGCTGTGCTTGAGCAAGTCGAGGAATATCTGCAGCAATCACTGTCCCTATTCTTGAATAACCTCCCGTTGTTTGGTGTTCAGTCATAAGTATGATAGGCTGCCCGCTTGCAGGGACTTGGATTCCACCTAGAGGAATGGCGTCAGATATAATATCTGCCGTACTGCTATGTTCAATTTTGGGACCCGTTAATTGATACCCCATTCGATTAGATTGAGAAGTAATGGAATATTCTTCATTTAGAAATGTTTTGAGTCCTGGAGTAGTAAATTTTCTAGTATGCGGACCAACGATAACTCTTACTGTTAGTTTGTTCGTATACTTTGGAATTAGCTGAGTTTGCAAAAATCTATTTCTTCTAGTAAAGGGATTTCCAAAAAGAATATCCCCTTCTTTTAAAGCTCTCCCTTCAAAACCTCCGAATTTTCCCGTTATACACGTTGATTTACTGTTAAGTACAAATGGAACATCAATACCACCTGCAATGCTTAAATACGTTCTTACGCCCTCTTTTAGCTCTCCAAACGAAAGGATTTGCCCTTTTTTGATTACAATGCTTTTCCAAAGAGGAACCTCCTGCCCATTTATTTTAGGTGTTAGATTCCCGCCGCAAATCGCAATAGAGACATCATGTAAAGCCATTAAGACTGGTCCAATAAACGGTGCTTCAAGTGCAGCCTCCCCTAAATCGTTACCAACTAATAAATTCCCCATCTGCAAAGAATAAGAATCCATGGCCCCTGAAGGGCTGACCCCAAATTCACGGAATCCATACCTTCCAAGGTCTTGTACAGTTGTTTGTAATCCGGATTTCATCACCTTAAAGATTGGGGTCCTCATCTTTCAGACCAGCTCTTTCTTATTGTTATATTTTCATTCGCTAAAGCATGTTTTAATTCTAAAATAAAGTCTAATGCAGCAGGTTCATCACCATGGATACACACTGTATCTGCGGTTATAGCCACTTCAGTTCCATCTGTCGCTGTAACTTTTTTTTCTTCTATCATTCGGATGACTCGCTGTGCAGCGAATTTCAGATCATGAATGATGCTGTTATTTTCATTCCTTGAAGTTAACGTTCCATCTGGCTGATAGGTCCGGTCAGCAAACACTTCCTGAACCGTTACTAAACCCTTTTCTTTTCCTGCATGAATTAATTCACTTCCCGCCAGTCCAAATAGGATTAAGCTAGAATCAAAATCTGCAACTGCCTGTGCAATAGCGTCTGCAATCAGTCGTGATTTAGCAGCCATATTATACATAGCTCCATGGGGTTTAACATGGACGAGTTTTACTCCTTCGGCAACAGCAAATGCATTCAATGCGCCGATTTGATAGAGTGTAAGATTGTAAATTTCTCTAGGGGCTACGTTCATTTCCCTCCGCCCAAACCCCAATATATCTGGTAATCCTGGATGTGCACCAATATTAACTTGATGTTTCTTGGCCATTTGTATGGTTTCCCTCATTACATTATGATCTCCCGCATGGTACCCACATGCAATATTCGCTGATGAAATATGCTTCAAAATCTCTTTATCATTACCAATTTTAAATACTCCATAACTTTCTCCAAGATCACAATTAAGGTCAATGTAATTCACGTTATTTGCTCTCCCTTCTTGTAAGTCATAACTTCATACTTTTTCAATTCAAACCGTTCTTTAATAGCAAGAAACTCTTCATATCCTACAGGAAAAAAGGTTATATAGTTTCCTGCGGACAATAGCGAAGGTTTGACATTCTCGATGTCAAATAGTGTTAATGGGGTGATTCCAATTATTCTCCACCCCGAAGGAACCTCGGCAGGATATATTCCTGTTTGGTCGCCGCCAATTCCCACCGAACCTGCCGCTACCTTCGCTCTGGGTTTTTCTAAACGAGGAGTTGAAATTATTTTATTTAAACCGCCGAGGTACGGAAAACCTGGTACAAAACCAATCATATGTACTAAATATTCTTTGTTCGAATGTAAACTAATAACTTCTTGTTCACTAATGTTATTATACGCTGCAACAAAAGGTAAATCAGGTCCAGTCTTTCCCCCATAATAAACCGGTATCCTGTAGACGATAGGGTTTTGCGGTATCGAGTTCACGGCTAATTCCATCAAGGAATAAACCATTTTTTCTAATTGGCTGTACCTTATTTTTAGTGGGTCATAAAAAATAGCCATAGAAGTATAAGTTGGAACACACTCGATAACCCCATCAATCTTAAGACGTCTAATATTTTGTGAAAAGTGATTGATTTGGTGATGAGTGCTCTCATTAATTTCATTACCAAATGAAATACTGATTGCTGAATCACCTATTGGTACAATTTCGATACTCAATTACCTCACCTATTTTCGAACTATCTGTTAAATTACTATCTACTTTATTGAATGTATTCGAATAAAGCAATAAAAAACTCTGGTCATCAAAAGACCAGAGCGACAGTGATTGTAAAGTTAATTTACTTGTTTCCTAGTTTTCTGTTTTTTCCTAATACGATAAAAGACAACCAATCCTACCAGGACTAGTGCAATCCCGAGGAGGATATTTTGTTCCATATTCCCTTCCATTAATCCAGCAGGGATCAATGATAACACAAAGAAAAATATGAGATTTCCAAACATGGTTCCAACCAAGAAATGCTTAAACTTAATGGAACTTAGGCCACTGAGAATATTTATTAAGCTTGTTGGTACGAATGGAATAATTCGGGCTTGGAAAACAAAGAGCAGCCCATTTTGCTCCATTTTTGATAAAAGTTCCGGATTTGTCTTTTTCTGTACCCAATCATTAAAAAAATATCGGCTTCCAAAAAACCAAATTCCAGCAGCTATAACACTTGTTACCCAACTCCAGAGTAGACCATTAAAAAACCCGAACAATGCGTAGTTTATTGTGATGATGATTATGAGAGGAATAATCGTAAATGAATTTTGAATCACCATAATGATGAAAGTAAAGAAGAATTTCGAAAACGTGGTATCTTTTAATGACATGATGATTGAATCCAAGTCCCCGATTCTAAGCAGCCTGAAGGTTTCGCTGTTATGAATCACCAAAAAAATGATCAATATTATCCCAATAAAGGAAATAATTTTTCTCCAAATATTAATCACCTATTTTCTTTTTTAGGTAATCTCGTATGAGTAAATATATTCCTATACCTATCATACCATGCAAAAATAATGGGTGATAAAAAAAGATGCCACAAATATCTGCGACATCTTTTTTATGATTCACGGCTGTGACTAGACTGTTGATTAGCGCTCCATTAAGGAATGCTGCTTGGAATAATCACCGCAGGGACAGGCGGTCTTTGCCTGTCCGAGGCGCTACGCTTTCCGCGGGCTCGCCCATGAGCCTCCTTACAGCTTCGCACCTGCAGGGTCTCACTCAGCTCGTTCTTCCCGCAGGACTTTGAATTTACTTCATCGAATAATCGCCGCACGAAGGAAATGCGATAGCATTTTCGAGGATCGAGCGCCTTCCGCGCCAATCAACAGGTTCTAAAATCACAGGTTCTATTTACACAACTATGATTATAGAACCGAAAATTCTTCTACCAGTTCACTAAACTTTTTCATGGCGTTTTCGATTGGCTCTGGTGTGGTTAAATCGACTCCTGTCTTCTTTAATAGCTCAAGAGGATAATCGCTGCTTCCGCTCCTTAAGAAGGTTAGATAGGATTGCAATGTTTCTGAATCACCATCCAGTATTCTTGTGGCAAGGTGGATCGCTGAAGCGAAACCAGTTGCGTACTTATAGACGTAAAATGGACGATAGAAATGAGGAATTCTCGACCAGCCAAATTTCACTTCTTCATAAAAAACCACTGCATCCCCATTATATTCTCTGAACAACGCTTCATAGGTTTGATTAAATACCTCAACATTTAATGGTATATCCTTCTCTGCAAGCTCATGAGTGATTTTCTCAAATTCTGCAAACATTACTTGTGTGAAGAAAGTACCCTTAAATTGATCAATAAAATGATTCAATAAATGTTTTCTTACCTCAAGGTTCTTTTCCGTATTTAACAAATAATTAATCAATAAAACTTCATTGACTGTAGAAGCTACTTCAGCAACAAAGATACTGTAACGAGCTGTAATTTGGGGTTGATGCTGCGAGCTCAATTTACTATGGACTCCATGCCCACACTCGTGTGCGAGGGTAAATAAACTGTCTAAATCGTCTTGATGATTTAGTAATATAAATGGGTGAACACCATAAATCCCCAAGTTATAGGCGCCAGACCGTTTGCCAGGAGTCTCTCGGACATCGATATAACGCGCGTCCTTGAATTCTTTTAGAATAGATACATACTCCTCCCCAAGTGGAGCTAATGCCTTTATCATGGTTTCATACGCTTCCTCATACGGAATTACCTGTTTCACACCCTGTACTAAAGGAACAGACATATCATACTGGCGCAGTTCATCTAGCTGCAGTTTTGCCTTCCGAATTTCAGAGTACCTGTGAAGAGGTGCGATATTATCTTTCGTCGCTTTAATAAGATTCTCATAAACTTCTTTAGGCACCAAATCGCCGAATAATCCTTTTTCTAATGCCGAAGGGTATTTTCTGATTCTAGCCATTGTTACGTTATTTTTTATTGCTGCAGACAGTGTACTCGCAATCGAATTTTTCAATTCAACATATGGTTTATAATAGGCTTTGTAAGCCTCTCTTCGCTTATCGCGGTCTTCATCCTCGATTAATTTCGAGTACATTCCTCTTGTCAGCTGAACCTTTTCACCGTTATGATCGGTAACATCACCGAACTTAATATCCGCATTATTAATCATTCCAAACGTTGTACTTGGAGCTGACAGAGCTTCCCCTAATTGAGATAATACTTCTTCCTGGTCTTTACTAAGGACATGCTTTTTATAGCGAAAGGATTCATATAAATCCTCCTCAAAGTACTTAAGGCCTTCTTCTTCTGCAATATAGCTGCTTAATGTTTCTTTATCTAACCCTAGTAAGAAAGGCATAAAAAAAGAGGTTGAAGCACTTACCTTCACACTTAATCCTTTTGCACGATTCAATAGTGATTGGGAACTTGCATCTCTTGTATCCTCATCTACTCTTAGCATGCTGTAGGCATATACATGATTAAAAGTATAGGATAATTCTTCTCTTTGTTTTAAGTATTGATATAGACTTTTACCGTCGGTTATTGCACCATCAAATTGCCTAAGCTTTTCCGCCATGTTTTCAACGAGCTGAAGATCGCTTTCCCATTTGGATAGATCAGAATAGATGTCCTCAAGGTTCCATTTTTCATTACTAGGTACATCTTGTCGGGAAGTATATGTAGTCATAATCGTCCTCCTATATTGGCTAGCTTTTATTAGTAAATATTCAGATACCTCTAGTTCTAGACCTTTCAAATCAAACAACTTACTAATGGTAAAAGCACCTTGTTAGGTGCTTTCTACTTTAACTTATTCATCCCTAATTTTCCAATTTAAGAACCTGTCCCTCATTTTCATTCGACATTCAAAGGAGCGTTTCCTTCTATATTTCTTGTATTAAAAAAATTCATATTTTGGACATAAATTAAAAAAAGGCTAAAAAAGGGCTGTTTAGGAATCACCTAAACAGCCCTGAAGGTTAAAGCTTATTCTTCACTATCTTCAGTTTTATTATAATTGTATTGTGTTCGGTCTATGGGTGTAAAGGTATCAGGAGTATAGAAACGTAATAAATCTCCATTTACGACTTTATCAGAAAGAGCAAGCTTATTCTCCACGATATTCTGAAGGTTCACTGCCTCTTCCATCCTTGTTTCATCAATTTCTATACCTGTTGTGGAGTCATAGTACTTACCACCTACTGCTGAAATGGTTGGACTCATAAAGCTGCCATCACGGAAAGGTACAAGATCATCATGCTGTTCAGATAATAGGTCCGTACCGAACTGAACATAATCTTTTGTATCAATTCCTAATAGGTGAAGAAGTGTAGGTAGGATGTCAATTTGTCCACCATATTCGTGGTTAACTCCACCCTCCATACCAGGTACACGGATAAAGAAAGGTACACGTTGTAAACCTGCACTATCAAAGTCGGTAATTTCTTTGCCTAGAACTTTTTCCATGGCCTTATTATGATTTTCAGAGATACCATAATGGTCACCATACATAACAATAATCGAATGATCATATAGACCAGATGCTTTTAAATAATCAAAGAATTGCTTTAAGGCCTCGTCCGCATAGCGTGCTGTTTGGAAGTAGGTATCTACAGATTTATCACCGGTAGTATGTGGTGCAATCGTTGCTTCTTCTTCAGCAAGCGGATAAGGATAGTGATTAGATACAGTAATAAACTTTGTATAAAAAGGCTGTGGTAATGATTCCAACATTGGAATAGATTCCTCAAAGAATGGTTTATCCATAAGACCATACTCTGCTAGGTCTTCTGGATTCATACTGTAGTATTTTTCATCAAAAAAGTTTTGATATCCAAAAGACTTATAAATTTCATCACGATTCCAAAAGCTTCCAGAATTCCCGTGGAATACTGCAGAAGAATAGCCTTGCTGACCTAAAATTGCAGGTGCAGCTTGGAACGTATTTAAACCTTTTGTTGTAAAAGCCGAACCTTGTGGTAAACCATATAATGAATTTTCTAGGATAAATTCCGCATCAGACGTTTTACCTTGAGCTGTTTGATGGAAGAAATTATCAAAATAAAGTGTGTTTTGATCCTTTGTTAAGGAATTTAAAAATGGTGTTACTTCCTCCCCATTCAATTTGTAATTAATAAGGAAGTTTTGCATCGATTCAAGGTGTAAATAAATCACGTTCATACCTTTTCCGGCACCAAAGTATGCAGGATTTGGCTCAGCATAGTTAGATTTTGTATAGTTAATGACTTCGGTCATATCGTCACTATTTGCCATAACTCTCTGTGCTGAAGCTTTTGTACTTTTAACTGCATCATAAATCGTGTAGTTGTACATTCCTAAATATTTGACGATATAGTTACGGTCAAATCCTCTTGTTAACAGTTGCGGACGATCACTTTCAGCTAGTCCAAGATTTCCACATGAAATCGCCAATGCTAATGAAAATACAGCAGCAACTTTTCTGCGATTCATATCTTTAAGTTCAATTTTCACAATTCTAAAAGCAAGTAAAACGACTAAAAGAATGATGTCTGTAAAGAATAAGAAATCATAAGGTCGTAAAAGTGTTACTACACTTCCGCTTACATCCCCAAAGTTTTGGGTCTGAGTTAAAGTTGGTAACGTAATAAAGTCATTAAAGAATCTGTAATAGACCACATTTGCGAATAAAAGAAAAGATAAAAAGAAGTCAATTACAAGTAATGCAATGTATTTCTTTCGTCCTTTAAATAATGAAGCTAATCCTAGAAACAGTAAAGATGATCCTAGCGGATTAACAAATAGCAATATTTTTTGTAATGTATTCTCGATTCCTAAATCAAATTGAGTTAATTGAGCTAAATATGTTTTCATCCAAAGAAAGAAAACAGCCAAAAAGAAAAAGCCAATATATTTATTGAAAATACCCTGACCTTTATGAGCTAAGTTATTCATTTTATTGCACCTACCTTTTAACAAAAATATCAGTTACGTTTTTATATAATCCATTAATCTATCATTTATAATAGCAGTTAAATATGAACAATATATGAACAAGAATATAAATAAAATAATCAACACAAATGAGTATTATACGCATTTTTTAATAAAAGTCAAGTTAGCCTTCAATTGCAAAAAAGACATGTAGTCCCACATGTCTTTGATAAGAAAGTTTCATTATTCCTAGAGTGCATTAAGCCCTTGATATCCAAAATACAGACCAAACACTATGAGGGAAGCACCTGAAATGAACGAGATCGCTATTAAACTTTTTACAGTCAGTAGTTTTCGGAATCCAGTAGTGAGTGCTGCTACGAACACATCCCATATGGTCAATCCAAGAAAAATCATACTGCTATATATTAAAAGAGATTCTGTACCAGTTGTTTGGGCGGTTTTCGCTAAGACTGATCCATATATTCCCAACCAAAATAAAACGGATAATGGACTTGTAATCGACATCATAAACCCTGTAAAGAAACACTTCATTAATGATTCTTTCTCTCTGCCATACGTTAGGGTGATTGTATTTGCATTTTTAATACTTTCGACTCCTGAGTATATCAATATAAATCCTCCAAATAACCAAAGAAATATTTGAATAATTGGAATCCCCAAAAATTGAACCATCCCTAGATAAACAAGCAGCATAAAAAATCCATCTGCCACCATTGATCCAGCACCAACCACCCACGCATGCCAAAAACCATTTTTTATCCCCTTATCTAATCGTGCAGAATTAACTGGACCTATTGGAGCTGCCAACGTAAACCCCAAAATGATATAACTCATTAAAATGCTGATACTCAAAAAAGACCACTCCACTCCGCCTTTATCTCAACTTGTACATTTTATGTAAATTTTTCAGACACATGTCCAAAAATTTCTAAATGTTTTAGGAAGTCCTTTTTAACTCATTAGGGTTTAGCTGATGGCAAACTGAGAAATAAATCATAATGTAAAAATAGTTCATTACCTAACAAGTAATCATCGAAAAAATAGACGAATTCTTACTCTGGAGGTATTTCAACTATGGGAAAACCGATTTTTATCCCAAAAGTATACAAATCAATCCTAGACGTTATCGAAACTGAAAAAGCGATTAAAATGATTAAAGACCATTTTGAAAGAGGATTAGCCGATACTTTAAACTTAACACGCATATCTGCCCCACTTATGTTAAGATCTGGGCACGGAATAAATGATGATCTAAATGGAGTAGAAAGAATGGTTACATTTGATGCAATAGATATCAGTAACTCACCTATTGAAATTGTTCAATCTTTGGCAAAGTGGAAAAGAGTTGCCTTAGCAAGGTATGGATTCACGATTGGTGAAGGAATTTATACAGATATGAACGCTATACGCAGGGATGAGGAGTTAGACAACTTGCATTCTATTTACGTTGATCAGTGGGATTGGGAGAAAGTTATCACAATGAAACAGCGGAATGTCAGAACACTAAAGAATGAAGTCCGCAAGATTTATCAGGCCCTGAAGAATACTGAAAGTTATTTATACAAATTATTTCCATCACTCGTGCCAATCCTCCCCGAAGAGATTTATTTTATTACTACTCAAGAGCTTGAGAACAGGTTTCCGGAATTAACACCGAAACAGCGCGAAGATAGGATTGCAAAAGAATTTGGAGCTGTTTTTATTATGCAAATTGGAGGGAGGTTAGATTCTGGTGAAAAACATGACGGGCGTTCTCCTGATTATGATGATTGGTCCCTAAATGGTGATATTCTTTTATGGTATCCTATATTAGAGAGAGCCGTAGAAATATCCTCAATGGGGATAAGAGTGGATGAAAAATCGCTGTTAAAACAATTAAAACTGGCAAATGCTGAACATCGAATGGCACTGGATTTTCATCAATCTGTCCTTAATAAGGAACTTCCGTTCACGATAGGCGGGGGAATTGGTCAGTCCCGATTGTGCATGTTTTTACTAAAGAAAGCACATATTGGTGAGGTCCAAGTTTCTGTATGGAATGACCACATTATTAAAGAATGTAGAAAAGGGAATATCACTCTTTTGTAGACTCCTCGTTATTTCAATGGAAATAAGCCGATCACCAGAATCGGCTATCTTCATTTTCCTTCCAGCAATCCAAGGGTGATTCTACTCCAATATCCCTTTTAAACCGGTTACCTTCCCCTTTTTCTTTTCGGATTTCATCCATTTTTTATTCATTATCATCGTCACAATTCCAATAATGGCCACAAGCATTAAACTTACAAAAAAGCCAAATCGAATGGTCTCTTCAAATATGGTCCCAGTGATGGCTGCTAATAATAGGAGTATACCAATAGAGGATAAAACTTTGTCCCCTCGTCTTATTTCCAGAATTTTTAGGGCAGAAATTATTATAAATGCCCAATTATACATCTGCAAAATTCCAGCTGCTGTGGTTATATATCCATAAATCTTCCCCGGGAGCAGCAGTGCAGTAATAATCGATCCCAATAAACCTAGAGTCGCCAGCGCTAAAGATGGTAAGGGAAGGTTCTTTAGATTTTTGATTTCTTTCCCAAATAGCTTGGGGGCGTCGCCGTCTTTTGCCAATGTTACAAGTAAATTGGTAACTGCAAATAAGGAAGCAGTCATCGTAGAAAACCCAGCAATGATGATTGACCCATTAAATACATGTGGAAAAAAGGCAAGGTTATATGCTGACATGGCTGTAACAAAAGGGCTTTCCTTTTGATTAATGGATTGATACGAAACCATGCTAATCGCCAGGATAATCGAAATAACATAAATAATCGTTAGAACAATCAGCATTACCTTTCCTGATTTAGGTGCGTCTTCTTTTTTCTTTAGCTGCATAGATAAGAGTCCGATGGTCTCAATTCCACCATAAGCATAAAACGCATATATAAGAGAAGACCAAAACGCTCGGTACCCTTCAGGAAAAATGGTATCGATCGTTGTTGGTATACCAGGTTGACCGGCCGTTTTACCATGAATCAATCCGATCAACGCGGCACAGGCAAGAATAATAAACATGAGGATTGCTGCAGTTTTGGTAATTGCCAGGATATTTTCCACCTTATTAAAACCATGACTGCCTAATAAAACGACAATAATAGCTAAAACAGCATAACCAGAAGCAAATATCCATAAGGGCACATTAGGGAACCAAAAACGGGAAAGAATCGATAAAGCAGTTAATTGACTTCCCATAATCAGAATTTTAGAACTCCAATAATTCCAGCCGCAGCTAAATCCTGCCCATCGTCCATACGCTTTTCCAGCATAATAACAAAACGAGCCTTCTTGCGGATCCTCTGAGGTCATCTTCGCTAGGAAATGAAACACAATATACGTCCCTATTGCTGCTAAAATAAACGAAAAGACCATCGACGGTCCTGTGATCTTAATTCCTATTCCTGATCCAAGGAAATACCCTGTTCCGATTGTACAGCCAATTCCAATCAGTGATAACTGCCACCATAATAACTGTCCCTTACTATCCCCTTTTGATGATTTATCGCCAACACCTGAGGTACAAGTGAAATAATCCATGTACACCCTCCTACTACTGTTAGTATCGTTGAAATATAAGATAAACATGTGCAATTTATTTGAGAAAGAAATAAAGTATAGGCGCATTAAATCCGAAGAAATGATAAAAAATTAATGAGAGGGTCTCGAATTGGAAACCCTATGGATGTGCTTGTAAGAAAGGTGGCACTGCAATGAATAAATTTTCATACACACTAAGGAGGGCAACGATGGGAATTTTAAGTGGCAACCCTAAAGAAGAGCCTTTACACTATGGCGAGGTATTTGATTTATGGTCTTCTGTTTTGGCAGGGAATGCAAAAATTGCTGGTTATCAAACCGCTTTAAACCATGCTGGAGATGATGATTTAAAGAAATTATTAGTAGAAGCAATTGAAAATTGCCAACAGGAAAAAAAGCAAGTAGAAGAACTATTAAAAGAAAACGGCATTGGCTTACCGCCTGCATCACCCGAACCCCCTGAAGCTTGTTTAGAGGATATTCCAGTAGGTGCTCGAATCCTTGACCCTGCTATAGCTGCTGGTCTTTCTGCAGATATTGCTGCTGGTCTCGTTTTATGCAGTCAAGTTATCGGTAAATCTATCAGGGAAGACGTAGCTATGATGTATGCACAATTCCATGCTCAAAAGGTCGCACTCGGGGGAAAAGTACTCCGTTTAAACAAGGAAAAAGGATGGCTAATTCCTCCTCCATTACATCTTAATAAGCATGGCGATTGTTAAGGGCTGTTCAAGATAAAACACAAAAAGAAAAAAGGATGAACACAAATTGTGTCTCATCCTTTTTTAGATTATCGATTTAAATCACTGATACCAGGGCTATGCTCGTTTGGCATTTCAGGCATTACTGGAACTGGATAACCTTGTGGCGGTGGTACTACTTGTAATGTTCCAGAATCCCTGCTTGGTGATTCACCTTGGAATATCGTACCAATTAGCGTTTCATCAAGTCTAAAATTAAACTGAGCATTATGGAAGCCCATCTCTACATATTTACGGCATTCTGGGTACTTATTAATGTCATAGTTCGGGACTGGGAAGATTTTACCCCAATTCACACCTAGAGTTTCAAGAGCTTTAGCGAAGGCATTTTGGTGTGCATTATCGCGGACAATTAAGAAAGCCAAAGTTTCTCTAAACGTTTTATTTGAGCTCATTTCATAAATTCGTGTTTTTTGCAGGACACCCGTTGATTCTAATACCACATTATCCAATAAATCGCTGATTAAGTTTCCATGGCTGTATACATAATTACCAGTCCAAGGATTCCCTCCAGCATCTACTGGAAGTGAACTTTGCGCACCCATAATATAGTGATGTGGGTTTGCATGTTCTTTTACTGCTTCTTCTAGAGGAGCACCATTCGTTCCTCCGGCCCCGACTGCCTCTTCCCCCGACCCATTCAGGAGCTGATTGATCGTTGTTTGTACAAGCTCCACATGGCTGATTTCCTCAAGGAAAACCCCTCTGATTAAATCACGGTATTGCTTTTGATTTCCTCTAAAATTGGAACTTTGAAAGAAAAACTGCATCATGGTACGCATTTCGCCAAATCTGCCGCCCAATGTTTCTTGAAGAACTTTTGCTGCAGCCGGATCAGGTTTGTCTGGAACAATCATATTAATAAGGTCTTCTCTATAGAAATACAAATTATTACCTCCTAATATTGAAATAGTACCAAGTTATCATTACCTGAATATCATTCACTTATTCGAGCTCATTTCTTTGGAATCCTCTTGATAATGTTCATTTAAATAGGGATTTTCAGTGGTAGCGAAACTGACTGATAGTAAACTCATTTCTGGATCTAATCCATATAATCCTTTTAAAGACTTTTTAACATTCTCACCACTTTGAAATTGCGGTTCTTTATCATGGTCCTTCATATAATCACCTTTTTCTTTTATTCACTTAATGCTTGCTCTAAGTCATCTATTAATGAATTAGCATTTTCAAGCCCCACTGCAAGGCGGATCGAACCTGGGCTAATATGTTCGTTTACCAATTTCCCTTCATTATTCCCAAGGTTAGGCGAGAGTATTAGACTTTCAAAAGATCCCCAAGAGACACCTATTTTAAAAATCTTCATCTTGTTTAGTACTGTTTTTACGTGATTAAAATCAGCTTGTTTTAGCTCGATACTCATTAATCCGCTGTACCCTGATAATTGGCTTGTCCCCAAATGATAATCCGAGTGTGTTTCAAGACCGGGAAAGTTCACTTTTTCAACTGTAGGATGATTATGTAAAAATCTAGCCACTTTTAACGCATTTTCTTGGTGTCCTTGCATTCGAAATGGTAACGTTCTAAGCCCGCGGAGCAAAAGAGATGCTTCATTGGGAGGCATAGCAGCACCCATAAGCAAATATTCCTTCCTAAAAATCGTTTTCATGATTTCCTTACTTGTAACGACTGCCCCCCCTAAGACATCACTATGCCCCCCAAGATACTTTGAGGCAGAATGAACGACGACATCTATCCCCTTTGTAAGGGGTTTTTGGAATAGCGGAGTTGCCCATGTGTTATCAATGATGGTGCGAATTCCGATTTTCCTTGCAAAGTCTGCAATTTCATCTAGATTAACCAATCTGAATGTCATATCCGTTGGACTTTCTAAAAAAATCACCCTAGTGTTCGGTTGTAAGCCGGCCTTAATATCATCTGTTTTAGTCGAATAAATAACAGAATGGCTGACATTAAATTTCCCAAGATATTTCAAAAGTTCCATTGTTGAATAATAAAGATTACTGACACATAGAACGTGATCACCGCTTTTTACACTATTGATTAACGCAGCACTAACGGCAGCCATTCCAGTAGAAAAAAGTTTACATACATCGCCTCTTTCTAATGCGGCAAGCTTCTTTTCTACAATTTCAACTGTAGGATTTGTTCCCCTCCCATAAACATAAAAGGAGTGTTCACTTTGGAGAGCGTCCGTAATCATTTCAAATGTCTGGTAGGTGAATAACGTATTTTGGAAAATTGGCGGAACAACTGCACCCTCAAAACGTTCCCTGTCATCCTCATAATGCATGCATATCTTTTTATCTGTCTCGAAAGAATCAAGGTTTTCCATTGTTTTTCTCCTCACAGCACATTTAGATTAATAGTAATCTGAAAAATAAGGGGTCTGCCTTTCGATGATATTCTCTAAAATGTCTACAGCAGCTTCGTCACCCTTCAATCGAGAGATAGCAGCCAGGTATGATGGTCTTTTGTAACTAAGCAGCATTGTTGTTAGTGTCTGAATATCAAGTGAAACAGCAGGGTTATCCTCACTTTGTAGGAATTTTCCTTGGCCATTACCTGAAACAAGAAGTGTGAATATCCCTTGGTTCCATTCCAGCATGGGGTCTTCCAGCAAAAGTGTTATTTTCCTTTCAGTTCCTGTAGCTCTAAAAGGATACTGTTCAATAAATTGTTTCGCATCAACAATACGGGCCATAAAATAAGGGGAAATAGTTTCTTTGATATCTCCGTCTTCCAGCCAAAAGGCTAATGGCTCATTCATAAAAATATTGCCAACCACCTTTGAAACCATAGAAAAATGGGCCCCAATGAAATTCCAAAGGCCAATTCGTGCCTCTTCATCCATATAGACCATTTCTTTAATATGGAGAACATCCTCAGAGATCCAGTACAGCAAGTACCCATGTGGCTTGTGTGTGTGATCATAATAAACAGCTGCCGTTAGCTCATCTACATCCCATCTCCAATATTCATCCCAGGCTAACTCATTGCGTATCATCGCTGCATGCATTTTACTAGAAAAAAGTTTATAAACAGTTCTTACATCTGAATGCTCGATATTTAATCTTTCTACATAACCAGGAACTTTCCTTATCTTTGGTAATTGGACGTCTCTCACTTCAAAGGTCATTTTATCCGATATGATTTCCCATCCTCTTCGGCGGTAATATGGAATAGAATAAGGAAATAAATAAGAAATTGATTGTTTTCTTGCCTGCATATCCGCAAGTCCCTGTCGCATTAATTTATACATTAGTCCCATGTTAGCGTATTCCGGATAGGTGCCGACTCCGGTCAAACCGCCCATTTCGAATGTCCGTCCAAAAATATTTACTTGAAAAGGATAGACCGCCAGCTGTGAGACAAGTTTCTCTCCATCAAACCAGCCAATCACATCCGCCTGATCCAAAACCGGTTTTTTTGCTAAGGCAATCTCTCGTTCCTCCCAGCCCACCATTTGTAAATCTTTTTTGGTGACTTGAAACACATACCTCAATAACTCATTAAACTGTTGGAAGTGCTTTGTTTCCACTTTCCCCATTTTGAGCCTGTCTAGTCGACTCATACCTATACCTCCAAAAATTCACTTAATATATTTAAATTTTAGTGTTTACTTAACAGTGGATTAGGATTCCAAAAAAGAAGCTGCACATCTTTTTTTTAATAATCGAATAAATCTTCTGGAAATTTCGATTAAAACCAACTTGACACATCGGAATTATAGGTATATTGTAAAGATACTTACTATTAATTCGCCGATTTGACATCAAAAGGCACCTCTTGTTTAAAAGGAGGTGTTTTTTTAATACTTACTTCTATTACATATATAAGGAAGGAGTTTTACAAATGATTGAACAATATCCCGTGTTAGGTGGAGCTGAATCTTTTTTCTTTAAAGGAAATGAAATTGGGATTTTAATTTCCCATGGTTTTGTTGGAACACCACAGAGTGTCAGTTATTTAGGTGAATACCTTGCATCTAAAGGTTTCACAGTCTATGGAGTTAGATTAAAAGGACATGGGACACATTATGAGGATATGGAAAGGTGCAGTTACCAAGATTGGATAAAAAGTATAGAAGATGGTTTTCAATTTCTACAACAACATTGCTCTGACATCTTTGTCATTGGCCAATCAATGGGTGGGACTTTAACATTAAATCTAGCTCAAAAGTATAAAAATATTAAGGGAATCATGTTAATTAATGCAGCAATCAACTCCATTCCTCCGATGGAAATGTATAAAAATAAAGAAACTCCCCGTTATGTTCATGAAGGAGAACCAGATATCAAAGCAAAAAATGTTCATGAAATTACGTATTCAAAAGCACCAGTACGGTCCATGCATCAGCTATTTGCTTTAATGGATGTTACAAGGGATAGACTATCAAGTGTTGCTTGCCCAGTTCTGGCATTTCGTTCAGAAGAAGACCACGTGGTTCCACCTGAAAACACTAATTATATTTTGTCAGCTATTCAATCAGAAATAAAGGAAGTGCTTCCGTTATATAATTCTTATCACGTTGCCAGCATGGACAATGATAAAGAGATGATCGCTGAACAATGCAGCTTATTTATTAATAAACTTGTAAGTAATGTTTTTAAAACCATATGAATTAAAACACCCTCGCCAGTTATACTAGGCGAGGTTTACTTTGCTATTGTTTTATTAAGTTTGGCGGTGTTTCTCCCTGTAATGCTTTCACTAAATTAGTGGCTGCTGTCATGGCCATTTTTAATCGGGTTTCATAGGTGGCGGATCCAATGTGGGGCAGTGTAACGACATTCTTCATGGAAAGAAGAGGGTTATCCTTTTGCACTGGCTCTTGAACAAAGACATCTAGTCCTGCACCATATATTTGTCCTTTTTGAAGCCCTTCAATTAATGCTTCTTCATCGACAGTATTCCCTCTTGAAGCATTGATAAAAATGGCTGACTCTTTCATAAATTCGAATTCTCTTTTACCTATCAAATTTACCGTCTCTGGAGTCAAAGGTGTCATTAAGCAAACAAAATCTGATTTCTTTAACAAATCCTCCATTGAACAGTATACGGCCCCGTATTTGTCTTCCGCCTCTTCGTTCCGGGAACGATTATGATAGATAATCTCCATATCAAATCCAAAATGTGCTCTTTTAGCCACAGTGGATCCAATGCCACCCATTCCAATAATCCCCAACACTTTATGATGGACATCGAGGCCAAACCACTTTTCTGCAAGACCAGATTCCCACTGTCCCGTTTTAACCCATTGATCTAATTCCGGAATTCTTCTAGCAGTAGAGAGAATCAATCCCATAATCGTATCAGCTACCGTGTCGTTAAGAACATCAGGGGTATTGGTGGCAATAATCCCCCTTTCCTCCAAAGCGGTCAAATCAAGATTATCGTAACCGACAGATATATTGCAGACTATATTCAATTGTGGTGCTTGATCTAATAACTCTTTGTCTACTTTTAGTCCCGAACCTAAAAGACCTTGTGCCTCCTCGAGTTCGTTAAGAAATACAGGATAGGTTTCTGAATCCAGGTTCTCAAAATAAATAACCTCACAGGTTTCTGCAAGTAGTTCCAATACTTTTTTATCTACTTTTTTATAAACAATTACTTTTGGCTTCATGATTAAAAACTCCATTTCGTTTGTATATCAGCATTTATTAGATCATTTTTCTTATCAATACAAAAGAAGATAAGCGTGGATGCATAATCATTAACACTTCATATAAACATGCAAATATCATACTATTGTTTGGAATTCTTATTGTTTACACATTAAAATTATAGTCCTTTTATCCAGCGTTCTGCCATATCAATCCAATTCGTTACTTCAGGCTGCAGGTGTAGTTCATTATCCACTCTTTTCGTCTCATCCGTTCCTAGCGACAATCCATGGACCCCTTTAGGGTAAATATGCATTTCCAAAGGTACTTTATTGTTTAAAAGCGCTTCTGCAAACATAAAGCTATTTTCAACAGGAACGGCTATATCCTCAAACGTATGCCATAAGAAAGTTGGAGGAGTATTAGTCGTAACCTGTTTCTCTAATGATACCAAGTCTAAACTTTCATCATCTTGGCACTTATCTCCTAATAATGCTTCAAAACTACCACGATGTGCATTTTGTCCTGATGTAATGACTGGATAACATAGGACTAAACCGTTTGGAGTAATTTGTTCTTTCGAGTATTCAAGCTCTTCGGTTAAAAATTCCTTGTCCCAGAATACACCAAGACTTGCTGCCAAATGACCGCCAGCCGAAAAACCGAGAACAATTATTTTATTGGTATCTACATTCCACTCGTTTGCATGGTCTCGCACTTTACCGACTGCTTTCGCCAATTGACATAGTGCGGTTGGGAATACTGCAGGTTTTACACTGTATTTTAAGACACATGTATGAAAACCCATACCGTTTAAGCGAATCGCCACTGGTTCTGCCTCTCGTTCAGATGTATATTGATACCCTCCTCCTGGACATATGACAATCATTGGTCTCTTTCGATTCGGATCAATTTCTGGAGAATTTTCTAGTATGTATGTGTACAAAGTTGCGGTATCCTGTTCATATTTTATTTCTATTTTTTCATGAAGCATATTATCTCACCTTTTTCTTAGAATGATATAATTCATTTTATCTGAATACATTGTAAATTTGTATTAATTAATAAAAAATCCACCATTAAATGGTGGATTTCAGATTGTAGACAAAAGGCACCCGAATAAGCTCATTCGGGTGCCTTTACGTTGGAAATTTGCTCGTAAGAGCAATATTTAGACCTATCCTATGCCTATTATTACGCCATTTCTGGACCTTTCCAGGTCCAGTTGGCCATCTTTTTCAAGTTCATGGCAGCAAAAGTAAGCATCGCCTGCATGGACAATTTTTTTAAACCTCTTAAGGTTGTCCAACGCATACCATGCTTTTCCTTAGCATCCGCAAAGACACGTTCAATCGTTTCTTTACGACGTGCATAAATGGTTTTATTCTCTTGAGTATGACGAAGGTGATCCGCTTCCTCCAAATAGTGTTCCCACACATGACGCTCAATGAGTTTTTTATGTTCTTTACTCTGAGTGCATTGGGAAAGCAATGGACAATTTTGACATTCAATCGGATTAGAGAAATACTGGCGCTTTCCATCCTTCGTCGTCGTTGAATATTTCAATACTTGTCCTTGCGGACAGATATAACAATCGTAGTACTCATCGTAAACATACTCTTGTTTTTTAAGATAACCTTCTTTTGTACGAGGGCGAGTATATGGTAGAACTGGTGTCATATCGTGTTCAAATACATATTGGGCAATTGGAGATGTTTTATAACCAGCGTCAGCCGCAACAGCTTCAGGTTTTCCATGTTTCTCTATTATCTTCTCGAGTAGTGGCTCGAAAACAACGCTATCATGAATATTCCCCGGCGTTACAATTGCCCCCAAAACAAAACCATTTCGATCCGCAGCTGCATGAAATGAATATGCGAACTGTTTCGTTCGTTCGTCCTTTACGTAATAACCACTCTCTGGGTCAGTCGTGCTTTCTTTAATTTCTTTTAATTCTTCTTTATCAAACTTATCTGGAGGAAATGGCTTTTTTCCGTGATCTTCTCGGTCTTTATTGATCTCTTCTTGTAGACGTGCCTCATATGCTTTCGATTCTTTTCTAACTACTTTCTTCTCAAATTTCTTCTTGTTTGCGCTAGCCTTTACATGAGTAGAATCAATAAATACGTGCTCACTACTAATCAATTTCTTCTCTGAGGCTTCCTTCAAAATTCGATAGAAAATCTGCTCAAATAAATCGGTATCCTTAAAGCGTCGCTCGTAGTTTTTACCAAAAGTTGAAAAGTGAGGTACCTTATCATAAAAACCAAAGCCTAAAAACCATCGATATGCCGTATTGGTTTCGATTTCTTCAATAGTTTTACGCATGGAGCGAATACCGAAGGTATATTGGATGAAAGCCATCTTAATCAATACTACAGGGTCAATACTCGGACGTCCCCGTTCAGAAGAATACATGTCTTGAACGAGTGAATAGATAAATGAAAAATCAATAGCCGCTTCGATTTTGCGGACCAAATGGTTTACAGGTACTAGTTGTTCTAAAGCAATCATTTCTATTTGGTCACGATTTGTCTGTGTATTTTTAGTAAGCATTTCATCCACCCCATTAAAATCTTTGTACCTTAATTATACAAAAAAACTGCCGGCAAACCCGTATTTTTTCGGATTTGTCGACAGTCTGAGAGGCTGGGACATAACTAGCTTCAAATAGTGAAAAAGGTGAAATTGAGTGTGCTCAATTTCACCTTTTTCTATTTTTATTCATAATTGTTGTTTATTCTTAGCTGTTAGCCGTGAATTTTCGTAAATTCACGGCCATTAACGCTAGTCCCATTTCGTTTTCAACCTTCGATTTTCCACGTACAGAAAATCGAGTAAAACGCAAATTAGCCTTCAAGAATCCAAAAACTGGCTCCACATCGATTTTGCGTTTTCGATAGATCGCACTCGTTTTTTCTTCTGAAAGCTTCGCTCTCACATATTCTTTTTGTTGTTCCCATTTCTTGTTCACCATTAACGTTCGATTATTGCCTTCTTTTGCCTTCGTACATGATGAACGGAATGGGCATCCCGAACAGTCTTCACATTTATAGATTTTAAACTCTCGTTTGAAACCTGTTTTATCCGTGCGTACAGAAGAATATTTAAATACAAGGCGTTGCTGGTTCGGGCAAATGTATATATCATCTCCTTCATTATACTGCCAGTTGTCTGGATTGAATTCGTTTTGTTTATATTTTTTATTTTGCTCTTTCAAGTACATGTTATATGTAATGAGCGCTTCTCGTTTACGATTGGAAAGGATATCTTCATAATTTTGCTCACTGCCATAACCTGCATCTGCGACAATATGCTTTGGTAACTTAAAATAATGTTGCTCAATTTCATCCAGGAACGGGATTAACGTTCGTGTGTCTGTCGGATTTGGAAATAAACTATAGGCAAGTGCGTATTGACCTTCGGTTGCGAGTTGTACATTATAACCAGCTTTCAATTGACCATTTTTCATATAATCATCTTTCATGCGCATGAACGTCGCATCGTGATCTGTTTTTGAATAACTATTACGTGTGTCAAAGATTTCGAAATCTCGTTGATATTTCTGTGTTCGCAAGATGTAATCAAGCAACTGTTTGCGCACCTGCTTGGGATATTTCCTCTCACTCCTTAACGCCTTTCGTTCCACTACGTCTGACGATGCTTCTATTTTTTTGTCATACTCGGTAACCATATCATCTACTTTTTGAACCATTTGACCAAGTTCCTCAAGCGATAACTGTTCTTCACTTTCTCGTTCAATCTCAGGTATGATTTCCTTTTCAAGTAGCTCGTTGTATAGTTCATTTGACTTTTCAATTAATGCTGTGTGATATTTCTCAATCGATTTCTTCCAGACAAACGTAAACTTATTCGCATTCGCTTCAATCTTTGTGCCATCAATAAAAATTGCATCTTGATCGATAAGTTTTTCTTCGACTAATTGGCAACGGAATTGGACGAAACATTGGCGAATTAATTCTTTCACTTCTGATTGAACACGGAATCGGTTGATTGTACGGTAGCTTGGTTCATGCCCCTGAGCCAACCACATCATACGGATACTGTCTTTTAATAGGGCTTCAATTTTGCGCCCTGAGAAGACAGATTGCGTATAGGCACATAAGATTATTTTAAGCATCATGCGTGGATGGTAGGCAGGACAGCCCTCATTTCGAAGAAATGGTTCCAACGCTTCCTGAGGGATACTTTCAACTAAATGATGGACATGGAAGGCAATATCATTATTTTTTAATTTTACTTCTAAATCTAAAGGCAAAACTAATTGATTCATGATATAATTTTTAAACATAAGGACACTTCTTTCTGATTTTATTTTGTGTGGTAACTTAATTTTATCAGAAGTTGTCCTTATTTTATTGAAAAAAATAAAGCCGGTGAAATTTTACGACGAGTAAAATTTCACCGGCTTTTTCATTCCAGAGGAGGGTTTTGTCCCAGCCTCTTTATTTCTATAACTTGGTTCTTATGCTCCAAAGTTCCGGAAAAAAGTGTTGGTCTAGAACCCTTTTTAAATAAGTTACACCAGATGATCCCCCTGTACCCTGTTTATGACCAATGATTCTTTCTACCGTAGTCATATGATTGAATCGCCATATTTGCTGTTGATGGCCAATATCTACTAACTTCTCAGCTAGCTCGTATAAGTCCCAATATTGGTCAACATTCCGGTAGACTGTCAGCCATGCTTCTTCGACACTGAGATTGGGTTCATAGTTTTTTGATAAATCACGATTTAAGACCTCATCATCAACACGAATTCCGCGAGCTACAAGTGCTTGGATAGCGGCATCATAAATGCTTGGTTTATGAAGTGCCTGGTGCATTTTTTTATATAGTTCTGGTTGATGCTGATAGACTGCTAGAGTATGAGCTTTTTTATTACCTAATGCAAATTCTATCAAGCGGTTCTGATGAGACTGAAAACCAGAGGATTGACCTAATTTATCCCTGAACTCCAGGTATTCAGAAGGTGTTAAGGTAGAAAGAACACTCCATGATTGAATTAATTGCTGCTGGATTCTCGAAACACGCGACAGAATTTTAAAGGATGGTTCCAAATCGTTCTGGCGAATAAACTGGATAGCCTCCGTTAATTCATGAACAATTAATTTCATCCATAATTCACTCGTTTGATGGATAATAATAAATAACATCTCATCATGGTGGTCAGAAAGACGATGTTGACTAGATAATATTTTATCAAGATGAAGGTAATCCCCATAAGACATCGCTTTTTGGAAATCTGTTTGAATACTTTTTTCTAATTCTAGTTTCCTGTTTTCTTCGGGTGATGTCATGTTTAGCCGCCCCCCCCACATTTTGATACAATCAACCTTTATGCTACAACTTCGCGTTCATTCTTAAACTTTTCGTACTGCTTTTCTACCATAATTTTCTTAAGTACCTGAACTGCAGTCCAAACCTCGCTATAAGAGGTATAAAGCGCCACAGGAGCGAGACGAATAATATTTGGTGCTCGGAAATCAGGAATAATGCCATGTTCTTTCAATGCCTTGCATATACGAGCAGCCTCGTTATGCTCAAGGCTCACATGACCTCCACGACGCAAATCTTCTTGAGGGTTGCCTACGCTAAATCCCATATCGGATAACTCTTGGTCTATCAAATCCATTAAAAACCGAGTTATTTTCAATGACTTTTCGCGAATTTTTTCTATCCGTGCCTCAGTAAATATCTCTAACGCGCCCAGTAAAGGTGCTAGGCTTAAAATATGTGGTGTCCCAATTTGATAGGCACCCGCCGATTCCGCTGGCGTTAACGTATGCTCCATATCAAATTGTTTTTCCTTCTTAGAACCAAACCATCCGGCCAGGCCAGGAGCACTTCCAAAGTGTTTCTTATTTACATACAATCCGCCTACACTCCCTGGTCCACCATTTAAATGCTTGTAATTACACCAATAGGCAAAATCAACACCCCATTCACTAAACGAATGTGGAATGGCACCCACGGAATGACATCCATCAAAACCAATAAGGATCCCTCTTTTATTTGCCTCACCTGTTAGTCTTTTCATGTCTAAGATTTGACCGCTTCGATAGAGTACCGTTGGCAGAATAATCAGTGCAATTTCATCGGTCATAGCCTCAATAATATCCGCTTCTTCTAAGAGACGTCCATCCCGGCTTTTTACACAAACAAGATGTGTATCTGGGTCAAAGCCATGAATACGAAGCTGACTTTGAAGCGCATAAATGTCAGATGGAAAAGTCAATTCATCCGCAAGAATTTTTGACTTTTTCCCCGACGGCTTATAAAAAGTAGCGGCAAGCTGATGTAAATTTACGGTAGTCGAACCCGTTACAATGACTTCGTCAACTTCAGCTCCAACTAGCGGTGCCATCATCTCTCCCAATCTTTCTGATAAAAAAAACCATGGATGCTGCCCTCTCGTCCAGCCATCAATTCCATGTTCCTTCCAATCATTTAAAGATTCTAAGAGGGTACGCTCTGCTCTTTTAGATAGCAGTCCTAATGAATTCCCATCTAAATAAATGGTATTTGGTTTTATGTAAAATTCTTCTCGAAATCTAGATAGGCTGTCTTCACTGTCTAATTTTTTTGCTTCATCAACTGTCAAAAGCATACTATCCTCTCCTTACTGTATCTTCTCTCTAATTCTATTATACTTTGTTGTAAATTAGAAACAGCCGCTCTAATAACTAAAGCGGCTTACGTTTATTCAAGAACCAGGAGATATTGAATTTGATTTGGTGAAATCGGAGTAATCGCATGAATCCGATAGCCGATACTTAGTAATTGTGATAATGTTTCTGCACAATTTTCGCGCGGAGGCTCAATCGGCGCGTGGTAGCTTTTAAATAAATCAAGAAATTGATTATTCAATGTACAATGCAGCAAGACCACGTGTCTTCCCGTCCAAGCCTGCCCAATCATGGGTTGTACTTGTCTTATCCTTCTCATGATCTGACATCCTTACATATTGATAAAATAGTCTATGTTTTACTTACCGGGTGCGTTCTATTTAATGAAATAGTTTTTTAAATCAGCGGAAACTTGTTCATCATTACCATATATCTTTTCGATTGCTTCAACAGTTCGTGAATTTACCATTTCCAATTTATGTTCAATCAGCTGGAGTTTGTTACTTTTAAGGTTCTCCTTTCGTTTGCTCACTGCCATTGTTACAACCTGCCAGGAGAAAGCATATAAGCAAAATACACCCCATAACAACACCCTTCATCCTAACTCCCCCTTTAGAAAAAAATAAAAACCTTCTTAGCATAAGTGGACGTTCCACTTTGCCAGAAGGTTTCACATTATTATCAAAATAAAGGTGCGATTCACGCAGTAACTTTTACCCTTTTAGAACTGGACCAGATCCGCTTATCAACTATGGTTTCTAGTCCCCCTTATGAGGACCATTTTTTCTTTTCCAACTAAGTTTTGGGCTTCATGAACCCATCATGAGAACCGTTTTTTCTTTTCCAACTCTGGTTTGGGCTTCATGAACAATTCATGAGAACCGTTTTTTCTTTTCCAACTCTGGTTTGGGCTTCATGAACAATTCATGAGGACCGCTTTTTCTTTTCCAACTCTGTTATGGGCTTCATGAACAATTCATGAGGGCCGTTTTTTTCCAACGCTTTTGGGCTTCAGGAACTCTTTATGACGTAGGACTTAAAAAACGAGAAACCTCACAAATCGGTTTCTCGTTTTTCAAACAATATTATGGATTTGTTCTCGTTACAGGTGAAGCTCCTTTTACCTTTCCCAATAGATAGCCAACAATTAAGCCCAATACAGCAGGGGTTAGCCAACCGATTCCCTCGATATAGAAAGGAAGAATTTCTAATCCCTCACTCCATACGTTATTTAGTAATGATTTATTAATGGTGTCCAAAATACTGTATAGAGCTACAAAACCTATCACAGTGATGTATATATAGGAATTTCTTTTAATCATATTATCAAAGAGTCCCAAGAAGATAAGTACAATCGCGATGGGGTAGATCATGCCAAGAATAGGTACTGAAATTTGCAGGATTTGAGTTAAGCCTAAATTCGCAATTGAAGTACTTAGAACAGCTAAGATAACGACCCATACTTTATAAGCTACTTTTGGAATGGCAGTGGAGAAGAATTGGCTGCATGAAGTAATTAAACCAATTGATACACAAAAACATGCCAGCGTAAAGACGATACCTAATAGCAGTGTTCCGCTTTGTCCAAACAGGTAAGTCATAATGTTGGACAAAATGATGGCACCATTTTCAGCTTGTCCTAAAGAAGAACTACCAGCTCCTAAATATCCTAAGATAAGATAAATCACGGCCAATAACAACCCAGCACCCAATCCTGCGTACATCATATAACGTGATTTCTTTTTTGAATCGATTACTCCTTGTGCAGTCAGCGTGTTAGCAATTACAATACCAAATGCCAAGGCTGCCAAGGCATCCATTGTTAAATAACCTTCTAAAATCCCTTGGAACATTGGATTCTCTCGATAATTCCCGATCGGTGATTCAAATGAACCAATAGGATCAAATAAGCTCCTTACAAAAATAATCGCAATGAGTGCTAACAGTATAGGAGTCAACAATTTCCCGAAAAGACTAATAAGTTTTGAAGGGTACATACTTAACCAAGCGGCTAATCCAAAAAAGACGATCGTATAGATCAATAAAGAGCCCGAACTTTCAACAAAATTTTCTGGCAAAAAAGGTGCAGCACCCATTTCAAATGCAAGGCTTCCTGCACGAGGAATCGCAAGTCCCGGACCGATTGCAATATAAATTAAAAATGGAAAAATGAGTGCAAAAATAGGGTGAACTCTAAGATTCAGCTGATTTAAACTACCTGCCTTTGCTACAGCAATTACACCTAATATCGGCAGTCCAACCGCCGACACGATAAAACCAGCCAGAGCAGCCCATAAATGATCACCTGCTGATTGACCAAGGAATGGAGGAAATATAAGATTTCCAGCACCAAAAAACATAGAAAACAACATAAAACTAATAAAGACAACTTGTTTTGCAGAAAAATTCATGATGTGATATCTCCTTAGGATGTAAAAATATTATTGTATTATATCATTTATTCATTCTGAATTCTTTAGGGGTTCTTCCATATTTCTCTTTAAAAATTCGATAAAAATAACTAATGTTATCATAGCCAACCTGCTCAACAATTAAAGCAATCGGCAAATCGCTGCCTTGTAATAATTCTTTTGCCTTATCCAGCCTTCTCTCTTGGAGAAGCTCTTTAAAAGTTCGAGAAGTTGCCTTTTTAATGGTTTTGCTTAGACCATAATGTGATTGGTTTAACTGCTCTGCTAATTCATATAAAGAGGCTTCTTTGTAGTGTTCCTCAATATATTTAAGCGATTCAACCACCAAATAGTGAGTGATGGACGCTTCTTCTTTTCTTTCTACTCGATCAGAATTCTTTATTAACTCTATCATAAAGAGCCCCATATAAAGCTTGATGGCAGACTCTGAAAAAGTGGTCGGATACATGATTTCGTGGATTATTTTTCCTATCAATTCCTGTATAGCTTCTACTTCAGAAACTTTGAAATACAGAAATTGCCCATTCTGTGTGTTATTGTAGAGGCTGCTCAACAAAAAATCACTGACAATATTTTCAGAACTTAAATAGGAAAAAATAAAATCAAAGAAAGCAGGACGAATAATGAAGTTAATAACAATATCTTCTCTGTCACATGCTTTAATTTCATGTTCAATATGTTGATTTAAGATCAGCAACTCACGTTTTTTTAAGGTAATCTGCCTTCCTCCAACTGTCTGCTGCAATTCTCCATTATAAACATAATTGACCTCAATGTAATCATGTTTATGTAAGGGGAAATCCACAAATCTTGTATGCTTCCGAACCATAATCATCTTATCTTTACTTAAGAATTTTTCACTCTCAATAATAAAATTCGTCTTACTGGTATATAGGTTTTTACTTACTTTCGTTTGCTGTTCAAGTATATCTTTCTCTTCATCTGTCAGTTGTAAAAGTTCGCTAAGAAGTTCCTGGTCCACTCTTTTCACCTATTTCCTGATTCACAAGTGTTTTTTTATAAGATATAATCATACCATTTCCCTGTACTGATTAGAACAAAAAAAGTATGCCCCTTTTACAGGAACATACCTTAGAAATTACCTGATTACAGATTCAACATTCCTTTGCGTGGAACAACACCAAATGCGTCTGCAAGCTCTTGCAACTGAGTATCAGTGATTGTTTGTTTTTTTCCGCCTTGAGCACATACAATAGTATATACTTCAGCAGCTTTTTCAGCTGTTTCAATCAGACCAAAGGTTTCATCTAATGTGGTACCAGCGCCGAAGATTCCATGATGAGGCCAAAGTACAAGGCGGACATCCTCCATCTTTTCAGCTGTTGCTTCACCAATTGCATTTGTGCCTGGAACAATCCATGGAATGATTCCTACACCTTCAGGGAAAACAACAAGACATTCAGTGCACATTTCCCATAAGGTTTTTGTAAAATCTTCTTCCTTTAAACTATGTGTAAAGGACATTGCAATAAGGTTGGTGGCGTGGCAGTGCATAATTACTCGATGGTTTTTATCAACTGCTAAACGCTTCATATGGTTCATAAGATGTGTTGGTAATTCGCTAGTTGCCACTCCACCGTCTTCAAATCCCCATAGAATTTCATAGCTTTTACCATCAGCAGAAATACGGATAATACCTAGGTTATTAGCTGGATCTCTTTTTACATTTTTAAAATAATTTCCCTGAACCGGTAATGATGAAGTATCGTCCAGCAAGTGCTGATGCATCAATGTTCATTGATACTGTTCTTTTAACATCGTCTACATTCAAAAATGGAAGAACTTCATATTCATGTAATAAATAACTGATATTGCCGCCATTCCTTTCATCCCAGCCTAAACGGTATAAATTAGAGGTCGTTTCCAACATTTCTTGTAAGAATGGTGCTAAATATATCGCATCTTTAATCATTGTCATACTCATGGTAAATCTCTCCTTATTTTAAAATTTCATTTTATATGTCAAATTATCAATGTATCATCTTCACACTGTAATATTAACCTGATTACCAAAATAAATCAACATAAACAAAGAAATTATTGTTGTTTTATTTTTGTTTAGTTAACAATATTGCCACAAACGTCATTTGTTTAGTTTTGTTTTACTAACATTTAGACATATTTATATTTATTGGTTTTGTTTGCACAAAAAAACAGACCGTAAAACGGTCTGCTTTGGATAATTAGCAAATATTAGAATTTTGGTCTATCCTTCTAATAATAGAGAGTGCGGATCTTCCAACAATTCTTTTACTGCAGCAAGGAAACTAACAGCCTCTTTTCCATCTACAATTCGATGATCGTAAGAAAGAGCAATATACATCATCGGGCGATTTTCCATTCGTTCTTTATCAATCGCTACTGGCCTTAATTGAATCTTATGCATACCGAGTATCCCCACTTGCGGGCTATTTAAAATTGGCGTTGACATTAAAGAACCGAATACACCGCCGTTTGTAATTGTAAATGTTCCACCTTGTAAATCTTTTAAAGTTAAAGCGTTATCACGTGCTTTTTTCCCGAGATCACTGATTTCTTGTTCAATCTCAGCAAAGTTTTTATGGTTTGCATTTCGTACCACAGGTACAACCAGACCTTCCGGTGCTGCAACTGCAATTCCGATATCATAAAACTTCTTGATAATGATTTCATCGTCTTGAATTTCGGCATTTAAAAGAGGGAATTGTTTTAAGGCTGAGACCACAGCTTTTGTAAAAAATGACATGAATCCAAGTCGAACACCATGTTTTTCAAAAAAGACATCTTTCCGTTTATTGCGTAAATCCATAATAGCAGTCATGTCAACTTCGTTAAAGGTCGTTAACATTGCAGCGGTATGTTGAACTTCAACCAAGCGTTTAGCGATTGTTTGACGGCGGCGTGACATTTTCACACGTTCTACTGGTTTATCAAAATCAGCATCTATTTGTTGTGAGGTTGGATTTTGACTTACCTTTTCCAACTTTGGTTCTTCCTTTACATTAGTGGTACTTGTATGTGCTTTTACATCATCAGGTCTAATTCTGCCAAGGGGATCACGAGTGCTTACTTGGTTTAAATCGATTCCCAGTTCTCTTGCCAATTTTCTTGCAGCAGGTGAAGCAATCGGACGATCCGTTTTCGGAAGTTCTATCTCTTGATGCCCGCTTGGCTGGTCTAATGGTTCATTAGCCGTTTTTTCAGGAGCTGCCGCTGGAACAGCCGGAATAACACCTTCAGCTGCGTTCTCTTCGATAACAGCAATGACATCACCAACTTCTACCGTATCACCAGGTTCTTTTAATACTTTTGTAACAACACCTGAGTGTTCGGCATTTAATTCTATATTAACTTTGTCAGTTTCCAGTTCTACAACACTATCCCCTTTGGATACTTTATCACCAATATTAATGAGCCATTGAGAAATGGTTCCTTCTGAAATGGATTCTGCCAGTTCCGGTACTTTTATTTCTATCATGTGTCATATCCTCCTAGGAATTAGGTTAAGTCTTCTTTCAAATTAGGATTTTAACTTAGTATTTCAGTAATGATTTATCTGTTTCTAGACGACTCTTTTTCTTGATTCTGAGTAACTACTATACTATCAGTATTCAACGCCTGTTCGATAATACGTTCCTGTTCCTTCTTATGAACTAATGGGTCACCGCCTGCGGTGCTTGAACGGTACTGACGCCCGATGTAACCGACAGTCAGGCTGCCTGCAGCAAGCTCATAAAGAGTTGGTGCAATATAATGCCATGCTCCCATATTCTTCGGTTCTTCCTGTACCCATACAATCTCCCTCAAGTTAGGATAACGGTTAATGATGGTTTCCACTTTTTCCTTCGGGAATGGATACAATTGTTCGATGCGCAGGATGTGTATCTCGTCCAAATTTATCTTTTCTTTACTTGAATCGATTTCTACAGCGAGATCGATCGCTATCTTACCCGTCGTTAACACTAACCGTTTTACCTTCTCCGTCTCTTTTCCTAGAAGCTCCTGTTCCATAACCGTTTGGAACTGGCCTTCGCTAAGAGCTGTAGCAGGTGATGAGACCAAAGGGTGTCGAAGCAGGCTCTTAGGTGTCAATATAACTAATGGCCGAACATACTCAGTACCTAAAATCGATGCTTGACGGCGCAAGATATGAAAATATTGGGCCGCACTTGTCAAGTTAGCTACTGTCCAGTTATTTTCGGCTGCCAACTGTAAGAAACGTTCAGGTCGGGCACTGGAGTGCTCGGGACCCTGCCCCTCGTAACCGTGAGGCAATAGAAGGGTAAGCCCGGATTTTTGACCCCATTTTGCTCTTGCCGACGAAACAAACTGATCAAAGAGGGGCTGCGCCGTGTTGGCAAAGTCGCCATATTGTCCTTCCCACATGACAAGTGTTTCAGGAGCAAATACGTTATAGCCATATTCAAATCCTACAACAGCAGCTTCCGACAGCGGGCTATTATGAACTCCAAACGAGGCCCGTGCTTGTGGAAGATGATGTAAAGGTGAAAAAGTTTCATTCGTTTCTGAATCGTGGAGCAAAATGTGACGCTGTGCAAAAGTTCCACGTTCAGAATCTTGACCTGTTAAACGAATCGGCGTTCCTTCTTTTAACATGGCCGCGAATGCCAGCACTTCTGCTACCGCCCATTCTACTTTTCCGTTCTCATCAAGTGCTGTTTCACGGCGCTCGAGAATCCGCTTTAATTTTGGATAAACATGAAAACCTTCCGGCCATTTCAATAGTTCACAGTTTAATTCGCGCAGAGTATCAAGCGGCACGCTTGTGTCCAAAGGTGGAATTCCTTTGGCAATAACCCCAGGAACCTCAACTTCTGCAGGAGATTCACCCTGCTTCTTCTCTGACACTTTGTCATATTCCGCTTGCAACTGCTCTTGGACGTTAAGGTTGATTTGCTCTACTTCTTTTTGATCAAGAATGCCTTTAATTTGCAGCTGTTCGGAATACAATGCTCTTACAGTTGGATGGCTCGCGATTTTTTTGTACACCTGTGGTTGGGTAACTGCTGGATCATCCATTTCATTGTGGCCAAATCTTCGGTATCCGACTAAATCAATCACAAAATCCTTTTGAAAACGCGTTCGGTATTGATATGCAAGGCGAACAGCTACCAGACAGGCTTCTGGATCATCCGCATTTACATGTACAATCGGAATCTCAAATCCTTTTGCCAGATCACTCGAGTATCTCGTTGAACGAGAATCGTGGCTATCTGTCGTAAAGCCAACCATATTGTTTGCAATAATATGGATGGTTCCACCAGTTCGGTATCCTTTTAGTCCGCCCAGATTTAATGTCTCGGCGACAATTCCCTGGCCAGGAAATGCTGCATCACCATGAACCAAAATCGCAAATGCTTTTTTAACATCCTGCTCCGGGTACCCGGATTTCTTTCTTTCCTCTTGAGCTGCTCTTGTAAACCCTTCGACCACGGGATCTACAAATTCAAGATGACTAGGATTATTTGCTAAGGTAATACGTGTACTAAAGGCATTAGGGCCTTCGACGAAACGATTGCGGCCTAAATGGTATTTCACATCTCCTGTCCAGCCCTCACTAATGTCAACTAAATCTTCTGACGGACCTTGTTGTTTCGCGTAAGAGTGCTGAAACTCAGAGAAAATCTTGCTGTATGGTTTGTTTAATACATGTGCAAGAACACTTAAGCGGCCGCGATGTGCCATGCCGATCAATACATTGCGTACTCCCTCACCGACACCTTCTCGCACCGCTTCATCCAGCATGGGCACCAACATATCAACGCCTTCAATGGAGAATCTCTTTTGGCCGACAAAGGTTTTATGCAAGAATTGCTCAAATCCTTCAACCTCTGTCAAACTCATTAATAGCTTCATTTGCTCTTCTTTTGATAAAGATTTCTGCAGTGAACCCGTCTCTACCATTTGAGTTAACCATTTCACTTCTTCCATATCATGAACGTGGTTAAATTCGAAGGCTAGTGTAGAGGTATAAATATTCTTTAAATGGTTCATAGCATCCCATGCGTTTTGAATGCCTTCCGGCGCTTCCTCCCAAACCAATCTAGCTGGAATCGCTTTCAAATCATGCTCACTAACTCCATGTTTTTCAGTGTTAAAAAACTCATGATTGTTTTGATTTTCTTCTAACGGATTTAATTTTGACACTAAATGTCCGTGAGAACGAATGCTTTCGAGCAGTTTTACCACTTTCATTACTTTTTCTATATTTGCCAGATTAGTAGGATAAATCTTTTCATGTTCGATTGTTTCCTTCTTATAACCTGACTCAAAAGACAATGGTGAGCCCCATTCAAGAAAAAGCTCTTTTAATTCAGGATCAATAGTTTCTGCACCGTTCAAGTACCGTTCATATTGTTCTATTACATAGCCAAGGTTAGGACCATTAAATCTTCCCCATGGATTTGGTTGGTTCTCCACTCCCATTACATTACCCCCAAGTTTGAGTTTCTTTTATGTTAAGATTGGATAATTTAATAAAGTATTTATCGATTGCTTCAGTATTAGGATAATGTAATAATTGAAATAAAGAAAATGATAAAAAATTATATTTATTGATAAAAAAAAATTATATCAGGCAGATGGGTGAACAATGGATTATCGTGATTGGGAAATACTGAAGGTGCTTTATCATCAAAAAAATCTAACTAAAACAGCTCGACTATTATTTCTGACTCAACCCGCATTAACGAATCGATTAAAGCATATGCAGGAAGAGCTAGGTGTTAAAATCATAACCCGTGAAAGCCGGGGTGTGCACTTCACCCCACAAGGAGAGTATCTAGTCCATTGTGCTGAGGAGGCCCTTGCACATTATCAAAGGGTAAAAGAAACGGTCAAAAATATGAGTAATAACGAAAGCAATGAAGTGGCCGGTACGTTGAAATTGGGGGTATCCAATTTTTTTGCGAATTATGAACTTCCTTATATTTTGAAACTATTCAAACAGCAATATCCCCATGTGGAATTCAAGGTGGTTACAGGCTGGAGCAGGGACGTAACTCAACTAATACATAATAAAGATGTCCATATTAGTTTTGTTCGAGGAGATTATGGTTGGAGAGGTTTATCGAAACATCAAATATTTGAGGAAACCATCTGTATTGCTTCAAAAGATAAGATTGATATGACAGACCTTCCTCATCTTCCTAGAATTGATTATAGAGGGGATTATTTATTAAAATCAGTCATTGATCACTGGTGGGCTGAAAATTATGCTGAAGCGCCCTTTATCAGTATAGAAGTCGACCAAGTTGATACGTGTAAAGAAATGGTCATAAATGGGTTAGGCTATGGCATCCTGTCGAGCAGAGTAGTTACTGGAATTGAAGACTTATACAAAATCAATCTATTAGATCTAGAAGGAACTCCTATTTTGCGAAGAACGTGGATGTATTATCATAAAGAGTCTTTGGAATGGAATGTGGTTAAGGCATTCGTACATTTCATCGAAAATTTTGATTGGAAAGAAAATTGATAGAACCCATATGCAAAGATTCAGACCAAATGGGTCTGAATCTTTTTCATTATTAAAAGTTTTTCTACTAATCTTCTACTACAATTTCCTTATAGCATTTGCTATTTCAATACATAGGTCTTCTGCCTGGGGAACATGTCCTAACTTGTCAATAAATGCATGTGTCATACCCTTATAACGAATACATGTCGTATCAACCCCGGACTCTTGTAACTGTTTTGCATAAAATTCTGTATGAATACGTAATCCGTCAAATTCTGCCCCAACTAAAATAGCTTTCGGAAGTCCTGCATGCGATTTAGCTAGCATCGGACTAACGTAAGGATTATAAATATCTGACTTATTAGTAATATAAGCTCCCAAGAAGAGATTCTTTTCAGCTTTTGATGGTTTTCCAAGTGATAGTAGTCCGTTTTTTATAATGTCTTTGTGGTCTTCAGAAATTTCATAGAAGTCCTCACTCCACTCATAGCCCTCAACTTTTACATCAGCCATTGTTACAGCTGGATAAATAAGTACCTGCATGGCAATCTTTGGTGTTCCTTCATCTTTTGCTTTTAAACAGACTGCTGCAGCATAATTTCCGCCTGCACTATCTCCAGCAACAGAAATTTTCTCAGGGTCAATACCATAGGCTTCTGCATGATCGTATACATGTTTGACTGCATAATAATTATCATTTAATCCATTGGGAAACGGCTTTTCTGGTGCTAATGAATAATCCACGTTAAAGACTACTGCATCCGCTAACTCAGCAATTAATTTGCAGACGTTTTCTACGGTGTAGACTGCCCCTCCAATCGTTTGCGATTCTTTTCAGACTTCCTCGGATAATAACGCCATAAGCCAACAGTATTTTCACTATCCGTTATTTTTTCATATTTTGTATGGATTTCCACTGTATTTAAATTATAATTGGGAAACCCCATATTCTCCCTCATAATAGGGATTAAAACTTCCATTGGCGGCAGTTCTGCAGGTTCCTCTCCATTGGATCTTCCCGCCCAATGGTCTCCCATCAAGCCTAATTCAATCGGATCGATATACCCTGGTCTCTCTTCACTTGGACTTGGCTTTAGGATGACTGGGATTCCGTTATTTTCAATAATAGAAGTACCTTTTTGAAGCTTATCTATTAAACTATTATCATATGTACGCATTTTTACGCCACCTTTTACAGTTAGTTGTAAATCCTAATAGAAGGGGGAGAAAAACTCCCCCCTTACATATGATTATTTTTATGAAACGATAACCTTAATTTCCCCTAGCTTACGATCCAATTCATCAAGCACTTCTGAGGCAATTGGCAGGAATGGCATATGAGACAACTCTCTTAATGATTGATGACCTAGTTTAGCAATCATTTCATGCGGTAAACCCGCAGCCTGAGGGGCAACCTCAGTTATAACATTTTTGACTTCGTCATTGGATAACAGTTCACCTAATGCCAGGTGTGTACTGTAGTACTTTATATACTCCACTTCCGGGGTATAGAAGAACTCCCACGTTCCGCTGTTAATCTCAACATGAACCTTTTCACCATGCTGACTTACATTAACTTCTGCATCCTTTAACGAACTTCCATTCAATAGAACATTTTCAAGGTTTGCATCCGGCAATTCGACTGTTGCTGCAGAATTGAATGGAATGACAAATTTAAATGACAGTTGACCATCTTCTTTCAATTCCCAATGGCTTTCGTATAAGCCTGCCGCAGAATCTAGCGAAGCCTTTGCATACTTTAATCGATAATTCGGCTGTGGCGCCAATCGAACACGTCTAAATCCTGGCTGGTCTTCAACAGGATTAATTCCTGCTACATTTCGATACATCCATTCGGCAATCGAACCATAAGCATAGTGGTTAAGAGAATTCATTTCTGTTCCACTAATCTTCCCGTCTGGTAATACGGAATTCCAACGTTCCCAAATGGTGGTCGCTCCCATTGTTACAGCATATAACCAGCTTGGATAATCCTTGTTTAGCAGCAGCGTATAGGCTAAATCATTGTTTCCGTTCTCGGAAAGCACTCTGCACAAATATGGAGTCCCAACGAATCCTGTCTTCAAGTGGTTCTTATCTTTTTTCAATCTTTCTCGCAGATCATTTGCTAGTCTGTTTCTATGTTCTTCGGGAACGAGGTCCATAAATAATGCTACAATGAATGCTGTCTGTGTATTCAAGGCTAGACGCCCGGTAGATGTAAAGTATTCAGCCTGGATAGCAGCCCTAACCTCTTTGGATAACTGTTCGTACTCTTGTGCAATTTCCTCCTTGCCAATTACCCTTGCAGCCTTAGCTACGAGCATAGATGAATAGCAATAATAAGCTGAGGATATAAATGCCGTTTCTGTTCCACCCATAGGAGAACTTGGATCATCACCATCTAATGCCAGCCAGTCACCAAAATGGAATCCGGTCGTCCAAAGCCTTTTATCACCTGAAGCCTCATCAGCTCTTTTGATAAAATCAACCCAGCCCTTCATACTATCAAATTGCTGTTCTAGAATGGCTTTATCTCCATAATGAAGGTAAGCAGTCCATGGTATCACAGTAGCTGCCTCTCCCCAAGCACTTGAACCGCCGCCTTTTACCGTAGTCATAGGGACAACCATTGGCACCATTCCACCTAAAGAGGCCTGTTCCTTCGCCAGGTCATATCCGTATTTACTGAAGAAAGCATAGGTATCCATATTGAAAGAAGCAGTTCCTGAAAACACTTGAGCATCCCCGGTCCACCCCATCCGTTCATCCCGCTGAGGACAATCGGTTGGTACATCCAAGAAGTTCCCTTTTTGACCCCATAATGCGTTCAGGAATAATCTATTTACCAATGGATTGCTTGTTTCAATACTGCCCGTTTGGTCCATATCAGAATATAAGACACATCCTATAAAATCATCCTTATAAACTTCGCCATTCCAGCCAGAGACTTTTACATATCTGAAGCCGTAATAAGTAAAATGCGGCCTTACCACAGCATCTTCTCCATTTGATATGTATCTGTGCTCGGCCTTCGCTGTACGCAAGTTGTCTTGATAAAAATTGCCATCCTGCAGAAGTTCCGCATACTGTAAAACAATTTCTGTTCCTTTAGGTGCATTGGTCTTAAATTGAACCCAGCCTACCATGTTTTGACCCATATCAAGTACTGTTTCGCCTGCTGGAGTGATGATAACCTCCATTGGCTTTAACTCTTCCTTCACCACTACTGGTAAGCTCAATCTCGCTTTTAACTTTTCATACCCCAAATCGATATTCTTAACCCCATAGGAGGCTCCATCAAGTAAATTTGCATCGTAAATTTCGCCATCATAAATGCCACTGAAAAGAATATGGCTCTTTCTTGCTTTCCAAGAGTCATCTGAATGAATAATGGTTTCTGTCCCATCTGTATGCTTGATGACGATTTCACACAAAAGGGCAAATTTGTCCCCATAAATTTCAGTTTGTCCACCTTCAAAACCAAAACGGCCCTTATAAAGCCCATTCCCCAGAGATACCTCAACAGCGTTTTGCCCTGCTGTAATTAATCCAGTAATATCATAAGTTTGGTATTGAATCCATTTGTCATAGGCGTTAAAAAGAGGGGTCAGGTATTCATTACCAGCCTTTTTACCGTTAATCTCCATTTCGTATAAACCCAAACCACAAACATAGGCACGTGCAGAAGCAATTTCTTTTGTTAGGCTAAAGTCCTTGCTCAGGACCGGATGAACCTCCTTGTTTAAATCCGGGGTAATCCATTTGGCGTCCCAAGGCTCTGATAGCTTTGCGGTTTCAAACCAAGCGGGATCACTCGTCGCAACATCTCCATTATCACCACATACCGTAACTCTCCAAAAATAACGTGTATATGGCTCTAATTTTAATGGCAACTCAAATGCAAGACTGTCAATTTCCTCGGTTTTGCCGGTATCAAAAACGATATTCGAAAAATCTTCATTAAGTGAAACTTCAATTTGTGCAGCTATTTGTTTTTTAGCGGTTGTGTCATAAGCTACATAAGATAAACGTGGTTTTCCTAAATCAAATCCCAGAGGATTTGTGATACGGTTCGTTTTCAAATTTTTAATTTTCATGTTTTTATGATCCTCTCAATAAGTAATAATCAGATTTTATTTAATTTTAGCAAACGCTTTTATTTAATTTAATATCGAAATGAAAGATGAACAGTGCCCGAATCAAAGATAGTAATAGGAGTAGCACCCCATCCTATAAATGGAGTGCTTATTCTAATTTACAATCTAGTATCCCATTTCCCACAAAACGGGTCTATAGGATTATTCCCTTTAAATTCTGATTTTCCTAAGATTTTATCAACAATAGCTTCTACTACGTATTCATTTGAAGAGTAGGCATTGATATAAGTTTTTACCATAGGGACATCCTGCAGATGATATGGGTTCGCGACTGAAATAAACAGTGTCGGAATATCTTTTACGAACCATGGTGCGTTCGCATTCAAAGGCTGCTGCCAATTAATTCTAACGGTTGTTTGGTTACTAGCGGTTTCTAGGTTTGCAACGTATATAACAAGGTCATATTTATCTTTGAATTCATTTACACTCATAAACAATTCTTGGAAATTAACTTGATTGTTATTATAAAATTCGACTTGGAATCCAGCATTTTCAAGAGAGTCAACAAACGGTTGGGTTACGGAACCACTTTCCTTGAGCCCTCCTTCTTGATCACCTAATACGTATAACCGAACCCTTTTGTATTTCTCGGCACTAATAGGTAGTAATTTTTGTGTATCTTTTACTAATGTAACGGATTGGTCTGCACATTCTCTCGCCCAAACTTTATGTTCCTCACATTGTAATACAGATAATTCCTCTTCACCCGGTACTAATGTGCCCTGTTCTTTTTGTAGATGCAGACCTAGAGAAGCTTTAAGGGCCAGGATCCTCGTAACGGCTTCGTCCACCCTTTCAAGGGATAAGATTCCTGTTTCTATCCCCTTCATCATAAACTCATAATCTTCTTTAATATTACGATTAAAAAGGAACATATCACAGCCGGAAGCAATCGCCTTTGGTACCGCAAATTCTCTTCTTTCTGATACGGTGAATCCTAGCATAGGAGAGGCGTCGGTAACAATCAAACCGTTAAAGCCTAATTTTTCTCTTAGTAACCCATTGAGTAATTCAGGTGCAAGTGTGGCAGGCTTGATGTGTTCATCTTCAATTCCTGGCAATAGGCGTCTTGAATATTCAGGGAGCATGATATGCCCCGCCATAATTGATTTCGCTCCACTATCAATCATTTCCTGGTAAACCATACCAAATGACTGGTCCCATTCGTCTGTAGACAAAGTATTAACAGACGGTAAAAGATGCTGATCTCGGTCATCTACCCCATCACCTGGAAAGTGCTTTATGCTAGCGGCCAGCCCACTTTTATGAATACCTTTCATAAACGATTTAGCCATCGCAGCAACTACTTTAGGATCAGAACCGAATGTTCTTACATTGGTAATCGGATTGCGATAATTCATATCAATATCGACAATCGGTGCGAAAGCCCAGTTACAACCTGCTGCACGACCTTCACGGCCAGCTACTACACCTAGCTTATAAGCCATTACTTCATTTTCCGTTGCAGCTACCTGCATTTGTTTTCCGAAATAGGTGCCATCCGTAGCAATACCATTCCCACCAGCTTCGAGGTTAGCAGAAATCAATAATGGTACGGGAGAAAGCTCCTGTAGTAATCTGTGTGTTTCTTGAATCTTTGCTCCAGTATTCGGGCGGTACATAATCCCGCCAGGATGATAATTTTCAATAAATGCTTCTAAATCTTCCTTTTTATCCGAACTGCCAATGGGACAAAATAATTGCCCTACTTTTTCATGTAAGTTCATAGATCCAATGGTTTCCTCTACCCACTGAATATCTTTATCGGTTAGAAGAAACGGGGCGTTTCTTAAGTGTGCTAGCTTGTCATTAACATTTACCTTAATCATGATCTCAACTCCTAATCTCGTTAACTTCTAATAATTGGTCTATATTTAGATTTGATAGGTCTTTTAACTTCAAATGTGCCTTAACACAAAATGCCGCCGTCCCTACTCCCACTGCCTTCATTCCAGCTGCAATTGCAGCATCAATTCCTGCTTGCGCATCTTCAATTACAGCACATTCCTCTGGTGCAACTCCCAGTTTTTCAGCCGCAAGTAAAAATACCTCCGGATCAGGCTTACTGTTCGTAATGCTATTTCCGTCTGCGATTGCATCAAAACTAGAAGCTAAGCCTATTTGCTCTAAGATAAAAGGAGTATTTTTACTAGAAGAACCGATTGCAATCTTTATATCTCTTGCTTTTAATCTCAATAATAGATTGACAATCCCTGGTAAAATATCGTTTGGTGACAACTTGTTAAGCAGTTCACAATAGATGTCATTTTTTCGCTGAGCAAGAAGCAGCTTGTCAATCTCACTGTAGCTTTTTTCAGAATAACTCAAAATGATTTCAAGACTTTCCATTCTGCTTACTCCCCGAAGACGTTCATTTATGTCTCTATCAAAATAGATTTTTTCTTGATCACTAATTTGTTTCCATGCTTGGTAATGAAATTGATCAGTAGAAACAATTACCCCATCTAAATCAAATATCACAGCTGAAATTTTCATAATTCCCATCCTTAATAATCAAATAATCTGTAAGCGTTTCCCATTACAATTATTATGTTATAAGAAATAGCCCCTGCCTGCTTTCCCCTTTTTGACTGAAACCATGCCGATATTTGTTCAATTTAAAAACCTTAATAAATTAAGAAAGATAAATACACCAAAAAGAGCCCAAATTATCATGGGCTCTACTACTATTCGCTCTAAATATTGTCTAACGAAGCTCAGTTTGTCTTAATTCCTCCGTTTGGTGATTTAACTTTTCTATTAAAGAATCTAACATCGCTTCGGAAAACTTATCCGGACTGAAAGTGGCAAGGGCACGTAACGGCATAAATTTCATAAATGCTTGGAACATTTCGTCCGCATCAGGATCTGCTGCCATTGCAAACGGTCCTACACCTTTTAAATTTTCTAAGGCTTCTAGTAAAATTGGTGAAAGAACAGGATTGGTTAAAACATCTCCCATGGTTGTGTTTCTGTGAACTAATTTTTTAACTGCCACCGTCGAGTTGACTTGAATACTGCCTGTTAAAAGAATTTCAGCTGAGGATTTACCTACTAAAATCTCAAATACTCCACTTTCAACATGCCAATCTTGAATGTCAACGTTATAATAGGCAAAGGCTCTTTTATCCAAAATAAACTTAACCTCTTTTTCCTCTCCTAGCTGTAATTCTATCTTTTCAAAGCTTTTCAATTCTTTTTCAGGACGAATAACAGTACTTTCCATATCCCGTACATAGAGTTGGACAATTTCCTTACCCGCTGCTTCACCGGTGTTTTTCACTGTAACTGAAATTTCAACGGTTTCAGTATCGTCAATTTCTGCTTTATCAATTTTAAGATTGGTATAATCAAAGCTGGTATAGCTTAGCCCATATCCAAATGGGAATAATGGTTCAATCCCTTTGGCATCATAATACCGGTAGCCCACAAATAGACCTTCCTTGTATTCAACCTTGTCTCCTTCACCTGGGAAGTTTAGATAGGATGGATTATGACGTAATTCTTTCGGGAACGTTTCCGCTAATTTTCCACTCGGACTTACTACTCCGAATAATAAATCAGCAATCGCACCTCCAAGTGCCTGTCCCCCTAAATAGGCCTCAAGTAATCCTTTTACCTTTCCAAGCCAAGGCATTTCAACTGGCGCACCATTACTTAGGACAACCACAACATTAGGTTGAACCTCGGCTACTGCCTCTATTAGAATCTGATGATTGGCTGGAATTCTGAGGTGTTCTCTGTCATAACCTTCCGATTCGTAACGATCAGGAAGACCAACGAATAAAACAGCTGCCTCAGATTGGATGGCTGCTTCACGTGCCTCTGCCAACAATTTTTCATCTATCTCATCACTTTTAAGGTCGTAACCTTGCGCATACATGACTGTTGAAGCAGAAGCGGCTTTTTGGATTTCTTCAAAAATATTCTCCAGTCTGGTTGGATTTACATGTGAACTTCCTCCACCTTGGTATCTCGGTGTTTTAGCAAACTCACCAATAACAGCAATCGTTCCTTCTGTTTTCAAAGGCAGTATACGATCTTCATTCTTTAATAGCACCATACTTTCTCTTGCTACTTCTCTTGCCAGCTGATGGTGAACTTCCTGGTCATACGTTGCGTTTTCTTTCTTATTTTCCACTACTTTAAAAATAATTTTAAGTAATCTTTCAACTGCTTTATCTAAAGTTTCTACAGACAGCTTGCCATCTAGAACAGCTTGGATGATTTGTTTATCGCCTAAACCATGGCTTGGCGGCATTTCTAATTCAAGTCCAGCTTCTAAGCCTTTTACTCGCTCATTAACTGCTCCCCAATCAGAAACGACAAAACCTTCAAAACCCCATTCATCTTTCAAAATATCAGTTAACAATGTTTTATTTTCGGAGGCATACTCACCATTTACTTTGTTATACGAACACATCACTGTCCATGGCTGCCCCTTTTTGACTGCATTCTCAAAACTAGCAAGATAGATTTCTCTTAACGTTCTTTCGTCTACGATTGCGTCAACAGACATCCGTCGGTGCTCTTGGTTATTTGCTGCAAAATGCTTCAAAGAGGTTCCTATTCCTTGACTTTGAACTCCCTGTATATGACTAGCAGCCAATTCTGAAGAAAGATAAGGGTCCTCTGAAAAATATTCAAAGTTTCTGCCGCATAAAGGTGAACGTTTGATATTAGCACCTGGCCCGAGCAGAACAGCTATATCCTCTGCCTGACATTCTTCTCCCAATGCGGCCCCAACTTTTTCAATTAACGATTTGTTCCACGTGCTGGCAAGACCTACTGCTGAAGGAAAACATGTTGCCGGAATACTATCATAAATACCTAAGTGATCTGCACTGAGTGACTGTTTCCGTAAACCATGTGGACCATCCGTAACCATTAATGATGGAATCCCCAACCTTTCAATGCCTTTCAAATGCCAAAAATCTAGTCCTGAACAAAGACTTGCTTTCTCTTCAAGTGTCATTTCCTCAATTAGTTGTTTAAAATTTCTTTCCACTAAAAATCCTCCCTTACAAAAATTGAAAACGGTATCAATAGTTCAATGATATGAAACAGCGCAATAAATTACATTCCCCTATTTAACTGAAACCTAGCCAATATTTGTTCTAAATACTTTTTATTTAATGAATGCAAGATAGAGCCAGGCTGCAAGCCGTGACTCTTAATCTATTAGATATAATACTCGAACCAATCAAAATAGGCAGGTGTACTTGAATTCCGACCATTTCCTGTCGCGTAAAGTCCGAAGTATACTCCTGTAAATCCACCCGCTACTTCAGTGGATAACACAGAACATTCACCTGAGCCTAAAATAGTTGACCCTCCTCCTGGCTGCTGATAGGAAAAGGTATAATTTTTGGCATCCGCTTGAACTGATAGAATAATTCCTTCTTGTCCATACTCCCGCTCAGACTCCACCTTCCATAATGAGCCTATTCTCCTTCTCACAAATACCTTTTTAACCCCATCTCGAATACCTAATGCTATTTCATAATGAAATCTCTCATTCATGAAGACTGTTATACCTGATTCTTCCCCCTCCAGGACGGGAGAAAATTCTAGATATGTTGATACTTTGCACTTGAAATGCTGTTGTCTTCGACCAACAAATGTAGGGGAATCCACGTCATTTAAACTTATAGGAGAGCCATGTAATGTTAGCCAACCTGGCCTTTCAGCTAAGGACCAGCTTCCTTCAGCAGGATTACGCAAAAAATTCCAAGTGTAATCTAAGGTGTTCCCATTAAAGTCGTCCTTACTTCTCCACTGTTCTATTTCCTCTAGTTGAAGTGTTCTTCCATCCATTTCTATATTGACATCAGCACCCATGATCGGCCACCCTTCCTCCCAATCCACTGGTGCCAAGAATGTTTCCCGTCCAAGATGATGATGCTTCCCGCTAAACGGAATCGGCGCTGGGCGTATCCCTAAAAATACTGTCCACCAGCTGCCATCAGTATATTGAACTAAATCGGCATGGCCGGTAGCCTGAATTGGGCTTTCACTGCTGCGATGAGTAAGAATTGGGTTATAAGGGTGACTTTCGAAAGGACCAAAAGGCTGTTCACTTCGAGCCATTGTCACCATATGCCCATATTCTGTTCCACCCTCTGCAATCATTAAGTAGTAAAAGCCGTTTATTTTATAAAGATGTGGTCCTTCAGGATGAGCTCCACCTGTCCCTTGCCATATTAATCGACGCTCAGTGAGAATATCACCTGTTTCAACATCAATCTCAGCCTGGTAAATTCCCTTTGGTTCCGAACTAAATATGTTCTGGGTTCCTGTTAAATAAACTTTGCCATCATCATCAAATAAGAGTGAAGGATCAATGCCTGGCCAATCCAGCCAAATGGGGTCAGACAAAGGACCTTCAGGTTTATCAGACCATACTAACAAGTTTTTTCCTATTGATAGATTAGTTGTAATCATATAAAACCGACCATTATTGTGTCTAATAGTAGGAGCAAATATACCCATAGAACTTTTTGATTGGTGTAAAGGCAATTGACTTTCGCGCGTTAAACAATGACCAATTTGCTTCCAATTTACAAGGTCCTTTGAATGAAAAATTGGGACACCTGGAAAATACTCAAAAGAACTCGTGACTAAATAAAAATCTTCCCCTACTCTGCAAATACTTGGATCAGGATGAAAGCCGCTTATAACAGGATTGTTATATTTCATTATGGTAAACACCTTCTGTAAGAACAGCGTTGTTTTTTGAAATTTCACCTAGTTCTCGACCGCTCTCTTTTACCAATCTTTCTTGCGTTTCACTGTTAACGCCAATAATCCCAAATTTCGGACCATAGCCAAACGTCCATTCATAATTATCAAAGGTGGACCAATAGAGGTATCCCAATATCTCAATCCCATCCTCAATGCAGGAATGCACCCCTTTAAGGCCCCGCTTAATAAATTCAACCCGTCGGCTGTCATCATTTGTGGCAATTCCATGTTCAGTTACCAACACAGGGATATCCAACTCCTTGGCTACATTTCGAATCGTTCCGGCCAATGCTTCCGGATAGAACTCATAACCCATCGCCGTCACTTCAGTTCCAGTAGCTAATGGAACTTGTCCATCAGGGCCGTATATTTCACGGGTATAGTTCTGAACACCGATAAAGTCGTCGTCTGCTATCACAGATTTGAATTGTCCAAAGTAATCATGCCAAACTTTTGCAGCCAGCTCTTCCCCACCTTCAATGTGTTGAATTTCAGGCAATGCCAAGGATAGTCCTACCTTGGTGGACGGATTAATTTTCTTTATAACTTCTCGAGCATTCCGGTGTGCGTTTTTAACAATTTCTAAGGCTGCTTCGTCTGAAGCCATATGGAAAGTAAAATATTGATCAATGGTTGTTCCGCATTTCTGTGCCGCAGATTCACGCCATCCTGGCGCTGTCCATGACTTGGCATCCATACCTACTGGCGGCATGAAATTCATATTGATAAACAGTTCTTTCAACATAACGGGTAAGTTGACTTCATTCATCGTCAACACATAAGGAATATCCCTTCCAAGCTCCTTGAACACAACCTCACAATAGTTTGCGAAAAGGTCAGCGGTCTTCGGATTTTTCCAGCCGCCAATCTTCATTAACCATTGAGGAGAGGTGAAATGCATCATCGTTACTACAGGGATAATGTTGTTCTCATAGCAAATATTTATAACATCACGATAATGATTAATCTCCTTTTGGGAATATACACCCTGCTCCGGCTCAATTCTTGACCACTCTATAGAAAAACGATAGCTTTTCAGACCTAATCTAGCCATAAGTTCAATATCCTGTTTGTAAAGATGATAGTGATCGACAGCATTACCTGAATAATCTTTATATGGTGACCCTTCGGAATACTCTTCTACCCACATATCCGATTTATCATTGTTACCTTCCACTTGGTAAGCAGAAGTGGCCGTACCCCAAAGGAAGTTTTCTGGAAAAACATATTTCATTGTAAATCGCCTCCTACTAAGCTTATATTTACTTATGTATAAATAGTAGCAAACGCTTACTCTCTAGATAATATTAAAAAGCAAGGTCTTGATTGCTCGAATCATAGTTTTTACTTTTTGATTCTAGATGGTAGCCGACCCTGGCAGTTTACACTTTTATGAACTTAAACTATGATTTGTTATATATAGAGATAAAAATCCATTATTCAAATAACAGGGAGCATTTATGCAACGAATAGAACTTGAAAATTATTTGGATTCATTGAAGTTTGGGATTGATGAAGAAAAAATATTGAAAGAGTATAAACCAACGTTTAAGGAGGTAGGTGGTGAACAAGTTTATCTTTTCAATAAAGGATTTGATATCACTGATTTACCCATTGAAGAGAATGTATCTATTTCACAGCAGCCCCATGATTCAGCTATTCCTCTTCATATGCATGACTATATTGAAATGATGTTTGTTTATAGGGGTACCTGTACAGTGAAAGTAAAGGGAAAAAAGATTGATTTAAAAAAAGGAGAACTCATATTAATTAACAAAGAAACCCCTCATAGTGTTGGTGCAACAACCGAGCAGGATATTGTTATTAATATGATTCTTAAACAGGATTATCTATCACCAAGCTTTTTAAGCCGATTTTCTCAAAAAAGCATTATCTCTCAATTCATGATTGAATCGCTGTTAAGCAATCGGAAGCAAAATCACTTCCTGATTTTCAGACCAGGTGAACACAACAATGTCATAGAAATCATGGAGAATATAATGTGTGAGTTTTTTGACCGGGACTTCTGTTCTGGAGAAATTATTGACTCATATTTAATTGTTTTGTTCTCCACACTGATACGATATAAAAACAATCTGACAAGTCAAGAACCACTTAATCAAAATGACAATTCATCGTTAGTAGATTTTTTGAGATACATTGAAGAGAATTATAAGAACTGCTCTTTGGTTAAAATGGGACAGACCTTTGGATTCAACCCAAATTATTTATCCACTTTACTAAAAAAAGGAACAGGAAAATCCTTCAAAGAACTTCTGCAAATCCAACGGCTAAACCAAGCCGCTTTGTTTCTATCCAATTCCGATTTACCTATCCCTGAAATTGCTGAAGAAGTGGGTTATTCCAGCGTCACATTCTTTTATAAAAAGTTTAGAGATTTATATCATGATACCCCGTATAGTTATAGGGAGAAAAATTCAATATTATAAAATAACGATCTTTTAGGCCATAAACAACAAATGGCACCGCATAATGAGGGTGCCATTTGTTTCTGCATTAATTAATTTCTGTTCCAAAATCAGCGGATTTAATTTTCATACTTTTGGTTAATCTTTCTCTTAAACTTGATAACCATTGTGGTTCATGATCCCATTTTTCTTTCATTGATGATAATATCCGAACATATCCATATAAATTAGCAAAGCGTCTGCAAGCTGGTATTAATGACAACATAGCGTCTGAGACATCATATTCAGATCGATATCCATCCATAAAACATTGTTTTTTTAGGGAGAACGTTTCAGGTGATATAGAATCTTTTAAACTAGCAAGTGCTTGTTCAATATCCATTACATACCAGTGGTACATAGAATCATCAAAATCAATAACGTTACAAGATTGGAGTTCTTCATCATAGAAGACATTATCCAATTCAAAATCATAATGGATCAATCCAAAATCGCTTTTCTTGATAGGAATTGAATCAAAATAATTCTTTAATAGTTGAGTTTCCTCTAAAGCAGACATTTCAAGAGGAGAATCTATTAGAACAGTATACATCCAATCTAAAACGTCCCTATATGACCATCGTATAAATGTCTTTGGTTTATATTCACTTGATAATTGGTGAAGTTTACCTAATGCTTTCCCATAATTGAAAATGATCGTATTGCTTAAATCTGTATCGCCTAGCTGCACACCTGATACCCTTTTAAATACTGAAGCATAGTAATCGCCCCAGGGAGTTTGTTTTTCTACAAGTTCCTCTCCATCCTTAGACAAAACCGTCTCTAAAACCCCATATTGCCTGGAACGCAAGTAAGATATAAATTCAAGTTCTGCTAAAATATTTTCTTTATGTTTCTCTTTTTGGGGTGAAAATCTTAAAAGTTGTGTCCTGCCCTGCTCTCTAAATGGGTAAATAGCGTTTGACGATATCCTGTAATACTTAAACAGCTCAAGAGATTCTTCATCAAATCCCCAGTTTTTTAATAGCATTTCTGCTAGGTCGACGTTTTTAAAGAGATATTTTAATTTCAACATATACCACAACTCCTCGTTATCTTTTGATATTTTAGGTGTTTGACATTTTCTGTGACAAGCAAAAAAAAGCCACAGGGATATACAATAACCCTGTGGCTTCACATTCCTTTTTATAAGAAATGCCAATTTTCTTGTTTGCCATCTCTTATTACAGACAAGTTTTAAATTCTACTTTAATCCGTATGAGTGAGAGGCAAGACACTTAAATTTCAAGGTTATTTTGATTAAATTAGGCATAAAGCAATCTCACTCCCTTCGATAATAGTAAGAATATGATAACACTTCCAAATAATGGTGTCAACGTTATTTTTCCCTCTTTAACAAAAGTACGCCTTTATTCTAAAAAGGCTTCTTGTTTAGAAACCCTTATCATTTCACTAGGAAAATATTTAGTAAAATACTTCTCTACCATGACATGAATATCTTTTCGATACCACCTAGATAAATCATGTTTCTTAAATAACGCGGGCATTCCTAAACGCGCGGAACGTTTCCCCTCTGCCCCATCCCCGATGGTTAACGTATCAATCCAAATATGATCAACGATACCGTCCAATACCATTGGAAAATCAGGGGTAAATGGTAAAACTGGTGAAATCGAAGCTTGTGTAGTTATTCCAGCATCATGTATTTCTTTCAAAGCCTTTAAACGCAAGTTAATTCCTGGAGCAGAAGGAGCAAAAATTTGCTTTATGTCTTCCCTGTCTGTTTCAACTGTCATAGAAACAAGGACTTTACATTTTTCTCTCAATGTCACTAACAAATCAATATCTCTTGTGATGAGTGGGGATCGTGTTTGAATCCAAAGAAAATCGGGTGGATTATCTATCATTGCTTCTAATATCCCTCGGACAATGTTTGCTTTCCTTTCAATGTGTTGATAAGGATCGGTTGCAGATGACATAAATAAATTTATTGGTTTATTTTTCTTACGAAGCCCTATTATTTCATTTCGGTAATTTTCAGCTGCGTTGGTTTTTATGTCTACCCATTCTCCCCAAGGAATTTCTTTAAATCTCTGAATCGGCATTTCTCTTACATAACAGTACCGGCAAGAAAAAGCACAACCACTATATGGATTCAAAGAATGAGTAAAACCAACATCTAAATAACCCTTCGCTTCCGTTAGGATCTTCTTGGCCATTATTTCTTTTATTTCAATTCCCATATCATGCGCTCCTTCTTTAGAGTACTGCTCATCCTCTACTAGTTTATATTTTTTTCATTATATCAATAAAAATAAGACCAACAAAAATAATTACTATTTGTTGGTCTTAAGTTACCATTCCTATTTAAAATGTTTATTTAACCAATTTTGTGCTAAATCAACCCATACACTGCATTCAGGATTTATGTGGCTCGGTTCACCAGCAGTAGTCTCATCGCAAAGTGATAAACCGTGTACACCACTTTCAAAAACATGCAATTCATACGAAACTTTGTTTTTAGCTAATGCCGTTGCAAAGCGTAAAGAGTTTTCGGCATAGACTAGTCCGTCATCAGCAGTGTGCCAAATAAAGGTTGGCGGGGTTTGGGAGGATACAAAGTTCACTGGACTGACCTCTGAGAGTTGTTCCAAACTAGGATTGGGTGTTCCAAATACAGCCCTGTTGGATATTTCAAAGAATTCTTTAATAAACTCGTTAGCCTCTTCCTCCACTTTTTCCTTCATTAATTGATAATCTAGTAACGGATATCCAAGAATAACAGCGTTTGGCTTGAATATTTCGTTTTCACTATTAAACTTTTCTTTTAACAAACTACTATTCCAATGTACACCCATGCTGGCTGACAAATGAGCGCCTGCCGAAAAACCACATACTGCAATCTTTTCAGAGTCTACCAACCATTTGGAGGCATTTTCTCGTATGATAATCATTGCTTTGGCTAAATCGAATAGGGGCTGTGGATAAGCTGACTTTTCATTAGGTGCTGGGGGATTATTAAAATCTTCTACCCATTCCTTATAATAGGTAGTGTAGCGCAGGACAAAGGTACGATATCCAAGAGAAGCAAATTTTAGTGCAACTGGCTCAGCCTCTCTATCAGAAGTTCCTAAATATCCTCCACCTGGACATATAAGAACTGCAGGGCGAAGTTGATCTTTTTGAAACTCCATCGAATTATTTTGTATGTAAGAATGTAACGCAACTGTATCGTTATCATCCCAAAGTTGAATTGTTTCACTTAGCATGAATATACCTCTCCCTTTACTAAAATTAAATTGATAAAGGATGAATTTATACTTATGTAAAAATTCATCCCTCATTTCCTATTAATTAGACAGCTTGTTCACTAACTGGTGCAGTGTTGGCTTCTTTTTCTGATCCCATCTCAGGAATAGGAAGGACAAAAACTGCTGAAAGAACTGAGAATGCGGCTAGCACTAAGAAGAAGAACGTATATCCATCTCCTCCAAATAAACTTACCCCAAGAGCGATTAAGGCTGGTGCAGCAAAGTTTACTAGAGTTGATGCTAGATTTGTTGTTGTATTCATAATCGAGATATCCTTTGCCGCATTTTCTTTTGAAGGGAGAATACGGTTTACAAGAGCATTGTCTACTGCATTGTACATACCAAAACCAAAATTGAAAATAAAGTTACCAACGATTACCCACGTTACACTAGGAGCGAAGGCAAATACTATCAAACAGATTCCTGTTAGAAGCGCTGCACCAAAAACAAAAGGCTTTTGTTTCTTAATCTTATCTGATAGGAAGCCGCCAAGGATTCCTGCACCAACCATCATCATAATTGTCGGCGCCATAAGCCCCATAATTTTAAAGATTTCTGCTTCACCTAAATGAAATCTTGCGATATAGAAAAGGGTTAACATATTCATACCTGCATTTGTAAAATAGATAAATAATTTCGTTAATAACGCCCAGGTATAGGATGGATATTTTTTAAAACTAGGATAGAAACCACTAAGAACAAACGACTTTTTCTCACTTTTTGCTGCTACTACAACATAATTATCTTTTATAAGAAGTGCCGCTAACGCTCCACCAATCAATTGGACAATAATCATCGTAATCATTTTCTCATGAAGAGTAGAATCAGCAAAGACTCCCATAATCATTTGACCGGTCATAACGAATGCAGGTCCTGCTGCACCAAGCAGACCTGAAACTCGACCAAACTTTTCCTGTTCTATTTGTTCAGGGACAATCGCATAGCATGAAAGTGAAACCATACCATAAAAGAAGTTTACTAGACACAAGCTAATGATAAACATTGGGATTGAAGAAGCGTTGGAAAGGACAAACATCGATAAAGCTCCTCCGATACTGCCTGCAATGATCCAGAACCGTCTTCTCCCCATCTTAATACGGGTTTTATCTGCAATCACACCACTAAATAAACCAAAAACTACGATCATAATACCGGTAACTCCAGAGGCTGTAGCAAATGCCGTGGTAGCTTTTTCCGGACCAACAATGTTGATAACAATAAAGGTAGAAAGCCCAAAACTTAGTAAAACTAACGGCGCAATTGAGGTACCAACCCCTAGCATTGCTGCGATTAATAATCTTACAAACGGTGTTTTTTTCATTACAGTGTTCTCCATTTTTTTACCTCCCTTTAATAAAAACGTTTTCTTCTCTTCTTGCAAGGTTCTTCTGATTTTGCCTCTTCGTTCTCCTTACTGGAAACGCTTCCTTATGTACTTTATTATAGAGAGATGAAAACCTTTTCACTATCCGATATTTGTTCAAAGCGGGTCGGTAAATTGTCATTTCAATTTTAAGTGGTTCTTTTTTCCTAAATGATAGTAACAAAATAAGGCAGGTTTACACCTGCCTATAGTGTCCTTTGTGGAAGGATTTCATATAACTGGACCTCATGTGGCTGAAGAATCGTATTTACTATAAAATCATTCTCAATTCTTACTTCACTAATGTGCTTTTTGGGTACACTTGAGTATTTTAAATAGTTTATGTCTTCTGGACTAAGTGAACCTGGAGCACCCATTTCCACCCATTTATCAAATGCACTTCCGTTTTCACGGTTTAATACATGCTGGTTAATTTTATAAGTACCTTGCTCCAGCCCGCTCAGAATCAGTTTCAACTGGATATCATCCCGATCTAGGAAAACATTATATCGGTTCTTGCTATCAATATTCACATGCTGATTCATACAATAAAGCATGTCATAATGACAATAATGATAGAGGATCATTTGATATCCCTTGGGACTTTTCGTCACGAAATAGCCTTCACCTGCTACAATCATCTCATCTCCTAATTTACCTAGAAAATCATAGGCATAATAGGCTGGTTTAGGAATACTTTTATTTGTTATTAAACCAAGTCCACCATGAAAAGTAGGAATGGCAGCCCTTTGTTCTTCAATTAAATCTGATGCAGTCCAATATCCAAAACTTCCAATAGTGTCTATGTTTTCGAGCAGGTTTTTAACTACAAACGCCGCTTTAAAACTAGTATCATTCGTTAAATCACGGTGGAAGGCTGTAGAATTCCATTCCGTTAAATGAAGCTCAACATGATCCATTTTCTTCTCTGCAAGGATTTGTTTAATTCTTATAATTTTGTCCTTCAAAAAGTCTTCGTCCCTTGAGATATAACCAAATTCAAATGAACCTTCATCTAATAACTTCTTTTTTTTATTGATATCAAGTTCATCATGCATATAACAATGGAACGTAATAAAATCTGGTACACAGTTTTCATTCATACAAAAATCAAGAAATTGCTGCAGCCAGTCACTATTGTTGATTGATACAATACTCGGGCCTCCTACCTTATAAGCAGGATTAAGATTTTTTATCGTTTGATAGGTAGTTTTATATAGCAGGCAATATTCCTCAAATGTCCCTCTCCAGAACACATAGAAATCAGGTTCGTTCCAAAACTCAAAATACCATTGCTGAACTGCGTCTATCCCATACCTATTCTCATAATGAATAATAAAGTTTTTTACAAGCAGATTCCATTTCTCAATATCCTTCGGCTTACTGATTATGCTTTTTTTATAAAAAACTGTTTCATCCTGATTTTCTGCTAATTCTCCCGGCATAAAGCCGAGCTCAACAAACGGCTTAACATCAATACTTTGTAAAAAGTCGAACAATTTGTCTGTATAAAGGAAATTAAACTCTGGCTCACCTAGCTCATTTTCTCCATAGATCATCATTTCATCGTCAAATAATCCATGAAAGCGAAGATACTGAAAGTGTGTTGCCTTTTTCACTAGCTTAAGCTGCTCTTGTACCTCCGTATAGAGACCTTCTTTCGCTTTTCCAATCGTCATTAGTTTTTTCCAAGAATGTTGAAGTTTCATTATGTTGTTGTTACTCACATTAATGGAATATTGTTTTTTGGTAACTGATTTACTTTCTATTTCTATTGTTTTATTCCCCGAGGGTAAATAGGAAAATAGTTTTGAGAATGCCTGACTTTTGTCTATCTCAACATAGTTTGCAAGCGTTACTTTATTACTATCATTTTTCCTTGGCTCCATTTCAACTGCGCGTCTATATTCACTTGGAGTCTGATGGTAGAATTCTTTAAATGCACGGTTAAAAGCTTTTACACTCGCAAATCCATTATCAAGAGCTATTTGGGTCAGTGGTATATCGGTAAATACAATATCTTTTACCGCGTGATCTAGCCGAATGCTATCAACATATTTGGAAAAAGGCATGCCTAAATGCTTTTGGATAAATTTCGATAAATAATGAACGGATAAGAACTCATTTTGTGATAATTCATTTAATGTAATGGGCTGCCTAAAATTTTCTTTCACGTAAGATGTAATTCTCAATAGACGTTCAATATGTTTTTGGCTAGAGATTTTATTTTCCCTTGCTTGCTCATCTTTAAAGTTCTTGATTAACAAATAGATTAATTGAAAATAAAGGGATTTGATTAGAAGTTCGTACCCCTCAGCCGCTTTATTTACTACCCACATCATTTGAGCCAGGAGCGCACGTAGTTCGTTGAACTCCTCCTGGTGGGTATCATCATATAAAAACGATTTACAAGAAAATGTATAGGAATCCACATTCTTACTATTTTGCTTCAATTCAGGAATTGGCACCTGAATCGCCAGTAATAAATTTTCCTCCTGATGCTGAATTGAATGGATATCATTAGCATTGATAAGAAAGAGATCTTTTTCGGTCAATTCAAAACGCTTATCATTAACCGAAACATTTACTTTTCCTTTTAAAACAAAAATAATTTCAATACTGTCATGCCAATGGTTGGTTACATAATCGACACTATGCAAGAAAATGTGTATAGGAAGTTCTTTATTCATTTCAATAATTTCATATGTAAAATTCATCTTATCACCTAAATATTCAGCTTTATAACAGTATACATTATAATGTGAAAGTGTAAACACAATAAAAAAAGACCAAAATCTGGTCTAAAAAATTTTAATTTGCTATGGATACTTTTATGTTTTTTTCTTCCAATTGTTTTCTACAATCTTCCTCTAGATTTGAATCAGTAATAATGGAGTCAATCTTTGCAATAGGAGCAATTTGCGAAAACGCTCTTGTCCCAAATTTACTTGAATCTACCATTAAGATTGTTTCATCAGCGATGTCCATCATTTGCTTTTTCACCAAAGCTTGTAACTCGTTGAAGTCACTTAGTCCTTTTTCAAGGTGTACGCCTTTACATGAAATAAATGCTTTGTTGACATGGTACATTCCGAGCGACCGTTCGGCAAGTGGACCGACAAATGATAGAGATTGTGTCAATAACGTTCCACCTGTGGAAATCACTTTGATTTGTTCTTTTTTGCTTAGTTCAATCGCTACTTTAATCGAGTTCGTTAGTACAGTTAGCGGCATGTCCTCTAATTCCTTTGCCACATACCATGCCGTTGTACTTGCGTCCAAAACAATTTGATCCCCCTGTTCAATAAAACGTACTGCCTCTACCGCAATTGCTTTCTTCTCATCTGCATTAGTAACTTCCCTTTCTATATATGAGGTTTCACCTTGGTCTTTTTCAATACTAACTGCACCGCCATGACTTCTCATTAATAGATTCTCTTTTTCCAGCTTTTCGAGATCCCTGCGAATCGTTTCTTCCGTAACAGAGAAAATTTTACTTAGTTCCGTAACCCTTACACTTAAACGTTCATTCACTAAATCAACAATTTTTCTTTGCCTTTCTGCAACTAGCATATCCTGCACCCTTCCGCGCTATTTTTATTTATATTGTTTTATCCTTTATTTATGTTTGTTTTCAATTATTACTATAACATAATGTTTGAAAAACAAAAATAAGTAATAAAAATAAAAAGCATAAAATGGATACACTTCGCAAATTATAAAATTGTTGGAAGTTAACTGAAAGGAGTTTCTCTATGCCAAATAATCAACCACCGATTCCGAACCCACCGAGGGCTATTACGACAAAAGATATTCTTTACATTAAGGATGCCTTATCTTGGGAGCTATTAACATTTAAGAAATTTCATTTTATGGCTAATCAGATTCAGAATCCTCAATTCAAGGAAGCACTTAATAAGGCAGGTCAAATGCACCAAAATCATTATCAACGCTTACTTACTCACCTTCAGGTGGATAACAATACTGCATTAGCAAATCTACCTAATACACAGCAGCAACAGCAGCAGTAACATTATTTTTGAACGGAGGAAGAGTAATGTCAAATCAGCAAAGTCAAAACAGCAACCAAATTGCGAATCCTCAGACAGGAGAATTGCCAAAAGTAAAAACTCCCGACATGAATGATCGTGATTTTCTTAATGACGCACTTAGTACATGTAAATATTTAACCGACAGCCTCAATATTGCAGTAAGGGAAGCGAGCCACGAACAGCTTTTTACGGATGTCTTGCAAATTTTGACTGAAACCCATCAAAGCTGCCGGGAGCTTTATAACCTTATGTTCCAGCATGGATGGTATAAACTAGAGGCTGAGGAACAGCAAAAATTAGATCAGGCGTTTAAACAATTTAATAACTATTCATCGCAATTTCCATATTAATTTTATCCTTTGGGGGTGATGCGATTTTGAAAAAAGACGAGAGAGTTAAAGTAACGAGGTTTATGAAAGCTAATAAAACAAATAAGTCTACAGAAAGCATTAATAAAACTGAACATGACAATATAAAAGACTATGATAGAGCATGGGAAGATGACCGTCTCTAAAAATTTAAAAAACAGATCCTATTTAAACTGCCCTACTTGTTAATAAATGCGACTTAGTGGGCAGAGTCTATAGGGTCTGTTTTTCACATTATTACATTAACGCTTTACTAGAACCTCTTTTTCATTATGCTTATTTAACTCTTCAATGATGGCTTTCACTTTATCTCTTGTAAGGTTAGTCTCCTGCAATTCAACCAATTCTTTCAAGCTTCTTGCTTTGGTTGAAAAAATGCGAGGTGGTTTTGTTATTCCTGGGGAAACCCTTTCTAAAATGGCAACAGCCTCAGGATAATCTAGGAAATCGATAAGTTTGGTTTCTTCCGTAAACACAGGCTGTAACCCACGTTCATTATGGTACTTAAAATGATAGGATCCAGAACCTACTGTAAGCCTTACACCCTCTTCGGATTCGAAGTAAGAATGAATGTCTTTAGAAACCAACCGCTTATTACCTTCATAAACCTGAGAAATGCGAGCATTTGGTAAAAGGATTTCTGCAGTTGTATTGGCAGGGATCTCCACTTCAATTTCAACCTCATCTTGGGTAAGACGCCATGAAGATTGAATTTTTCCATACATGGAATCATAGACCGCCTTTGCATAAGTCAGTGCAATACCTGCAAATTTTGGTTCAATCCGGATCTTTTTATATGATGGACTAGCATTATCCATGTCCAGACCGGTGATTGTTTTATACATCCAATTTCCGATCGAACCGTATGCATAGTGATTAAAAGAGTTCATCTGATCGCTCCAGAATGAACCGTCTGGCTTAATACTATCCCAATGTTCCCAAACCGTTGTAGCACCTTTTTTAATTTGGTAGAGCCATGAAGGGTAATCTTCCTTCATTAATAATTTAACGGCTGTTTCATGATAACCGCCTTTTGATAGAGCGAAACAAATATATGGTGTACCAACAAACCCAGTATTCAAATGATAATCGTTTTGAATAATCAACTCATTTAGCTCATGAGCTGTCCGTTTCTTTGCCTTTCCTTCGACCATATCAAACATTAAAGTAATGACATGGGCGGTTTGGGTTGGGGACACTAATCTGCCTGATGGCGAAACAAATTCATGGTTAAACTGTTCAATAATATTATTCAAAAGATTACTATATTCTTGAACCTCATTAGATTTCCCGAGGGCCTCAGCAGCATCCCTAAGGATTCTTGTTGAATAGGCATAAAAGACTGTAGCGATAAAGTCTTTAGGTGTTGCGCCAACAAAACTATTTTCTTTTGCGTCAAGTGCCAGCCAATCGCCAAAGTGAAAGCCTGTGTTCCAAAGATTTTCATTTTTCCCCTGGCGTCGAATATATTCTACCCATGCTTTCATGCTGTCATATTGTTCTGCGAGTAATCGCTTATCCCCATATGTCTGATAAAGTGTCCAAGGAATAATCGTTGCGGCATCGCCCCATGCAGCAGAGCCGACTCCCCCTTCAACATTTGGAATAACAAATGGAACATTTCCATCTGGAAGTTGATCAGCCTTTAAGTCCCGCAGCCATTTTGTAAAAAATGATCCTCCTTGATAATTGAATAGTGCTGTTTGAATAAAGACCTGTGCATCAGCAGTCCACCCCAGCCTCTCACTTCGCTGCGGGCAATCTGTCGGCACATCAAGGAAGTTCCCTCGTTGTCCCCATACAATATTCTGCTGAAGTCGGTTGATTAATGGATTAGAACATTCAAATTCACCTGAAGGCTCCATATCAGAATGGATCACTTCACCAACAAAGTTTTCAAGTGGTAAACCATTTTCTTGTCCAGGGTATCCTTCAATCTTCACATAACGAAATCCCTGGAATGTAAAATGCGGTGCAAAGGTTTCTGTCCCCTCACCTTTTGTAATATATTCTACTTTCTGCTTTGCAAATTTCAGATTACCAAAGTAAATATTTCCATCCTTATCTAACACTTCGGCATGTTTTAGGACAATTCTCGTGCCCGCAGGAGCGTTAACCTTAAAGCGAATTCTCCCGACGATATTTTGACCCATATCAATAACTGTATCACCAGATGGAGTTTCAAAAGAATCTATTGGTTTTAGTACTTCTGTAACACGGGTTGGAACATTTTCCTGTGCAACTAATTGAGTAATGGGCATTTCTTGAATAATTGTATCTGCCCAATCCACATCATTAAAATTGGATTGGCTCCAGCCTTCTTGTTCTAGCCTAGCATCGTATGTTTCACCATGATAAATTTCCGAAAATAAAATCGGACCTGTTGAAGCTTTCCAAGTAGCGTCCGTTGCAATTACTTCTTCTGTACCATCGTTGTAGGTAACATGGATTTGGAAGAAAGCCGCCCGTCTGTCCCCATAGATATTGCGATTATTTTCCCTGACAAGGTTTCCTTTATACCAGCCATCCGCCAACATAATGCCGATCGCATTGGAACCATCTTGAAGCTGCATGGTTACATCATACGTTTGATACTGTAAACGTTTATGATAGCTAGTCCACCCTGGCGCTAGAAGTTCATCGCTCACGCGTTCTCCATTTAAAAATAATTCATACAAACCAACACCTATACCATAAATCCGTGCAGAAGAAATTCCAGTTTTTAATGTAAATTCCTTCCTTAAAAGAAAGATAGATTCAGTAAGTGGATCAATTTCTTTATGTTCTGGAGTGATCCATTCTGCTTGCCATTCTAAAGGATCTAACAAGCCTGTTTCCCACCAAGCTGTTTCACTCCAATTGGATTCTCGGTCAAAGTTATCCCAAACCTTTACACGGTAAAAATACCTAGTTCGAGAGTTTAATTCAGGACCTCTATACTCTATGTGAATTGATTCATCTGCTTGTACAACACCAGTATCCCATAAAGTTTCAGTGAAATTCTCCTGATTTGGACTCACTTGAATCTGATATGCCGTTTGCATCGTACACCGTCGGTCAGATTGAATTTTCCAACTAACTCGAGGTCTTTTTATATCAATTCCAAGCGGGTTTGTTCGATACTCGCAAGTTAATGCTTCTACTTTTATATCAATCATTTCAAACTTTCCTTTCTGCAAAAAGGTTGGGGCACTCTATAATGAATAGAGTGCCTCTCATTTTAATTAAACATTTTCCATTGATTATTTTAGGCAATTATCTCTTTAGCATTGTCATTATTGACATTAACTTTTGGATCCATTTCAGGAATTGGAATGACAACAATGGCTGAAAGAATGGAGAAGACAGCTAATACTAAGAAAAATAACGTATATCCATCTCCACCAAACAAGCTTACTCCTAAAGCAATAATACTAGGTGCTGCGAAATTTACTAATGTAGAAGAAAGACTTGTTGTTGTATTCATTATTGAGATATCTTTTGCTGCATTCTCTTTTGAAGGGAGAATACGGTTTACAAGAGCATTATCTACTGCATTATACATACCAAAACCAAAGTTGAAAATAAAGTTTCCAACGACGACCCATGTAATGTTAGTTGAGAAAGCGAAAGCAATTAAACATAGTCCTGTAATAAGTGCTGCACCTATAACAAATGGTTTTTGCTTCTTAAGCTTATCTGATAGAAATCCTCCTAGGATACCAGCTCCAACCATTAACATGATCGCTGGAGCGGTAAGTCCCATTATTTTGAATATATCCGCTTCACCTAAGTGAAATCTTGTAATATAGAAAAAGAGTTAACATCCCCATCCCTGCATTAGAGAAGTTAATAAACAATTTTGTTAATAACGCCCATGTATAAGAAGGATGCTGTTTAAAACTTGGATAGAAACCACGAGTACCCACTGATTTCTTCTCATTCGTTGTTGTAATAGCAAAAGAATTATCTTTAATTAGAAGTGCAGCTAAGAATCCGCCAATCAGTTGGACAATTATGATGGTAATCATTTTCTGTTCAAGGGTAGAATCCGCAAAAGCTCCCATAATCATCTGACCTGACATAACGAATGCAGGTGCAGCAGCACCAATTAAACCCGCTACCCGGCCATATTTTTCCGGTTCTACTTGTTCAGGGACGATCGCATAGCATGAAAGTGAAACCATTCCATAAAAGAAATTGACTAAACACATGGTAATGATAAACATTGGAATTGATGAAGCGAACGTAAGGGCAAGCATGGATAAAGCTCCGCCAATACTGCCTGCAATCATCCAAAACCTCCTTCTGCCCATCTTTAATCTCGTTTTATCAGCAATTATCCCACTAAAAAGTCCGAAAATGACGACAGCAATACCAGAAATTCCAGTAGCAGTAGCAAACGCAGCGGTTGCATGTTCTTGTCCAACAATTCTAATTACAATAAATGTAGAGAGTCCAAATGATAGTAGAACTAGAGGTGCAATGGATGTTCCAACACCGAGCATCGCAGCCACTATTAATCTTATAAAAGGTGTTTTGTTCATTACCGTATTGTTCATTTTTTAACCCCCATTATTTATCTCTTATTTGGTTAATAATGTGTTCACTTTTGCTATACTTCCAAGAAAATTAGCGCTTCCTTTTACTTTTCTTTCCTGCGTGGAGCGATCCACTTCAATCAAACCAAATTTCATTGAATAACCAGATTGCCATTCGAAATTATCAAAAGTAGTCCAGTGGAGATAGCCTCGTACGTCTACTCCTTCATCCACACAAGCTTGTACACCCTCTAAAGCTTTACGAATAAATTCTACCCGTCGCTCGTCGTTTTCGGTCGCGATGCCATGCTCAGTAACCATAATAGGAATCGATAGATCTTTAGATACCTTACGAATCACATTTCCAAGCGCTTCAGGATAGAATTCATAACCCATTAGCGTAAGTTCTGCTCCCTCCTCTGGCTTCACTTGTCCTTCTGGTCCGTAAACTTCTCTTGTGTAATTTTGAAGTCCGAAGAAATCATCTTCAGCTACCATATCTAAATATTGTCGGAAATAACTATGCCATTTCTTTTCTGCAATTTCGTCGCCACCTGGGATTGACTGAATATCTGAAAGTGCCATTGATAAGCCGACTTTCGTATTTGGCTGAATCTGCTTAATCGCCTTGCGTGCCTTTCGATGAGTTTCTTTTAAGATATTGATGGAAGCCTCGTCAGAAATCATATGGAACGTAAAGTAGTTTTCAATGGTAGTTCCGCACAACTTAGCCGCCGACTCTCGCCATTTAGGTGCCTCCCAAGCATCCCTTTCGATACCTACCGGAGCAATAAAGCCAATCTTTGAAAAAATTTCACGCAACATGACAGGTAGGTTAATTTCATTCATTGTCAGTACATACGGAATTAAATCGCCAATTTCTTTAAACACAACCTCACAATATCTCGCAAACCGCTCAGGAACCTCCGGGCTCGCCCAACCTCCCAATCTCATTAGCCACTTAGGTGAAGAAAAGTGGTGCATTGCTACGACCGGTGTTAATCCATTTTGGTAACAAGTTTCAAGTACATCACGATAATGCTCGATGGCAGAACGTGAATAATAGCCTGGTTCTGGTTCGATTCTGGACCATTCGATAGAGAATCGATAGGAATTCAATCCAAGACTAGCCATAAGAGCAATATCTTTCTTATAAAGCCGATAATGATCAATGGTATCCCCTGATTTATCTTTATAAGGTGAACCCTCCGCATGCTCCTCTGCCCAGAAATCGCTGTTAACATTATTCCCTTCTACTTGATAGGCTGCTGTTGTAGAACCCCAAAGAAATTCTGGTGGAAAATTAAATCCCATTTAAAACACTCCTCATAATCTGCTACTAACTTACTACTCTTACATTGTAGCAAGCGTTTTCATTTGTTTTAATGGTAAAAACAAAGGAGATTATTGCTCGAATCAAAGATTTATTCATGTAAGACTATCAGTCTTTTTACCCAAATTAAAAACCGCCAAGCGGCGGTTTAAAGGTGCACATTTTGTTTATTGGCAATAGAGTGCATCGTTTGATTTCCCCTAAATTCTTTAGGTGTTTGGTGAAAAATTTCATTAAATTTTTTATAAAAAAAAGAAACACTTGAGTATCCAACTTCTTCGGCAATATCAGGTATCGGAAGGTCGGAGTTTAAAAGATAAAGAGCTGCTTTATTTATGCGCTGTAACTGGAGGAGATCCTTGAAGGACTTACCCGTTGATTTTTTGAGAACTGCTGAAATATAATTTGGGTGATATTTATAGTGATCCGCCATTTCTGTTAAGCTGCATTCTTTAAAGTGATCATCAATATACTTTAGAAAGTCTAAAACGATAACATCCTTCTGCTTTATATTGTCTATCTGTGTACTTGTTGAGCTGTTACTTTGGCGGATTAATTCCGTAAACAGAATGAAAAGATATCCGTTAATGATATCACCTGAAAAAAAGTCTCTATCAAAATATTCGCACATAATTTGCTCCATGATCCCAGGTATTTTTGAACGTTCTACAAAAGGAAAATAGAGATAATTATTTGCTCGTCGACTATCAATAAGAGAGTCAATTAAAAATTGTGAAATGATACTTTTGTTGGTAAATTGACTAAGGATTCCGGATGATAAATAATCATGCTTTAGTTTCATATCTATAATAATATCAGAATTTGTTATTCCTTTGACCGTATGCGGTGTATGTTTATCAATCATAATCATTCCACCCTCAGAAAGGTTGATTTCACCTTCCTGCAATAGTACTGTACACTGTCCCTGATAGACGAAAATCACTTCAATATATTGATGAATATGCATAGGGACATATGCAGAGGGCAACTGCTGGCAGACAAATATGTTTTCTTCGATTGGGTTGAATGATAGATCGAAAATTTTATCGAATAGATAAACGGGCTGTCCATTTACTATATCGATTGTTTTAGCAGCATAGGCTTCCTTTATTTCATTCCAATCTGGTGCTTCCATTGTGTTATTATTCAGCAGTAAGGACCGCAGCTCATCACTATTCATGTGAAAATCACCTACCCTTTTGTCATAAGTTAGTTTAACTTTAGAATAAATCAAATAAAAAAGATAGTAAGAAAATATTTCCTACTATCTTATCTATTATTATTTGTCTTATTATCTCTTTAATAGAACCTCTTGCTCATAAGCTTTTACTTCTTCTAACCAAGATTCTCTTACTGGAACACCCATTTTTTCACAGTAGTAATCCCAAATTGCACCAAATGGATACGTTTTGAATTCTTCCATTAATGCTAGTCTTTCTGTGAAATTTCCTTCTTCTTGTAGCTGCTTTAAATACTCATTTGGAACTAACATCGCATAAAGCAATGCTTTGATCATGTTGCGTGTACCAATAGTCCACGCGGCAACACGGTTAATACTTGCATCAAAGAAATCTAGTCCGATGATGACACGGTTTAAAGCATCATTGCGAACAATCTCAAGTGCGATTTCTTTAAGTTCGTCGTCAAGAATGACAACATGATCACTATCCCAGCGAACTGGTCTGGATACATGTAAGGCTAGCTTTTCACTAAACAATAACATAGAAGAAATTTTATTTGATACTGTTTCCGTTGGATGATAATGACCTGTATCTAATAAACATAATTTATCATTTTTCATTGCATAGTTTAGGTAAAATTCGTGTGAACCAACAACATAAGATTCGGAACCAATACCAAATACTTTACTTTCTACAGCATCTAAGTTGTACCTTTCATCTGTTTCGACTGCAAAGATTTTATCCAATGATTCTTTTAATCTTTTTCTCGGAGTCAGGCGGTCACTTGGGATATCTTTATAGCCATCTGGGATCCAAATGTTTGTTAATGCTGGTGTACCAAGCTCTCTTCCGAAATATTCACCAATTTTACGGCTGCCAATACAGTGATTAATCCAGAATTCACGGATTTCTTCGTTTGGATGGGAAAGGGTTAAACCATCATCCGCTTTTGGGTGTGAGAATAATGTTGGATTATAATCCAAGCCTAGTCCGTTTTCCTTTGCCCATTTTACCCAGTTTTCAAAATGCTTTGGTTCAAGTTGATCACGTTCAACCACTTCACCATTTGTTTCAGCATAAATAGCATGAAGATTCACGCGGTGCTTACCAGGGATTAATGATAATGCCTTCTCTAAATCACTTCTTAATTCTTCAGCATTTGTCGCTTTACCAGGATAATTCCCTGTAACATCAATACCACCTGATAATTCGTTTTGGTTTACTTCAAACCCAGCAACATCATCGCCCTGCCAGCAATGAATCGAAATCGGTACATTTTTTAGCTTTTCTACCACTTCTTCGACGTCTACTCCCCATTTAGCATATGCTTGTTTCGCAAGTTCAAAATTTTCTTTAATAGTCATGTTTATTCTTCCTTCCTTTAATTAGCTGATTACAGGCTGAGCTGGCAGATATTTTTTCACTTCAAATGAATCTTTAATAATCGAACGTGCTTCTTTAATATCATTGATTTCTCCAAGAGCCATTAATTGGGCTGCTATGTTACCAATCGCAGTAGCTTCTACAGGTCCAGCAAATACCTCTTTTTTTGTTACATCGGCAATCAGCTGGTTAAGCATTTCATTTTGACAGCCGCCGCCGATAACATTTATTTTTGTAAACTTCTTTTCGAAAATCTCTTCAATTTCTGCAACCGCTTCTTGGTAGCTTACTGCCAAACTATCAAACACACATTTCGCCACTTCACCAGGAGTATTTGGTACCTGCTGCTGTGTTTCAATACAATAGTTCATGATTGCATCAATCATATTTTCAGGCTTTAGGAAACAGTCATCGTTTACATTAACTATCGCCTCATAATCCCTTGCTTCTCTCGCTAAATCCACAAGCTGCCCAAAGGAATATTCATCATTGTAATTACGCTTCACTTCTTGGATCATCCAAAGACCCATGATATTTTTCAAGAAACGGTATTGGTAATCGATTCCGCCTTCATTGGTGAAATTATAGTCCAATGCCTTCGTTACACAGATTGGAAAATAGTTTTCCACACCAATTAGTGACCATGTACCAGAACTGATATAAATCGATTCGTCTTCTTCTGGTACCGCAATAACCGCTGAGCCAGTATCATGTGTCGCTGGAAGAATAACTTGAAGGTCAAAACCAAACTCTGAAACTAGTTCCTTCGAAAGTGTCCCAAGAATCGTTTTTGGAGTTTTAATTTCTTGAAACATTTCTTTATTAATCCCAAGAACATCTAATATTTGCCCATCCCAGTGTTTGGTAAAGGCATTTACCAGCTGTGTAGAGGTTGCATTGGTATATTCATTTGCTTTTTTACCAGTCAGTAAATAATTGAAATAATCAGGAATCATTAAAAATGATTTTGCTTTTTCTAGGATTTCAGGATTATTTTTTTTGATAGAAAATAATTGATAAATTGTATTAAACTTTTGGAACTGAATGCCTGTTTCAAGGTAAAGTCTTTCCTTTGAAAAAAGTTCAAATACCTCTTCCATCATCCCATCTGTACGCGGGTCACGATAAGAAACCGCTTCCGTTAATGGCTGATTATTTTCATCCAATAACAAAAAGTCGACCGCCCATGTATCTATTCCAATACTATCTGGCTTAATGCCTAATTCCACGCATTTTTTTAGTCCATTTTTGATTTCTTGAAAAAGTTTATCGGCTTCCCAGCAGAAGGAATCCCTTTTTTTCACGATTTTGTTTTCAAAGCGATGAATTTCTTCTAGTTTTAACAGACCATCTTCAAGATAGCCCAATATAAGTCTTCCACTTGATGCACCGATGTCGACGGCTATACTGTATCTTGGCATAAACATCACCTTTCTGTTGGGAACGCTTACTTATATCTCTATATTACTAGAAAAATATGATATTCCTATATCGTGATTCGACCAATTTATTGTCCTTATTTGCAATAAACAGGAGATCCTTCAGGTTGAAAGGATCTCCTTCTCTGTTTACTTAGAAATGAGTGTAAAAAATTCATTGATTTTCTTCAAATTTTTCGTAGTCCTTGGTACACATAACACCTCGTTTTCATCTAATGCCAATGGTGCCAAAAGTTGAATATCAGAGGTGCTAATTCCATAAACTTTTTCATCAGATGGTAACAATTTATTGGCTCCCTTGAAATCATTCAATGCTAGCAGCGCATTCTGCGATGAAATTTCCTCAAATAGTTCTTTTTCGACAATCATTACATCAATTGCTCCAAGCGAAATCTCTGCTGACATTTTTTGTATTCCTGCTCGTGAAGCCTCGTCCATACTTGTCTTATTATAAGTTAAATGTTGAACAGAAACTTCTTCATCACCTTTGTCTTGCACAAGCTTGTTGGTTAATTGTTCCTGTAATTGAACCACACCTTCTGGATTTACCCCTTGTCCAATAATCGTCATATTTAGGACAACTTCTTTTTTCTCACCGATACTGCTGATCAATGAGAGTAATAGAATGATTGCAACAATTGTCCCAATGATATGAAACTTATAATAGTCCCAGATATAAGCCATTCTTTCTTTTGGACTCATGGGTGCAAGGATTGCTTTGATGTTTTGCTTCAACGGTTGTAACTCCCTTCCATGACTTTATTAAATCCTATCTATTTATGGTTAATTTGATTTTAGTATAAAAAAATTTATATTACTACTAACAATAAAGTGAATGGTCAATTTTTTCAAAAATTTCGTCACCTCCTTTACAAATCCTAGTCTCCTTAAACGTAAAAAAACGCCTGAATGCAGTTCAGGCGCATAATTAATTTCGTTAATCGTTCTGTCTAAAAAGCTCGTAAACCTCTGTATCCAGTTTTTTAGCTAGTTCTGGATTGTAGGTTTTTTCATATGCCGGTTCTACGGTAACTTTCCCTCCATAAAACATCACATTCTCCACAGCTTCAACCTCAATGGTTACTACACAAAGTTTCATTGTCCGTTCAAATATCTGTGAGACAGTAGCAGTACCGCGTACTTCATAGCAGCTACCAGCGCCAATGATCCCTACGAGAACATTTGGATTGGTGCGAATATTATCAATGCTTGATGCTTTATGCCCTAGGGCTATTTTTATTTTCGTACCGTTAGGTTCTGCGTACACCCATGATACTACACTTAATTGAGGTAATTTTGTTTCAGCGTCTAAAGTAACCAATGAAACCATTTTTTCTCCCTGTAAAGAAGAAACGAGTTCTGTGCTCAAAATATCTAAAGTTTTAGTCATTGTGATCTCCCTCTCTTAATAAACGACTTTTACTGGAATACCAAGCTCCAGCTTGCCGAAGATCTCACCTACCCAATCAAAATTAAAGGCTGTATGCTGTGCCCCAGCATGGATATCGCGCCAAAACTGCTGAAGTGGATGGCTCTCTGCAGAAGCTGCTGCTCCGCTCGACGTGTAGATCGTTTCCATTATTTCAGCACACATTTCTGCACAGTAGGCGTAATTGCAGCGAAGACGTACACGTTCTGCATAATCAAGTACGCGGCCAGATTCCACAAGTTCTAATGATTTATGAAGAAGAGCATCTGCAGCTTCAATTTTCGCTGACACCTTAGCGAGCCGAATTTGTTGATGGGTTAAATTGGCGACTTGCTCCCCACCTCTTGTTTTATTTTTACCAATTACACTATCACGCCATATGGTATAGGCACCTTTTGTCGCTCCAAGAATAACCGACAATAAGGTAACCGGCATAACCGCAGATATTTGGATACGATAAAGCGGCGCTGTATTGAGGTCCATCCCTGGAGATTGACCGGTAAGATTCCATGGTTCTAACTCCATAGTTCGGTAATCTGGTACAAATACCTCCGTCAACTCTAATAGATTACTGCCTGTTCCTCTCATCCCAATCACACGCCATATATCAATCACGTTTAAATCACTTTTTGGAACTAGAAAGTATAATGCCTTTTTTCCACTTTCTGTTGGCGCTTCTGCACTAATCATTACCCAGTCACAGTGGTTGATACCGGAAGAAAAACCCCATTTCCCTGTTAAACGATACCCTCCATCCACACGTTTAATTTGTGAATCAGGACTTGGATTGATTGATGTGGCTAGACATGCATCCGGATTTTCTTTCCACACATCTTCCTGTGCTTTATCTGGGAAGAATGCCAGCATCCAACTGTGTAACAATAACAGTGAATAGCACCAGCCTGCAGAGGCATCACCCTTCGCAACTTCAATGGCTGTATCCGCTAAAGTTTTCCAATTGAGTTCATGGCCGCCCCAACGTTTCGGTACCATGGTACGTACCAAGCCTGATTCAATGAATTCTTGTATGTTCTCTAGCGGTTGATGGCGAAGTAATTCACCCTCTCGTGACCGCGAACGTATTGAAGGAACCAATTTTTTTGCACGTTCCAATGCTTCTTCATAGGATAACCTGTTTAACGTTTGATTCATGTTCCCATCCCCCTGTAATTACTCTATTTGCTTATATCGGGTGTTCCATAAGTGTGAAATGTTGATGGCAGCGGTGTGCCCCATGCTAACCCTTTTTTACGTTCTTCAGGTGTCCATGTCACGGTTTCCCAATCTGGCGAGAAGATGAGAAAGCCGCCCGCGCATACCTCAATTCGATTGCCTCCTGGCTCATATACATAGACAAACATCGTTTGACCGGCAACATGTTTATTCGGTGGAGCTTCAATGAATATTCCATTATCTAAAAACACGTCTGCTGCTCGAAGAACCATTTCAGGACTTTCTACTTTGAATGCCGCATGGTGAAAACGTCCTTTGCTGCCAGATTTATCATGTGAGATGGCGAGGTCATAAGATTTATTCGTAACATGAAGCCAAGCTGTTGTTTGTTTCCCATCATCTGTTATCGCCTGTTCACTCAGTTTGAAACCTAGTCGATTGCGGAAGAATAGGCTATCAGCGTCAACATCGGAGCTGAACAAATTGATATGATCCAGCTGTGTAACTGATGCACCTTTAGCCGCGTATTTCGCAGGCATATTTTTCAATCCAGGCTTTAAGTGATCCGGTGTAATGTATTTTTCTGCTTCATAATAGATTTCTAGATTATGTCCATCTGCATCTGTGAATTGATAGGAGCGGCCGTGCCCGTAATCCCCATCTGTCCATCCCAAACCGAATCCATTTTTCTCAATATCTAGAGCACGTTGTTCGAGTGCATATGGTGAAAAGGTTCTCATCGCGACGTGACCTAAACCAGCTTGCTTCGCTTCTGTAAGCTTCAAGCTGTATAACGGTTGGTCCCCCCAGCCTCGGAGGAAAACAGATTGTCCCTCGCTATGAACTACTTCCATTCCTAATAATTCTTTGAAAAAGTTTAGACTTTCGTTTGGCTTTGGTGTCAGCAATTCAATATGAGCCAAGTGGGCAATATCCCTTATCGGTTCGTGATTCATGATTGGCTCACCTCTTTAATGACCGTTTCAATGGCTCCAATTCCAGAGATTTCTACTTTAACGACATCCCCATCTTGAAGAAATTTATTCTGAGCTTCTCCTACCCCGCCTGGTGTACCAGTACAAACAACATCACCAGGTTCAAGCGTAAAGATCCCGGATAAGAATTCAATTAGCTGATTGACGTTGAACAATAACTGTTCAGTATTTGAATTCTGTCTCACTTCACCATTAACGGTTAAAGAAATATCAAGGGAGTGTGGATTTGCGATTTCATCCTTTGTTACTAACACAGGTCCTAGTGGAAGACTCTTATCCAATGTCTTCCCTTGCAGCCATTGAATTGTTCTTTTTTGCATATCGCGAGCTGTTATATCATTTGCTACCGTGTACCCATAGACATAGTCCAGTGCTTCATCATAAGCAATGTCCTTTCCGGTTTTTCCAATGACAAACGCAAATTCTGCCTCGTAATCTAACTTTTTAGTTAAATTAGAATTGAGCGGGAAGACATCATTTGGCCCTGCAATCGCTGTTGCAAATTTGGCAAAAACAACTGGATGTTCTGGGAAATCACGTTTCATTTCAATAATATGATTCTTGTAGTTTAAACCAACGCAAATGATCTTGTTCGGTTTTAATACAGGCGCTCCAATTCGTACATTATCCTGCTGATAAACAGCTGATGACTTTTGTTTATTTTCTACTGCATAAGATATTGCTTCCTTTGCTGTTCGAAGTGCAAGCTCTCCATTAGCAATAAATTCTGTTGGATTATGCGGCAATAAAGCGTTTGCAATCTCTTCCGCTCTCTCCTGCCCTTGCTCCTTTAAAAGTTCAATATAGGCTTGCTGTGGATCAACAATCGTATTTTCATCTACTAAGACTCCTAGACGTAAAGGCTGATCATTGGTTGAATATGTTAGTAATTTCATGTGAATTCCTCCTAGCGTTTTGCTATCTATAAATTCATGATAAAGGACGTAGAAACTTTTTTGAAATACACAGATTGTATTTGAGAAATCGGAATTTCAGATAATTGAAGTTTTTTTACAAAAAAATAACCCCGCTTTAGTTGCGGAGTTTTGGTTCTTTATCAGATCGAAGGTCTTTGGTTACCATTAAGCCTGTTTTTCGTTTTAGCGGGAACTAAAACGACTCTTTGGTTACCCTTAAGTCAGCATTTTCGCTTTAGTGGTAACCAAAACGGTACTTTGGTTACCACACAGTCATTATTTTCCCATTAGAGGTAACCAAAACAACTCTTTGGTTACCACTCAGCTAACAATTCCCTTTGCCGTACCGAATTAAGTCCGCGAGGGAATAAATTAGTCAGCTTCCCAAAAGATGTTTTTGAAAAAATTCTTCTACCATCTCAAATATTTTAATTTCACGATTGCGGATATACTCGGTTTCTCCATCTCCTCCCCTGCGAATGGAGGCAGAATACGGCCCGTTATCATCCAATTCATTTTTATTAAAAAATGCGTGTCCAAGACCTTCAATAAGACAGAGGGTCGCTTCATTTCCTTTAGCAATAAGCGCTTGATAAAGCAGTTCACTTTGGTGAGGAGCCACTGCTGTATCACTTAACCCATGCATAATTAGAAATGGCGGCAAACCGTTTTTAATATAAGTAATAGGATTCGCTTTCTTGACCAGATGCAGAACAGATATGATAGGTGCTCCAAGTAATTGTGACTCAGGAGAATTCTTGTCTTCATGTTGTAGAGTCAGTTGCAGTAAATTTGACTCAGGATCACTAGATACAGCGATCTCCTTATGGCTATAAGCATCCATTTGCAAAAAGTCAGTAGGTCCATATCCATCTACAACAGCTTGTACGTCACTGCTAAAATCCGCACATCCTAATCCTAAATCCTCGAGAATCCCTTCACCTGTTGTACCGGCCAGTGCAGCTAAATGACCTCCAGCGGACGAGCCCCATAGCCCTATCTTGCCACTATCTAGACCAAATTCATTTACCGAAGAGCGCAGCCAGCGAATAGCAGCCTTCACATCATGAATTTGTGCTGGAAAAAGAGCCTCTCCGCTTAAACGATACTCGATACTTGCCATTGCATATCCACGTTCAGCAAACCGTACCCGAAAATCAGGACCTAGTTTTCGATCACCAATTCTCCAGCCGCCCCCATGCAGCCAAACAATTACCGGTAAGGGTTTATCTGCCCCAATTGGTAAATAAAGATCTACTAATAATGGTTTTCCATCAGGTGCGGCAAACTCGAGGTCGGCAACAACCTTTACGTCATACACCATTAATGATTAACCTCTTCTACTGCAGCAGGAGGGACTGGAGGTTTCCCAAGTAAAATCAAATCCATCTCTTCAATTCGCTGAATAACCCGATCAAATCGATAGGCCGCCGGCTCACTTGGAAAAATCGGATATTCGTATGGGTCGCCAAGAATTCGGAAGAAATCTTCAAATTGGCCAGGAGTTAACACACCTAAAAACTTCGTATAATGGGCATCACAACGGAAGCGATGCGGTGTTTTCGCTGGTACATAAGCAAAATCCCCCGGGAGCAAGTGTAACTCTTCCCCATCCACCCAAAGTGTCATTTGTCCTTGTAAACACATAAATGTTTCGTTTGTATACTCATGCGCGTGCTCACCGATTGGCAGTCCCTTTGGTCCTTCAGATACAAGCGCAAGAAATTGACCATCTGCAGCCTCTTTCGTGGTTAGTAGAGAATGAACAGTATCCCCGCTAAGAAGATGGATTCCTTCCCCTGCCTCTAGCACATATGGTTGAACCAAGTCAGGTATTGTACCGCCTTTAACCAACTGAGGTAACCCGTTTGTTTGTTGTCTAGGAACAAATTTAATATCAATATCATCAGGAAGATCGGAAAAACTTTCCGCAACTAAGGGATTCTGCGAAACAGGCGGACGTTCAAATCTATCAAATGGCACTCCAATGAGAGAGTATAATTTTGCTAGATTACCGTTCATCGTGAACGACCAAAAGCGTGTTCGATGACTCTGCAGCCAATAAGCATGAACCGTACCTGCCGGGATGTGTACATAGTCGCCTGCTGTCAACAAATGAACTTGTCCATTTAGCTCTACTTCTAGTCTGCCGTCAAGTACTACGATACCTTCATGAGCTTTTTCATGAACATGTGCCGGAAAATAATCTCCTTTACCACCTGATATCTGTACAATTTCCATCTTGTCACCGGTACTTGCAGTTGTCGCAACAATGGACGCAACTTGAGTACCAAAGAGATAACGTTCGCCCTCTCCATTTCTTATAAAATACGGTTTTTTAACATTTGACAGTTTGCCAACGATTTGCAGGCTCATCTAACCACACTCCAATCTCAACGACTAGTTTTAAGCGCTTCCACATTAACCATAATACGGTTCAAGCAGAAATGGAAATATAGGATTTCGATTTCTGTAATCCAGATTTCATATTAGTAGAGTTAAATACTACTAGTATTTTTATTTTAAGTAAACTTCAAGTATTTCGTCTATTGGTTAATCCATATGTTAAAATAATTAAAAATATATGGCAAGTGAGGGACCATATGGATATTCGTCAATTACGTTATTTTATTACAGTAGCCGAGTACTTAAACTTTACCAAGGCAGCTAATCAGCTTTACGTTGCTCAATCAGCTATCAGCCATCAAATTGCCGATTTGGAACAGCAATTAGGCGTAAAACTTTTTATTAGAAACAAGAGGTCTGTTCAGTTAACTCCTGCAGGTTCTGTTTTTTTAAAGGAAGCAATTGAAATTGTAGAAAAAACATCAGGGGCGATTGAAAAAGCAAAACAAACAGATGCCGGTGTCATTGGCAGCCTTTCCATTGGGTTTCTAAGTGTTCATGTCCGTAGGTTTTTACCAAACATCATCAAGCAATTCCGTGAGACTCATCCAAAAGTGGAACTTTACTTGAACCACTTTCCTAGTAAAATGCTAAAGGAATCATTAGAAGAGGGTGAAATCGATATCGCTTTAACATTGCCTGCAGGATTAGATAGAATTGAAGAAATCGAAATTCAGTCTGTGACGAGAGAGCCGTATTGCATTGTCATGCACAAAAATCATCCCCTTTCTGGTCACAAGAAAATTAAACTCTCAGAACTGGCAAAAGAGCCTTTTATCATACATAACCGCCACGCTTCTCCCGTAGGCTCGTATGACTTTATTGTACATCTGTGTGAACAAAGCGGCTTCACGCCTAGAATCGTAAGTCAGCCAAGATTTGTGGATACTGTTCCAGTTCTGGTCGAATCCGAAATCGGAATCTCCATCCTGCCAAAAAGTTTTGAAGCAGTATCGAGTTCATCACTACGTTTTGTAGAAATAGATGGTGCTGTGGACAGCGATTGTGAACTCGTGCTTGCTTGGAAAAAGAACAACTTAAATCCATCGATACAGCTATTTCTAGATGTTCTTGAAAAAGAGATATTAACACATATAGGTTAATTGTAATCTTGAATAATGAAACTAGCTTAATTCATAAACAATGACATCAATGGAGGCTTTTTTTCATACTATATTTCTGGGGTGAGAAAATGCCAAGAATTAACTACAGAAGTTCAGACGTTGACTTAATGGCAAGGATGATGAGAGCAGAAGCCGAAGGTGAAGGAAAACAAGGAATGTTAATGGTGGGAAATGTAATTGTTAATCGTGTTAAAGCAGAATGTTTAGACTTTAAAGATCTAAGAAACGTTAACGATGTCATTTTTCATGTCCAAGGAGGAAATTTTTCTTTTGAAGCCGTTCAAAAAGGGAATGTATTTTATCAAAGAGCGAGGTCCGCAGAAAAAAGATTAGCCAGACAAAATTTGGAGCATTGGAGAGAACACCCATCAAAATATGCCCTTTGGTATTTTAATCCGTATGCTCCATGTCCGCCAACCTGGTACGATCAACCTCATTCTGGTCAATTTAAGCAGCATTGTTATTATGAACCAAAACCAGGAACATGTGAAAGTGTTTATACAGGACCTTAAGCTTACTCATTTGAGTAAGCTTTTTACATGTTCCAATATTCAAAAAAAACCGTCAACACTATAAGAGTTATAAAGAAGTCATTAGTCTGTTATTGATACATCGACTTAACTTTTTCTAAATCATCAATAAATTGGTTAATTTCGTCTTGAGATAATCTGATCGGCATTTGATCGTATAGCGTAATAATTTGTCCATCCTCTTGGTGTTGGTTCCTTTTAAGGTAATCGTAGATATGGTTCAATTGGTTTTCATTAAGAATGGATTGTGTTTCAAAATGTTTCACCTGTTGTAAAGCGAACTCATTTATAGATGAATCAAACTCACCCGCTATAATTGATCCTTGCATGAACATTCCGTTTCACTCCTTACAGTTTTATATATTAGTTTCCCCAAGTTTTGGAACTAATACAGAATAGAAGAGTATTGGATTCCACATTTTTATCTTATAATTAGCCAGTTTACACAGTTTCTTAATACATTCAAAAAATTCTCGTTCAATAGTCCGTCTTTATTATGGGCAGGTGTTAAACAACATACTTTTCCCTCTCCATAACGGTGAAACCACCCTGCCTCAGCTTTGCCATCAATGGACTCAGAGACGAGAAATACATTTGTATTTTCCTTATCACAATCAACAAAATAATGTTCATCAACCATTTCAAATGAAGTGGAACTTGGAACGACAGTATTTCCTTCTGAAGCTTTGTAATGGACTATCTGTTGCTTTTCAGGGTGATACAAAAAAGACCCCTTTAACATTTTTACGTAAGATCCCTCAACAGGGTATGACGCCAAGCCAGAATGCCATGCAAGCCAGTTCCCGCCATTCTCTACATAATTTGTAATTACTAACGAGAGTTCTTCTGTCATCCATGTCTCTACGTTTTCGTCCACAGGATTGTATCTATTTTCTTTAAAAAGAATCACTACATCTGGCTGCTTACTAAGTACTTCTGTCAATTGTTTAGGATAGCAATAGGCAATTTGCACATCTTGCTTACCAAAGTTCAAAGCAGATTCAAGTGATTGTTTCGCCCATTCACTCGAATGATAATAATCGCCAAGCACTGCTGCCAATCTAATCAATTCATTCACCACTCTTTATCTTCGTTATAATGGCATTGGCTGCCCTTCATAGGTGATAAAAACATTCTGACTGTCAATCTCTCGTTTTCCTTCAATAATATCAAATATACCTTCGGCCTTATCAATTGGGTCCCCTGGTGCACGATCGCCGCCCATATCTGTCTTAATCCAGCCGGGATGTATAGAGTAAACGTTTATTTTCTTACTTTTTACATACTGATTTAATTGCTGTGAAAACATGTTCAATGCTGTTTTAGAAGAAGCATATGCATAGTCACCGGCATAAGCATTGGACATACTGCCGGCTTCCGAAGAAATGTTGATGATTGACGAACGATCGCCCATCATTAAAAGAGGCAGGAAATGTTTTACCACTCTAATCGGACCAAAGAAATTGACATCGAATGTTACTTTCACTTGGTCCAGATCCAAGTCCTCTATCTGTTTATCACGTTCTAACAATACGCCTGCATTATTTATAATTGCATCAATGGTTCCAAAGTTTTCTTTCACCGTATTAGCAGCTGAAGTAACGGATTCTTCATCTGTTACATCTAAAGGCAGCAGTGAAATTGATTTATTGATTTCTGATTGTGTTAGACTTTCTTCACTTTGTTGGATATTTCTGACTCCAGCAAGAATTTGATGGCCTCTTTCTGCCCCAACCTGTGATAAAGCCAATCCTAGACCTCTATTTGCACCCGTTATCAAAATCCTCATTCTTTTATCCCTCCTATTATTAATATAAAAGGAGAGGAGTACCATACTAGTATCTCCTCCATAACCGTTTTATCGATCGTTTTCCAACAATTCCGTAATAATTTTTAAGTCTTTGAATGTGTTCATGTACGCGTATCTTCCGCCCGTATATTCCCCTTTTTGAAGTAACGGCATTTGCTTACTTTCCATTATGGCAATTTTTTCTTTCATTCCTTCTATGAAAAATGCAATATGGTGAGGGCCTTCACCATGCTCATCCAAATGTTTACGCCAAGTACTTGGACTTTGATCCGGTTCGATTAATTCTAATTGAAGAGAGCCCATATCGAAGAATGCTAGTTTTGCTCTAGCCTCAGTTGGGTTCCCCTCAAACTCTGTTTTTGCACGTTCCAATTTATCAGTTAAACTCCACTCGGTTTTTTCGATCCCAAAGAATTCTGCGTAGTTCTGGCTTGTTTTTTCAATATCATGAACAAGAATACCAATTTGCGCAATCACGTTGGTTCCTAGAGCATTATTTTTCGTCATTTGAATGAACCCTCCTATTATTTACGTTCAAGATAGGTAAAGGATGAACGATTAATGACAAAACTGCTCCTCCTTATTCTATCAAACAGATTTACTAATAAATTTTTCTATTTAACTCATCCTTGATTCCTGATTTCCTATAAAAATAAGTGTTTATAATATCCCGCCATTCCTTCGAATGATTTGCTTGTTCTTGTAATTTGTTCAAGATATCATCAAATCGCTCTTGATCAATCCTATCCTTAAGCTGTAACCAAGTTTCAACTAATTCCTCAGCCTCTTCTACTCCCTCAAAGTGAGTATTATAGATATGTTGAATCACTGTTACACCTGATTTCAGCTTATGTGTGTAAGGGACATGATGGAAAAATAACAGCAATTCATCCGGGCATGTTTCAAGGCTTTCAAACATCTCTGCATTCTCTTTAAAATATTGAGAGATATAACCGGTTCCTGTTTTTACAGTCCTGTCTACTCCAATTCCTTCCCAATCCGCAAAATGGTACGTTCCCCAAACGTCATATTCATAACCATCCACATTTGGCCCATAATGATGATGTGGGTTTACCATCCAGCCAACACCTAGTGGTGACGTATATTTTTCATAGATACTCCATGATTTTAATAGCATTTTGCTTACCAGCTTTTTAACCAATTGATCATCACCAAAGGTTTGACCAATCCATTCATCCGTGATTTTTTGAGCTGAAAGATCTGGGTTCCATGTCAAGCGTCCAAAGCCGTACAGATTAGCTTGGGCCAGCGTATGCCCGGTCCAATTATAATCATCTCCAATATTAGAAACAGCAGTAATTCCGCTGTATCTGTTTTGAAACAGGGAGCCATCCACGACCTTTTTGACCTCTGAGCCTTTACCTTTTGCATACGTATCAAAATCAAGGATTTCCTTCCATTGCGGAACGAGATAACAAAGATGTCTTTGTTGTCCTGTATATTCTTGAGTAACCTGAAATTCCAACATTTGATTCGTTTTTTCCATGGCACCAAATAATGGTGAGACACCTTCACGAACTTGGAAATCCATTGGACCATTTTTAATCTGTAAAATAACATTAGAATGGAACTGACCATCTAACGGTTTAAAATGGTCGTATGCAGCTCTTGCCCGGTCTGTAGAGCGGTCACGCCAATCTTGGAGACAGTTATAGACGAAACATCTCCAAAGAACAATGCCATTAAAGGGCTGGAGTGCTTCTGCGAGCATGTTGGCTCCATCCGCATGATTGCGTCCATATGTAAATGGTCCAGCGCGGTGTTCTGAATCGGCTTTTACTAGGAAACCACCAAAATCAGGAATATAGCTGTATATCTCTTCGGCTTTCTCTTTCCACCATTCTCGAACCTCTGAATTCAGCGGGTCAGCTGTTGTTAAATTTCCAATTTGGATTGTACTCGCATAATTCACGCTAAGGAATGTTGTGATACCATAAGCCCTAAAAATACCAGCCACTTCAGCCACTTTAGGGAGCAAGGTGCCAGTAATTAAATTCGTCTCCTCCTGGTGAACGTTCACGTTATTAATAGCAATTCCATTTATACCAACTGAAGCAAGCAGTCTGGCATAATCTTCAATTCTATTAAGCTCATCTGAGAATTGATAATCTTTATAGAAAATAGAATTTCCTGCATACCCTCGTTCAATACTGCCATCCATGTTATCCCATTGATTAAGCATTCGTAATTGATTTTTAGGGTTTTCAACGATATCGAGCTGTTGAAAATTCCCCCTATTTTGCATGAGGCGTAATAAGTGAAAGGTACCATATAAGACACCTTTATCCTTTTTTCCTACTACAAAAATAGTATTATTTTGACCAGAAGTAACGGTCTTAATGGCGTATCCATCATCATTCAGATGATTAAAATCCACATCTATTAAATCTCCAGTAGAATCCTTAACAGCTAACACCAGGCCAGATTGCTGCGGTTCTGAGCAAGATTCTGGCATAACCCCTAACATGGAAGAAATGCCCTGGATAAGTTCCTTCTTAGCAGATTCCATCAAGACAGAGTCTCCTAAAACTGTAAGGTTTCTGCACCATTGAGTATAATCTTCTGCTATTGCTCGAACTTCAATCTTTCTATATTGCAGCCATGCAGAATAACTTTCTTTATGCGCTGTCGTATATAAATCCGTATTATTCTTTGAGATATTTTCAAAAGCACTTTTCAATATTTATCCTCCTCAATCGATTATTGAGTGCAATATTACCTAATTTAATGAATCCCAAATACCCAAAAGATACATAATCCCCAGGGCCCGGTCATATAAGCCGTATCCTGGCCGGCATTTTTCGTTCCAAATATGTCTTCCATGATCCGGTCTTATATAGCCCTTAAATCCATTTTCATGATACGCTTTCATGATACCAACAATATCAACTGTCCCATCCTGTCCCCGATGTGAAGTCTCAATAAAATCACCATTTTCATAGACTTTTATATTTCGAACATGGGCAAATGGAATTCGTTCGGCAAATTCTTTGACCATATCGACCAGATTGTTACTAGGATTTGAACCTAAGGAACCACTGCAAAGCGTTACTCCATGATAAGGACTATCAACAAGCTTTAACATTCGTCTAATATTCGCTTGATTTGTAATAATACGAGGTAATCCAAATATAGGCCATGGCGGATCATCAGGATGAATGGCCATTTTAATGTCATTCTCTTCACATACTGGAATTATCGCTTCTAGGAAATAGCGCAAATGTTGAAATAAGTCTTCTTCTGTTACACCCTTATAAGCGTCAAACAGTATGGTAAGATTTTCTAACCGCTCAGGTTCCCAGCCAGGCATGGTATAGTCGGGATTATTCGCAATCTTATTAACTAACTCAATTGGGTCAATATTCTCGACCTTAGATTTTTCATAAAACAAAGCAGTGGAACCATCTTCAAGCTCTTTATATAAATCAGTCCGGATCCAGTCAAAAACAGGCATAAAGTTATAACAGATTACCTTTACACCTACTTTAGCCAGTTTTTCAATGGTTCTTTTATAGTTTTCTATATATCGATCTCGTGAGGGAAGACCAAGTTTAATGTCTTCATGCACATTTACACTTTCAACCACATCAATGTTAAAACCATAATGTTCAGCTTGCTGCTTTACTTCAAGGATTTTCTCTATCGGCCATTCTTCTCCAGCCTGCATATCGTGAAGAGCCCAAACAATCGTTTCCACACCGGGAATTTGTTTAATTTGTTTTAAACTTACTGAATCATTTCCTTCCCCATACCATCGAAATCCCATTTTCAACCTTTATCACCGCCTATCAATTTGATTTAGGTACTACCATTTATATAACTTGTAAGGCTTGTTCGACCGGAATAAAATAAGTTGGAATACTTGGAAACATTGTTTGCAGACATTGTGCTAAATAATTCATTCCAGGTTGTTCACTTTCCGCATGCCCAAGAACAATCAGGTTTCTTTTCTTTCCTTGATCATTGGCATCTCTCACATATTCCGGAGTTTCCCATTCTGGACCTTCTCCATATATAATCAGATCCAAACTTTCCTGTTCAAAAAGAGGGATGCATAAACTTCCTCCGCCTCTATAACCAGCTAAGAGCCCGATGTGCTTACATTTCATCGCCAAATCTCCTGTGAATCGTAAATACGGGATTCCTAATCTTCGCTTTATGTGCTCTGATATCTCTGCTAATGTCATGGGAGGAATACTTACAATGGATGCAGCCGGATGATTTTCTACAATATGAGATTGCCAGCCTAATGCCTCAATTAATCCAGTCATTATCCCATCAGGCTTATAGCGGTGCCAATAATCATGGAAACGATAGATTGCAAGACCTGACTCCGTAATTAACCTGCGTTTTTCATTATATACAGGGTCCTTTTCCAAGTCTTCGGTGTGGTCATGATGGCTGAAGTATATACCTTCATGAGTAATCAACAAGTTTGCACCCAAGGCGATAGTTTGTTCAATTACCTTGTGTGTAGCCATAAAGGCTGTGGCAATCCCTTTTACTTCAGCAGCCGGGTCACCTGCCTTAAGAGTATCCACAGTATTTTGAATGTGATTCACTGGTTCCATTAATTTATCGAGTACATCTTGTACAGTAATTGGCATTGTTTTTCACCCTTTCACGGGAAAAAAGGCGTTAATAAAACACCTATTATTTAGCTGATACTTCTGGCTGGTCTGCTTTCTCTATCCATATTGCCTGTTCTTGTGCTTCAATACATAATTCGGCAGCTCTAAAAGTATGCTCCTGGGTCATCGCGTTTTCAGTTCCATATAAACAGTCCAGAATAAATTCTCCAAAAAATGGACAACCCACTTTACCGGATAATTGATAATGTTTTTCCCCTTGATGATTCACCAAATACAAGTGATCCCCGCGGCTATCTCTCGCAATATCGATATACTTACGTACTTCGATATAGCCTTCTGTTCCTAAGATCGTAACCCGTCCATCTCCCCAAGTACCAAGCCCATCAGGCGTAAACCAGTCAACACGGAAATAGAACGTCGCACCATTGTCTGCCACGAGTGTCGCGTCACCAAAATCTTGGAACTTTGGATATTGTTTAAAATGATAATTTCCTATTTTACTATGCAATACCTTTGCATCCGCAGCACCAGCAAAATGTAGAAACTGTTCAATTTGATGGCTGCCGATATCACATAAAATCCCGCCATAATATTCAGGGTCAAAAAACCAATCGGGACGGCTGTTTGGATTCGCACGATGTGGTCCTGTACCCATGACTTGGATCACTCGGCCGATGGCTCCCTCTTCAATCAATTGTCCTGCAAAGACAGAACTCTCAGAATGTAACCGCTCGCCGTAATAAATTCCCCATCTTAGACCGTTTTCCACCACTTTTTGCCTTGCCTTTTTTACCTGTTCCATCGTTGTAAACGCAGGCTTATCCGTAAAATAATGCTTTCCATGATCGAGCACTCGAAGCCCAAGTGGACCTCGGTCAACCGGAATATTGGCACTGGCAACAAGTTTAATTTCTGGATTTGTTAGAATTTCTTCTTCTGAAG